>NZ_FPAH01000026.1 GCF_900116345.1 Succinivibrio dextrinosolvens | reverse complement strand
GACATATGTCGTTCAGAGTCCCAGGCATTCTCATAAGAGCAGACGTAAGTGTATTTACCATTTCTGTTGAACAGTAGAGGAGGAAGTTCAGGAGCATCAACCACAGCCATAATTGCACCTATATAGTTACATAATAATATGTAACTATAATAACACAAAAAATAAAGGAAGTCCCTTATTTTTTCAGGACTTCCTAAAATTTATTTTTGGAATGTAACTAGATCTTCAAAGAATGGGTTAAACATAACCTTCCAAAAAGCTCATCTAATAAGATGGGCTTTTTTAATTTTCCTATCTCATCTCCACATCTCAATCCTTAAAGAAAAAAAGATAATCTATTATCCAGCATCTTTTGGATGTAGAATTAGCAGACAAAACAATTCTAATGTTGGAGCGTATTTTTGTTTACATTTAATTCACTGGAGATTGTAGGCTAACCGGGAGGTTTGCGTACGATCGGTAACCTCCCGCTGAAAAGCAATTGCAGTTAACAATTTTCGGGAGTTTAAACAATGAATATAAATAACTACTGTCAGATTCGTTTAGAGACCAAAGAAGACTACAGAAAGGTTGAAAATCTCATCAGGGAAGCTTTCTGGAATGTATACAGACCAGGATGCAGTGAGCACTACGTCATTCATGTTCTAAGAGACGATCCTGCCTTTGTGAAGGAACTTGATTTAGTCATGGAGCAGAACGGAATTCTCATAGGCCAGAATATGTTCATGCGAACTTTAATTAATGCTGACGATGGCCGGGATATACCTGTAGTTACTATGGGACCAATCTGTATTGCACCTGATTTTAGGCGCCAAAGATATGGGCTTAAGCTTCTTAATTATTCTCTGAAGAAAGCCTCTGAACTGGGATATGGTGCTGTTCTTATTGAAGGAGATATCGGATTCTATGGAAAGTGCGGCTTTAATTATGCCAGCAAGTTTTCAATCAGATACCACGACCTTCCTGAAGATGCAGACTCATCATTCTTTTTATGTAAAGAGCTGATACCTGGGTACCTTAATGGCATTACGGGCGTATACCAGACTCCAAAAGGCTATTATGTTGATGATGCTGATGTAGATGAATTTGACAGATCATTTCCTACAAAAACAAAAATGAAGCTTCCAGGACAGCTGTTCTAGATTTAGCTTAGAAAAAATCTCACTTGCCATTTTTTTACAAGGTAAGTGAGATTTATATTTTTACAACTAATCTAAAAATAATTACCCCAAAAATTTTCTTATCTATATTTTATTATCAAAATCACTATTTTTAAAACACAAAAATTCATAAAAAAAGGCAACATCCGTGTAAAGTATATTTAACAACCTGTTAAAAAGTCTGTGGAAAACTATTTGAAAATTTGCTGAAAAACTTCTGAAAAAACAGTTGATAAATACATATAAAAAGTAGCCTGTCGGAAAAAACGCACTTTCCCACATACTTTCCCACGATTCCCCTCATCTTATACACAAACTTTTTCTTAAATAACTACTTGATTTTAAATAAAAATAGTTACTTCCCACATATTTTTCCGTTATAAAAAAAATAAAAATAACATATATATAGTTAATTAATATAAAGTTATTTTAATTATTGCGTGTTCTTTCTTTTGAACAGTCATTAATTTAAAAAATAATTAGTGCAAGAAAAAAAATAAAAGGCAATTTTGAAATGGATAACAGCAGAGAACTTCTTTACAATCTTTCAAAACTTCATACAACTGAATTGGGAGTACAAAGAATTAAGAGAAATCTTAAGTTGGGAGACATCGATGTTGTAGACTTCTGCAGAAAACAGCTCTCATCAGAAGACTGTACTATCTTAAGACAAGGAAAGAACTGGTACTGCAGCAAAGAAGAAACCGTAATAACAGTAAATGCATACAGTTATACCATTATCACAGCACATATAAAGAAAACTCAGCTATAGCAGAATTAAATCCAACTCTCAATTTCTGAACTGAGTTTATTATTTAGTCAGTTACTTCAAGACCTTTACTTTATAGTCTTTTGATTTTCTCTAATTAAATCCAATTAACACCTATTCTGAAATCTGAACAATTCACTCATTATGATATTAAGTTGGATATCAGTAACATCCACCGTCTTAAATGACTATAAAGATAACGAGCAGAGTAAGAACAACACTGTTTATACCTATATAAAGCCATCAGATCGATCACTATTCTTAAATAGAACTGTGTATTTTTAACAGGAATTGGCTGAAATACCATGTCACAGTAATACTTTTAATGCTCTCAATAGACTCAGATATAGATTAAAGACAGTAAAAAGATACCAGAGTAAATACAAAGAAAACTGATTATTAATAATAAGTTAAGAAAAATCTTAATAGAAATCACAGGCTTTAAGCATAAATTAGCAAAAAAAATATAGATTAAAATCTCAATTTTTCTAACTTATTTTGTAAAATATCACCTGTTAAAAAATTGTGGAAAACGTTTTGAAAACTATTTGAAAATCTTTTGAAAAATAAGTTGATAAATCTGTATAATTTTTAGGCTGTTAATAACTACAGCTTTTTCCACAATAAACCAACGAAAAACCACAGCTTTTTAGACAAAGTTTTTTATAAATAATTATTTGAATTTAAATAAAAATTCTTACAATCCACAGAAAATCAAAGCTAAATAATAAATAAAATAATATATATATATAAATAAATTAATAAGATCTTATTACTATTATCGACGCTTGTTTTCTGTAGAAAAATAACTAAAAAAAGATCTTCAAAATAAGATCGGATCCTATAGGTTTTGATGATGAATAGTTTTAGAAATTTTGACGTCATAGTAATTGGTGCCGGACATGCTGGTATTGAAGCTGCTGCAGCAAGTGCCAGAATGAACTGTAAGACCTTACTTTTAACTCACAATCTTGAAACAGTCGGTGAGATGTCATGTAATCCTGCTTTTGGTGGAATCGGTAAAGGACATCTTATTAAAGAAATAGATGCTATGGGTGGTGTATGCCCTACAGCTATTGATCAGGCTGGTATTCAGTTCAGAACCTTAAATTCATCTAAAGGTCCAGCAGTTAGAGCAACAAGAGCTCAGACTGATCGTCACCTATATAAGGAAGTGATGAGAAAGACCTTATGGAATTATGACAATCTAACCATATTCCAGCAGCCTGCTACTGAAATTATCTATAAAGATCAGACTATCAGTGGTGTAAAGACTGCAGCAGGAATAGAATTCTACTGTAAAGCAGTGGTTATCTGTGCCGGTACTTTCTTAAACGGTTTAATTCATATCGGTTTAAATCATTACACCGGTGGTAGAGCAGGTGATCCAGCTTCAATCGGTCTTGCTGAGAACTTAAAGGATTTAGGTCTAAAGGTTGGAAGACTTAAGACCGGTACTCCTGCACGTATTGTTGCAAGCTCAATTGATTACTCAAAGATGACAAAACAGGATCCTGAGTATCCACAGCCAGCTTTCTCTTTTATGAATGAGGAGAAACTTCATCCAACTCAGGTACCATGCTATATCACCAAGACTAATGAGAAAACACATGAAATCATCAGAGGCGGTTTAGACAGAAGTCCTCTTTATTCTGGTGTAATTCATTCAATCGGACCTCGTTACTGCCCTTCAATTGAAGATAAGATCGTAAGATATCCAGACAGAGATTCTCATCAGGTGTTTATTGAACCTGAAGGTCTGACTTCACCTCTGGTTTATCCAAATGGTATTTCAACATCTCTTCCATTTGATGTTCAGGAGAACTTCATCAGATCTATTGAAGGTCTTGAGAATGCAATTATTGCTAGACCAGGTTATGCAATTGAATATGATTTCTATGATCCAAGAGAGTTATCTGTTTCAATGCAGTCAAAGAAAGTGCCTGGTTTATTCCTTGCAGGCCAGGTTAACGGTACTACCGGTTATGAAGAGGCAGCAGCTCAGGGCTTATTAGCTGGTATCAATGCCGGTCTGTATGTAAAGGGACAGCCTGCATGGTTCCCTCGAAGAGATGAGGCTTATGTAGGTGTGCTGATGGATGATCTATGTACATTAGGTACCAAAGAGCCATACAGAATGTTTACCTCTCGTGCTGAGTACAGACTGATTCTGCGTGAGGATAACGCTGATCTGAGATTAACTCCAAAGGCCAGAGAATTAGGTATTATCTCTGATGAGAGATGGAGAAGATTTGAAGAGAAGCAGAATCAGATCGAAAAAGAAAAGGCAAGATTAAGAGAAATCTCTGTAAAACCATCATCAGAGATGGGGCAGAACATTAACAAGATTCTGAACAATCCTATGTCACAGGAACAGAGTCTTGAAGAAATTCTGAGAAGACCTGAGGTTAAGTTTGATGCTTTAATCAAGACAACCGGTCTTGAACCAATTGCAACTACAGAGCAGTCTGTGGAACAGGTTGAGATTCAGGTAAAATACCAGGGATATCTGCAGAGAGAACTTGATGATATCAAGAAGAAGAAAACCAATGAGCATACTCTGCTGCCACTGGATTTTGATTACAGAAATATTAAAGCCCTATCCAATGAGGTTGCTCAGAAGCTTAATGAATATAAGCCTGAAACCATTGGTATGGCATCAAGAATTTCAGGTGTAACTCCTGCAGCTATTTCAATCCTATTAGTTCACTTAAAGAAGATGGATTTATTAGGTAAAAACTAAAGGTTATTCTATGGGAAGAAAAGATAGTACAGTTAATCAGGCCGAAATCCTTGGACAGATCAGAAGTCTGATGTCTAAAACAGACATTGAATATACTGAGGAGCAGCTGGAAAAATTAGCATCTCTGGTTGTTCTGCTGTGCAAATGGAATAACGCTCTGAATCTGACTGCTATTAGAGAACCTGACAAGATAGTTGTTCTGCATATTTTGGACAGTGCTGTTATTTCACCTTTAATCAAAGATAAAAACAATATTGCAGATGTGGGAACAGGTGCAGGGTTTCCGGGCTTAGTACTTGCTATACTAAACCCTGATAAAAAATTTACACTGATTGACTCTATAGCCAAGAAGCTGTCTTTTGTAAGAACTGCAATGACTACCCTCGGTCTTAAGAACGTAACTATAATCAATGACCGCTGTGAGAACATTGTTCCAGAAGAAAAATTTGAATGCATATTAAGCAGAGCATTTGCACCGTTATGTAAAATCGTTGAATGGTGTGAGAGCTTAATAGCAGAGTCAGGTGTTTTTATCTGTATGAAAGCAAATTTGGAAGATAATGAATTGAATGATCTTCCTAAAAATGCTCAAATAGAAAGTATAATTGATTTGAGAGTACCTTCATTGGATGCCAATAGAAAGGCCGTTATATTGAAGCTACATTAAGCATAAGGACTATAAATTGACTAAAGTTATTGCTATTGCTAATCAGAAAGGTGGTGTAGGAAAAACCACCACATGCGTGAACTTAGCTGCATCTTTGGCAGCAATGCAAAAAAAAGTCCTAGTTATAGATTGCGATCCTCAGGGTAATGCCACCATGGCATCCGGAGTTTCCAAGTTCGGACTGGAAAAGTCTATAACCAACGTTCTTATTGATGGTTTAGATGTTAAAGAAGCGATAGTTACTGAAACTGAAGGCGATTTTCATCTTATCCCTGCAAACGAGGATTTAACTGCAGCAGAAGTAAATCTGCTGGATAAGTTCGGAAGAGAGAACTTTCTTAAAAAGGCTCTTGATCCAATCAAGTCTGCCTATGATCTGGTTCTTATCGACTGTCCTCCATCTTTAAATATTCTTACAGTTAATGCTTTATGTGCATCTGACTCTATTCTTGTTCCTCTTCAGTGTGAGTACTTTGCACTAGAAGGTTTGACTCTGTTGATTGAGACTGTTGATCAGCTGGCTACAGCTGTAAATCCAAAACTGAAGATCGAAGGCATTCTTCGAACCATGTTTGACAACAGAAACAGATTATCTACAGACGTATCTGATGAGTTAAAAAAGAATTTCGGCGATCTGGTTTATGAAACCATTATTCCTAGAAATGTAAGACTTGCAGAGGCTCCAAGCTATGGTAAACCTGCAATGTATTACGACAAGTCTTCAGTTGGTTCTAAAGCTTATTTAGCATTGGCTGCAGAAGTAATAGAAAAAACAAAATAACAATAAAAGGGAACTCATATGGCAGGCTTAGGACGTGGACTAGGTTCACTATTAGGTGAATCCCAAAAAATAAAAAAGGAAAGACAGAAGGTAGAGGTTGAGGAAAAGGTTCAGGAGCCTGCTCCTGCTGAAGTACCAGAAGCTGTTTCTAAAAACTCAGTTGTTAATATTTCAATCGATAAATTAAAAGCGTCTAAATATCAGCCTAGAAAGAATTTTGATGAGGATTCTATAAAGGAGCTGGCTGATTCTATTACAGAACATGGTCTGCTTGAGCCTCTAATTGTTAAGAAAGCTGATGATGTTTATGAAATTATCTGTGGTGAAAGAAGATTCAGAGCTTGCCAGTTGGCTTCACTTACAGAAATTCCTTGTCTGATAAGAGATGATCTTGATTCTAACGGTTATGCTCTAGCCTTGATCGAAAACATCCAGAGAGAGGATTTAAATCCACTGGAAATGGCAGAAGCCTTCAAGCAGATGCTGGAAGAGTGCCAGTTAAGTCAGGAAGAACTTGCAAAAACTCTTGGAAAATCAAGAAGTACCGTAACCAATATTATTAGACTTAATAATCTTCAGGAAGATGTTAAGAAGATGGTTGTGGCCAATCAGATCGATCTTGGCCATGCAAAGGTTCTTTTATCCATTGAGGATCCTGATTTACAGTTAAAGGCTGCACTTTACGTTATAAAGAAATCCTTAAATGTAAGACAGACCGAAGAGCTTGTTAAAAACATCAAGGTTAACGGCTTTGAGGAAACTAAGAACAAGAAGGTTGTTTTCACCAGTGAAAAATTTGGCGAATGGGAAAAGAAGATTCGTCTGAATCTATCCGGTATTAAAGCTAAATTTAAAGCAACCAGTGATTCTAAGGGTAAATTAACCCTGGCTTATTCTTCAATCGAACAGCTAGAGTCTCTTTTAAATAAATTAGAGATTGAAGCTGATGTTAAAGATCTGAATGTAACTCCTTCTCTTGAAGAGAATGTTGAAGATGAGAGTGCATCTGAAGATGCTGTAGCAGAAGATATCTCAACAAATGATATTCCTGCAGAGGAGACTGCTGCAGAAGAGGTAACTTCAGATGAATCTGTTTCTGAGGACGCTGTAGCTGAAGAAGCTTCTGCAGATGAGGCTGTCCATGAAGAATCAGTATCCGAAGAAATCGCAGCAGATGAAGTAGCACCTGAAGAAGCAGTATCAGAAGAGGTTGCAGCAGATGAAGTTGCTCCTGAAGAGGCTGTATCTGAAGAGATCGCTGCAGATGAAGTAGCACCTGAAGAAGCAGTATCCGAAGAGGTTGCAGCAGATGAAGTTGCTCATGAAGAAGCAGTTTCTGAAGAGGTTGCAGCAGATGAAGTAGCTCCTGAAGAGACTGTATCTGAAGAGATTTCTGCAGATGAAGTAGCACCTGAAGAGGCAGTATCCGAAGAGGTTTCAGCAGATGAAGTCGCACCTGAAGAGGCTGTATCTGAGGAGATTGCTGCTGATGAAGTTAATCCTGAAGAGATAGCTTCTGAAGAGATTTCAACTGACGATGTAGTTGTGGAAGATATTGTTTCTGAAGAAATTTCTGCTCCAGAAACTGCACCAGAAGAGATCGCTCAGGAAGCTTCTGCTGAAGATGTTAATCTTGAAGAACTAATGGCAGAAAATTCAGAAGAAAAGTGAAAATAATACAACTTCTGTAATTTTGTGGTTAGGTTTTTACAATGCACATAGATAAAAAAAGTATAAAAATTTATTTATTAAACTTTTTGCTGTGTGCATTATTTTGTACAGTTTACTCATATTTTTTCGATAAAAATTATCTAATTAATATCGCTTCTGTATTAGATGGTTTTGCAATTTTCTCTATAATAATATTCATCTACGTTTTTCTTGCAAACAGAAATTCCTCCAATAAACTCATTTCCCCCGGCTATGTACTCTATGAGCTTATATATGCCTTTCTTCTAAAGTTTGCAGTTCTAATACTCCTACTGACCCTTAGTTTTAAAATATTTGATTTAAATAACAAAATGATAATTTTAACTTTCAGTTATATGGTTATTTTGAGATTTATCATTTATTTTAAGAGAGGGCTAAATGATAATTTACGCTAGTAACTCCATACAAAATATGAATTTTTGCTTTTGACAAAAAAAGTAAATAGTCGTATTTTTTTACGTTGTTATCGAGCTAAGTCATTAAATTAGTTCTTAATTACAAATAAATGTAGGATGTGTTTTATGTCAGAGAGTAATTCTCAAGGATATATATCTCATCATCTTCACTTTCTTCAGGTTGATCTTCGTGATTTTTCCATTGTTGACAGTGTAAAGGCCAGTGATCAGACTGCCTTTAAACAGTGTTTAGCCAACGGTGGTGAACAAGAAAATTGTCTGACTCAGGTTGGAACTGAGAAGTGCAAGTTGACAGATTTAGGATCTGGAGTTTGTTATGCTGAGCACCATGCATCAGCAGAATCAAAGATAGTAAATCCTTATACTCTTAATCTCGATTCATTGGGATTGACTGTAATTCTAGGTTTAATATTTTTGATGTTATTCAAATACGCATCTAAAAAGACTACAACTGGTGTTCCAAGTAAACTTCAGTGTTTTCTTGAGATGATTTTTGAATTCGTTCAGGGTACTGTTACCAGTATCTTCAAACGTAAGAGCAAACTTATAGCTCCTCTTTCCCTAACCGTGTTCATGTGGATTTTCTTAATGAATCTGATGGACCTTCTACCAATCGATCTAATTCCTGAATTTGCGAAGAGACTTGGAATTCCTTACTTCAGAGTTGTTCCATCTGCAGACGTAAATGTAACCCTGTCTATGGCAGTATGCGTTTTCCTGCTGATATTTGCTTTCTCATTCAAGAATATAGGCGTAACAGGCTTCCTAAAGAGTTTAACTCTACACCCATTCCATCACTGGGCTTTCATTCCAGTTAATTTCTTGTTGGAAGGTGTTTCCTTACTGTCAAAGCCAATTTCTCTGGGTCTTCGACTTTTCGGAAACATGTACGCAGGTGAAATGATTTTCATTCTGATTGCTCTATTACCACTTTGGTATATTCAGTGGGTACTAAATGTGCCTTGGGCTCTTTTCCACATTTTGATTGTTACTTTACAGGCTTTTATTTTCATGGTCTTGACTATTGTTTATCTATCAATGGCCAGTGAAGAAGATTAATTTTATTTCAAAAAAACAGGAGATATAACATGGATGCGTCTTTAATTTACCTTGCTGCTGGTCTAATGATGGGCTTAGCTGCTATCGGTGCTGCTATCGGTATTGGTATTTTAGGTGGTAAGTTCTTGGAAGGCTCTGCAAGACAGCCTGATCTGCTACCGCTGTTACGTACTCAGTTCTTCATCGTTATGGGTCTGGTTGATGCTATCCCTATGATCGGTGTTGGTTTAGGTATGTACTTAATGTTTGCTGTTGCAGGCTAATTAGGACTAACCAAATTTAGAGGTATCTAGATTGGAAATTAATGCAACTTTCGTAGGTCAGGCGGTAGCGTTTCTTATCTTCGCCGTGCTGTGCATGAAATATGTATGGCCACCTCTGCTCAATGCTATTGAGAAGAGAAAGAAAGAAATCGCTGACGGTTTGACTGCTGCTGAAAAAGCTAAGAAAAGCTTAGAGCTAGCTAAAGAAGATGCAGCGGAAACTGTTCGTTCTGCTAAAGCAGAAGCTCAGAGAATCATTGAAGAAGCAAATAAGACCAGATCTCAGATTATCGACAAGGCTTCAGTTGAAGCTCTGGAAGAGCGTAAAAAGATCCTTGATTTAGCTCAGAGTGAGATTGAATCAGAGAAGAATAAAGCTCGCGAAGATTTAAGATCTGAAGTTATTTCTTTGGCTATTGCCGGTGCTGAAAAGATCATCAATGAAAAGATTGATGAGAAGTCAGATGAAGCAATGTTAAAGAAGATAGCTGATTCGCTTTAGGGTAAAGAGGTAATGTAATGGCTGAAAATTTGACTGTTGCAAGACCTTACGCTGAAGCTGCTTTTTCATTCGCTGTTGATGAAAAGAAACTGGATGAGTGGCAGTGTATGCTTCAGGCTCTGTCTGAGGCCTACAAGAATGATTATTTCAGAGATCATTTGAAACTTGCTGCTAATTCATCTGCCGCAGCCGACAGTCTTATTTCGCTGTTAAAGCCTGCCAATCTCATAGATGAACACGGAGAAAATTTCGTCAAGATTCTTGGTGAAAACAATCGTTTCGAGGTTCTTCCTGATATCTATGAAGAATTCATAAGATTGAGACAGAAACACGATAAATGTATTTCCGCTCAGCTTATATCAGCAAGAGCTTTTGCAGAAAGCGAAATAAAACTGATAAAGGATAAACTGGCAAAGAAATACGATTGTACCGTAACCATTGAACAGATTATCGATAAGGACCTTATCGGTGGTGCTGTGCTCAAGGTAGGTGACAAGGTTATCGATGCTAGTGTAAGGACAAGTTTAAAGAACCTGTCTTCAACCCTCAGATAAGAAAGAGGATAAATAATGCAACTTAATTCGACTGAAATTGCTGATTTAATCAAACAAAGGATCCAGCAATTTAAAGTTGTGACAGAAGCTCGTGATGAGGGTACTATCGTTTCTGTTAACGACGGTATCGTAAGAATTCACGGTCTGTCCAACGTTATGCAGGGTGAAATGCTGGAGTTCGGTGGTGACCTATACGGCCTTGCATTGAACTTAGAGCGTGATTCTGTTGGTGCTATTGTTTTAGGACCATACGGTGAACTTTCAGAAGGCATGACCGTACACAGTACCGGTCGTATTCTTGAAGTTCCTGTTGGAAATGAATTGCTTGGAAGAGTTGTTAACTCTCTAGGTGCTCCAATTGATGGTAAGGGACCAATTAACTGCAATACCTACTATCCTGTAGAAAAGATTGCTCCAGGTGTTATTGCACGTCAGAGTGTTTCTCAGCCTATTCAGACAGGTTATAAAGCCGTTGACTCAATGGTTCCTATCGGACGTGGTCAGCGTGAGCTTATCATTGGAGACCGTCAGACAGGTAAAACTGCCTTAGCGATTGATACTATTATCAATCAGGTTAAATATGGCGTTCGTTGTATTTATGTTGCAATTGGACAGAAGGCTTCAACTATTGCTTCAGTAGTTAGAAAGCTTGATGAGGAAGGTGCTCTTGCAAATACTATCGTTGTAGTTGCATCTGCTTCTGATACTGCAGCTCTGCAGTATATTGCTCCATATGCAGGCTGTGCAATGGGTGAGTTCTTCATGGATAACGGTGAGGATGCCCTGATTATCTATGATGATCTGTCAAAGCACGCTGTTGCATATCGTCAGATTTCACTGCTGCTTCGTCGTCCTCCAGGGCGTGAGGCTTTCCCAGGTGACGTTTTCTATCTGCACTCACGTCTATTAGAGCGTGCTTCACGTGTTAACGCTGAGTATCTGGAGAAGAAGACCGAGGGTAAGATTGTCGGCAAGACCGGTTCTTTAACTGCTCTGCCTATTATTGAGACCCAGGCTGGTGACGTTTCAGCATTTATTCCTACCAACGTAATTTCTATTACCGACGGTCAGATCTTCCTGACTACCAGTTTATTCAACTCTGGTATCAGACCTGCTGTGGATCCTGGTATTTCAGTTTCCCGTGTGGGTGGTTCTGCACAGACCAAGATCATGAAGAAGTTATCTGGTGGTATCCGTACCGCTCTGGCTCAGTACCGTGAGCTTGCAGCTTTCGCTCAGTTCTCATCAGACCTTGATGATGCAACTCGTAAGCAGCTGGATCATGGTCAGAAAGTTACCGAGTTAATGAAGCAGAATCAGTATGCTCCACTAACCGTAGCAGAGCAGGCACTTGTAATTTTCGCTGCTGAAAGAGGATTCCTAGAAGATGTAGACCTTTCTAAGGTGCTAAGCTTTGAAAAGGCTCTTCTAGAGTTTGCTCATTCAAAATATGATTCATTGATTAAGGATATTGATGCAAAGCCTGATTATTCAGATGATATTGCCAACAAGCTGTCTGATTTAATCAAAGACTTTAAATCAACTCAGACTTTCTAGGAGCTCTTAAATGGCAGGTGCAAAGGAAATACGTACTAAGATAGCTTCTGTGCAGAATACACAGAAGATTACTAGTGCTATGCAGATGGTAGCCGCCTCTAAGATGCGCAAGGCTCAGGAAAAGATGAGCCAGTCTCGCCCTTATTCAAAAGGTCTTTACGACATTATTGGTCATATTGCCGCCTCACATTCTGAGTTCCATCATCCATTCATGGAAGAGAGACCTGTAAAGAATGTAGGTTTTATTATCGTATCCACTGACCGTGGTCTTTGCGGCGGTCTTAACATCAACCTTTTCCGTAAGGTTATTCAGAAGATGAATGAATTCAAGGAAAAGAATATCAATGTTAAGCTGGCTCTGCTTGGTACCAAGGCCGGAGCTTACTTCAATAGAGACGGCTTTGAAGTGCTTGCTTCACATTCTGGATTTGGTGATAACCCTCAGCCAGAAAAACTTGTTGGTGCTATCAAGGTTATGACTGATGCCTATATGAATGGTGAAATCGATGCCATTTATATAGCAAACAATGTCTTTAAGAATACTATGGTTCAGATCCCTGAATGTCTTCAGCTACTTCCTCT
The DNA here is from genome assembly GCF_900116345.1 of Succinivibrio dextrinosolvens. GTDB lineage: Bacteria > Pseudomonadota > Gammaproteobacteria > Enterobacterales > Succinivibrionaceae > Succinivibrio > Succinivibrio dextrinosolvens_B. The sequence goes on along the minus strand of NZ_FPAH01000026.1, from coordinate 25,807 downwards.
GGCTCCTTCACAGGATCAGGAAGTTAAGAAGCACCACTGGGATTATTTGTATGAGCCAGAACCAGAGGCAATTTTAAAGGTCGTACTTGACCGTTATGTAATGCAGATGGTTTATCAGGCTGTTTTAGAGAATCTTGCATCAGAGCAGGCTGCACGTATGGTTGCCATGAAGGCTGCAACCGACAATGCAGAGACTCTGGTTAGTGATTTACAGCTTGAGTACAACAAGGCAAGACAGGCAGGTATTACGATGGAGCTAAATGACATCGTATCTGGTGCATCAGCGGTTTAAAAATTAAGAGGAATTAAAAATGGCTGAAACTTCAAGTCGTGCTGGTGAGAAAGGTACAATCGTACAGATCATTGGCGCTGTTGTTGACGTTGAATTCCAAGAAGGTCATATTCCTGAGCTATATGACGCTCTGGAGGTAAAGGGCGATGGTAAGCATCGTTCTGATCTGGTTCTTGAAGTTCAACAGCAGATTGGCGGTGGTGTGGTACGCTGCATTGCTATGGGTTCTTCTGACGGTTTGAGCAGAGGAATTGAGGCTGTAAATACTGGTGCCGGTGTTAAGGTTCCAGTAGGTCGTGAGACTCTTGGACGTATTATGAACGTTCTAGGTCAGCCTGTGGATGAGAGAGGTCCTATCGGACAGAAAGAGGATTGGGAAATTCACCGTCCAGCTCCTACCTATGCTGAGCAGTCATCAACTACAGAAATTCTGGAAACCGGTATCAAGGTTATGGATCTTATCTGTCCTTTTGCCAAGGGCGGTAAAGTAGGTCTGTTCGGTGGTGCTGGTGTGGGTAAGACAGTTAACATGATGGAGCTTATCAATAACATTGCTAAAGCTCACTCAGGTCTATCTGTATTTACCGGTGTGGGTGAGCGTACTCGTGAGGGTAACGACTTCTACCACGAAATGCAGGAATCAAAGGTTATCGACAAGGTATCCATGATTTATGGACAGATGAATGAGCCTCCAGGGAACCGTCTGCGTGTTGCTCTGACTGGTCTGACCGTTGCAGAGAAGTTCCGTGACGAAGGTCTGGATGTGCTTCTTTTCATCGATAACATCTACCGTTATACACTGGCTGGTACAGAGGTATCTGCTCTGTTAGGCCGTATGCCTTCAGCTGTGGGTTATCAGCCTACACTTGCTGAGGAAATGGGTGTATTACAGGAGCGTATTGCTTCAACCAAGAAAGGATCAATTACTTCAGTACAGGCTGTTTACGTGCCTGCTGACGACTTGACCGATCCTAGCCCAGCAACTACCTTCGCTCACCTGGACGCAACCATCGTGCTGTCACGTCAGATTGCTTCTCTGGGTATTTACCCTGCAGTTGACCCTCTGGCTTCAACATCACGTCAGCTGGATCCATTTGTTGTGGGTAAAGATCACTACGAGGTTGCTCGTGGCGTTCAGTCAGTTCTACAGAGATATAAGGAACTTAAGGACATTATCGCAATTCTAGGTATGGATGAGCTTTCTGAAGAAGATAAGCTGGTTGTAGCTAGAGCTCGTAAGGTTGAACGTTTCTTATCTCAGCCATTCAGCGTTGCTGAAGTATTTACCGGTTCTCCTGGTAAGTATGTTCCACTGAAGGAAACTATCCGTGGATTCAAGGGAATTATCGATGGCGAATACGATAATTTACCTGAGCAGGCTTTCTATATGGTTGGTACTATTGACGAAGCTATAGAAAAAGCTAAGAACTTATAATAGAGGGGTGGAAAATGGAGTCAATATCATTCCATCTGAACGTGATTAGTGGCGTAAGTTCATTATATTCAGGACTTGTACAGTCTATCCGTGTTACAGGTTCTGAAGGTGAGCTTGGCGTCAGATACGGTCATACTCCTTTATTAACAACCATCAAGACAGGTATGGTTTCTCTGGTTGATATCAACGGCAAAGAGGATCAGATTTACCTGGCTGGTGGTATTCTGGAAGTTCAGCCTGATAATGTAACCATTCTGGCAGATACAGCTCTGCGTGCTGACGATATCGATGAATCCAAGGCACAGGAAGCTATCAAGGCTGCTAAGGATGAGCTGAACCGTCATGGTTCAGGTGATGCTGACTATGCTCATGCATTATCCAAGCTTGCAGATGCTATGGCTCGAATCAAGGTTGTTGAGATTGCAAAGGGTCGTCGCAGATAATTTCAATCTTACTGTACCTTTTTTGAAAACCCTCCAGTGCGAGGGTTTTCTGTTATTATCACCCCTGTTTCAGTAACAGCTCCTTTAGTATCAGAGCCCCCCTCTCAAATTCCATCTCTGTAATATAGGCATAAGACAGTCTGATAGAATTGTTTGCCTTAAAGTCGTATATATCACCAGGATTTAGAAGTATTCCTGATCTGATAGCCTCATTAAACAGCAAGTCGGTTTTAACCGGTTTTCTGAAGGTCATCCATATATAAAAGCCACCCTGAGGGCGAGTCCATTCGGCGATTGCAGAGAAATGCTCATCAAGTATTCTCAGTGCGTTATCAAGACGAGCCTTAAGTATCTGTTTAAGCTTTGAAAGGTAGCTTTCATACATTCCTGTTTTCAGAAACTCAAGGAAGATATACTGCGATACTGAGCTTGCTCCATAGTCCATCTGCATTTTCGCATCACCCAATCTTTTGACAACAGCTTCAGGTGCCACCAGCCAGCCGATTCTAAGACCTGGTGATAAGGTTTTAGAGGCTGTACCCAGATAGATAACCATACCGTTATGATCAAGAGTTCTGATAGGTGAATACTCATTATTAAAGCTTAATTCCTGATAGGCTCCATCCTCAATTACAGGAATGCGGTTGGTAAGGCAGAATTCTAAAAACTCCTGTCTTCTTTTATCACTCATACAGATTCCTGTTGGATTATGATTGGTTGGAATTGTATAGACAACAGAGGTGTTTTCAGCTCCAGCCTGTCTTATATGAGGAAGGAGCTTCCAGTACTCCATGCCGTCATTATCCATGGAGATACCTGTTAGTTCCAATCCAGCAGACTCAAATACCTGCAGGGATTTAAGATAGGAAGGTGCTTCCACAAAAACTTTGGAACCGCTTTTGAGAAGACACACTGATATAAGCTGCAGGGCCTGAAGTGAACCTGAAGTTATAAGAATACATTCTGGAGTAGTACTGATACCTATTTTCTGAAGATGTTTAGCTATCTCACAGCGCAGTTCATACAGTCCCAAAGGCTCCAGGTAACCTAAAGAGGTAACCTTATCCCCAACATTCTTAAGAGCTTTCTGCCATAATTCCACTGGAAAAAGCCTTGGATCAATCTCTCCTGTACCCAGTCTTAACAGATCTTTGTCAAACTCAAGCTGATTGATGATCTGAAGGGTAGAGATGTTCTCTTTGAAATTACCTGAGAGAACATGCTTTGACCAGTTCTGATTACTCTTTAAAAGCACTGACCAGGTGTTGCTGGCTATTTCTGTACCTGCTCCAAAACTTCCTTTGATGATTCCATATGATGACAGCTCTGCAATGGCGGTGCTGACTGTAGAGCGGTTGACCTCAAATATCTCAGAAAGCTTTCTCTGGGAAGGCAGTCTCATACCAACCGCAAATGCTCCTGAACTTACTGAAGACAGGAAAAAATCAATGATTTGCTGATATGCAGGTACGGATGAACTCTTATCTGGTTTCCAGCTGATTTCGATGCTGTTTTTCATTTTTTTTTAAACTTGGTTGGTATAAAAGTAATAATTTGGTCGGTTACAAAAAAATAATCAAAAATATAATAACTCTGAAATTAAAGTTAAATAAAGGTATAAAAGCCTTTTGAGATTACATTTTGTATTATCAGTATAGTTAATTTGGTTGGTATAATTCAATGTACACTTATTATCTTCAGGGACTTACTATGGGACTGGCATACCTTGCTCCAATCGGTATGCAGAATCTGTTCGTAATCAATTCCGCATTGAATGATTCCCGTCGCCGAGCTTTTTTTACCGCTATTATTGTGGCTTTCTTTGATATTACCTTATCAGCCTCCTGTTTCTATGGTATCGGCAGTTTAATGGAGAAATATGATTTTATTAAACTGGGAATACTGCTTTTAGGAAGCATTGTCCTTATCAAAATTGGTCTGGGACTTGTAAAGAGTAAGGCAGGGGAGATTAAAAAGGATTCAGAAAGAATGCCTATCAGAAGAACCATCTCATCAGCCTGCTTTGTAACCTGGTGCAACCCACAGGCTATTATCGACGGCACCATGATGCTTGGAGCATTCCATGTAACTCTGCTGTCCAATCAGGCTCTGCCATTTATGTCAGGGATCATCTCCGCATCCTTCCTGTGGTTCCTGGGACTTATTTTTCTGATTTCTCTTTTCAGCTGCAGAATCAATTCAGGTGTACTGACGGTTATCAACAGGATCTGCGGTCTTGTCATAATTGTTTACGGAATGAGTCTTCTTAAGACCTTCTTCGGTCTTCTTTAAACTGCAGTATTTGTGCTGATGAAAGTACCCCGAAATGGGGTATTTTTTTCTTTTTGCTGTGGATGAATAATAGAATATTCAAATTTTGAATTTTGCAGAAACGAGTAATATACTTGATTCTCTTCACTATATCTATGCTTTATTAAATCTTAATTCTGAAAGCTTGAGGTGGGGCACACAGAAATACTGTTTATTTTTAATGAACTCATGTTTTATCTGTAAAAGTGGTGACTGAATATGTTTATGCACTTAAAATGGGCATACTTTGTTTCTGATGAATCTTCAGAGCAGGGTATATTCAAATCAGAAAAACCAGAACCAGAGGTTTTTCTTTAAAACATAAGGAATTTATATGGAAATAACTAATAATACTGCTGCAACTTCTCAGGTTGTTACCAGCAACACTAGAGAAAGATGGCATAAGTTCGACATCATGTGGATGCTGAACTTATTTGGAACCGCTGTTGGTGCTGGAATTCTATTCCTGCCTATCACTGCCGGTATGTCTGGATTATGGCCTTTGGTAGTCATTACCCTGATTGTTGGCCCAATGACATACTTTGCTCACAGAGGTCTGGCCAGATTGGTACTGGCATCATCTCTAAAGGACGGTGATATTACCAACGTTACTGAGGAATTCTTCGGTAAGTCAGCCGGTTTAATCATTACTGCCTTATACTTCTTTGCTATTTACCCAATTCTTCTGATTTACGGCGTAAGTATTACCAATACTGTAGACAGCTTTATTGTAAATCAGCTGCACATGAGTGCTCCTCCAAGAGTAATTCTTGCAGGTATCTGTGTATTTTCTTACATTGCAATTATCATCTGCGGTGAGAAGCTGGTTCTTCTGTTCAACGAGAAGCTGGTTTATCCACTATGCTGCATCCTGTTTGCAATGTCTTTATATCTGATTCCAAAGTGGGATTTATCTCAGTTCAGCTTTGTTCCTGATTTTGGCAGCTTTGCATCTACCCTATGGATTACCATTCCTGTTTTAGTATTTGCATTCAACCACTCACCTGCAATCTCAACCTTTGCTGTATCTCAGAAAGAGCGTTATGGCGACAAGGCTGAAAAGTATGCAAGCCGCACTCTGAAGTACACCAGCGGTATTCTGGTTCTGTTTGTAATGCTGTTTGTATTCTCCTGTGTATTATCACTGTCTCCACAGGATCTGAGCATGGCAAGATCACAGAACATTACCATTCTGTCTTATCTTGCAAACAAGTTTGATGCTCCTGTAATTGCTTACTTCGGACCATTTGTAGCCTTCCTGGCTATCTCAACCTCATTCTTCGGACACTACATGGGTGCAAGAGAAGGTTTAAACGGTATCATTGTTAAGCTGACTCCAGGTGCCAAGATGGTAAGCAAGCGCAGAAACCGCGTAATCACCATTTTCTTCCTGGCAACTCTATGGTTTGTTGCAACTGTTAACCCAAGTATTCTAAGTCTGATTGAATCACTCGGCGGTCCTATCATTGCAGTCATCCTGTTCTTAATGCCAATGTATGCAATTGCCAAGATCCCAGCAATGAAGAAATATCAGGGTAGTTTCTCTAATATCTTCATTACTGTAATGGGTATCGTAACTATTGCTTCACTGCTATTAAGCTTCATCTAATAACATAGAAACTCCGAGGCCTGGGTAGTATTTACCTGGGCCTATTTATTGATATATAAGAACAAAAAATTATGTCAGAATACAAATATAAAATGCTTAACAGACCTCCTGTTGAAACTGCTATTTTTGATTTTTTCAAGGTTGGTCCTGGTCCTTCAAGTTCACACACAATCGGACCAATGAAGGCTGGAAATGATTTTTACAATAAGGTTTCAGCTCTGCCTGATGAGGTTATTTCAAAAGCCGCTGCTATTGAAGTAACTCTACTTGGCTCCCTATCTGCAACAGGTGTCGGTCACGGTACCGATTCAGCTGTTCTTGCCGGTATTCTTGGAAATATACCTGAGAAATGCCCTGGCTCTGTACTTCAGGATATAAAGCAGACTCCTGAGAAAAAATACGAAGTCAGAATTAAAAACAAAGCAATTACTGTTGGTCTGGACAGTATCAAGTTCGGTCCTGTAAAGCATGATTCTCCTTACAACAATACCATGCTGATTACTCTGCTTGATGCAAACAGAAACATCCTTTTTGAGGTTGAATACTATTCTGTAGGCGGTGGCTTTATTCAGTGGAAAGGCTGGAAGGAAGAAGAGCGCGGCAAACCTGTCCATCCTTACGGAACTATGCGCGAACTGCACGAGAGACTGCAGGAAACCGGTCTGACCATGCATGAGCTTATTTTAGAGAACGAGATGGCTATTACCGGTCTTACCCGTCCTCAGATCTGCGAGAAACTTGATGAGCTTATGGATGTTATGTACGACTCCGTAAAAAGAGGTCTTAACAACGTAGGCAAGCTTCCTGGACATTTAGGGGTATGGAGAAAAGCTCAGGCTATCTTAGAGCAGTACAAGACCAATAACTTTGAAGCTGACAGACTGATGGGAAAAATTAACTCCTATGCTTTTGCCGTCTCTGAGGAAAATGCCTCCGGCGGTGTGATTGTTACAGCTCCAACCTGTGGTGCTGCAGGTGTAATTCCTGCTCTGCTTTACGCTATGAGAAATGATATGAGCCTTGGTGACAGAGCTCTGCGTGAAGGTCTTCTTGCTTCTGCTGCAGTGGGTATGCTGTGTAAGCACAATGCCGGTATCGCCGGTGCAGAGGTCGGCTGTCAGGGTGAAATCGGTGTTGCCTCATCCATGGCTGCTGCCATGCTGGCTCATGCAAGAGGCTATGATGCCAGTGTTGTAGAAAATGCGGCTGAAATTGCTCTTGAGCATCATCTGGGACTGACCTGTGATCCTGTAGGTGGCTATGTGCAGATTCCATGTATTGAAAGAAACGCAATGGGAGCTATCAAGGCTTATAACGCAGTGTTGCTGGCTACTGCAGAGAAGAATACTCAGCACAAGGTGTCTTTGGATGCTGCAATTATGGCTATGAATGAAATCGGCAGAAACATGAACATCAAGTTCAAGGAAACCAGTGCCGGTGGTTTAGCTGTGAGTGTGGTTGAGTGTTAAAAATATAATGTAGAATTCCATTTCATCTTCAATGGTGAAATGGAATTAAAACTAAAACAGCAGACTGCTCTTTTTCATCAGGGTATATTTGGCCTGTCCTGCAGTCTGTTCTCTGATACATTCCAGTCCAGGAACAATCTGGTTGGAACCGTTTCTCATCTCAACGTAGATAACTGAATTCTCATCAATAAGATTTCTCTTAAGGATAAGGCTCAGAGTCTTTTCATATATATCCAGCTTATATGGAGGATCGACAAAGATGACATCGAATTTCTCTGAGGTATTCTCAAGATAGGATAGGGCATCTGCCTTAACTACCTCTACCTTGTCTGTCTTAAAAGTGTCGACAACACTTTTCAGGGTGGATACTGTCTGAGGATTCATTTCGACTAAGGTAACCTTATCAGCACCTCTTGATAGAGCTTCAAAGCCTAATGCTCCTGAACCTGCAAACAGATCAAGCACATGGGCATTTTCAATGTTGCCGCTAAGCCAGGTGAAGATGGTTTCTCTTACTCTTGCAGGGGTTGGTCTTAGGCCTTCTGCATCCTTTAAAGGGATAAGCTTTCCCTTATACAGGCCGCCAATAATCTTAATTTCGTTTTCGTATCCAGCCATATTTCTTCCTTTTTTTGAGGAATTGTAACAGAAACAGATCCTCTACACCTGCCTAATAAAATGAAATATCGTAAAAATTAGCATATAATTGCATGAGTTTGTAAATTGTAATAGCTAAATTGAGGACAATAATGGGCCTTTTTTCATTTTTCTCTAAAAAGAATAAAGAAGAAAATCAGAACGAAGAGAATATCTCAGAGAAAGTTAATGATACAGAGAAGACTGCTGAAGAAGTAAAAGAGTCAGCAGGTACAGAAGCATTAAATACCGAATCATCAAAGACAGAGCAATCTGAGAGTGAAAGTGCTGTTGAAAAGTCAAATGAGACAGAGCAGACACAGAAGGTACAGACCTCAGATTCTAAAGAGGAACAGCCTCAGAGTGTAGCTGCTGAAGAGGTTAAGGCTGAGCCTGAAGTTGAGGTAACTGAGGATAAAGAAATTCCTGAGGCTTCAGACACCCTGGAAAATAAAACTGAGGTTACTAAGGAAGCTGTACAGGAAAATGCTGAACAGGTTGAAAGCGAAGCTGCTCCTGTTGAAGCTGATGTTCCTTCTGAAGAAGATAAAACTTCAGAGAAAGCTGAAGAGACCAAGGTTAAGAGATCATTCTTTGAGAGATTAAAGCGTACCCGTGAGAATCTGGCTTTAGGTATCGGCGCTCTGGTTTCTGGTAAGAAGATTGATGAAGATCTGTATGAGGAGCTAGAAACCTCTTTATTAACCGCTGATCTTGGTGTTGAGACCACCACCAGAATTATTGAGAAGCTGCGTGAAGAGTCAAAACTGCGTGAGCTTAAGGATGCAAGTGCACTAAAGAATAATCTTAAGAACATTCTAAAAGATATTCTAAAGCCTTGTGCTATTCCACTTGAGGTAAAAAGAACCAACGATCTGCCATTTGTTATTCTGATGGTAGGCGTTAACGGTGCCGGTAAAACCACTACCATCGGTAAGCTTGCCCTTAAGTACAAGGAGCAGGGCAAGAGCGTAATGCTTGCTGCCGGTGATACCTTCAGAGCTGCAGCTGTTGAACAGTTAAAGGAATGGGGAGTTCGTACCAATACTCCTGTAGTATCTCAGCCAACCGGCTCAGACAGTGCCTCTGTTATCTATGATGCTTTAACCTCAGCTAAGGCTCACAATACAGATGTGCTTATCTGCGATACCGCTGGAAGACTTCAGAACAAGGACAACCTCATGGAAGAGCTCAAGAAGATTGTTCGCGTTATGAAGAAGATTGATGAGAATGTTCCTAACGAGGTTATGCTGGTACTGGATTCAACAACTGGTCAGAATGCTGTTTCTCAGATGAAGATTTTTGGTGAGGCTGTAAATGTTTCCGGTCTTGTTCTGACCAAACTTGATGGTACAGCTAAAGGCGGTGTTATCTTTGCTCTTGCTGACAAGTTTAAGGTACCAGTAAGATACGTCGGTATTGGTGAGAGTAAGGAAGATTTAAGAGTATTCGATGTCGACCATTTCGTGGATGCTCTTTTCAGTTAATGAAATAATTTCTCTGATAGTGAACTAATGCTTTGTCTATAGGCATATAATTGTTGTCCATTTGTAAGTTACAGTTACGAAGAGAATAAGTTGTCAGATAAAGAGAATCAGTCATTAGGAATGCTTGCCCCAGTGGGCAATATTGAAGGCTATGTAAAAGCCATCAATCAGGTTCCTATGCTTGAAATAGAGGATGAGAGAGCTCTTGCCATAAGACTTAGAGATTATGGTGATCTTGAAGCTGCAAGAAAGCTGGTGCTCTCACACCTCAGACTCGTTGTAAGTATAGCCAGAGGTTATTCTGGTTATGGTCTGCCTCTGGCTGATCTTATTCAGGAAGGCAACATCGGTCTTATGAAGGCAGTTAAGCACTTCGATCCTGATGCAGGTGCCAGACTGGCTGCCTTTGCTGTTCACTGGATTAAATCTGAAATCCATGATTATGTTATCAAGAACTGGCGTGTAGTTAAGGTTGCTACCACCAAGGCTCAGAGAAAGCTTTTCTTCAAATTAAGACAGAATAAAAAGCATTTGGGATGGTTCTCCCAGAGTGAAAGAGAGACAGTTGCACAGACTCTAGGTGTAACCGAAAGTGATGTGGCTGAAATGGAGTCCAGACTGGCAGGACAGGATATTGGCTATGATCTTTCTGCAGAGGATTCTTCAGAAACTGCATCCTCTCTGCCTATGCTTGCTCCTGCAGCTTATCTTGAAGATGAGAATTCAAACTTTGCCAAGAACTTTGAGAACAGAGACTATAAGAGCTTTGAGCTTGAACAGCTTGGTAATGCTTTAAATTCACTTGATGAGAGATCAAAGTATATTATCAAGAGAAGATGGCTTGATGAGCAGAAGGCAACCCTTCAGGAACTGTCTAATGAACTCAAGGTTTCAGTTGAGCGCGTAAGGCAGATTGAAACCTCATCTCTAAAGAAGATCAAGGAAATGATCCTTCATGGTCAGGATTCAGGCACCAAGCTAATCACCAAATAACCTTCCTGTAAAAAAATAGAATCATCGGTAATTAGACTTTATCAACTTCGTGTATGGTTCCACCTGTTGCTTCCATCTGGGCGATAGATTTTCTTAAACGCTCCATGTTCTCTTTTGAATAAAATGGATCTACTGATTCTTCAAAAGATATCTTTTTTTCAGACTGCTTATTCTGAGTTACAACTGTATCTTGTCTAACTTTCATCTGATAATCAGGATCAATTGACTCATACTCTTTTTTGAATTTTGGATTTTTTAGTTGCTCTGCCAAATAGTTATCAAAATCATCCATTTGTATCACCATATCTTTGTAAATAGTCTTATCTGTATTTCAGTGCTTTTTCTATTTCCTTTATTGGAGTTTTTTGTGTTTTTTTAACGGAACCATTAGTTAGTGTCGCTGTATCGCCAATATAAAAGAAGTACATCACTCTTGAAATATTTGCACTTAGCCGGCGCATTTTTGCGACTAACTGCACTTAGCCGGTGAAGATTAATTGCAGCTGAATACACTGAAGTCGTACTCGTGTTTTCAGACAAATACGACTTACTGCCAGGAACATCGATAAAACTGATTTTAAACTAATTCAGAAATATTAAAAAAAATCGCAGTTGAATATAAAAGAGATTAGTACGAAAAAAGTGTTAAAGGGTATTCGTATCCGCAGACAACTAATCGATTTTTTCCATTTGAACAAAATTTAGAATTAACCTTACTTTTGAACTGAGAGTCTATATTTATTTCCTGAAATTTTGATTTTTGAGGATCAACCAAAATAGTTTGGCCACTACCGCAAATGAGAAGTAAATTTCTGATAGGTAAAATCTCAGTTTCAACTAAAGTATCTAAATTAAAATAGTACGCATTTCTATTAAATAGGATATCTTCATAGGGAGGAAAAGAGCAGACTTTATTCCATACATCTCCATTTTCAGATTCATACAAATATTCTCTAGTTAAGAAATAATATTTGTCATGTATTTTTGAAATTTTAGAGTGCATACTATCTATATTATAATAACTTGAATATTCAAAATTTTTAGCATTTTGTTCCTGTAAAACTTCAACATAATTAGAAGAATGAGTGTCCCCCACTAGAATTTTCGTATCAACTGTTATACGTCCTTCCTTTTTTATATCTCTTATATCAATCAGAATGAATATAGTACGATTTTTTTCTGCATCAATATAAACGTCAAGTACCCCCCATTTAGTATATGAATCCTGAGATGTATATAAATCCTCTGAGGTAGAATCTAAATCATATTTTGATAACTTTAGATGAGGAACATAAGCGGTATCATTACTATCAAATATTACGCCTGTTTTTACAAGAAACTCTCTTTTAATTTCATTAATTTTCGCCAAAATAACTTCGTTATCGCTTATATATCCTACGGAAATTAAATCACTTGAAGTAAAACTTCTATAAGAATTGTCTGGAGAAATAATTACAAAACCAGAGTAATATCCAATTCCAACTAACACGTTATTTGTTTTAACAAATTTTGTCGTATGAATTGAATCACTGGAAAAAATTTTAACCCAGGTTGAATAATCAGAGGATTCTGATGAGCAGAATATATCTCCGTTTAATTCTGCCACATATAACTGATTGTTGAAAAATGAAATAGCTGCTACAGTATTATCCTGGGATAAACCAGGAACAAATAGGACTTTTTCTTTTTTGAAGGATATATTTTCTATATCAAATTGTTTCGGAGCATTTTCTGATTCAACGTTTTTACTTTTTCTTAATTCCTCAATAAAAGATACATATTCCGAAGGTAGATCATCACAATATTTTTCAACTATATCCCAACCAGATAGCAGGCTATCCTTCATCTCTTTAGTAAGTTCGAGTTTATTTTCTCTTAACAGATCAATTGTAGTGATAAATTGCTCTAAGGATCTAGCAAACACCTCTGTTGGATCTTCGTATTCTTCACTAGAACTGAGATCATTTGATAAATAATCGCTATTATCAATAGTCGTATCTTCACTGGTTTCAACCTTTTGTCCACATTCCTTGCAGAACTTTGCCACAGCTGGTAATTCACAACCACAATATTTGCATTTCATAGTACTTACCTTTTAAACGACACAATCACACTAATTTTTCTCCACACTCAAAACAGAATTTTGAATCACTTGGCAGTCGAGAATTACATTTTGGACATAGCTTGTATTCACCAGATTCATGAAGATTACATTTGTCACAAACATTCTTATAATCTTTTAGCAAAGCTCCACATCCCATACAAAATCTCTTTTTCTTAGTGATTTCAATCTGTTGGCTTTTACAAAAACCATTTACACATGTAATAAATCTGTCTTTTAAATCTTTAACTGCTTCAATTCTTTCATCCTGAGAACGTGTCATTTTGAAAAAATTCTTTAAGTCATTTAAAGTTTTTTCAAGTTTTGAGTTTCCATCCCCCTCAATAAAATTATTCTTGAACGCATCCATTAGAGTTCTGTGAATTTTTGCATAATATGCCTCCGCATTTTCACACTCCGTTACGATATTGCTTATGTAGTGACTAAATGCAGACTCTATTTTTTTTCTCCATTTTTCATTCAACGTCGAATTTAGTGTATTTTGTTTTTTTATAAAATCGAAAATACTACAGTTTTTATAGGTAATCTCTTCTTTGAGTTTTGAAGAATACGCCGAAATTCCTTCAGATGACAGACCATTTAAATCAAGAGCGTCTTGAATACTTTCCAATATATCCTCAAGTTGTGTTTGAGTTTTTAGTTCTGCTTTGTTTGCTACAATGTATAACGGTTTAGATGAACCGAAGTCCAATTTTTCAATAAAATCTAAATCCTGATCTGATATTGTTCCATTTGAATCGAGCCCCACAAGCCAAATTAGAAAATCTGCGTTTTGTAATGCTTTTTTTGCGATTTCTAAATCATCTGCTTTAGTCCCGATATTTGCTGGGTTATAACCAGGAGTATCAATTAGACTGATATGTTTAAACAATTCCTCATCCAGAGGTGTTGTTACATTTATGTATGAAATAACTTTCTTTATGAACGGCATAGACTCAACAAGAGAATGGTCGATTCCATGATATAAACCTTCAGGTAAATCAAATAACCCCTGTTGCGGAGAAACTCCCTTAATGGAAGACTTTTCTCCTGTCATAACATAGCTTGGAATCGCGGTAACAGGACGAATACCTATGGCAAGCCTAACATCATCAGTTTGCATAAAACTGTTAATAAATGAAGATTTTCCGCTTGAAAACCCACCACCAATAGCTCCTTTTTGACAAGTATAAAAACCTGGACTATTTACAATCCGGATCATCTCATCAAGAATTTCATTTAATTTTTCCAAGGGGATAATATTGTTAATTTGAGGTTCTTCTCTACACAATTCTCTATAGTCATTGTAGTAAAGGGAAGTAGACGTATTTTGTACGTTTTCTTTATAATTTCTTCCGATAAGGTTGCTAAATTCACTAACCCATTCATTTTCTATCTGCTTTGCAGATAGAGCGGAGCACAATAACTCATAATTGCGTTTTATAACATCATCAGTCATTTGACCTCCTGAAGAGCCTTTATACAATCTTCAATTTTCTTTAAAGCTTCTTCTTTATTTGATACATCTTTCTCAAGATCAAATATTCTTTTATCCATTTCATTAAATAAAGAAGACGAAACTTTTTCTTCTGAAAATAATTCGTTACAAATATCTTCAATCTGCTCGTATGAATAATTACTGAATTTTGTTGATAAACTTATTAAATATCCATCTACAACAGATAGAAATTCTCTTGCTCTATTCTCTTCAATTTTTGCTTCATAACTATCTATTTCAGGAGTAATTGAGCGATAAGATAAACGAGATAAATCTAGATATGGTATTTCTATTTTTCTTATAAAACGATCAATGATTTTTCTTAATTCTTCATGATCGAATAACAGAATATCCTTATCATCTTTTAATGTACTTACAATTGCTTCTGTTAGTTTTCCTTTCAGAGATTTTTTTAGATTACTTTTTGCAATGTCCATCTCATCTTTAATCATATGCTCTAAATCTGATAACGCAGCATTTAGGACAGCTTTGACATTGCTTGTGGTTACTATTAGAAATTCTTTATCTTTATAATGTTCTTCTTTAAATATCCACCATCCAGTTGTGTGAGAGAATACTCTTCTTATTTCGGTATAATTTGAAACATTCTTTTTTTCCTTATTACTATCAATTATTAAATCTTGTTTCTGTCTTATAACTTTCTTTAACTCATTTTTAAAGCCAATAACACATTCATCAAAAGCATCATCAACATTTCCTGAAGCTTTATCTTTTAGTTTTTCCAAATTTTTTTTCTGTGCATATATTTGTTGTATATCTGAATTGCTTATTTTTAGCCTTCTATTTTCAAGCTCTGATAAAATCTCGTCGTATGAACAAGTTAATGCATTGGATTTTGATTTTATAAAGTTTGAAATGTTCTCCTGCTGAATTTGTTCTTTTCTTGATTTAATCTCATCTAATTTTTCTTTTATTTTTTTTATTCCAGATAAAATATCCAAAGACTGTAACGCAGTGATTTCATCACTAAAGTTATCTG
Organism: Succinivibrio dextrinosolvens; assembly: GCF_900116345.1. Classification (GTDB taxonomy): domain Bacteria; phylum Pseudomonadota; class Gammaproteobacteria; order Enterobacterales; family Succinivibrionaceae; genus Succinivibrio; species Succinivibrio dextrinosolvens_B. Next base: position 10,534 of record NZ_FPAH01000026.1, on the reverse strand, counting down.
GATAATTGCTAGTTAATAAATTATATTGATGAAGTTTTTCCTCATCCCATTCAGTTTTTATATTCCATGTTTGAAACATAGAGGAAGCTATTCCAGAAGTTAAAAAAAATCTTTCAGAACATTCTTGACTTAATTTACCGTAAATTTCTTCTGATTCTTTACTACGTTCCTGTAGATTAGCTTTTGCAGGTTCAAGAGTCTCTATTTTTATATGTTCTATAGCTTTAGTTAATATGCCTTCAGAAACCTCTATTACGTCATTACCATATAATTGATTGTCAATTTGAGAAGCAACAAGAAATAATTCTCTTATTCCTTCCCCTCTATGACCTGATAGTCTATCTATAAGTGTGAAATCACTATTATTAAGAAAACTGCCTGCAGGACTAACAATAAACACAACTTCAGCATTAGCAAGATAATCTTCGGTTCTTTGAGAGCGAGATATAACAGGATCATCTAAACCAGGAGTATCAACGATTTCTAAATTTTTAAGTTCTTCAAGAGGTAGTTTTAATTCAACACTTTTAGTGAATGGCATATACTTACCATTAGCACCAACTCTATCCTCAAGTAATTTCATCAGAATTTCTGGAGAGTCAGCATGAATCTCCTCAAATTCTTTTTCTTTTGTAAATTCATCCATAACTCCTGAATCAATCATTTTTAAATATTGATCATAAGAGGCACTCAATCTTTCATTTGACTGCATTTCTCGTTTAGCTTTTTTCTCTGCTAAATAAGACGGATCTTTACCAGGCAAATTTGGTTTATTCTTATTTTTTTCTTGAATTTCACTTAGAAATTTATCGTAATATTCATCGTATTTATTCTTGTACTCTGTATAACTTTTTTTTATATTTCGAATATCTTCTGAGGAGTAATATTCAACTTTTGCACAACATGCATCACCATAAGCTATAACTGTTAAAGCAGCTGTCATTGGGGTTGCAGCTTTGGGCAAAACATTTTTACCCTTAAAAAACATTGCATTTAATAATGAAGATTTTCCAGCTTTAACTCTTCCTATAATTCCGATATTTAAAGATTTTCCTTGTAATTTTTTTTTATCAATATCTGACTTCAGTTTTTCTAAAGATTCCAAATTATTATTAGAAAAAGCATCTTTGGAAATACTATCCAAGACCTCAAGATGTTCTTTTATTAAGGAGTCTAATCTTTCGTAATTTTTTATAAAGTCCGTCATTTTTCACCTTATAGCTGTGCGATTAGTTTTTCTAACTGAGATAGATTTTGTTCCAATATCTGTTTTCTTCCGTCTATAGCAGCTATATTTGATTCCTTTTCTCGAATTACTTTATCTACATCTTCTTTTTTTGCATTTAACTCTTCAGAAAACTGCTCCCTTATCTGCATAATCAATGCGATAATATGCTCATTAATTCTCACTGGAAGTTCATTTCTAAGTTTTCTTTTTATTGAAGGAAAAACTTCAGTATCTAATTTAACTTCAAGTTCCTGCATTATTTTATTTTTTTGATAAGCTCCGATAATTGGGGTAAGTATTTCGGGAAGGAACATAATTACGATCCCAATTACTGGCATAACTGTACTTAATGACATTCCCAATATTGTTCCTCCAGAAGAAGCTGCTGCTCCTGCGGCAAGGGCTGTACTTGCCTTAAACCCCGTATTTCTGGCGGTATTAGATAAAATTCCACTTGTTAAGTCCAAAACTTTTGATGTAGCAGCACTATTTGTTAAGTCTTTAATAGAGGTAAGAGTTTTTTGAATTTTCTCTACTATTTTTTCCGCAAAATGCTCATCTATCTCCATCTTTTTTAATGTTGCATCAATCGAAGCTAAAGATTGTGAAAAGTCAGAATTTATGCTAGTTGAAATTTTGTAGAGTTTTGCATTAACAGATTCAAGTAGGTTTGCCCTTACAATTTCATTTAAACGAGATGAAGCTTCATCACGATTTCCCGAAATTAGTACACTTATAATTTCATCTTTTGAATTAGATAATTCTCTACCTACACTGTCAATAATGTCGTTAACATTGGTGCATCCATATGTTTGACGCATTCTTTTAATCTCAGATTCTTGCGAGTCTTGAAATTTAGAGATTGATTCATTAATTTCTTTGATTACTTTAGATAGTTCATCCGAATTTCTGTCTATTGAGTTTTTTTCTGTTAGAATTTTATCTTTAACATCATTTAAATAAATCAAAAGTAAGTCTTTATATAGATCAGAAAACAACATATTTGGGTCAATAGATTCAATTGCAGATTTAACAACTGATGTATCACGAACATTTATGGCATTTATTGCAGAGTTATAATCAAACTCTTCTTCAAGCTGACCTTTGATATGTTCTTGTATCTCTTTAATCGATTTTGGATCTTTTAAATCACTTTTAGAAATGAAGAGAGAGAATTTTCGATTGGTTACAGCGAGTTCTCTTAATCTAACTAAAAGTCTCTTATCTAAAGTTCCATCTGTAGATGGACTTAAAGCAATGTAATAGCATCCCTTATCTAAATAATTTAATATTGCTTGGTTATGATGATCTAATGGCGAGTTAAACCCCGGCATATCTACCAATACTAGAGGTTCAATATCCTTTAAATATTCATTGTTTATTGATAATTTTAGATATTTATAATCTGATGCAGACTCCGTTAGTTCTTTAATTCGGCTTATATCAACAGAAGAAGAATTATTGTTTTTATCAATAGCCGTTAAACTAGAGAATTGTCCATATCTTAATTCAGTAGCAAGTGACGTTTCCGGTTTAATAGCAACAGGAAGAATATCTGTGTTTAATATTGCATTAACAAGAGAGGATTTACCTGCAGAAAAATTTCCTATCAGAGGAATGATTAGTTCTTGATTTTTTATTTCCTCATGTAAACGAAAACTTCTTTCAGAGAAACTATCGGAGTAACACAATTCGTCAATAATACTGTCTGCGTTATCTAATATTTCAATGTACTTATCTTTCAATATAAGTTTATTCATGAGTAATTCTCCAATATTAAACTATCCTTTTAGAAATTTTCGAATAATTAACATAGTCGTATTCTTTTCATGCTGGTCTCATTTCAAGTTATTATTTCTAACTTCTTTTGTAACCTCTTACCTCTTTACCAAATCCTCTTATCCATGACTCAACTTCAGGACCACTTCTTGTTGTAATAGATAATTCAACTCCACCGTCGTCGAGCTCTCTGATAGCTTGACTATCTGCCCAGATTCTTTCTCTTACATAATCTGAAGCTTTTCCTGGTTTGAAGGTAATTACATAGGTAATAGGCTCATGCCAAGGAAGACCAAAATCTCTTGGATTATCATCTGTGAGTTTATAGTCCTTTCTGTAAACGGTCTGTTTAATTCGAAGTACACGATGAACAGCAATACTTATCGTTTTGATTTGTTCGCAATCCTCATTGGTCTCCACACCAATTACATAAAGAACATCACTGACTGTTGTAAACCTTTTGGGAGCAAATCTAAAAGATTTAGGTTCATTTTCTCCTCCTTTCTTATATAGAAGTTCACAAATACTGTTATCTTTGATTGCTTGATGTAGCAGAGTGATGTTTTTAAAATGAGGCGTGTAGTCAATCTTTCCTTTGCTGTAAAACTGAAACACAGGCTCATTTAATTTCTGTTTATCCTCGTAACTTACAAGTTCTATCACAATATCATGAATGCAGTGATTTATTCTGTCTTTAATCTGTTTTGGTAGCATTGGAGTCGCTAAATCTCTGCATATCGCAAGATATCTTAGCTCCTCAAAATCAATGCCAAATTTCCCCTTCTGCTGAGGTGTTATCGCATACCATCTTCGATTGTGTTCTACGCCTGTATCAAATATCTGACCAACCTGCTGACTAATTTCACCAGCTAGTCTCATAATTGTTTGAGGAGAACATTCAAGCCATTTTGCCAGCTCATTCTGATAGTGTTTTCCTCTCTGAAGCATCAACTTCTGGAACATTTTCAGAAGTTTTTCTCCATTTGATGTTTCTGATGCTTTCCTTGGCATAATCTACCCTTAAATGGATTGATTGAGCTACTTCTGGATCATTGATACATGTCCACAATCTTTACATATCACGAAGAACCTTCCTGATAGAGGGCCAAACTGAGTTGTGCTGTCGTTTAGTTTTCTTAGTAATCCACCAATAAATCCTTCATCTTTTGAAGGAAGACTTGTTGTGACTTCAATGTTTTTTGAGTTGCATTTTCCACAAGACAAATGTTTTCTCAAACTTTCTAAATCCGACATACAGATACTCCTCCAATAAGAAGCAGGTTGTAATCTAAATATAGTTTTCTTTCATTCTTATTTTTGGAAAGTATTCTATTTTTCTTTTTTTCAAACTTCTTTAATTTGCAGAATGTGATTTAAACGATGTTTTAACTATTCATAAAAAAATAAAACTGAACTTTCCTTATAAAAGAAACTTGTACCTATATCTTTATAGAAAAAGATAACCTCACTTCAAGTGAAGAGGAAATTAAAGATGTTTGGTTTTATTGCTGCAATATTTAAAGGATTTTTTTCAATTCTAATAATGGTTCTATTTGTTATTGCAGATGGAGCAAGAGACATCTTAGAAGATTTAGGTGATGAACTTTTTGGGTTACCAGGGGCCTGGATTTTTATTCTCTTTGGAATAATTGTTATTTTTTTTATCAAACTTATCAGATGAATCAATTTACTAACTTTCCCGTTTAAGGAAAGATGCTTTTATATACTGAAGTTAAACGAAAGGGAGCTTTATATGGATAAAAATTGCCAATCAACTTTGTTTGGAGATGCAGAAAAATTGCTTTTGGGTGCTTTATTGGGTGCAGCAGTATTAGGAGTTGCATCTTTCTTTATTGCGAATCAAAGTGACGAGATACAGGTCCCAGAAGATGTATTTGATGACGAAAGTCTTAACGGAGAAGACAATTAACACCAACTTCATCAGCTTTGGTGGATTATTAGAGGGCTATTATGAACAAAGTTATATTGGGCAGTATATTAGGTGCTGCCGCATTGACAGCTGCCGCTTATATATTTGACGATGAAAATGAAGAGAATAAACGAGAATATGATTTCACAAAGAAAACTGCAGGCAAAAATTCATCAGAAATCCTAAAACAGCTAGAGAAGATGGACTGGGACTTGATTCACTTAAATGTTGAGTTAGCTTCGCTATATACTGATTTATCCTCGTTAGTTGGGTATGGAGATGACGCATTAACAGAATATTCAGGCGAATCATTCACGGAAAAGGTTGGAGATTATATTTATCAGGGAAGTGCCATATTCTTGAGAGGCAATTTTATTTCTAAAATTAATGAATTCAGACACAAGATAATGAGTCTTTATGTTTCCTATAAGGATGTAATTATCAATGCCAATCAGTTTCTAAAGGATAACTCTTTAAAATCTGTAAGCTTTAAAGGAGTCTTTCTCAGAAAAGAAGACTTTGAAATCTCAAATTCAATAGATAATAAAGACTGGGATGATCAAGTAAATAAAGAAATGGAGCTTTTTGAAAACTTTATAAATATAGCCAGTGATCGACTAAAGAGGCTCATCACTGAAATAAACAAATTAAATTGGGCTTAATGAAGAGAAGATAAAAGAATAACATCGAATCATTTTACATATTGTAGATTTATCTTGCTGTAGTTTCTTCTAAGAAATGTCTCCTTGGATGAACACTAATGTATGCTATGGTTTTTCTAAAGTAAAAGCCATAGCATTTTTTTATTGTCTCTAAATCTATAGGTTTTGGTATAGCCTGAAATATACACAATAGTCTGTAACTTAATTCCTCTTTTTTCATTTTGTTATATATATGTAAAGATCAGAGGTCTTGTTACAGCTACAAGAATGAATCAAAGTAGTTTAATGGATTATTTAAAGATGGGGGGTCTATGAGCGCGTAAGACAGATTGAAAATTCATCTTTAAAGAAGATCAAAGAGATGATCCTTCACGGTCAGGATGCAGGCACTAAGCTCATCACACGTTAATTCACATCTCTAATTGTCAGGTAATTACCTGAAAAATCACTGTTTTTTCATTTTCTGCAGACTGCGGTGACGAACCTTTACATTGGTTCCTCTTTCCTTGAATCTGTCAGCAAGAGTCTGTGCTATATACACTGATCGGTGAAAACCACCTGTACAGCCTACCGCTACAGTAAGATAGCTTCTATCTCCGACCTCTATGGCAGGCATGATTTCAAGCAGCAGATCATCAAGCTTGTTGATATAGTTTTCAACCTCAGGATATTTGGCAAAGAAATTCTTAATTGGTTCCTCTAATCCGCAGTAGCTTCTTATATTCTTATCCCAGTATGGGTTAGGCAGGAATCTTGCGTCAAAAACAAAATCAGCCTCTTTGGTTATTCCGTCCTTATATCCAAATGATTCAAAGATAAGCACAACTTCCTTGAATGGTTTGCCGTTTATGCTTGAGATTACGTTTTTACATAAATCATGGATGGACAGATTGGTGGTATCTATTCTTAAGTCTGCAACCGAGGATATTATTTTCAGAATCTCTGTCTCTTTCTGGATAGCTTCGTTCAGCGTTAAATTCTTCAAAGATAAAGGGTGAAGTCGTCTGGTTTCTGAGTATCTTTTGATTAGAACCTGATCATCAGCGTCTATAAAGACGATGGTGCTATCAATTACAGGATCATTGTTTACTTTCAGATAGATATCATTCAGTAATTCCTCGTGGCCCGAGTCTGGAAGGTTTCTGACATCAATTGAAATTGCAATCTTAGGATAGGACCTCTTTGCAAGATCAATCATGTTATAAAGAAGCTCAACAGGGAGATTATCTACGCAGTAAAATCCGAGATCTTCCAATGCATGCAGGGCAACAGTCTTACCCGAACCGGATCTTCCTGATATTACAACCAGATCTACTTGCTTTTGCATAAATCTATCCTATTGAATTTAATCTGAATTTGTTTGTGAATTATCCTGTTTTGGCTTATCCAGAATGTAATCGATCTTGTTTAAAAGAATTGCCAGCTTTGATGGTTCATTCTTAACCAGTCTCAGGGAATTGAGCAGATCGTTGTTAGACAGCACAATAGTAATATTCTTCAGTAATGATTCTATCTTAGCAGCATCATCATATCTAGAGATGAACAAACATAATGCAATATCAATCAGCTGTTCATCTGAATCAATAGAGTTAAAGGTGATAGGTTTATCCAGAATGGAGAGAATTGCAAAGGTCTCATGTTCACTGTCTATAACTGCATGAGGGATGGCAATTCCAGGATAAAAAACGGTAGTGCCGTAGGTTTCTCTTTTATTTAAAGCGTCTATGATTTCTTTTGCTGGTTTCTGCAGGACGTAGCCGGCGCAGTCGGCAATCTCCTCAAACAGTCTTTTTTTACTAAAGCAGAAAAGCGGAGATAAAATTAAAGATTTAGGAATAACCTGTGTTTCAATGAATTTTATCAAGATTCTATCCTCAAAGACGAAAAAGCCCTGTCAATACAGGGCCTTATATTAAATAATCACGAGTTATGACTTCATTTTCTCTTTGTATTTTACCAATTGTCCATCAACTTTATCAATTAATGCGTCAATTGCTGGATACATACTTTCGGCTTCAGCTTCTGCATGTAGATTATTACCAACTACGGCCAAATCTGCCTTTGCAATGTGGGCTAGTTTTTCTACAGTTAAGGTAACTGAAATTGAGGTTATTAGATCTCCCTTACGTTCAAGACGTTTGAATTTGTCATTTACATAGTCTTTTAAAGAGTCTGTAACTGTAATGCCAACACCATGGATATTAATTTGCATATTAACACTTCCTTAACCCGATCTTAGTGCCGGATAAAAACAAAATGCAGTACTGAAATGTAACCACACTTCAATCTTAGGATTATTTTCAGCTGATTTAAAGACGGAAGGTCACAAAAAAAATACTTTTTTAATTTCAATATATTATTTCGTGAAGTTATTCAATATTTTGAAATTAATTACAAAAAATTTTCTCTGTATTTAGGGATTAATTGGTAGCTCTAGGCTGGATTAATGTTTTCTTGCTTATTGTTTTTTATTGGATATTTAGTAGTCAGGAAATATATGCCTTACTATCAGCTAATTTTTAGTCAATATCTTCTGTGTCCGTCTTTCATATTCCTCGATCATTAGGATTTTTGCTTTTTTATTTCAATATAATCTGGATACAAGGATATGCTAACTATTTGATAAAACATGTAAATGCAAACTAGCAAAAGTGTTTGGGAGGCTAAAATGTAGAGCCATCTGGTACATGGCTCTACAGCATTATAATTATTAGAATCTTATATAAATTAAGGATCAGCTATGAAAACCTTAATTATTTTAGTGATTCTAGTTTTTCTAATATGGTCATCACCTTTATGGTAAATCAAGATAGCCTATGGGGCAAGATTGAAATTCCTTCTTTCTGGACTGATTATAATGAACTTCTCTTGTAATCATATGTATTACTAAAAGTTTTGAGAATTCATCTTTTCAATCTGACACTGATGGGTCTTGGTGTCTTTATCGTAGTTGATGCCAACCAACAGAACTTCTCCTTTGTAATCATGGAAGATTCTGCTGTAGTTTTTCTGCTTTATCTGATCAATTGCTGTTATAGCACTCTGATTATATTTAAGCTCAACCAAAAGAGCAGGTTTTTCTACTCCCTGCTTTGGAATATATACCATATCAGCAAAGCCTTTTCCTGATGGAAGCTCTCTATATACATTGTATAAATCCACAGAGGCAAGATTTAAGGCAAGAGAGATAACGCAGCTTAGAGAGTTCTCGTCGTTGTATTTCAGAATTGATGTATGGTCCTGATGTGCAATATCGAATGCCTGTGCAACTGCCTTGTTATCTTTTTCATAGATTTTTTCTAGTAAATCCATGGACTGACTGATAAGCGCGTAAATTCCAGGATAATTCTGATTGTCTTCGGTTATGTTTCTGAATTCTTTTCTAATCTCTTCGTTTGGAATGTGAACTGCAAAAATTTTGTCGTTATCTATGCCTTTTAGTTCTGAGTCAGGAACAATCGCCAGATAACCTAAATGAATCAAAAGAGTTAAAACATCGTTCTTGGTTTCAAAGGTTGTCATATCATTGTGGAATTTTGCTGTATTTACCACAACCTCATTACCTGCAATAAGCTTTACAATCTCGTCTCTAAGGCCTTCCATATTTAAATCAATATATCTGCGAAGACTCTCAAAGGTTTCTGTCTGTGTCCAGTAACTTGAGAACTTTTTCCTTTGAATGGCTTTTACAACTGAATTTGGATTATAAAGATGCAGTGATTCATCAAAAGAATAGCCGTCATACCATTTTTTCATGGTATTAACATCAATCTGGTATATATCACAAAGATTGATAACTTCCTCTTTTGTAAAGCCAATATATGATGCATATTCACCAGGATCAGTCATTGAATATTCATCAAACATATTAAGTGCACTGTGAGAACCGTATTTCTTGATTGGAAGAATACCTGTCATGTAGGCTAGAGCAACATAGCTCTGATCTTTTAGTAGGACTCTTAGATAATCCAGGTATTTCTTTATTCCTGCAGCATCAGTTTGCTTCTCTCGCAGGATGCAGTCCCATTCGTCGATAATGAATACAAAACCTTTTTTGATCTGTTCGTTTTCATTATTTGATTGCTGATAGACGCAGTCTAAAACATCGTAAAGTTCTGTAAATTTACTTACGTCAATGGAAGGATACTGTACGCAGATTTCCTCTTTTATAAAGTTATTCAGATCGTTCAGCATCTGATCAATATCATTTTTGGCTCTAGAGAGAAAACGCTGCATATTGATAAAGATGGTGTTGTACCTATTCAGGTGTTCTTTATATGAATCTGCTTTTGATATTTTTAAGTTATCAAATAGGAATGAACTGTCTGTATCTTTTGAATAATAGGAGCACAGCATATTTGCTGTAACTGTTTTTCCAAAGCGTCTTGGTCTGCTTATACAGATGTACTTCTGAGTGGTACTGATATTCTCATTAAGAATGGCTATGAGATCTGATTTATCAATGTATATCTTTGCATTTAATGATTCTTGATAATTTTCAAATCCTGGATTTAAATATGAAGCCATTCCGCTATTTCCTGCTTTTAATATCTATTCTAGCAGATTCTTCTTGCTTATCAGCAAGCAGAGTATTGGGGCTTTAGATCTGGAGCCTTTAATATTATTCACTCGAGTTTCCCAGATAAAAAATTTAAGTAAATCCAGATCCACTCTAGGATTGATGCTCTTTAAAAACTTGTATTGATTTATTATCTTGCTAGAGGCAATGGAATTACCTGCTTAAGGAAGTTACAGATCCCGTTAAACCATGAGCCTAACAGATCATTTATGATCTGCTCTGCTTTAACAAGACAACCTTTTTTTAGCAGGCTTGCTTCTTCTAAAATCTTTGGAATAGAAATGAAGCATCTCATTAGAGAATCTATTGCTGCCTGATAAGGTATATCCTGTATCTGTTCTTTTGTAAATCTGAAT
>NZ_FPAH01000025.1 GCF_900116345.1 Succinivibrio dextrinosolvens | reverse complement strand
CGTTAAATTTATTTCCATTCTCTACATACTATTCGTTGACTAGCTTTGTAGTGATTTTATGAATAAAGTCATTACGCTGATTTACTATCTTCTCATGTACTCGTGCTACTCGTTTTCTCTGTTTCTGTTTATTCTTAGAATTCTTTTTCTTACGTGAGAGTTTACGTTGTTCTCTTCTCAGTTTCTCCTGTGATTTCTCAAGATATTTAGGATTATTAACTACATTTCCATTACTGTCGGTATAGAAAGATTTAATACCAACATCAATGCCAGTGAAACTGTTACACTCCTCTTTCTTCTCAGGTTCAAAATCTACGTTCAGTACCACAAAATATTTACCGGTAGCTGTTCTTCGTACTGTAACGTTGTTTATATGGCCGACTTCCACTGACTGCTTGATTTTCAGGAAGCCAATCTTTGGAAGTCTGATTCTGTTTCCTTCGATGCGGATTGAGTTTTTCTGATTGAGTGTTCTGTAGCTTAACTGATAGTGGTGCTTACTTTTGAATACTGGGTGTTTTGCTTTCTTCTCAAAGAACCGTACAAAAGCGTTCTCTAAATCTCTCAAAGCCTGCTGTAAGGCTATAGAGTCAACTTCGTTCAGAAAAGCGTATTTTTCCTCTTTTTTCATAGAAGTAAGCATTGCTGAAGTCTGGTTATAGCCAGTTTTTTCTCCCTTTGCATACTTCTCGTTTCTGAAGGCAAGACCTTTGTTATATACAAGGCGGGAACAGCCAAGAGTTTTATTGATTAACTCCTGCTGTGCTTTATTTGGATATGCTCGAAATATTACGCCTTTATTCATTCTTATAGCTACGGTCTTGTTTTTTGTGTGTCAACGTACCATTTAATTGTTTCAGAACTGACTTTGCCAGCAGTACTTACAAAGTAATATTGAATATCTTTCTGCGATATCCTGGACAAAACAAAAAAATGATAGTTAATTTAAGATACAGCTGTTTTGGTATGTTTGTACTCATTTTTAATGAAGATATACTATCATACCTGTAGATTTTAATTAAAAATTAATCTACTAATACTTAATGATAATGAGGGCTATCATCCTCACGGTTAAAACCGTTGGTTTTCTCGCCCGCATTATTTATAAGGATAGCAAAGATCACCAGTGTATGATGGAGAGGATGCATACATAGATTCAGTTACGCTCCTGAATATCTCAGGAGCCATATCAATCAGACTTGCTTTATGGTTCCTCGAGTCTCAACTCCAGACTGTCTACCTTATCAAGCAGCTCATTGCAGGATTCCGATACGGCATTGAGTTCACGCATAACTTCACTTAAGGTTGAGTTGACCTCTCTAATGTAGGAAGAATTGTCCGAAGAGCCTTCCGAAAGCCCAGAATTGAGCTGTTCCAATAAAGTTCTGAGCTTTGTTTCCAGGATTTTGTTCAAAGTCATATCCACAAAGATCCTGATCTTCTGAACCAGCTCTTCGTTCTTTTTATCTAGAGTCTCGTTAAGTACCTTCTTAACTATATCCTCAACATCAGCTCTGCTTAATTCACTCATGACGCACCTTCATCAGACATTAAAAAAAGAAGTTCTGTTTTATAAAAAAAAGAAGTCTTTTTAATTATAGGAAAGGATAGTCAATTGAGCATTAGGAAAAACGCTCCAGACTTATGCCAGTCTGGAGCGTTTCTAATTAAGTCAACCTCTGATCTGACAGATTATGACTAGTGTCTGAAGATATAATCTCCTGAGCAGACATACTGATAGGTTGTAAGCTCCTGCAGCGCCATAGGGCCTCTGGCATGAAGCTTCTGTGTAGAGATAGCCACCTCAGCGCCCATTCCGAACTGACCGCCGTCAGAGAAACGGGTAGAAGCATTTACATAGACACAGGCAGAACCAGCTGACTTAACAAAGAGCTCTGCATTTTTTCTGCTGTCAGTCAGAATTGAATCTGAGTGAGAGGCATTATGCACTCTAAGATGAGTGATAGCTTCATAAACGTCAGGAACAATTCTTACATTCATCTTTAAAGCTAAAAACTCTCGGTCAAAATCCTCGGCACAGCCCTTCTCTAGGAAAGGATAGTCTCCGCATTTTGTAAAGGCCTCATCATGAGCAAGCACCTCAACCTTCTTCTCTTTAAGTCTGTTGAGTACCATTGGCAGAAACTTATCGGCAATCTTCTCATGAACCAGCAGAGTATCAAGACTGTTGCAGGCTGAAGGCTTCTGAGTCTTGGCATTGAAGATGATCTCAACACTGCGCTCTAAATCAGCGGACTCATCCACAAAAATATGAGAAATACCAAATCCGCCGATAATCACAGGAATGGAGGATTCCCTCTGACACATACGCTGAAGCTTCTCGCCGCCGCGAGGGATCAGCACATCAATATACTGATCCAGTGAAAGCATGGTGGATACCATTTCTCTGTCAGTACTGTCCACAAAGGAAACACCATCAGGGTTCAATCCGCACTTTTCAAGAGCTCGGCAGATAATGCGATGAAGCAGAGAATTGGTATTAAAGGCCTCGGAGCCGCCTCTTAAAAGACAGGCATTACCGGATTTCAGACAAAGGCCGGCAATATCCACGGTAACATTTGGACGGGACTCATAAATAACACCAACAACACCAAAAGGAACTGACTTTTTGACAACCTCAAGTCCATTTGGAAGAACTCTGCCATCAAAGGTTTTACCGCAAGGATCTTCTAAAGCGGCAACCTTATCAAGACCATCCACCATTTCATCAAAACGTGCCTTTGTAAAGGTGAGACGGTCTACCATAGCGTCAGTCAGGCCTTTAGCTCTGGCATTCTCCACATCCTTTTTATTGGTATCAAAAATCTCATTGGAGGCATCTCTTAACATTGAAGCTATAGTATGCAGAGCCTCATTCTTCTTGGAAGTTGAAAGCAGAGCAAAATCATATCCGGCCTTGCGGACTCTTTTAGCTATTTCAATAATATCTGTCATATAAAACTACTTATTAACCAGCACCAAATCATCACGATGTACAGCTACATCACCATGAGAAAAGCCCAGAGTCTTTTCAATCTCAGATGAACGTTTCTTAGCAATTAGATTAAGCTCATCTGATGAGTATCGGGTCAGACCTCTTGCAATCAGCCTGTCCTCAGAGTTTCTGATCTCCACGGTAGCACCACGAAGGAAATCGCCTTTAATTGAAGTAATACCTTTTGGAAGCAGACTTGAACCTGAGGTTAGAAGAGCCTTGGCCGCACCATCATCAATATAGATAGAGCCTACAGCCAGGGTTGCGGTACTGATCCAGGATTTTCTAGCAAGTACAGGCTTCTTTGAAGGAAGGAATACTGTACATTCAGCATTTTTATTGATTACATCAATAAGTGAAGAAGGATTAGCACCTGAGGCAATAATAAGTTCAACTCCTGCCTCGGTTGCAACCTTTGCAGCCTTGATCTTTGTGGCCATACCACCGGTACCAAGAGAAGTACCTGAACCGCCGGCAATCTCAATGATATGCTCATCAATCTTCTCGACAGTACGGATAAGCTCAGCCTTTGGATCATGTCTAGGATCACCGGTATATAAACCTTTCTGATCGGTCAGAAGTACAACCTTGTCAGCTTCAATCAGAACACCAGACAGAGCAGCAAGATTATCGTTATCACCAACCTTGATTTCAGAAACGCTCACCGCATCATTTTCATTGATAATAGGAACCACGCCCATCTCTAGCAGAGCAAATAAGGTATCGCGGGCATTCAGATAGCGCTCACGATTATCAAGATCAGCTCTGGTAATCAGAATCTGACCGATGCGAATATCGTAAATAGAGAACAGCTTTTCCCATTCCTCTATAAGTTTTACCTGACCTACTGAGGCAAGCATCTGTTTATAGCGGACATCCTTGGGCAGCTCGGGGTAGTTTAAGAATTCACGACCGGCAGCAATCGCACCGGAGGAAACCAGAATAACCTGAGCCTTCATTTTTAACAGAGCGGATACAGTTCTTACAATCTCCAGCATATGGGCTCTGTCGAGCTTCTTGCTACCGTTGGTAAGAGTACTTGTACCAAGCTTGATTACTATTCTCTTATTTTTTAACGATGTCACTTCTAATTACCATTTGAAAATTTTTCTGAGAAAAACTTTGTTACTTCAATGATTGAATTGCGAATGAATTCAGCACGACCGATCTTCTCATTGGATTTGATGGTTAAGTCGCTGAAATTGTTTTCAAGCAGAGATATATCCTCTTTACTTACTACGGAATCCTTGATGACACTTGCGTAAGTTGGAACCTTGCAGCCGCCTCTGCCAGAAAGAATGCCCTGCTCTTTTAGAGAGAACACCTTAAACTGAGGAGTCAGGGTATCCCAGTCCCTGGCATCCAGATTAAGTCTGTTGCACAGAGAAGATCTCAGACAAAGAGGCATGGAATTCAGAATATCCTGATCTGTAAAGAAAGAATGAACATATGGAGCTAAAAAAGCCAGAGCCCTTACCTTAGAGCTCTTGAGGATTGCAGCACGGATACAGGCGGTTGCAGCAATACCGGAACCGTAAAGACCAATATTTGTAGCATCTATACAGCTTAAGGTTCCAAGATAATCAACAGCAGCTTCAATTGCCATAGAGAAATGATCATTCATGTTCAGCTTCTCACAGGCACCAGCTCCAGGCATCTCCAGTACAAAGGCACAGATATTTGCCTTTGCCAGATAATCATTGATGAATCTGTAGGCATAGGAGAAGTTACACTCATATGGACAGACAATGATTACACATGGATACACCTGCTTTAAATCAGGAATATGCAGATAGCCTGAAACCTTCTTACCGTCCACATTAAAGGTGTGTTCCTGCAGAATACCGTTGGATGGGTCAATATCATACATCTTCTTATAGGTAGTTCTGCACAGGACATCAGAGTTCTGAGCCAGCACATCTGACTTTAAAAAAGGATAGGCTGCAATGGCAAAATAACGCGAAGCCAGACGGTAATTGTGGCTGGCGCCTACAACATCATTTCGACTTTCACATTCATGAGCCTTGTTGACACGGTTCTGCGCAATGGTATTGAATTCAAAATTCCAGTGACCGCTGCCGTATTCCTTTACAGTATCATGCAGTGTTTCTCTGCTGCGTGGAGCCTTAGAGACACAGATCTTGGCAAGCGCCTCATCAATATCAAGAGCACTGCCGCCTGAGAAAACCCATTCAAACTTCAGAACAGGTCTGTAGAAATCTATAACAAATCCGAAAGAGATATCCTCTCTGGATAAAGCAGGAAGTTCACAACCGCTATTTGAAATAACCGAAGTCTCTGGATATACAAATTTTGGTTTAAAAAGGATTTCACTTAAATTTAAAGATTCTTCCATAAAAACTATCTTACCTAGTCATACTAATTAAGCTGATTTTAACCTATTTACAGTCTGGATGCACTTTTAAACGGATTGACCAAAAATAGAACACCTCCCAAACACCTCAAAATAAGAAAAAATCCACTTTATGAACATCTAAAATACAAAAAATGAGTATGACAACTTTTGTATAAATTTATATAAACCGTTCAAGATCTCAAATTTAATAAAAACGCATTCCAAAGCCATATTCGCAGAATAAGCCACAGGTTACCCCAAAAAGTTTCCCACAAGTAAAACAGCTTTTTTTTCCTAGTTTCCCACCGTTTCCACCGTAACCCACAGAGTTTCCCACAACCACGTTTGGAAAAAAATTTTTAATAAAAAATTTCATATCCGGGAAAATAAAAAAATAGAAGTAATTAAAAAAACGTTTAAAAAAAAAGTCATTTTTATCTCAAAATCAAATTTTTATTATCTTATTGTTTATCAAAGGGAATCTTCTAAAAATTTTCATTTTTCATAAAAATGTTACTTCGTAGCCAGCAGTTGGATAATTCTGTAAACAGGGTATGAATATTTTTTATATAGTTAAGTCTGATTTTATCTACAAGGAAGAAAATCACTCATTCCCCTCTCCCAGAGTTGAAAACATAAAGAATTCATAAAAAAACCGAAAAGTTTCCCACAACTGTGGAAAACTTTTTCCACTTTCCCACAAGCCGAATAATCACTTTTACAGCCTGTGGAATAATAAGTTAACGTATTGTATTTACGAGGGTTTGTATAATATAAAAATGATAATTTATGTTGACAGAAAAATGTCAATAGTTATAGATAAAACAAAAAAAATTTTTTACCCACACATTTTCCCACAGGTTTGGGGAAGGATTTTTGGATGACCATTTCTTACATTTCTGAAAACATAATGCTAACCATTCTTAAATATACCTTTAATTAACCTTATCTTATTGTTTATTAAAGTTTTTATTTTATAAACTACTAGTTTTACGTATGTTAATTAAGAAATACAAATCTCATAAAATCGACATTTTTGGGTATAGAGGGATCATTTTCAAATTATCAGTTGTGGGAAATTCTGTATTCTGTATTAACATTCTGATTATTAAATACTTTTTATAAAGCAATAGCTTTTTTTTATTATTTTCCCACAAGCTGTTAGAGCCGATTAGATGCAATTTACCCACAGTTTCCCGCATAATCCACAGAGTTTCCCACAATTTCCGACAATAGCAACAAAAGCAGTATTTTCTACTAATTACTTTCAGTTTTGAAAATTGCTTTTATTTGATCTTTTCAAAACATTTACGTTCAGTTTATTGAACATTTCTCTACAGATTTTCATTTCAGAAGAACCAGCAGGAAGATTTCAAAGCCGTATGGGCTTAAATCTGCTAAAATTTGTTGACTAATAAATAAGGATATAAAGTGGAAAACAAAAAAAAATCTGTCCTGTTAAGATCAGGAGCTATCACCGCAGGTGCTACTTTTCTTTCCCGAATTCTGGGAATGCTGCGTGATATTGCAATTGCATCGCTTTTAGGTGCATCTTTAAGTGCTGACGTTTATTTCTTTGCAAACAGAATTCCAAACTTCTTCAGAAGACTTTTTGCTGAAGGTGCTTTTTCCCAGGCATTTGTTCCGGTAATGAGCAAAACAAAGGAAACAGGAGATAAGGCGGCTCTAAAAGAGCTTCTGGATAAGACTACCGGAACTCTAGGTGCAGTAGTTCTGCTGATTACTCTTATAGGTATGATTGCCTCCCCAGTTTTAACAGCTATCTTTGGCTGGGGCTGGTATCAGGCATTCCTAAAACATACCGATGAAGCTATCAAGTTTACGCAGGCAAGTTATCTGTTAAAGATTACCTTCCCTTATCTATTCTTTATAACACTGACAGCTTTAAGCAGTGCAGTACTGAATGTTTTCGGAAAATTCCTCATTCCGGCAATTACTCCATGTGTGCTGAATATTTCCCTCATCTCCTTTGCCTTTTTCGTAGCCCCTCATTTTGATGATCCGAATGTGGTACTGGCATATGGTATGGTTGTAGGCGGTGTACTGCAGCTGTGTCTGCAGATACCTTTCCTGCTGAAGCTTAAGCTCTTTATTCTTCCAAAATGGGGCTGGTCACATGATGGTGTTAAAACTATCAGACATCTGATGATCCCCGCAATTATCGGTGTGTCCGCATCTCAGATTAACCTTATAGTAAACACTGCCCTGGCCTCCTTCCTGGCTACAGGAGCAATCTCATATCTGTATTACTCAGACAGACTTTTAGAGTTTCCAATCGGTATCTTTGCTGTTGCCATCTCAACAGTGATTCTTCCTGCCTTATCAAAGATCAATATCAATGAGGCTAAGGATAAATATGTTAAAACACTGGACTGGGGGGTAAGACTGGTACTGCTTTTAGGTATTCCTTCCATGTGTGGAATTATTTCCCTAAGAGAGCCTATTCTGAGAGTTATCTTTATGCGAGGCGCATTTACCCCTGAACATGTTCACCTGTCCTCAGCTTCACTTTTAGCCTCAGTTTCTGGACTATGTGCCATCATGCTGGTAAGAGTTATTGTTCAGGGATTTGCAGCTATTCAGGATACCAAGACTCCAGTTAAATGCTCACTGATTGCAATTATTTCAAACATTATCTTCAACCTGTGTCTGGTCTGGCCTTTAGATTATGTTGGTCTGGCTCTATCAACTGCTCTGGCAGCCTATGTAAATCTATCTCTGCTGCTGTTCTTTTTATATAAGAGAAAGATCTATACCATCTCTTCAGGCACAATTATCTTTATAGTCAAAGCTCTGACTGCAGGTATTGCCATGGCTCTTGTAATCCACTTCACCGTACTTGATTTCGACCGTTGGGTAAGCATGTCAACTTTAGAGTCAATCTTTTATCTTACCGCTTACGTTCTTTTAGGCGGTGCAACTTATGTTGCAGTCTGTCTGGCACTTGGCATCAAACCAAGAATGATTAGAATGTAATTGTTTTTGAGGATGACCTTTTTGGTTGTCCTCTTCTCTCCTTTCTGATTAAAACACTTTTCAGCGAAAAAGACTTATACAACAGCCTCTCAAAAAAAATGAGCTTTTGATAATGTGAATTATTGTTTGATATTATTATTTTTTTTGCATAGTTTTTTTACCATTGAAAATATTGTGCAAAAATTAAATGTTTTGTGCAAAGACATTCTGATTCAGATCGTTATAATAGGCATCCTACATACATACAATTATTAAAAAAATGTATGGATAAATATAAAAATCACCTTTAATAAGAATAAGGAGGCGTATCAAGGAATTACTAAATTAGGGGAAGAAAATGAATACATTAAGACTTAATGCTTCTGTATATTACAACACACATTGTAAAAAAGTATTCAACTCACCATACAAGACAGAAAATGACAATTTTTCAAATTTAACACCAAAAGCAGAAACTCGCATGAACACAGTTTTCAATCTGCTGTTCAGTTACCTGCCAAGCGCCCTTGTTCCATACATGCAGTTTGCCGCCAATATTGATCCCGATATCTTTAATAACATGCAGACTCTGTCAGAAGTTAACCTCTACTCAAAGGTTAAATTTGAAAAGATGGATGAAACAAAATTAAATGCCGTTACCAGATTATCCTCTTCAGATTCCAACAAAATAAAATGTGATCTTCTTGAAGCTTCTGTTTCTGCAGATTCTCTTGTAGAAAAACTTGTCAACAGAAAAGACATCAGTCTTTTATGCGATATAGAAAACCAGATGCAGCTTAATGTATTTCCTAACATCATTGGACCTGCAGATGATGTTTCCAAAAGAAAGACTCTGGCTTACATGCTCGTTAAAGTCGGTAGCACAAAACACCTTATCAGTAAGCTCACAGGAACAGGCTCAAAGACAATAAAAGATCTCTATGATAGCGCCACTACAGTGTACTTAAGACCAATCAGACGTTATAAAGCTGCTGAAAATGAGATTAACTTTGGAATATCTCATCTGGTAAAAGTCTGCAGCAATAAAATCATCAGCAACCAGATTATGCTGATGATTTCACTGTACACAATCTGCAGTCGCATTCTTTTAAACAAACTGCCAACATCCAATCATTTTGATCAGGAGGATATCAGTGAGAAGATGTCTGTGCCGCTTGCAATCGGAGTTTATAAGACCTGTTATGATTTGTACAGAAACTTCAGCAGACTCTATCCTGATAAAACACAGACTTCCTTTGAGTTTGCATTCTTTGATGATTTCTTCACGGTACTGGAAATCTTTATCTCCAGACAGGCAGAGGTAGTTGCCTGTGAAGACTGCCATACTCCTTATCTGAACCTTTTCACCAGAAAAGGAGTAAAAACACCGATTCTTGCAAGCGAAACAGATGACTTTTTCGCCAGTAGAAAGATTACAGTCTGCCCTTGCTGTAAGTGTGAGTTTGAATACAGTCTCTACGAGGATTGACATCCTCTCCTTGCTAATCAAGAAGATTGCTTCTGCTGACATTACTGTTCAGATTCGGTGGAGTTAGCAGTGCTGACTCCTTTTTTGAGTTCACTTCCTGAGCTAGCCGGGCCAATCCTGCTTAGGATATTTTCCGCTGCATTTTCTTCTGCTGTATATCCACAGCTTTTGCAGCAGATACCATATAGTGTTATGCGATTGTATTTTGAGATATGAACGACTTAGGACAGGTTCAGCTGGTATTTCGGGGGTCAATCTGTAAAAAAGAGATAACAAATAGAGTATCAACTCTTACAGAACAAACACAGTATTTCATCCTTTATCGTTTAATTTTTGAAAAAATAGGTGTTCTATTTTCTCTCAATACGGACTGCCTTCAGACAGTCCATATTTAATTAAAGTCTAGTGGTTATGTCCATGACTGTGTGCTGAAGAGCTGTATATACTCACCACAGATTCGGCACTTCTGACCTTTTCCTCTGTAAGAACTCTATAGTCAGAATCTAATCTCGGATCTGCCATACCAGCAATCATTGCTACATGGGAAATCACCAGAAAAGCAGATAGAAGGCCTACTCTTAAACCACTCTGGAATCTCTGACCTAAGAAAGAACCAAAGCTGTTGAAGGAAACAAGTCCAAGAGCAACCATGATTAGACCGCCCAGAACATAGAAACCGACCGCAATCTTATCAATCAGACCATACCAGCCGGAATTCTCTGTCAGAGGAACAATGACCTCTTTTAAGATATATATATCAATCAGAAGAAATACAGCCGCACCTAGAAGGCATGAAAGCTTATTTACAAGCTTCAGTTTGGGTCTGTTTTCTTTTGAAAAGAGAAGAATCAATTCAGTAATAGCTGCGGTTTCAGCAAGTACAACAGGTAAAGCCATAAAAATCAGAAGATTGGAGGTTGTAGTTAACAGCTCCATGTAATGTGTCATATACATAGCAAAATATTTCCTTGTAAATAAAAAAATTAATCGTCGATAAAAAAAGAATTAAGCGACGCTGCTACAAGGAGGCCTCTGCTGAGTGTAGGCTACGTAGGATTTATAGTTGTCAGACTGAGGAATAACTTCCTCAGAATACTGATGTATTGGCTTATTAAGATTAAGAGTATTAGTCACGCTGATACAACAGATCATTCCAACACCAGTACAGCAGTAGCTTACCTGTATAACCTTATGACTGATACGCTGAATGTTATGAAGAGAATCTTTTTTAAAAGAATAAGAAGAAGATACCTGTGTAATTTCTGAATTGTCATTGGAATGCTCGCAGGCAAACACATCTGAGTTCACACTCAGAAGCATAAAAGCAAATACCAGAATACTCAAAAATCGCATAGTTATCTTTAATTGAAAAATATTAGTACTATTTATTTTATTCCAAAAAGAAAAGAAACAATACAACATGAAAAAAAAATGCAGCGATTATACATAGAGAACCAGTCAATCTTTAGTCAAAAGTATAACCTTTTGAAATTTTGAAATAATTTTTGTTTGTCTTCGCACATTTATAAGTTGGAGCAAATGATTTTAGTTGTTTTTTAATTTATAGTTAAAAGTATGTAAATACAATAAAAATAAGGGGTTGGCTATGAGAAAGTACACAAACATCCTGGTTATCGCAGAACCAAAAAAAGATGTTCAAATAGCACTGAAAAGAGCTTTAGAAATTGCAAAATTCAATCCTAGGGCTACTATTACCTATCTTAGAGTTGTCTATGATTTTGCATACGATCTGCTCATTCTGAACAAAGTAAAAGAAAAGCCAATTCACGCTGATATAGAACAGACTCATATTGATCATCTCAATCAGATTATAGAGGAATACAGAGCACAGGAAAACTCTGAAGCAACTATTATTCCTAAGGTTGTAGAAAACAGAGATGTCGGTGAGGCTGTTATCGACGAAATGAGAGCTGGTAA
This sequence comes from Succinivibrio dextrinosolvens, assembly GCF_900116345.1. Classification (GTDB taxonomy): domain Bacteria; phylum Pseudomonadota; class Gammaproteobacteria; order Enterobacterales; family Succinivibrionaceae; genus Succinivibrio; species Succinivibrio dextrinosolvens_B. The sequence goes on along the minus strand of NZ_FPAH01000025.1, from coordinate 27,594 downwards.
TTATGATCTGATCATCAAGGCTGCAAATCGTCACGGTATTCTAGATTCAATCATTTTCACTCCTATTGACTGGTTCATTCTACGTCATGCAGAAGTTCCAGTTATCATTGCTAAAAACAACGACTGGCAGACTGGAGGCAACATCGCAGTATGTGTCGATTTTACGCTCAATGATCATCTGCAGAGCAATGTGGCAATGCTGCGTGAAGCTCAGGTACTTGCAAAGACCACCGGTAGCAGAATTCATCTGATAAACTCTGCTCCTGTTTACATGCCAACTGTAATGCTTGAGGTTCCACACTACTCCCCTGACCTATATGAACAGGGAGTCTTAGAAGAACATAGAAACCGCATGTATGAGTTTGCTGACAAGCATCATATTGAAAGAGAATACTGCCATATTGAAGAAGGTATGCCTGATGATGTAATTCCATCAATCTGCGAGCAGATCAATGCCAAGGCGGTACTTATCGGCTCAGCAGGACGTTCCGGTATTGCAGCTGCCCTAATAGGCAACACCTGTGAAGAGATCGTTGATGACATTGATGCAGATCTATTTGTATTAAATCGCAAAGCTATTAAAAAGGACAAGGAAAAGGATTAAGACAGACATACTACCTATTTAATCATTTACCAATTTTATCTTTTCAGCCTCACAGATTGTGGGGCTGATTTTTTAGCAGCAAGTTGATCTGTTCAAAGACCTTTCCTAGCTTCTTTGTATCAAGACAGGAATAATTGATAACAAAGTTATGAGATACAGCTGTTCCTGACATGTAATAATCAGATAAAGGAGAAATTCTGATCTTCTTTACAAGCAGATTCCTTTTTATAGTTTCATCATCAATGTCGGTTTTAAGCTTCAACAGAAAATGAAGACCGGACTCATTCTCAATAAGCTCCATGCTATCATTTAAAGGACTCTTGTATAACTGCTCAATCACTTCTCGGCGTCTGCGCATATAGTAAAGACGCATTCGGTTGATATGCTTTTCAAAGTATCCTCTGCTTATGAACAGGGAAAGAGTGTACTGCTCAAAATTTGAAACTGTGCAGGAATAGAAGGACAGCTCACGATAAAATCGGTTAGCCAGTTCTATAGGCAGCACCATATAACTGATACGGATAGTTGGAGTAAGTGTTTTGGAAAAGGTATTCATATAAATCACCTTTTCACAGCCATCAATACTGAAGAGCGTTGGATGAATCTTTCCGCTTAAGCGAAACTCACTGTCATAATCATCCTCAATAATATATCTGTCAGTGGTCTCATTAGCCCAGCCTAGGATCTCGTAGCGACGATCCGCCGGCATGGTAATACCGGTTGGAAAATGATGATTTGGACTTATATGAACAATCTGAGCCTTCACACGGTTGAGCTCCTGAACGGTTACTCCTTTTCTGTCAATGTCTGCAAATACGCAGTTTGCTCCATACTGAGAATAGATCGATTTAAGTTTCTTGTAGCCAGGATTTTCAATACAGAAATTTCTGTCAGAACCTAAAAGCTGAATTAGAAGACCATAAAGATATTCTGTACCGGCACCAACTATAATCTGATTCGGATCGATCAGCATTCCGCGAAAAGCTTTTAGATGTTCTGCTATAGCTGATCTTAATTCAGGAATACCTCCGGTTGGTGAAGGAGTTAAAACTTCCCTGCTCTTCTGAGACATCACTTCTCTTGAAAGTCTGGACCAGACAGAGAAAGGAAAATTCTCAGGCTTGATATTGTTGTTGGAAAGATTGATTTCACACTCCGCTGAAGCTGGAGGCAGTTTAATGTCCAGAGATATTTTTGTATCTGCTCTTAGCTTTCTGATACTGCAGAGATTGGCAACGTAATAGCCCTTTTTACTTAACGAATAAATATAGCCCTCACTCTGCAACTGGTTATATGCATTCTGAACCGTAATGGTACTGATCCCGTTGTTTCTGGCAAAGGCTCTTTTGGAGGGAAGTTTTTCATCAGTCTTTAAAACTCCCTTAGTAATGTCATCTTTAAGGTATTCATAAAGCTGTTCATACATTGGAACACCGTTGTTCTCAAATACATAGGTTAACATGCAGCACCTCAAATCTGACATCTAAAACATTATCATTCTGGAGATTTATATAATACCAGATAACTATATAATTTCTGATAAAGAAAAATCAAGGAGAAAAAAAATGTCAAATTCAGAAATTATCGTAAACAAAGGTTTAGCTCAGATGTTAAAGGGAGGTGTGATTATGGATGTAACCACACCTGAGCAGGCAAGAATCGCGGAAAAGGCTGGAGCCTGTGCAGTTATGGCCTTAGAGAGGATCCCTGCAGATATCAGAGCCGCAGGCGGTATCTCCAGAATGAGTGATCCAAAGATGATCAAGGGAATTCAGGATGCAGTAAGTATTCCGGTAATGGCAAAGTGCCGCATCGGTCACTTTGTAGAAGCCCAGATTCTAGAGGCTATTGAGATTGACTATATTGATGAGTCAGAGGTTTTAACTCCTGCCGATGATATCTACCATATCGACAAGACCAAGTTCAAGGTTCCATTTGTATGCGGAGCCCGAGATTTAGGAGAGGCTTTAAGACGTATCAGTGAAGGCGCTTCTATGATCAGAACCAAGGGTGAACCTGGAACCGGAGATGTTGTTCAGGCGGTGCGTCACTTGAGAAAAATTCAGGCTCAGATAAGAAAGGTGGTCTCATTAAGTCCTGATGAGCTATATGAGGAGGCAAAGAACCTGCAGGTTCCATACGATCTTATTCAATTCGTTCATCAGAACGGAAAGCTTCCAGTAGTTAACTTTGCTGCAGGCGGTGTTGCCACACCAGCAGATGCAGCTCTGATGATGCAGCTAGGTGCAGAGGGTGTCTTTGTTGGTTCAGGAATCTTCAAATCTGGTGATCCTGAAAAAAGAGCCTCTGCCATTGTTCAGGCTGTAACCAATTACACCGATGCCAAGCTGATTGCCTCCCTATCTGAAGATCTTGGAGAGGCCATGGTCGGAATCAATGAGCATGAAATCAAGCTGATTATGGAAGAGCGAGGCAAATAAAATGAAAATTGGTGTTCTTGCCGTTCAGGGAGCTTTTATTGAACACGAAAAAATGCTTCAGAAACTTGGAGCAGATACCGTTGAGCTTAGACAGAAAGGAGATCTGAACAATCTTGATGGACTAATTCTTCCAGGAGGAGAGAGTACAGTTCAGTCACTGCTTCTGGATAAGCTTGAAATGAAGCAGACTCTTAAGGGATTGATTGAAGATGGACTCCCTACCCTTGCAACCTGCGCCGGACTGATTCTGCTGGCAAAGAACATTGATAATGCGCCCAAAAGTCATCTGGCAACACTGCCGGTAAGCGTAAAACGTAATGCCTTTGGTCGTCAGCTGTCAAGCTTTGTTACCAAGCAGAATGTAGGCTGTGTCTCTGATTATCCGGAGGTATTTATCAGAGCTCCATATATCTCCAGTACGGAGGATGGAGTGGAAACACTTTGTGTTGTTCATGAGGATAAGATCGTGGGAGTAAAGTACAAGCATCAGATTGGTCTTGCCTTCCATCCCGAGCTTACTGAGGATACAAGAATCCATCAGAAATTTCTGGAGCTGATTGCAGCTTAGTTTTCACATCTTCTCATTGTAAAACTGCTGCTTAAATTTCAGCAGATACAGTCCAATTAAGCTAAAAGAATTCTCTGCATTGAGAATTCTTTGTGCAAACAACTCTCCACATAAAAAAAGTCAACATATTTAAAGCACAGAATGATCGATGACGAGGTGACAAAAAAAAACTGTATCGGCTCTTCTCCTAACTCTATTTTCCATATCTTCAAAAATTAGCACAATCCGCCACTTTCAAGAATATCAACTTGATTTATAAGAAAAATCACATATCATTCAAAGAGGGGAAATATCTTCTTGAAACATCAAACTTTTCTGCTACATAAAATTATGTATGTTTCTTTTTGAAATTTTACTTTTTTTTAGGTAATTATTGAAAGGTTAAGATTATGTATTTACGGTCGTACACTGATTTTAATTTATTAAATTCAATATGTTACCAATAAAAACGATTTTTCTCCTTTAAATCAATAAATAATTTTATGTAGTTACATTTTTCTGAACTTTTGATGTAGTTCAAATTTTGGTACTTTATTATTACTTATAATTAGATAAAGGTAGGTCAAAAAGGGAAAGTATAAATATGATTACAGAGATAGAAGAGTTTAAGCAACTCATTAAAGATACTTATCCAGAGACAATAGATGTTCAAGATGGAATTCTTGCTATTCCTTTTGAGTCTTTTGCGCTTACATTTGGTTTTGCACAGGGAGACACTGAAAACGTAATCTTCCGAGCAAAGGTTGTCGAACTAAGCGCACTAGAGCGAGCTAAACAATTTGCAAAAGATGCTCTAAAAGGAAATTTTTTCTGGAGTGGAACAAATGGCGCAACACTCTCCATAGGAGCTGATGATGCCGTATATATAACAGAACGTCGACTGATTACAGCATTCCCAAATAGTGAAGTCTTAAAGCAGGCTGTTGAGGAATTCGTTAAAACCGTCAGTGACTGGATGATCAGGAGTCAACTATATGCTTAGAGATCAATTTGCAAAAGTTTTAGATGAATTTGGAGATATGCTTCAGGAAGATATCTATCTGAGCGATGATAACACCTCCACTTTTATTGCAGATAATGAGGTTGTAATTAACATTAATTATCTTGAACAATCTGACTCTATTTTGATGTTCTCTCCTGTGGGCGAACTCGAAGATGATGAAGCTTCAGGTCAGAAGGCAATAGAACTTCTGAAGCTTAACGACATCGGAAATGTAGCAGGAAGAGTCACTTTAATGATGGATCCTCAAAACAATTTGATATTAGCAGCCGATCATCAGAGTGCTCTAACCGTAACATCAAAAGAAGTTCTTGCAGATTGGGTTGATAATTTTGTTCATGCAGTTCGTTCAACCAGAGATTACTTTGCAGAGCATTATCCTGTAGAGGAGTAATTACTATGACAGACCGTATCTCAACTAATAACAATGGAAACATTCTTGTAGGATCAGCTCTGATAGACAATGTTCAGAATAATAATATTCAGAATGAGCAGAACGTTGACCAGCCTAACAATGTTGAAAAGCAGCAAGTTATAGATAATATTAAAAATGATATCGGACTTAACGATGTCATCAATGGTGTTGCTAATGGTAACAATCTGCAATCAAATGTAGAAGGTCAGAACGGAAAACACGTTGATGTAATAGATCCGGATCTTCATAAGGATAATCAGAATCCAGAGAATCTGCAGGTCGAAAATGAACAGCACGAAAATAATGAGGTTCATCAGAATCCGGAGAATCTGCTGGTCGGAAATGAACAGCACGAAAATAATGAGGTTCATCAGGATCCAGAGAATCTGCAGATCGAAAATGAACAGAATAATGAAGTAAATCCTCAGCAGCCTCAGGTACAGAATCAGCCTGTCGGAAAAGAATGGGATTTTAGTAAGGCAGAAGGTCTAAAGGATCTCGTCAAGAATTCATACGACAATATCAGAGCTGATATTAAAGGCGATAAATATATTGAGGAGTTAGAAGGTACTTTAACCCAAAAATATGAGGACCTAACCCAAAATAATCCGGTTTTAAAAAATCAGCTAAAGCCTATTTTTGATAACCTCAAAGAACAGCTCACAAGTCTAAAAGAAGCAAGAAGACAGCTAAGCTCGGGATTGCCTGAAAGCAGTACCTTATCCTCAGATCCAAAAGAAGCTCTGGCTCAGATTAGAAAGTTTCTGCGAGTATTCCGTTATGAGACTCAGTCAAGCTTATTAAAAATAAACAATAATACCCAGAAGATGGGAATAATAGAAAGAACATTTAGAGGTATTCAGAATCTATTTACTTTTGGAATTAACCACAAAGTTACCAAAGATGAGATTGTTAACGTCAATAATATTGAAAATGAAATTGCAAGATTACTGCAACAGTTCAATAACATTATAACTAATGAAAATGTGAGACAGGAACCTGTTGCAATACCACAAAAATTCAATCTAAGAAGTACTATTAATGACACTCTTGAAATAAGCCATCGTACTAATGATCAGATCAGAAGGTATCAGCAGAGAAGCGACGATTACACAAGAATTCATGAAATTTTAGGCCCAGCTGTTGACTCTGGCGGTTCAAGAAAAGTTGAGTTTACAGTTGCAGCCGGTGTCCTGGTTGGACTAGGCTTCCCTGAAACAGTAACTGCAGGCGTTAAAGCCAGTGCAAGATTCACTGTAACAGCCGATGTAAAAGGCATGGGAAAAGGAAATCCAGTAACAGTAACCTTCAGATTAGCTGGCGGCCTTGAAGGAAAGCTTCTTGTAAAAGCCGGTGATGAAGAAAAAACCTTTACAGGTGGAAAGGTTCAGGCAGGATTAGGTGGACAGGTGTCTTCATTTTCAACCCGCACCTATGCTTCACTGGATGATCTTATTGCTGATGCAAATCGTAATAAATTTGCTACCACACGCCAATTTGGAGCATTTTTGTGGAGCGGAGTAAAGTATATTGGTGGAAAGCTCGGACAATTAGGCGGATGGATTGGAAGACACAAAGGAGATACCCTCCACTCCAATGCCCAGTACTTTAATGCTATAAAAACCCAGGGTTATATTGATCAGGTTGATGGAATTCTTGCAAAGAAATCTAATGCAATTATCCTATCGGAGCAGACAGGATGGACAATTAAAGGCTCGGCAGATGCAAGCGCCGGCATGGATTTCTTTGATAAGATGCTTACGGCAAAAGCAAGTCTTTCAGGAAGCCTTGAAAGAGATTTTAAAGTTAAGTCGCAGTTCTATGCTCCTGTAGTAAACTTGCTGAAAAATAAGCCTGATAGACAGGCACTAGAACAGATGAAGAGAAATAATCCTGTATCAGGACAGCCTTCTGTTCTACCTCAGGGCGATCTGGAACAGCAGTATACTGAGCTTATCAGGGAAGCAAAAGAGAATCCTCCTACCAATGATCTGTTATGGCAGGCATTTGCCAATAATATTAGAAACCTGATGATCGCTACTGAAATTAAAGCTCGTGATGAAGTTATTAGTAGAGAGCTTGCCGACAAACTGCTAGGCAGATTCTCTAACCCTGAAATAAAGATCCCTGTAGATATTTACAGAGAGTACTTCATGGAAGGCTCCGGCCTTGCAAAACCAGCTAAGGTCCGTAAGAACTTTAGTGCCTCGGTAGAAATATCTGCATTTAAAGAAGAGGCAAAGGGACTTACTGACGGTATGAAAGATGCTACTAATACCGTAGTAGGTAGTATAGCCAAGGGGGTTGCGGATGGTGCTATTGACCAGGTAAGAAAAGAGATCGGTCTTGATTATAAAGTCAGTTATAAGTTCTCATCAGAGAAACCTGCTAACAAAGACGATCCTCGCCCATGGGAGAATGTTACCAAGACAAATCATGAGATAGTCTTAACTCAGAATATGGCATTCAATACACTTATTAATGCTTTATTCAAGATTAATTCAGATCACAAGAAAATTGAGACTAACCATGAAGTTTTGAAAGGCGGCTTAGAGGCAGGAAAAACCGCAGTTAAAGACGTAGGAGAAAACGTCATAAGATCAATGATTGTTGCAGGTGTCAAAGAATCAGCTAAAGCAGCTGTAATGAAGTTCATGAACAATGCAGCAAACATGGAAGAAGTTTTAAATTTTATCAATAGTGAGGAAAGCCTTACATATCAGGCTGTTCTGGGAGTTATAACCAAAGCAGCAATGGATCCTAAACTGGATAAACAATTAAAGCCAGGGGATCTTAAGGATTATGTAAAAGGTGGCGATATTGCCTATACCAATGATAAAACTAGATCCTTGAAATTGTCATATGTTGACGGTGAGTTGGAGACGGTAACAGTAACAGCAACTGATACCACTAAATTTGGAATCAGTGAAGAGCCTTTAGGCGTAGGACTTGGAGTAAGTTTTGACCTCTCCTTAACTGTAACCGAAAACATTAAGGAAAATGGCGCTATAGTCAATACCTCGCTGACAACACTGATGGAAAGAACTGAAGGCTTCCTGGCTCAGTCTTCATTTACCGCAGGTTCATGTGAAGGAATTAAATCATGGATGGCTCGAAATATCGATGCAGTAAAAATGTTAATTCCACTAAGTGAGAAATCGCGTGGTCTAATAAATCGGGCACTTGAACTAATGGATCCTGACGCTCTTGGTAGAGCAGAGGAGGCCTTGAACAGAATCAGAGCATTAAGACGTAATTCGAATAATGATGACATTGTCAATGCAGTCCATGATCTGATAGTGCCAATGACTAAAGCCTTCAGATCTGAACTTCCTGGAGCTGTACAGATTGAAGAGCAGAATCAGGAGGAAGATAATGCAAGTATCCATAGTGATGTAGATGAGGTTGACAGTGACGATGAGTCAGAAAGTAGTATGAGTTCTGATTAAACAGCGTTATTGGAGAATGACGTTAGATTAACACAGCAAAGGTAAAACAAACCTTTACAATACCTGCAAAACTGAAATGGATTGCAGGTATTTTTTTTCAGAACAAGGGAAACACAAAAGGACTTTCAGAATATTTGTATTATTGGCTGTCCGGTACCTCTAACTAACTGAAAACAAACGTGATGATCATGAAAAAACAAAACACAAGTCTTTTGTTCTCATTCTCAATGCACCATCATAAGCCGTGCCATGTGTTATAATGCAAATGATTACGTAAAATTTGAGGAAATAAAGTGAGTACAGTAATAACAGACTTAGAACCAAAATCAGTTTGGAAACATTTTTCAGAATTAAACAAGATTCCTCGTCCATCCTCTCATGAACAGAATGCCGCAAAATATATCGTTGATTTTGCAAATAAGAATGGCTTTAAAGTTGAGACCGATGCAGTAGGCAACGTTATCATTGATGTACCTGCCAGTGCAGATAAGAATGATGCTCCTACCGTTATTCTACAGGGCCACATGGACATGGTTCCGGTTGCAGCTGAAGGCTATGACTTTGACTTTCTGAATGATCCGATTCAGAGCTATGTTGACGGTGATTTCGTTAAGGCAAAAAATACAACGCTTGGAGCAGACAACGGTATTGCAATTGCCATGGCTCTTGCCATGTTTGAGGATAAGACTCTGTCTCACGGACCTCTTCGTGCAATCTTCACAGTTGAAGAAGAAACCACTATGAAGGGAGCTTCAAATCTTGATGCAAAATATCTTGATGCAACCTATCTGATTAACCTTGATTCTGAGGAAAACGGCTTCCTGTATGTAAACTGTGCCGGTTCTCAGGATATTGATGTCAGATTCAACATCTCAAAGATCATCCCAGAGGCAACCAGTGCCCTCACCATCAGATTATCTAATTTCTCCGGCGGACATTCAGGCTGCGATATCCATGTAGGCAATGCCAACGCCATTAAGGTAATGGCAACCATCATTGATGATCTGAGTGATGAGTATGATCTGTTCATTCAGGATTTCACCGGCGGTACTGTAAGAAACTCTATTCCTGCAAAGGCAAGTGTAACTATTGCAGTGCCACAGGAAGAGACAGAAGAAATCAAAAAGAGCATCTCAAGAATCTTTGAAACTCAGAAGTCATTGTACGCAAAGACCGATCCTGACATGAAGCTGGAGATTTCAGAAGCTGCTGTGGCAAAGGCTTTAGGCTATGCACAGACTCAGGATCTGATTCATCTTTTAAGAGCTCTTCCAAGCGGTATCGTACGCATGTCAAAAGAGTTCGCTCCAGTTGTTGAAACCTCCATCAACCTGTCTATGGTTAAGACCTTCGAGGATGAGATTGTCATTGAAATGATGCCTCGCTCACTTGAAGATGCAGGTCTTGCCCAGATAGTTGAGGATGTCCGTTCCTGCTGCTACCTGCTTGATAATGTTGAGGTAGAAACCAAGAACCTGCATCACTGCTGGTCATCACCAAGCCATAACCGTCTGATTGACGTACTCAATCAGTGCTATAAAGAGGTTACCGGTAATGAATTTAAGATCACTGCAATGCATGCCGGAGTTGAATGTGCTCAGTTTGCAATTCTTAACAAGGAGCTTCAGCTGATTTCTGTTGGACCAACTATTTTAAATCCTCACAGTCCACAGGAAAGAGTTGACATCAAGGGCGTAGAGCAGATGTATATAACAGTTTGTCATGCTTTAGCAATGCTTTAAAAAAGTATTTACATAAGGAAGTATCACATGCGTCAGAACACAAGTTCTCAGAGAGCCTCTCTTCCATTCCAGTGTTTTCACACCTGTACAGCACCTGGAGTGGATGCATCCAATGCAGAACTGTTTGTAAGAGGTGTAAACCATAGCAGACTTAAGATCTGGATTGTAAGCTTTTCCCAGAATGAAGACGTAAAGAATCCAATGACCTATTCAGGTTCCTATTCAGGAATCCACAGATTCGTTGCCCCTCTTAATGCTGATAAAAGCCGAAACCTAATCACCTATTACTTTAAGATCATGCTATCTGATAAGGACGGTGTTCCGGTTGATGTTGTGTGGTACAGCTCCTTGGGCATGTCCAGAGAACCACCTTTAAGACAGCACTGCTATGTGATTGAACTTTTCAACACCCATCCTCAGTGGGCAATGGACAGTGTAATCTATCAGATTTACCCTGATAAGTTTGCAGCCTCCACAGGCAATTTCACTGTGGACGGTACCAAAGTAAATGCAGATTCTCCTGTAAGACTAAAGGATTTTGAATTTGTAAATCTTGATGAAACACACTGCGGCGGTGATCTCGACGGTGTAGCAACCATGCTTCCTTATATCAGAGGACTAGGCTGCGATACCATTTATCTGACCCCAATCTTCAAAGCCCCTTCAGTACATAAATATGATACTGAGGATTATGATGTTGTTGATACTCACTTCGGAGGAAATGGAGCTCTCAAGAGATTAAGAACCGTGGCTTTAGGCTATGAGATGAAGATCCTGCTACACGGTACCTTCAATCACACCGGCGATTCCAATCCATGGTTTGATCGTCAGGAGAAGACAGGAAAAGGAGCTCTTCGTCATAAGGACTCTCCTTACAGAGAAATCTATACTTTCAACTCTGAGGGTGAAGCCTATGTATCTGACGACAAGGCCAACTATCCTAAGCTTGACTACTCAAGCTATCTGACCCGCCACCTTATCTACGAGGGAGAGAATTCCATTGTAAAGAAGTGGACCCGCGCTCCATACGGTATTGACGGCTGGGTTATTGACGATGCCAACCAGATCGGTGACAACGGCAATGCCCGCAACAATGTAGAGAGACTATCTGGAATATGCAGCAGCGCCAGAGAGTCCCATCTTGACTGTCTGATGCTCGGACACTTCGGAACCGATCCTAGATACGCACTATGCTCTGAGGGTAATGTTGACGGTACCATCAACTACACCGGCTTTATCAGTCCAATCCGTTCCTTCTTCGGTGGTATCAACTTAAATGGTGATCCAACCCCTTATACAGGTGAAGACTTAAGAAGAACCTGTGAGGAATTCGCCGTCGGTGTTTCTCAGCAGTTAAAGCTATGTCTTGTAAACCAGCTGGATAACAACAGTCTGCCTCGTTTCTACGATATTATCGGTGGCGATAAGCACTTATATCAGGCTGCTCTGGCATGTCTTGTAACCTGGCGAGGAATTCCTTGCATCTATCAGGGTGATGAGCTTGGCGATGTGATTGCAAAGTATGAAGTTGGTCCTCGTTCCATGATTCCATTCAAGGCACTAAAGGATCATCATGCAAGTGTAAACTCAGCTGAAACCCAGACTGTGATTACTGAACTTACCGCACTGCGCAGATCAAATCCAGCCTTCTCTCGCGGCACCATGATCTTCATCAGTGCCGGTGGTGCTTATTTTGCCTATATGCGTCTTTACAGGGACAGATTCAGTATCGTGCTTGTAAACGCCTCTCGTCAGCAGGTTAAGTTTGAACAGGGCTCTATTCTGTTCCCTCTTCTGGCTTCAATGTATATGCCTGAAGACTGCGGCAGCGACAATGCAGAGGATTCAGGTGAAGATCTGCTGATCCCTCTGTCAGGAAGAAACGTTCGCCGTTACGACCATGCAGAAGGTCTTGAAGGTCTTTACGAGATGCTTGGAAGAGAAAAGCTTGCCGTCTACAGCTACGGTGCAACCAGAACCTCTAAGGAATTTGAGGAGAAGTTCATCAAGGAGCTGATTGCAGGTAAGAATATGACTATTCCCCCTCGTTCAACAGTAATTGTATCCAACCTTAAAAAGTAATACATCACTTTAGCTATTTTTATAACCCGCGAGGATATTCATGATGAAATTATCCCAAAAGCTACTGATTGGTATGTTATCAGTACTGCCTTTATCTGTATTTGCTCAAATACAGAATATCACCATCGACGGAGATCACGGCAAGCTTGCTGCAATTATGCAGACTCCTGATATCAAAGGCAGCTATCCAATGGTAATCATCATGCATGGCTTCACCTCAGACAAGGATTTCGTACTTTTAGAGCAGATTGCATCAAGTCTTGAGAAAAACGGAATTGCTTCAATCCGTTTTGATTTCAACGGTCACGGTATGAGTGAAGGCAAGTTTGAGGAGATGACTGTTGCCAACGAAATTACTGATGCAAGAAAAGTTTTCGAGTATGCAAAGAATCTTCCTAATGTATCATCTGTATCACTGAGCGGTCATTCTCAAGGTGGTGTTGTAGCAAGCATGCTTTCAGGACAGCTAGGTTCTGAGAATATTAAGAGTGTTGCTCTTCTTGCTCCTGCAGCTGTACTTCGTGATGATGCTCTGCGTGGCCAGATCTTCGATGTTAAATATGATGCAATCAATCCGCCAAAGGAAGTTGATCTTAACGATCCTTACCACAAAGGTTACAAAATCGGCTATGAGTATATTAAGACCGCTCAGACAATGCCTATCTTTGAGACAGCTGCTAAATACGACGGAGCTGTATGCATCATTCATGGTTCACACGATACTATTGTTCCATACACCTACAGTGAAAGATACAACAGTACCTACAAGAACAGTAGGCTTGTTATGATCGACAAGGCAGATCATGCCTTTACAGCTCACTTTGCAGAGGTTGTAAAAACAGCAACAGATTTCTTTACCAAAGAGCTGAAAAAATAGAACTCTGTATCTCCTGATACCTTCAGGTATCAGGAAATAATCTTCCAGCGTAAATAATTTCTCTTCTGGACCACGCTTCTAGGTGTATTCAGGCGGAACTGATAAAACTGAAAACTGCTTTCCAGTATTCATCTCCAGCCTCTTTCAGAGAATCTCCATGTCCAGCCCCTTTTACAACAAGTTTTGTCTTAGGGCCTCTGCAGCTGTCATATAACTGCTCCATCATATAAAGTGGCACCAGCGTATCTTTATCACCATGGATAAACATTACCGGAACATTTATCCGAGACATTACCTTTAGTGGTGACGCATCTGAAATTCTAGCTCCGATTTTGATACCACTCACCAGATCAATACAGCTCATGACAGGAAACTCTGGTAGCCCAAAAAGTACCTCAAGCTGACGGGCAAACATCTCATAGGCACTGGTATAGCTGCAGTCCTCTATGACTGACTTCAGCCCAGGCACGTTATTATTAGCTGCAGCCATCAGAACCGAGGCTGCTCCCATTGATATCCCATGAAGTACGATCTGCGCCTTAGGATCACGCTCTATGATCTTTTTCGCCCATAAGACAATCTCCACACTTTCCTTGATACCCATAGTGATGTACTGACCTTCACTTTCTCCGGAGGCACATAAATCGGGAGTCAGAACATTCCAGTTTCTCTGGAGATATGCTTTGGCAAAGTCTCCAACATAACGCTGGTTTCTACCATAGCCGTGCACAAGGATTACCCAGAGGTGTTTCTCTGTGGCTGGGACATAGAAGGTTGCGAAGAGTTTCCTGTTCTCAGGTGCGGTTATAGTCCATTTCTCAGCAGGAGCTTCAGGCATGGATGGAACAATCACATTCCTGTCAAGAATACTGACACAGGCTGAAGGTGGTGCGAGTGGATCAGTCTCATTTCCACGCTTTAAAGCATAGTTTATAAAGTAATTGCCTATTGCATAGCCTGCAATCAGAATTATTGCAGCAACAAAAATAATGGCGAATACAAATCTTTTTTTCACACTATATGTCATGACAGGGAATCTATCTGAATACTCCTGAACCTTGAGTTTCAGCTCTTTTGTACAAATATTCAGGAAAATGCCATATCTTACAAGTAAATTACAGCTCAACTTACTTTAGAATTAGAAAGTATAGCGGGCACCTAAGGAGAATACGTTCTTAGAGTCTTTTTTATCTACCTTAAACTCAGAGAACTTTCTATCAGAACCGGCATCAATTCCAACCTCACCCCAGATATTAAAGTTAGAATTAAGTCTATAGTTAATCAGAACAGGTATTCTGCGAACTAAAGCATAATCATAGCTATTGGTAAGAGACTTTGCCTTATTGTAGCTGATCTCATAACCGAGCAAGGCAGAAAAACCGTTATTAAAGGCATATCCCACCGCGAATTCAAAGCCCTGGGATTGAATATAATCCAGGTAAGAAAGTGTCACTCCATTTACCCTGCCGGCAACAGAGCCACTCTCTCCGCTTAACAGATCAATTCTACTGTAATCATATAAAGCCGACAGATACAGACCTGAATCCATATCACTCCACGAAACACCAAAGTTCGCCTGGTCAATATCTTCAAAAGAAGCACCGTAGAAATGACTCCAGTCTGAGGCATTAAAGCCATAAACATCTGCTACGTTAGGAGTCTGTCCATTCACATGACTGAATCCTCCACGTACAGACAGAGATCCTAAAAAGACATCATCAAAGGTATAGCCAAGAGCAAGATTAATACCTGAATCAACAGCAAAACCTTCTGCCCTATCAAAATATCCTATCAGGGAGCTGGCAACTTTGGCCTGATTCTGAGAAGACAGAATGCCTAACTTTGTGTGAAAGCCCTCTCCTGCAAAACCGTATTGCAGCTGATCATCGCGGTACACAGAGTAATATTTAGGCTTAACAGATTTTGTACCGTACATATCCGATGCGTTGAAAGTTCTATAGGAAGACGCATCAGAAACTTCCCACAGAGGAGATGCAGTTGCAGATATCCAGTCGTTAAGTTTACTTTTTCCACCTATTGATATATCAGACGAATTCTGAAGTGCGGATTCGATTTCCTTAGCGTTGTTATGATTGCCACTGGACAAAACAGACTGTACACGTCCGTCCAGATAAAGAATGTTTCCATCCTTATCATAAACAGAGGCTGCATTTGCGCAGGATAGCAAAGCAACAGCCAATACGGTAAGAGGTACAGACTTAAACATGAATATGCCCGGCAATCATAACAAAACCATTTGGGGAGCATTTTTGAGTATAGGAGAAATCCTCGATTAAGATTTCAGTGAGATCACAGTTTTAAATATCTTTTTTTGATCTAAATTATCATTTTGAAAATATAGATAAAACTTAGAAAAATTAAGAGGTTACGATCACATTAAATGCTATTTAAAGGGCTAATACAGAAGGACCGATAGAGAGAGAAGATAAAAAACGCTCAGCCTAAAAAGGCCAAGCGTCTGATTGAAAATCTAAACAGAATTACTTAACAAAGCTCATTGCTGAACGAGCAATCATCAGCTCTTCGTTTGTAGCGATAACAAAGACCTTAACTGATGAATCTGGAGTAGAAATAGTCTGCTTATCAACGCCCTTGAATACCTTTGCGTGCTCATTAGCAGCATCGTCAATCTTAACGCCGAATGACTCTTCAAGCTCTTTTAGAACGAACTTACGAGTGGTTGGACCATTCTCACCAACACCGCCAGAGAATACGATTGCATCAACATGTCCTAGTGGTACATAGTATGAAGCGATGAACTTAGCCAGTCTGTAAGCATACATCTCTAAGGCAAGCTTACATCTCTCGTTACCCTCATTGTAACCGGCAACGATTGGACGGAAGTCTGATGAAATACCAGAAGCTGCTAACATACCAGACTTCTTGTTGAATACTTCCTTAACCTCTTCTGGAGTCATGCCCATCTTGTCGCATAGGAAGAATACAACTGAAGCATCGATGCTGCCGCAGCGGGTACCCATGATAAGACCGTCAAGAGGGGTTAAACCCATTGAGGTATCGATACACTTGCCGCCTTTAACAGCTGAAACAGAAGCACCGTTACCTAAGTGACAGGTAATGATGTTGGTCTGCTCAAGAGGCTTGCCTAACAGCTTTGCAGCTTCCTGTGACAGGAACATGTGAGAAGTACCGTGAGCACCATACTTACGCAGGTGAAGATCGGTGTAATACTCCTCTGGAATTGCGTATCTGTAAGCCTTAGGAGGCATGGTCTGATGGAATGCGGTATCAAATACAGCAACATGAGGAATTGAAGGGAAACTTGCTCTTGCAGCGTCAATACCTAAAAGGTGAGCAGGATTGTGAAGAGGAGCAAAAGGAATAACCTTTCTGATATTCTCTTCAACTTCATCGTTGATTAAAGTTGGCTCGGAGTAAATATCACCACCCTGAACGATTCTGTGGCCACATGCAACAATAGAGTCAAGTAGAGCCTGATCCTTTGCTAAAACATTCTTTACAAGATACTCAAGTGCCTTCTTATGATCAGCGCCTGCGCCTAAAGACTGTTCTGTTTTATCCCCACCATTGAACTTCCATGAGATTCTAGCATCTTCAAGGCCTAAAGCCTCTGCAAGACCGTTTAGAAAAACATGACCATCTTTAGGATCTAAGATAGCGAATTTTACTGAAGAACTTCCGCAATTTACGACCAATGCGGTCTTTGGATAATTATTCATTTGAGCACCTAAATTTCTTCAACTATTTTTATGAACAAAATTACAATTAAGTAATAATTTTCTTATACAATAAGATTTTACCATTATGTACCTATAGTTACTAAACAAATGTGACATAAAATGTAGAATTGATACTTGATATATACAAAAATTCACGTATTTTGAGTAAATCACATTTTTTTGTTTAATTTATAAGGCAATTTGAAATGATTGATGTTGCTGATTTAAGAAGAAGTTACACTCAGGGCGGACTTGAAGAGTCTGATTTAACCGAGCATCCTATTGATCTTTTTGAAAAATGGCTTAAACAAGCCATTGATTCACAGATCTACGATCCAAACGGTGTCGTTGTAAGCACAGTCGACGAAACCAATCAGCCTTATTCACGAATGGTACTGCTAAAAGACTATGATCGTGAAAATTTGATTTTTTACACAAATTTGGGCTCACGTAAGGCTCAGCACATCAAAAATAACCCAAAGGTATGTCTTCTCTTCCCTTGGTATATGCTTGAGCGCCAGGTTATGTTCATCGGTGAAGCTGTAAGACAGTCAACAGTTCAGGATTTAAAGTACTTTCACTCAAGACCAAGAGGAAGCCAGATCGGCGCATGGGCCTCAAATCAGTCTCATCTGATTTCTGCAAGAGGAATTCTTGAGAGCAAGTTCCTTGAGATGAAGGAAAAGTTCAAGAACGGAGAAATACCTCTGCCTTCATTCTGGGGCGGATACAAAGTTAAATTCAATAAGGTTGAGTTCTGGCAGGGACGAGAGAACAGACTGCATGACAGATTTATCTATGAGCTAAAAGATAATGTGTGGCAGACTCCTGTTCGATTGGCTCCTTAAGAAAAAAGCTAAATAAAAAAGGCACTGTATACAAAATATATAGTGCCTTCCTTGAACCTGGAGTAAGTTTTAGAAAACTACAGTCTTATTGCCGTGAATAAATACCTTGTCATCTAAAACCTTGTTAACGGCTCTCATCAGAACCATCTGCTCAACATCGTGACCAGCCTTGGCCAGAGTCTGAGGATCATAACGGTGGTTTACCTTGATAACATCCTGCTCAATGATAGGACCTTCATCCAGATTGTTAGTAACGAAGTGAGCGGTAGCACCGATAATCTTCACACCTCTGTCATATGCCTGATGATATGGCTTAGCACCGATAAATGCAGGAAGGAATGAGTGGTGAATGTTGATAAGCTTACCTAATGGATAGTGATTTACAAAGTTAGGAGACAGAATTCTCATGTACTTTGCCAGAATCACGTAATCAGGATTGCACTCGTCAATCACGTCCATCATGTTCTTTTCCTGTTCTTCCTTGGTAATACCTTCACAGGATACAAGCTTGAAAGGAACACCGAACTTCTCTGCTAAAGCTCCTAATTCAGGATAATTACCTGCAACCAGAGCGATATCCGCATTCATTGCGCCTGAATAGGATTTCATCAGAAGTTCACCAAGACAGTGGGATTCCTTGGTTACCAGAACACAAAGCCTGCGCTTGGATTCATCCTTAAGACGGACAATGGCACCGTCAGGCAGAACGTTGATAACAGTATTGATTAGAGTCTCAGAAATCTTTTCATCACTGAAGTTTCCTTCGATAACGGTTCTCATAAAGAATCTGTTATCTTCGTGAGAAGCAAACTGATCCTGACGAATAACGTTCATATGAAACAGGAAGCAGACATTGGTAATCTTTGCAATAAGACCAACATCATCCTTGCACTCGGTTAAAAGAATTCTTCTTTCCATAATTACTTCTTTCATTGCCAACTCTTAAATTAGATATTCCTGTAAGCATATACAAATTTGAGTAAATATGGAACAGAAAGCCAAAATGAACCACAAGCGTGCGCTCTATAACAGTGCAAAGAGCCAATATTTTCAATTCTATATACATTTATGAGAATGTGTTTACAATGAAATCATGACTAGTGCGTTTCATTTATTAAACAAAGGATAAGGAATAATCATAATGGCAATAGAAGAAAAACTACCTGCTCTAGACAAGTATGCAACCCTTATCATTCCTGGTAAGGATCCGATTCAGCTTCCAATTCTGAAAGGAGCAATCGGCCCTGAGGTTATTGATATCAGAGAATTGGGCAAGCAGGGTTATTTCACCTATGATCCTGGCTTTGTATCAACCGCATCATGCACATCAAAGATTACATTCATTGACGGAAAGAACGGTATTCTTCTATACAGAGGATATCCAATCGACCAGCTTGCAACCAAATGCGATTATCTGCAGGTCTGCTATCTGCTGTTTAAGGGAGAGCTTCCAACCAAAGAGCAGTATCAGGAATTTGTACACCGAGTAAAACACCACACCCTGGTACATACCCAGATGGAATCCCTGTTCCAGGCCTTCAGACGTGATTCCCACCCTATGGCTGTGCTGTGCGGTGTGGCTGGTGCGTTATCAGCCTTCTATCATGACAAGCTGGATATTTATGATCCAGAACATCGTGAACTTACAGCGGTACGACTAATTGCTAAGATGCCAACACTGGCTGCCATGTCATACAAATACTCAATCGGACATCCTTTTGTCTATCCACGAAATGATCTGAGCTACACTGCAAACTTCCTGCACATGATGTTCTCTACCCCATGTGAGGAGTACAAGGTAAATCCTATTGTTGAAAAAGCTCTGGACAGAATTTTCACTCTTCATGCTGACCATGAGCAGAACGCCTCTACCTCATCAGTTCGTCTGGCAGGTTCTTCAGGAGCCAACCCATATGCTTGTATTGCTGCCGGTGTAGCTTCTCTATGGGGACCAGCCCACGGCGGTGCCAACGAAGCATGTCTGCGTATGCTTGAAGAAATCGGTTCTGTTGACAGAATTCCTGAATACATCGCAAGAGCCAAGGATAAGAATGATCCTTTCAGACTGTTCGGCTTTGGTCATCGTGTATACAAGACCTTCGATCCTCGTGCAATCGTTATGAGAGATACCTGTCATGAGGTTCTGGATGCACTTCATATCGAAAACAATCCTCTTCTGAAGATTGCAACTGAGCTAGAAAAGATCGCACTCAACGATGAATACTTTGTAACCAGACATCTGTATCCTAACGTTGATTTCTACTCAGGAATCATCCTGAACGCTATCGGTATTCCAACCTCAATGTTCACCGTAATCTTTGCTCTGGCAAGAACCATCGGCTGGATCACTCACTGGAATGAAATGCATACCAATGATGCTGACTTCAGAATCGGAAGACCTCGTCAGGTATACACAGGAAAGGAAAAGCGAGACGTAAAACCATTCAGAAGCAGAAATTAAAACTCACAATTATGCAAAAGAAGGATCGTCCTGATCCTTCTTTTTGATCCTGCTCAATATCCACGTAAATCATATCCCAAATCATTTTTTCGTCCAAACGACAGCATTCCTCCCCTGATTTAGAGAAGTTAAGCTTTCTTCCTGTTTTCTAACAATACTCCGTCGAATTTACGAAATACATAGTCCCCCCAAAATATCCTTAAAATACAAATGCGAGTATTTTTTTGTAGATACAAAAATACATATATGTGAGTATATTCTCATTTTTTTTTCCGATCATGAACCATACTTAATTCTATAGTTTCGTAATAAGTACGACTCTAATACATGAATTCAATATACGTGCTGAGCCTAGGCTTATGTATATCAAAAGACCATCTGGAGAGGTAGCATATGACTGATCAAATCAACAGACAAAACTCTTTTACTGAAAACTACAACAATCCTCTTCTTAATGATAGTTTTGATGAAAACGAGATTAATAATGACGATGGCAGAAAGACCATCAAAGAAAAAAATCACAATCCAAATAACAGATCTATTGAAGATCAGACCAGAAGCTTAATTCCAGAAAAGGACTTTGAGATTGTACAGATTCCGATGATCAAGGAAGCCCTTACCGAACCTAAGAAAACAGCAGAACTGATTCTTAAAAATCCGGAAAAACTCTCTGCCCAGATTGAAGAAAGAATTGTTCCTAAGAAGTCTCGCTTCTCCTTTTTTGAAAAGGTACTAACCGTACTGACATTTGGTATCGGCTATTTCGTCTTCAAAGATGAACACGATATTGATGATCAGTATCTAAAACTTAAGAATCAGAGAGAAGCAAAGGAAATAAAAAAGGGAGTAAAGGCGCTGCAGGCAGGTCTTAAGACCTTTCCAAATCGAAAAGAATATGAGCAGAACTTTATCATCGGCGGCAATACGGTCAAATTAAGACAGACCGCTGAAAACAAACTCTTTGCCACCTTCGAGGAAGGTAATCTCAGAACAACCTTCGAGCTGCCTCTAACAGCCTCTCAGTTAAGAGCTCAGCTAGAGGACGACATCATAACTCATCCGGCTCTGTACGGAAAAGAAGCCGTTGAGAATATCATTGGTGGCCCTGTTAATCCAGAGGATGAAGATGAACCCGAGATTGAAGAGACCAGTCGAACCAGAACTCTTTATATCAAACTTATTTCAGCTCAGACTCAGTTTTCCAATGTAGATTTCACGCTGATGCCTACTGAGACAGTGCGAAACTGTGCCCTAGCGATTTTAGACAATCTAAGGAATAAAACCACGGCTCAGGATGAAGTTAAAAAGATTCTGACCAACTTTGCACAGCTGAATCAACCAGGAGAAAAGCAGGATAAAATCAACTCAATTATGACCTCCGAGCTGTTATCAAAGCTTGACAAGGAGGATGAGAAGCAGCTTGAGTCAAAGGTTGACGTAAAGAATCTTGATCTTGAAAAACAGAATCAGATAAAAGAGCAAAGAAAGATAAGCCAAAAGAATATCGAGGAAATAGAACAAAAGACTCTGGATAGTCTTAACAACATAGATATTCAGAATGAAAAAAATAAAAAAACAAATGATACTGTAAACTTCTACAGCAGTCTGGACAGACTGTGCCGTGAACTCTATTCCATAACACCAGACAATACTGCTCCTGGTGCAGCTCTAGCTGAAATCATAAATAAGGAAGCAGGCTGTCTGGCCAGAATTATTGCCAACCGTACTCTTCTGAACGAAATAAGAGAACCTGCTCAGAGTGTAATCAAAAAGCTAGTAGACTACTGTGAACACAACAATCTTAAGACAGGGCTACTTATCAGCAATTATTTCAAAAAACCGGATAAGACATTTAAGATTAACCTGTTTTTCGTTGAAAAGGAGGCTGAAAACCCTCTGTATAAAGGCTTCCTAAAGAAGGTTGAAACAGATTTAAGTGCAATTGAGCAGACACTTGATTGCTCAATACAGAAAAAAGCTCAGCTTTTTTCACAGCAGTTAATCACAGAACTCACTGCCAAAGAAAATCCATCCTCAGATGATCTCAAAGCAATTCTGGAAAAGAACAGTGAAGCACTGAAACAGATTTATGAGGATAAGATCTGCCTGTCATCTCTGTCAGTCTCAGTACAGGAACTTTTGGAAGAAATAGCAAAGACAAATCCAGAGTTCAAAGCCCCAATCACGCTGCCACAGGCACAGGGACAGATGGTACTGGATATAGCAGAGTATCAGAGGATGTGTTCTGATTATGTCAAAATCGGAGGAGAAAATAAGGATGCTAATGAAGCTATAAAGCAGCAGACAAAACTGTTTAATGATCACGCAGAGCTGTTATATAAGTTTAGAGAAGAAGACTTCTTAAAAAGAGTTCTCGATGAGATTTCATCTAAAAATGAAATTCAGGAAGGCTTTGCTAATAGACTGGCCAAAACAGTGGCATATCATTGCAACTCGAGCAGAGAGAAAATACAAAGTCTTGATGAATTCAAGAAAATATTCACCACCATTCAGAATGGCTTTGACCCTGCCAAGGATACAGCAAATCTAAATCCGGCAGAGCTTAAAGAGTTCAAGCAGTGTTCCGCTATATTTAAAGAGCTGGACACAAACGCATATGCTCTACAGATGCATGAATTTACCGGGAAGCTCTCAGATGCTTTAAGTAAAGATATAGCAGATGGTAAGTCTACAATTGGAATAAATAAACTAAAGGAAATATTTGCGCAGAACCTTGAGCTTTTTGACAGACTGTTACTCAATCTGCCTAAAGATCATGTTGACTACAAGCAAGAGCTGCAGGATACATTCTCAGAAGCACTTGTAAATTCTCTAAAGGCAAATGTTGCTCGAATATTTGAAACTGAACAGAAGGATGGTTTTGAATTTCTTCTAGAAAAGACTCCGGAGGAGAGATTTGAGCTGTACATGGGGCTTCTAACCGACGAAGAAGAAGGAAAAGCTGTTCCAGAGCTTAAAGCTGGATTTGACAAGGCTATAGAGAGACTTGCAGATTCACTGATGCACATTTCTCCTCAAAGCTGGGACGGACTTGAACCCACCTACCTTTCAGAACTAGGCTTACAAAATCAAGATAAATATATAAGTAATATATCAACTAATATTGCAGAATATTCCGCAAAAATAACCAGCTATTTTAGGGCAGTAAAACAAGAGAAGCCCGCTATTGAAAAACAGCTGAGTTTTGAAAAGAAGCTTGAAGATGAGAAGGTTCATAATTTCTTTGCAGATCTGATTCTGAATTTTGACGGCAGCAAATATGATTCGGTAATGGGGGATCCTAATGCAAAACCGGGCACCAGAATTATAAATACAATTCTGGAGCATCTCGATACATTCAACAGACTTATATCCGATCCTAACACCATAAATTCACTGCCGGAAAATATCCGTACAACGCTGGGCTCAGCATTAGGAGAAATTCGCGGTCAGCTGCTGCTTGAACAGCTTGAAGGAGTGAATGATCCTCCTTTAGGAGGAGAAAGACTTCCTGATGTTTGGGAGATTCTCGAGCAGGTTGCAGCATCTCCTCTGTTTGAGAAACTCAACATACAGACTCCCGCAACTCCAAAGAACTACGAAGATCTGATTAATCACATTATCAATAACAGATCTCTGCCTTATGACACCCTTTGTAATGTGGTCACTACCCTTGGAGATCAAAAACGTATTGAAAATGCGGTTTATATCAAGTTTGTGGAGCAGCTGGCTGGTCTGTCAGCCCAAAAGGAGGAGTTCTCTCTAAAGGAGCCATTTAAGAAGGTAGATACTCCAAATGATGCTACCTTAAAGAACATAATCAAACAGAAACTACTGCCACTGCAGCTGATAAAAGATCTTACCCTTGCCATGGATGCAAAAGGCTATCTGCATGAATTCAAAGCGAACACCTTTATTGGCATGGCTGAAAAAGACTATGGCAATGAAGAGATAGAGACTAAATCTCCATTCATGCTTGCTAAGCCTGGTACTTTAAAGATGGGAATGCAGAAGCTGTTCCTTAAGAGCAAGCTTGAAGGTCTTCTTAAGAATAAGGACGATGAACTCTGGAAAATCATATCTCAGGCCGAAACCAGCCTAAATGCCGCGATTGAGACTCAGTCACAGATTATTGGCAACGATATCGCAGAAAAATTCAATGAGGCACTGAAATCTGATGGAGAAAATAAGGTTCCTCTTGATCCAACGAACAAGAACGTAACCTTAAAGCAGCTTCAGGATGAGGGCAACAGCTCCTTTGCCAAGACCGCCATGGGTCAGTTTATTGGAGAAGTTATGAAGACCTACTTTAAAGACATGAGCGAGATTGACAGACGCAGCATGCTCTCTTCGATGGTCCGCTATTCCAATGCTAATTCAACACCTGCGCAGATACTTGGAGCCATGTTCAAGGGAGCAGGTCCTATCATGCAGAAGATTCTGCAGAGACTGCCTCCTGAGGCTCTAAGTGATGATCTAAAGACAGCCTTTGCAGATATGAAGTGTAATCTTTCACCTATTCCAGATCGAATCATTCAGGCTCATCTTCTGGATATCGTTAACTCCTCGAACGGTGAAATCTCGAAGATCAGCGTAGTGAAGTCTCTGGGTGCAGCTTCTGTAGGACAGGCGGTACTGTGCAGGTTCTATACAAAGGATCATCCAGAAGGTGTTGATAAGGTGGTCAAGTTCCTAAGACCTGATGTTCAGAACCGTGCGGAACGAGAAAAGAAGATCTTCATCGAAGCTGCGAAGAAGGTTCCTGGTATGGATGTAACTTTTGCAGGTGATCTCAAGACTATTCTGGAAGAACTGGATCTTACCGTCGAAGCAAACAATGTAGAAAGCGGTCAGATATACAGCAACAACTCCACCAAGGTCAAGAGCATGACTCTAAGCCCTCTGGTTCGCCCTACTACAGACGTGATGGTACTTGATCTTGCTCCAGGTATAACTCTGGATAAATGTATCAGAGATGCAAACGAAAACACCAAGCTGATGTTGCGTCCATTTACCCATATAGATATGAGGAATGGCACATTTATGGAACAACACAAGTTCACTGGTGAGGTAACAGACAAACTTGAGCATCAGAACTACAAGGTTTCACTAGAGAACTACAATAAACTTTCAGAACAGTATCAGACTCTGCTCAAACAGCAGCAGAATCTGATGACCTTCACCAAAAACTGGGTTACTGAAGGTATTTTCGGTAAAGGCTTCTACCATGGAGATTTACATGCAGGAAATATCATGACCTCCCCAGATCAGCTTACTGTTATCGATTTTGGTAACTGTACACAGC
Source organism: Succinivibrio dextrinosolvens (assembly GCF_900116345.1). Classification (GTDB taxonomy): domain Bacteria; phylum Pseudomonadota; class Gammaproteobacteria; order Enterobacterales; family Succinivibrionaceae; genus Succinivibrio; species Succinivibrio dextrinosolvens_B. Next base: position 2,080 of record NZ_FPAH01000025.1, on the reverse strand, counting down.
TTACAGAGGATCAGCAGCAGCATATTATAAAAATGATGGCAGCTGCAATGTACTCAGACAGTTCAGCCTTTATTGACTCTCTGACAGCACTACTCTCAGAGACCAGTAAGGCCAGACTCAATGAACATGTAGATAAGAATGATCCGAATACCCCTCTGGTTAAGGATCGCCTCAAGGCTGTGGTAAGTGCAGTGCTTTCAAAGGGTAGCAGAAAGGATGCCGGAGCCAGAATTCTGGTAGCACTTCAGGAATTACTGAAACTTGGAGTTGAAATGCCTGCTCCAATCTACAACTTCAGTAAATGTCAGATTGCACTGAACAACGCAATTGAAGAGACAAATAAGGCTCTTCAGGATACCTTTACTGCTATGCGTATTGCAGCTGCGAATGTAGATGTTAGACAAGATGATCCGGTATCAATCTTCATGTATAACATTGGAGCCGAGAATACTCGAGATGAAAAAGAAAGAATCAAGATAATCAACAGATTCTGCACTAACGCCAAGAAGGATTTAAATAGGCCTGAATATAAAGAGTACATACGAAGGAACCTCGATTATGTAACATCAGAAGCTGAACGAGTTGGTTCCGTATTGGCTCATATTGAAGGGCATGAAGAGCTGAAAGTCATGTATGAGGAGTATAGACAGACAGCTTTACGCAAAGCAGAACTTGAGGAGATTTTAAAGAAAATCCCTGCTCCGGGAACCGAAAATAACGCACAAAAGGAGGCAGAGAATCAGAGCTACCGTGAGCTTATAACAAAGGAGCTTGAGTCAGTAAAACTCACAGCAAATGAAATCTTTGAAGGGTTCTTTGAACAGTTCAAGGGAATCGTTGCCCAGGACATTGACGAAATTGCAGAAAAAGCCCGTGGCGCGGCTAAAGGAGCCAAGGGCTATGAAGACTTCCTCGACTGTATGGCAGAAGTACTTACTGACAAACGTTCACAGGCGGTGGGAGCTCTTGGCACAGGTAAGATCATCAAGTATGCAATTCCAATGCTGATAGACAGTCTTGCCTAGCATGTGTGCAATATGGAAAAACGGGCTACGGTACTTCCGTAGCCCAGCTATACATAGAGCCACAAAATTTAAGGAAAAGCTCAAATAAGCTCTTCCTTATTTTTTAAAAGTAGACAGTTATTTCAGGAGTTTGCAAGCTGACAGAGGTATGAATCCCAACCTTCTTTTCAAAGCTGAATGCCCTCTAATTCATCTGAATACTACAGGAACAGCTTACGCCTAAGTTCAGATCTTATTGCCTCCATGAATCAGGTTGAGATCAAAATCTAAATCAAGCCTTTTCTGCATACGTATAGCGTGACGCATTTCAGAACGGGTGATAGCAGAGCCTGCCTTATTAGGAATTCTGATGAAATTGCCGTTTTCATCCTTTCGATTCTTTATCTCATTTTCTATATCGCCGAATCTGCCTTCGAGATCAGCTCCTTTGTAATCTGCAAACTGAAACATGACAGGAATATTCTGCTCATGGAAAAAATCAAGTCCCAGCTTACTTGTCTGTCTGAAGGTTGAGTATACAAACACATTATTCAGCATCAGAAATCTTCTGGTCTTTCCTATATTGTTGTTGACGTTAGCAAACGCAATGATTTCCTCTTCAGGAGAGTCGGGATAATCATTTCTTAAAGACTGCAGCTCTTTTTCATATTCTTCCTGTTCTTTTTCATTTCTCCATCCGTTTGATAGATCAAAAAACTCTTCTAACTTTCTGTCACGTTCATTCTTATCAGGAATATTCATAATATCCAGATAACGTTTGACATCTTTTATCAGGACATTAAGTTCATTTGCTGAGATATCCGCTAGTTTGGATCTACAAAAAACTATAAAAATATATAAAAAGCTATAAATTTATAGGCGTTCTACCAAATTCCTGTTTCATCACTGCTGGTTGCTATCCCATTCATTTCTAAATCAGATAGCAGAGCCGTCAGCTCCGCAGGCTTAAGTTCGGAGCTAGCTGCTCCTACGTTTTTTATCTGTTGTCTCAGATTAATTGCTGCATTCAGGTCACGGTCTATGGTAAAGCCACATTCTGGGCATTTATACACACG
>NZ_FPAH01000013.1 GCF_900116345.1 Succinivibrio dextrinosolvens | reverse complement strand
GTAGGAGTCTGGGCCGTGTCTCAGTCCCAATGTGGCTGATCATCCTCTCAGACCAGCTAGAGATCGTCGCCTAGGTGAGCCTTTACCTCACCTACTAGCTAATCCCATTTGGGCGCATCTGATAGCGCATCGCTGCTTTCACCCTCAGGCTGTATGCGGTATTAGCAGTCGTTTCCAACTGTTGTCCCCCTCTATCAGGTAGCTTCCCAAACTTTACTCACCCGTCCGCCACTCGTCATCAGGAAAAGCAAGCTTTTCCTATGTTACCGTTCGACTTGCATGTATTAGGCCTGCCGCCAGCGTTCAATCTGAGCCATGATCAAACTCTTCGATAAAAAAGATTTTGATTTAATTTTTTTGATAGTCCCTCAGCTCTTGCCTTCTCTATCTCTTTTGTTTCCCTCTTCCGAGGGCCCACACAGATTGTCCGTACTTGTTTTTAAAGAACTTTTAAAACGCTTGGTTTTATTTGTCGTTGTCGTTCGTGACAACGGAAATGCATTATAGACTTTTTTTGACCTATGTCAAATGTTTTTTTAATTTTTTTTAAATATTTTTTCTAAAAATTAAATCTTAACCTTTACAACAACCTTAACAACAGTCATTTTTTCGCCGTTATAACAGGCTCTTGGCTGATGGGCCTCCTCAGGAGGAACAACTACCAGATCACCGGCCTTAAGATTTACCTTAGTATAGAATTCAGGAGTGTCATAAAAATAAACGTCATTATCTGGTACAGACTCATTTAACTTACAGTCCTTAACTAAAGCCATACCAAAACTTTCTTTTCCTTCGGCAATATACTGAACATCAAAATATTCTTTATGAGATTCAAATCTAGCCTCTGAAAAATCAATTGTCTCATAACGCTGAACCATGGCAAAGACACCATCCATTACTACATACTTGCCATCTTCCATATTTTTGATGTCATGCTCAGCAAGCCATTTATATGCAGCTTTAAATTTCTCTTCAAGATAATCGTACTTTGAAACTAAATCAATTGATGTAGCTAGCATTTGAAATTACTCCTTAAAGTTATATGAATTCAATAAATTACCATTCAGATCGTACAACTCTATTGCATTTTCACTTATCAATGCAAATCCTTTTTGAGTTCCGCCTTTTGGAATTGAGATCGAGCCCGGATTTATGTTTATAACTCCGCTATCTTTGTGAAAAATTCCTGAGACATGAGTATGTCCGGACAAAACAATATCTCCAGGATTAAGACCTAGTTTTGAAATCTGTTCCTTTGTTTCAATCTTATGAAGATGACCATGGGTCAGAAAGACTTTCTTTAATCCTTTATCTGTCAAAAGTACTATATATCCGTAGGCTGCATTGCAGGGAAAATCAAAAACCATTCCATCCACTTCACTGTCGCAGTTGCCACGGATCGAAATGACTTTATCCTTATACTGATTGAGTATATCCCCGACGATCATAGGATCATATGAGGCAGGAAGTTTGTTTCTTGGACCATGATTCAGAAGATCACCTAAAAGAATTAAAAAATCGCAGTTAAATTTATTAAAAAAATGCAGAGCCTGTTTTAATTCCTCTGATCCACCATGAATATCCGATAAAACCAAATATCGCATAACAATCCTTACTGTCATCGTTTTCAATTTTTAATAATTATTAAAACACCGAAAACTATCTTACAAGCATTAAAATTACTGTATCTACATTGATAATAAAGAAATATTGAATAAATATTTTTCTTCAAAAAGTGAGATAAATAACAACTATGCAAACGTTTGTGTTTTATAGTATTATACATACTAAATCCGTTCAACATTATAATACATAAGTGAGAATACAAATGTCAGACATTAAAAATATCATTTCCGAAGGCAAGGCCATTTTAGGTATTGAATTCGGTTCAACCCGTATCAAAGCAGTTCTTATCAATCCAGAGGATTTCAAACCTGTTGCTCAGGGAGCACACGAGTGGGAAAACCGTCTAGAAAACGGATTCTGGACCTATCATTTAGATGATATCTGGACAGGTCTTCAGGATTGCTATCAGGATCTTTTAAAAGATGTTAAGAACCAGTATGGTGTTGTTATCAACAAACTGGCTTCTATCGGTTTCTCTGCAATGATGCACGGCTATATGGCATTTGATAAGGATGGCAATCAGTTAGCACAGTTCAGAACCTGGAGAAATGCAAATACTTCTGAAGCTGCTGCAAAATTAACTGATTTATTCCAGTTCAACATTCCAGAGCGCTGGAGTATTTCACACTTATATCAGTGCATCCTGAATAAAGAGGATCACATCTCTAAAGTTGATTTCTTCACTACCTTAGCAGGTTATGTTCACTGGAAACTTACAGGAGAAAAAGTACTAGGTGTTGGTGATGCTGCAGGTATGTTCCCTATTGATTCAGACAAGATGGATTACAATCAGGAATACCTAAATAAATTCAATCAGCTTCTCAAGGACGAAAAATTACCTTATACCCTAGAGCAGCTATTACCTAAGGTATTAACCGCAGGTGAGAATGCTGGAACCTTAACCGCCGAGGGTGCAAAGTTGCTTGATACATCAGGTAATCTACAGGCAGGATGCCTACTCTGTCCTCCAGAAGGAGATGCTGGTACCGGTATGGTTGCTACCAACTCTGTTGCAGTAAGAACCGGAAACGTATCTGCAGGTACATCCATCTTTGCAATGGTTGTTCTAGAGAAAGCATTACAGAAGCTTCACAGAGAAATCGACTGCGTTACCACTCCAGACGGACTTCAGGTTGCTATGGTTCACGCTAATAACTGTACTTCTGATCTTAACTCCTGGGTCGGTTTGTTTGCAGACTTCCTGAGAGCTGCAAACATCGAGATGGATACTACAACCTTATTCAAGACTCTATATAACGAAGCTCTGAATAACGGTGCACCTGACTGTGACGGCATCATTACTTACGGTTATCTGTCAGGCGAAAACATTACCAATATGCCAGAAGGCAGACCTCTTCTTGCCAGAATGCCAAACTCAAAATTCAACGTTGCCAACCTTTTCAGAGCAAACCTGAATACTTCCTTAGGTGCAATCAGAATCGGTATGAACATTCTAAAGGGTGAGAATGTAAAGATTGATAAATTATTAGGTCACGGCGGTCTTTTCAAGACCAAGGGTGTTGGTCAGTCAATCATGGCAGATGCTTTAAATACTCCTGTATGGGTTATGACCACTGCAGGTGAAGGCGGTGCTTGGGGTATTGCCCTGCTTGCAGCTTATGCAACAGCAGAGAACAACAAGCAGACTCTGCCTCAGTTCCTAGATCAGAAAGTATTCAAGGATGCAGATGGTTCTAAGATCGATCCTACTCCAGCAGGAGTTGCAGGTTTTGATAAGTTCCTGGAAAGATATGTACTATGTCTTGGAGTTGAAAGACAGGCAGTTGAGTGCCTAAAGGCTTAATAGAAAAGAAACAGATCAACGGTCGCAATAATGCGACCGCTTTTTTTGATTAGAGTCCGGATTTGAAAGCGTCAATCTGATAATGAACCTGCTCTACAGCAGTATTAAGAGCATCTCTTACAGACATCTTCTTCTCAAAAATTGAACGAAGAGATACATTCATTGGAGTCCATACCTCTGCCATTTCTGGAATAGATGGAGTAGGAATAGCTCTGCTTGCCTGAACTGCAATTGCATTAGCAACATCATTATTGGTAATGATCGGATCAATCATAACAGCCTTCACAGGAGGAATTTCGTTAGTTGCTAAATACCTCTGTTTAACATATTTAGGCTGATTGATAAATTTTAAAAAATCTTCTGCCAAATCATAATCATTAGCCCAGGTTGAAATAGCGTAGCCCTTAACACCTAAGAAAGAGCTCATTGGCTTTCCATTTTGCAGTACAGGAAGAGGTGTAACGCCATAATCTATATTAGCAGACTTGTAGTAATCTAAAGCCCAAGGACCAGTGATAACTGCAGCAGCTTTTCCTGAGGAAAAAATATTATCCTGTTCATATGTGCCATCCTCGCCAAGAATAGAATCAGGGAAACAGGAGTTATCATAAAACTGCTTTGCAATCTCAACACCTTCAATTGCACCGTCATTAGCCAGGCCTACATCGTCAGCGTCAAGATTTCCATCTTTATCCAAGCCAAAAACATAACCGCCATATGGCTGCATAAGACTGAAAACATAGTAAAGAAGATCCCATTTAACCAGAAGTCCATATTCGTTGTTGCCCTGATTAACTCTCTTTTTGGAATAATCAAAATACTCATCTAAAGTATCAAACGGATTACGAAGAATTGATTTGTTATAGATAAGGATTAAAGTCTCAACAACTTTAGGAACAGCGTAAATTTCTCCATTATGAGTAAAAGCTGAAACAGAGGATGCGATATATTTATCCTGGTCCTCATCCATAAATTTTATTGGAGCAACCAGTCCCTGAACAACAGCAGATCCAATTCGATCTGAGGGAATCATAAAAACATCAGGACCAGAACCAGATGGACCATCAAGTCTTAATTTATCGATCTGTGATACAAACGGGATTTCCTTTACTGTAACCTTACAGTGAAATTCGCGCTCAAAATCAGCAACAGCCTGTTCAATTCCCTTTGCCTTTTTTTCATCTTCCCAGACAACAAGTTCATGAATTGCAAATGACTTTGTAGAAAGAAATGCAAAGAAAATCAATGAAAGAAACTTTGATAATTTACTCATTATCATTACACCAGAAAAGCCGAAATATGTCCCTTTAATATTTTTGCATTAAAAATTCACACAATAGTGATTAATAACACAAAATCTAATCTGTTTTAATTCACGCTATTCTATAGCGAAAAGCCATAAAAATCACACTATTTTCGATTTGTGCATTATGACAACATCTCGCAAATTTTTCTTGATTTTATTATAGCCATATAGATAAAAATCATAATTTTTGTAATATATCACGAATTTTTGTGAAGCTATATCTCAAAAAATCAAATTACAAAATGACAAAATAAGGCAATAAATTATATTCATCATCAAAAATTCGATATTGTCATAAATATTCAATAATCAAAAACAGTTTAAAAATGAATTGTTATATATATTTTTTTTTATAACACATTATTCTGTGATTTATTTCCCATTTTATCAACGCTATTTTTTGATTTTTTTGTGTTTTAGATCACTAATTTTATTTTTCATATTTGAAGAATAAAAAAAAATTAAACAAAATAAAAAGCACTTAAAAACTTCTAGAGAAAGATCTTGATAATTTCTTTAGATTTTTTAGGTAATAAAAAAAGATCCGTTGAGATCAAATAAAAATAGTCTGAAGAAAAACTGTGAAGTTAATTTGAAGAACTTAAATACCGAAATTTCATTTTCAGTATTTTTGAAATTAGCATCGCATTTCAGAACTATAACTTACTAATATTATTGGGATATATAAAATGAAGAAAATCAGTCTAATAGCTGCAGCTATGTTTGCAGCCGTCACTTCTATGCCTGCAGCATATGCAGATTACACTCCAAACATCTACTTCAACGGTTACCTAAGATCTGGAGTCTTCCACGGTAAAGGAGGCCAGATGGCTAAATTTAACGTAAATAAAGTTGGAAGACTTGGTAACGAGAATGATACCTACGGTGAAATAGCTTTAGCTTCAGATATTATTAAAGTTGATGATACAGTCTGGACTGTAAACTCAAGATTTACAGTTGCAGACAATAAGCGTAATCAGGATTGGCAGTCAACCGATGGTGATGATACCAGTGCAAATCATAACCATTTTGCATTGCGTGAATTATTTGTTAATGCAAAGGGTGTACTTGAATGGGATAAAGATGCATCTGTATGGGTTGGTAAAAGATTCTACAAACGTGAAGATATCCATATTACAGATATGTACTATTATGACATCTCTGGATACGGCGCAGGTTTAGATGGTCTATCTGTTGGTCCTGGTAAGTTAGATTTAGCATGGATTCGTCAAGACGATGCAGCAAACAGCTATTCAGATGAGACAAAGAAATCTTATAAGACTTTTGTATCTGTAAACAAGCTTGATGCACGTTATAACTTCAGCGTATTTGATGATGCAAATCTACAGATTGCTGACACCTATTACATTGCCGAGCGAGATAACAAACATTCATATCTAAAGAATGAGGTTAAAAACGCAAATACTTTCGATATCGAGTTAAATGTCGGCTTTAACGGTGGATGGAACAAGACTGTTTACCAGTGGATGCACGGCTCAAACGCTGCAGGAGTTCACTACGGCACCGGTAACTGGTTAGATTACGATGGAAACGCAAACGGAGCAAACGGCCATCGTATAATCAACACTGGTGATGTTTCAATTACTGACAAATTCAAATTCCAGCATGTTGAGAACATTGCTCATTCAGCAGGCTATGCAGATCATAAGAAGACAACAACCTACTCTTTCGTAGTTCGTCCATATTATCAGTTAACCAAGATGACCCGTTTAATTTGGGAAGCTGGAGCATATTATGACGTAACCAAGCTTGCCAATGGAACAAAGAATAAAGAAAAGGGTCAGAAGTTAACTATGGCTTATGGTATTACTCCTGATGCTTCTAATATGTGGTCAAGACCAGAAATCAGAATATTTACTTCATATATCCATGGAACTGTTACCAACGACGGTGTTAGAGAGCCAGTTAACCTGACAAACTACACAAACGAAGATGGCAAGGTTGATTACAACCACAACTTAATGTTTGGTGTTCAGGTTGAAGCTTGGTGGTAATACCACTGAAAACATAGTATAAATTCTAAAATTGTTCCCTCTATAACATATATGGAGGGACTTTTTTATCCTTCGATTCACCTCAAAACATAAAACTCTGTCTTGCGTTGCAGCAATCTTTGATTACTCGCGTTTCTTTAGTGATCAATGCTCAACGCCTTTTTAATGCACGCATCTATTAATGTGATTAAAAGACAATATTACAGAATAGAAATGTACCGTCTAAGTTAGCAAATTGTTCTATACATAGACATTTTGCTCGTCATTAAGTAATGCAATAAAAATATATTTAAAAAGCAAGAAAGCAAGATTTGCCCTGACAAGCGAATGAATATGGATATCACCCCTCATCCACAAGCTATAATTTATCAGATGTTAAGACTCATTAAACGATAATAGGCATAGATCCTACCTATAGGATCTATGCCTACTAACCTAATAACCAATAACAACTAACGATCCAAAGTAAATGAGCTATTAACTCTAGTTACTGTGGTTGGTTCGTCTTTTATGGCACTTATTGTTACTGAAGCTATTGCTGTAATTACAGTAAGAGCGATTAAGAATAAATTTGCCTTTGTCATAGCACATCCCTCATGCAGAATTATTCTTGTGTCTACTGTCTTTATGTTTATTTATTTTGATTGTTATATTTTTATTAATAATAATTGTTATTGTTATACCTTCATAATAGTCAATTAATAAGGATAGAAAATAGAAAGGGGTATGCTTTGTGACATACCCCAAAATTCATTTACTAAAAGTGTGATCGATGAATTTATTTGTTCTCTTTTACAGAGCCTTCAGCAATCTGATTCATAAGTTTGTTCTTATGGGCATTTACTAAGGCCTGCATTACAATGAACAGACATAGTAGAAGACCAACTACAATCTTGGTCCACCAAGCTGAAAGAGTTCCCTGGAAGGAGATAATGGTCAGGATTGAGCCCTGAATCATAACACCTAGCAGAGTACCAGGCATAAAGCCAACACCACCCATCAGCTGGGTTCCACCGATAACTGATGATGCGATTGCATCCATTTCCATTCCAAGACCGTGCAGGGTATAACCTGACAGCATAATCCATGAGTAGCAGATACCGCCTAATGCAGCACAGAAACCAGAAATGATGTAAACGCGAACACGGATAAAATCAGTCTTTAAGCCCATCAGTTTTGCAGACTGCTCATTACCACCGATAGCATATACGCCTCTACCAAAAGAAGTGTAACGCAGGATGATAGTTGCAAGCACAACCATGAATAAAGCAATTACAGCACCTAGAGACAGGAAATAATCACCAAACTCGAATGAGAAAAATGCTAAGTCTGAATACTGTGGATTATCAATAGGCACTGAGTCACGTGACAGAATTGCAGTCAGACCACGGCATAGGAACATTGTACCTAGAGTAACAATGAATGGCTGTAATCTGAAATAAGTAATCAGAAGACCGTTAATAAGACCGACAGTAAAACCGATTGCCAGAACAATTGCCATGCATACATATGGACTGATTGTTGTATCTCTCATCAGAACAGCCAAGGTCATGCAGGAGAGTGAAACCACAGCACCTACAGACAGGTCAATACCACCGAATCCGGACAGGATTGTGAAGGTAATACCTACTGTAACAATAATAAGAGGAGCATTGTCAATAAACAGATTCAGGAAAACCTGCAGGCTGAAGAAGCCGTCAAACAGAACTGAACCAAATCCGAATAAAACAACAAATAGTGCACCAGTAACATAGAATGGGAAGTTCTGAGATGCAACTAAGTTTGATAAAAACCTACTACGCATTTGAAACCTCCTTCTTAGAACTTAACTGAGTATCAAGGCGCTTTAACTTGTAGTTGCGATACATTTCCTTAAACTTCTCTGACTGGAATACGATAATCAGCAGAATAACAATTGCCTTAACCGCAGGTAGTCTATCTGATGAAACACCGATAGCGTACATGGTAGTGGTTAGTGTCTGAATGGTAATAGCTCCAATGATGGTACCGCCGATATAGTATCTACCGCCAACCATCAGAGTACCGCCAAGGGTAACTGCAAGAATGGCGTCCATTTCCATATTCAGACCAGCATTGTTAGCATCGGCAGCTCTAATGAGAGAGCCTTCGATAAGACCAGCTGTACCGGCACAGAAACCAGAGAAGATATACACAGCAAATAGAACAGCAGTAACTTTGATACCAGCATAGCGTGCAGCATTCGCGTTGATACCAACAGACTGAATCATAAGACCGATTGAGGTTCTCTTGTTGATGAAAAGAACCAGCAGAACCATTGCAAGAGCAATAATCATTGCAGTTGGAAGCATAACACCTGGGATGTTACCGCCGATGTAAGCAAATGGCTTGTAGTAAACGGTAATAATCTGACCGTCAGTCATAAGCTGAGCGATACCACGACCAGCTGTCATCAGAATCAAGGTTGCAACCATTGCCTGAATCTTCAGCTTGGCAACCAAGGTACCATTCCAGATACCGGCAACAATACCTACACATAAGGAGGCAAGAATTGCGATGAAGAATGGATGCTCAGGAATACCGGAAATATCACCACCTAACATTACACAGCAGGTTGCAGATGAAATTGCCACCACAGCACCAACAGAAATATCGATACCGCCTGTTGCAATAACAAAGGTCATACCTAATGCAAGGATGATAAGTGAAGATGCACGGTACAGAATATCAATAGGACGACCGTACAGATTGCCATTTTCCATAACTTCAATCTTGAAGAAGTCATCTACGAAAAATGCATTGAATAAAAGCAGCACTGCTAAGGCAACCAGAGGCAAAGCAAGTGAGCTTTGGGTAAATTTTTTAACAAGACTTTCCATGGTAGTCTCCGGCTATAGCTTGCATAATGTGTGCAGTTGAAATTTCATCATCATTTAATTCTGTAATCTTTTCATGATCACGAATTACCATGACTCTTGAACAAGTACGAACCATTTCGCCCATCTCACCAGAAATGAATACAACTGCCATTCCCTTCTCCTTGGCCAAAGATACTGCCAAGGCCTCGATTTCAGACTTGGTACCAACGTCAATACCACGGGTAGGTTCGTCTAAAATCAGAAGATTAGGTTCAGTTGCAAGCCATCTTGCGATAATCACCTTCTGCTGGTTACCGCCAGAGAGGTTCTTAATGAGCTGCTCACGGTCTGACACCTTGATTCTCAACAGATTGATATAGTAGTCGGCAAGCTTGTTCTGGCGATGTCTAGACATATGCTTGAACATGCCGTTCTTAGCCTGTAGAGCAAGGATAATGTTCTCTCTAACTGACAGATCACCAATGATGCCCTGAACCTTACGATCTTCAGGACAGAATGCGATACGATTCTTCATCATATCCATTGGAGTCTTAACTGAAACTGCAGTGCCGTCTATGTAGATGTTACCGCTTGATTTCAGAAGAGTACCGAACAGAGTTTCTGCGATTTCAGATCTACCGGAACCTAAAAGACCAGCAAAGCCAACAACCTCACCCTGCTTGATATCCATTGAAAGGTCTTTAACCTTGCCCGGTACGGTTACGTGCTCAGTCTCAAGGAAGATGTTCTCACGAGGAACTGATTTATCAACGTTAGATTCGATTTCGCCTTCTTTAACTTCTTTACCCATCATCTTGGAGATTAGTTCAATTCTTGGTAAAGACTTGATGTCGTATTCACCGATATAGGTACCGTCACGCAGTACAGTTATACGATCACAGATTGTATAAATCTGCTCTAGGAAATGAGAAATAAAGATGATTGAAATACCTTGAGACTTCAGATTTCTCATAATCTTGAACAGTCTCTCGGTTTCTTTGTCTGACAGTGAAGAAGTTGGTTCGTCAAGAATCAGAACTTTACACTGTGTATCGATAGCACGGGCAATTGCGATCATCTGCTGCATTGCTACCGGGTAGAAATTTAGTTCTTTTGTTACATCGATATCGATGCCTAATTCGCGGAATAACAGGTCAGATGCATTCTTCTGCATTGTAGCCCAGTCAATACGGCCAAATGCTCCGCGAGGTTCACGTCCAATATAAATATTCTCTGCAACTGACAAATTAGCACAAAGATTAACTTCCTGGTAAACGGTAGAAATACCCATCTGCTGACTGGCTAGAGGAGTGGTAGGTTCAATTACCTTACCGTCGAAAGTGATTTCTCCATTAGTCTTGTGATAAACACCTGTTAATACTTTAACTAATGTTGATTTACCAGCACCGTTCTCGCCCATTAGAGAGATGATTTCGCCTTTTTTTAGATTGAAAGAAACGTCTTTTAAGGCCTTAACTCCTGGGAAGAACATGTCAATGTGTTTCATCTGCAATATATATTCGTTGTCTTCTAAGGCCATACAGCCCTCCTAATGCAGGTGTTCTTCTTGATGATTGATGATTGGGGTTTAAATTCAAATTAGGGTGCATCTCTGCACCCTATTTTTATGTGTTGTAAATATGATTAGTATTTACGTGAAGGGAATACTTCAGCAGCCTTGTCTGCAGTGTAAACGCCTTCCTCAACGAATACACTCTTAGGTACTGACTCACCCTTTAGAACTTTCTCAGCGGTCTGGAAGAATAACTCACCCTGTAGTGGGTTACACTCAACAGTTGCGTTAGTCTTGCCGTCGATCATAGCCTGGAAGATACCCTTTACACCGTCAACTGAAACGATGATGATATCCTTTGATGGCTTTAGACCAGCAGCTTCGATAGCCTGAACAGCACCTAATGCCATATCGTCGTTCATTGCGAACAGAATGTCGATGTCATTACGATTTGACTTTAAGAATGACTCCATAACTTCCTGACCCTTCTGACGGGTGAAGTCACCGGTCTGAGAAGCTAGGATGTTGAACTTCTTAGCGCCATCAGGATCAGCCTTCATAGCGTCGTTGAAGCCGTTGCCACGACCGGTGGTTGCTGATGCACCAACGGTACCTTCAAGAATAACGATATTTAACTTGTCACCGCCGTTACGTGGCTTAACATTGTTAGCCTTTACATAGTCGTCAATCCACTTGTAAACCTTCTGACCTTCTGCATATGAATCAGTACCGATCTTAGCAACATATAAAGATGGATCTGAAACGGTTAGGTCACGGTCAACAATTAGAACAGGAATCTTTGCTCTCTTTGCTTCACGTAGAATGTTGTCCCAACCGGTAGCTACGATAGGTACAAGACCGATTAAGTCAACCTTCTGAGCGATAAAGGTACGGATTGCCTTGATCTGGTTCTCCTGCTTCTGCTGAGCGTCTGAGAACTTCAGATTTACGTTGTGAGCTTTAGCTGCTTCCTTAACATCGTTGGTGTTTGCGGTACGCCACTCTGACTCAGCGCCAATCTGAGAGAAACCGATAGTTAACTGCTTAGCCTGAACAGCTGATGAAGCAATAATTGCACCGATTGATGCAGCTAGAACTGCTTTTACTAATTTCATAACAACTCCTGATTGAAATGTTTGTTTATGCAAAAAAAAAGAATAATTACGAAAAAATTTACTCTTTTCTGTTAAACGATTGTATGACAGAGCACAATCAAAACGAATTCAAGATTAAAGAAAACGTGACACACTTTTACATTTTTTGCGTTTTATTCAAAAAAAGTTTGAGTTACTTCAAAAATAATACGTAAACCTTTACGGAAACGTACCATTTTCTCATATTTAGTTCTATCTAAAATCTAATTCTTTGATTTATAGATATATTAGCATGTTTTATTAAATACAAAGAAGTCTTAGATGTGAATATTTTTACATATATGCAAACGATTACAGAGATAAATTTTCAGAAATTCGCAATTTACAGTTTTTTCAGTAAATCAACACCTAGAGTTTTAATACAGGCATTAATGGCCTTTTCCAGATCAAGCATGGTTGGATTTAAAGCAGGCTGTTTTTCGAGCTTTGTACAGACGAGAAGATAGAAATCCTTCTGACGATCGTTAAGTTTTGTTATGGCTCTTTTATAAAACCACAGATACCCCTGAAGAGGCATAAGCATCAGAAAAATAACACAGACTAGGGTTACAGGAAAGTTCGAGGATAAAGCAAACAGCATGGGGATCCCTTTAAAACCACCTCCCTGATATACAGCCCAGAAAAGAATAAAAACAATAAAAGGTGGTAATATTTTTCGTCCAGCAATAATCGCTCTTTTTACACGGCACTCAGGAAAAACAGGATTTAACAATGGCTCAAGAGGCCAGTCATTCATGTACTGAATTCCAACTTTGATTTTTTTAACAATATTCACCGGCTATCCTTAAAATAATTTTCTTTTTTAATAATTCTATAAATAGTTACCGTAAAAACGCAATCTACTATACAAAAAATCGATCTGATCGTTTTATAGCGAATCTGCATTTATGCCGTATGTTATAATCTTACGGTTAATATGCTTGGATCATATCCCTGTGTAAGAAATAATTTCAATTTTGGCAAGTATGGAGTCACAAGTGTCACGTAATGTTATGCTAGTGCCAGCAGGTAAGACTTCTGGTATTTTTACTGCATCTTTAGGTTTAGTAAAAGCTTTAAACGACAACGGCGTTAAGGCTGCTCTTTTCACCCCTTTCTACAGCTGCTGCAGAAAAGAGTGTTCAAACACCTCTTTAAACAAGTGCTGTGCAGCTAAGAAGCTTTCTGAGGGGAACAAGTCAGAGGTTATCGAGGCAATCGTTGCCAACTACAACGCTCTAAACGATGCAAACAAATATGATGTAATTGTTATTGAAGGTGTAACTGACGCTCCTTTCAACGTTAACGAGATTAACGCAGAAATCTGCCACGCTTTTGATGCAAATATTATTTCTGTAGTATCAGGCAAGTGCAAGTGCGCAAAGAGCGCAATTGATGCAACTCTTCTTTACTTCGGCAACGCAGGTAAGAATCAGCACTTAGGCACCATTCTTCTGAATGATAAAGCCCCAAGAGATGCAAAGGGCAACAAGAAGCTGGTTCTATCAGGCTGTGACAAGTGCGGTGCAGCATGTGCTGTTAAGAATGAAGATGAAGTTCTAACAGATTTTATCGCTAATGTTAACTTCGATGTAGCTTACTATGCTCCTAGAGCAAAGGACATTGCTCAGTTTATCGATGCCAAGATTGCTTCAGGTGACGAGAATGTCCGTTCATACAAGGTTGCTCTATCAAACGAGACCGCAAAAGAGAAAGCTGTACTTGTAACTGACACTGTACCAGTAAAGACCGATGCTAAGACCGTTATTCTGACCGACGGTGTTACCGGTTCAGTTGAAGGTGCAACTGTTATTACCACTGAGAAGCCTCTATGGTCAGTTGCTCAGGCTTTAGCTGAGTTCCCAGCTCAGTTAAGAGACGACGAAGAGCAGAAGAAGCTGATCGAAGAGAAGTCTTCAAAGGACTTTGATGCTAAGGCAATCGATTTAATCAAGAATCTTGAAGAGAAGACAACTCCTCTAATGAGCCCAGCAGCATTCCGCAGCAAGCTGACCGCTCTTGCAAGAGCAGCTCACAAGAAGATCGCTCTTCCAGAGGGTGATGAGCCACGTACCGTATGTGCAGCAGCTAAGGTTGCAGAGCAGAATATCGCAGTTCCTGTACTGTTCGGTAAGAAAGACAAAATCTTAGAGGTAGCAAAGGCTCAGGGCGTAACTCTAGGTGAAAACGTTGAGTTCGTTGATCCAGATGCAGTTCGTGAGAAGTATGTAGACAGACTGGTTGAGCTACGTAAGGCTAAGGGCGTAACCCCAGAGCAGGCTCTTGAAATGTTACAGGACAACGTATTCTTGGCAACCATGATGATCGACAGCAAGGAATTAGATGGACTTGTATCAGGTGCAGTTCACACCACAGCAAACACCATTCGTCCTGCTCTGCAGATTCTAAAGACAGCTCCTGGTGCAAAGCTTGTTTCAGCTATCTTCTTCATGCTGATGGATGAGCAGGTTTATGTATACGGTGACTGTGCTCTGAACATCAATCCAACCGCTGAAGAGATTTCTGAAATTGCTATCCAGTCTGCAGATACCGCTAAGGCATTCGGTATTGATCCAAGAGTTGCAATGATTACCTATTCAACCATCAACTCAGGTAAAGGCGCAGATGTTGACATGATGAAGGAAGCTACTGCTTTAGTTCGTTCAAAGCGTCCTGATATCGCAGTTGACGGTCCTCTACAGTACGACGCTGCTGTAATGCCAGACGTTGCTGCTCAGAAGGCTCCTGGTTCACCAGTTGCTGGTAAGGCTACCGTATTCATCTTCCCTAACCTGTCAACCGGTAACACTGTTTACAAGGCAGTTCAGCGTTCAGCTAAACTTGTTTCTATCGGCCCTATGTTACAGGGTATGAAGAGACCTGTTAACGATCTGTCTCGTGGTGCTTTAGTTGATGACATCATCTACACTGTTGCAGTTACCGCAATTCAGGCTACTCAGGTTAAGGACTAATTCAGTATCCTGAATTACCTATATTATGTTATAAGTAAAAGCAGCTTAGGCTGCTTTTATTTTGGATATATGGCTGACTATAATTTAAAAAGGTTATATATAAGGAGATAAAATCATGCGGGTTCTGGTTACAGGAGGTTCTGGCTTTGTAGGACGAGAGCTGATTACCCTTTTAAAAAAACAGAACAATACCCTCTTCGTATATTCCCATCAAAACCAGATAAAGAATAATCTTGGATTTACCCCAGACGTTAAAGTCTTAACAGCACGGGATGATTTCCCTGAGGTTGACGTAATAGTTAATCTTGCAGGAGAATCAATCGCAAAGAATAGATTAACCAGCAATAGACTTTCCCAAATCCTAAACTCAAGACTTGAGACGATTGAGCTTCTTGCAAAGAAATATGCGGATAAATTTCCCTCCCACTTCATTCAGGCCAGCGCCACAGGTATCTATAAAGACAACAGTGAACAGGATGAAAAAGGAGAACTAGCTGACTCCGTATATGCAGATATCTGCAAGGCTATAGAAAGAAAAGCCAATGATCTTAAAGATACGTTTAAAACCACAGTAAGTATCCTCAGAATCGGAGTAGTAGTCGGTGCAGGTGGAGGGCTTGTTGAGAATATTAAGTATCTTCCAACATTACATATAATAGGTGGCAGCAACTATATTCCCTATCTCTCAGTTGAAGACTGTTCCAGAGCAATCGGACTTATCATCAAAAATAAAATCCCAGGAATAATTAATCTCTGTTCAGACCATTTTCTCACAGCAAATGAGCTCTTAAAGCTTTCCTCATCTGCAAAATATCTAACCATTCCCCTTCCAAAATTCGCTTTAAAATTCGATAAAAGAGGAGAGCTTCTTTTGACAAATCAGAGAATTATTCCGGGAACGTTAAAAGTAAACGGTTTTATTTTTGACCATTTTTAGAATAAATTGCAATCGTTTGCGAATAAAATTAACTTATTGTTTTATAAGTGTTTAAATATTTATATCTAAAATATTTTGCATAGATCATACTTTTACCACTTTTCTTAAAGAAAAATTAGCGTACAATACCCTTATACAAAAAAGCGAAGATAATAATTCATCACAAAATCACAACATCAATACATAATAAAACTCGGAGTAAAAAATGTTAGAAGATTTAAAAAAGGCCGTATTTGACGCCAACTTAGATTTACCTAAGCATGGCTTAGTAACCTTCACCTGGGGTAACGTTTCAGGAATCGACAGAAAGTCTGGTCTGGTTGTAATTAAACCATCAGGAGTTGATTATGAAACCATGAAGGTTGAGGATATGGTTGTAGTTGATCTTAAAACTGGTGAAACAGTTGAAGGTGACTTAAATCCATCTACAGATACTCCAACTCACTTAGAATTATATCGTGCCTGCCCAGATATCCAGGGTGTTGTTCACACTCATTCACGCAATGCAACATCATTTGCACAGGCTGGAATGGATATTCCTGCATTAGGCACTACCGGAGCTGACTACTATTACGGTGCAATTCCATGTACCAGAAAAATGACAAAGCAGGAAATCGAGAGCGAATATGAACTTGAGACCGGTAAAGTAATCGTCGAAACCTTTAAGAATCGCAACATCAACATGAAGGATGTCCCTGCCTGTGTAGTTTACTCACATGGACCATTCGTTTGGGGAAAATCACCTGCTAATGCCGTTTACAATGCTGTTGTTCTAGAAGAAGTTGCATTTATGGCATATCACTCATTAACTCTAAGACCAGATCTGCAACCAATGCAGCAGGATCTGCTCGATAAGCACTACCTACGTAAGCACGGTGCCAACGCTTACTACGGACAGATTAAAAAGAATTAGCATTAAATAAAAGTAAACTCTCAAAATACGTAGTTCTTTAATTTGTGGCCTAAGCATATGATGTTTAGGTCCTTTTTCTTTTTAGCTGTCTTCTGCCCAACTACAGGTAGCAAAGAGTTTATTGTAAAGCAACCTTCTCCGCTGTTCCTTCCAAAGCATCAAGTTTTTACAGCAGAATACCAAACTTATTCTTTTAAACAGCGACACAGCAAACAAAATGTATTGAATATATTGAGTTTGCAGGATAATACTAGTCAGCTCGACAGAATAGAGAAAAGCAAAACTCAAAATAAAAAAGATTACAAGCTTCGAATAGAACCAAGTCTACAGGGGAAAAAAATCCCACAGTGTTAATACTGTGGGACCTAAAACTAATACAATGATTGTTAATCGAAGTGACTCTTAACCTTTATAACTGTATCCACGATATAGTCTTCTGGAAGATTTCCTATCTTATTAAGGTAATCGTGAAGTTTCTTGATAACCTGATATCCCTGTACTACAGGAGACTGACAGATTACGAAATCAATAATATCGTTCTTCACCAGTTCCTTGGTAGTATAAATCTCGTCACAGGCAAGAATAAAACGTTTGTGCTCAGAATCTGCAATGATTGCTGCACCTAAACCAGAAACACCTGAACCTGTTGCCATATAAACGACATTAACCTCAGGATGCTTCATAAATGCCTTCATAGTAACCTGCTGGGTAATAATATCCTGATCATTACCCTCGATTACATCGACAATCTCATAATCCTGTCTTCTAGACTTAAGTTCTGAAATAAAACCGTCAAGTCTGGTCTTGTGGCCTAGGTGAGACTTGTAGCCTACAACCACAAGGATCTTTAGAGGAATGCCAGGATGACATTTATCAACCATAGCAGCGGCAACCTTGCCTGACTTCAGATAATCAGGACCAACAAAACATAATCTCTTGGTACCAGGAAGATCATTATTCAGAAGAACAACCGGATAGCCTTTATCAGACAATTCTGATATCTTATCTCTGATTTTTTCAGAATCCACAGAACACAAAACAAAAGCCTTACATCCAGAATTCTCCAGTTCATCTAATGCTCTGATCTGGGTGTCCACACTCCAGCCTTCCTGCTCTTTGATAATCACATCAATTCCAAGATCTTTGAACTCCTTTAAAGCCATCTCAATGCCTTTTTTGATATCATCAAAGAAAGGAGAGTTTATACTTGGAATTACGATACCAACATAGTTAATGCTTTTCTGAGAAGATAAAGCTCGACCTGCACGATTCGGAATATACCCCAATTCCTGAGCAAGCTGACGGATTCTTTCTGATGTTTTTGCGCTTACTTCATTCTTATCATTAAGTGCGCGTGAAACAGTACCAATTGAAACGCCAGATGCTTTTGCTAGGTCTTTTAAGGTGACGCTCATTTGTTTCCTCGTAAAAATTCGCAAACGGTTACAATATTATTATTTATTATCATATTATTTTACTAAAAATTGCATAACTTTGCCTTATATTTGCGTAGTAGATAGCAATTTTATTTATAAACGAAAATTATCGTGCATTACTTAATTTTGCATTCAGATATAACTATTTAATAAATAATGAGATTTTATTAAACAATTGATACTTATGAAAATACGAAACAATTTTTATAAGACGTTAATGTCAGAGAAGGTATATTGCTAATTTACAGACAGATAAGTTGTAAAAGGTTATATATTTCAAAATAAAATAGAGTAATTCGTAAATACTATGAAAAAGTTTGCATGGAAGGATCTGAGAGCAGATCTATTCAAAATAAAAGAAGACTCTTACAGAGAATTTTCTGAAAAACTAAGTCCTAATGTAAAAATGTTAGGAGTCAGAATTCCTCAGGTCAGAAAACTTGCCCTATCCTACCTAAAAGAATTTCCCCAGGAAGAACTATTACAATCTCCTCTGCCTAAGGAGCCTTACTTTGAGGAAAAACTCTGCAGAGCAATCTTTATTGCCAGAGCAAAAATTGATGAGAACCAGAGAATAACCTATGTTAACGAATTTCTTAATTACCTTGATGGCTGGGCTATCTGTGACGGCTTTTGTTCAGAACTAAAAAAAGCCAAAGAGCATCAAGAACAGTATTTCTCTTTTATAAGGAAATGTTTTAAGAATAAAAGCTCACCTTATACAGTTAGATATGCCTGTGTTATGGCTCTGATGTATTTCTGTTCACCACTGTACGAAGATGAGATCATTTCATATCTAGATCAGATAAATACTGAAGAATACTACGTCCATATGGGAGTAGCCTGGCTGATTGCAACTCTATATACTAAAAACGGGCCACATATTCTAGATAAGATTAAAGCCATTACTCTTGATAATTTAACCTATAACAAAGCTCTACAGAAGATTACCGAATCCAACTATATATGTAAGGAAAAGAAAGACGAGATCAGAAAATTAAAACGAAAATAAATCTCTTACCCTCTTACTATTTGATTTTGTTTGGTATTTGCATATAATTGTGCTTACGGAGAAATGGCAGAGCGGTTGAATGCATCGCACTCGAAATGCGACAATCGCCTTATCGGCGGTTCAGGGGTTCAAATCCCCTTTTCTCCGCCATTCTTAAGTTCTTATCTTTTGCTTTCCTCTTTCTTGTATCACAATAGTTATTTTCTGACTTTTAATTTTTCTTTTCGTCAAACATTCTTATACAGATATTTAAGGCGATACACATTTACGTTAGCTCGCACTTGCGATTCAAATTTACCTATTCGATACTTCTATTAAAAAGCTCGACAGCTTAAACTTCTAGTCTACTCTTCTCTGAGAACAGAGGTTATCTATGAAAAAAACTCTTATCGCTTCACTGCTTCTAGCCTGTACTTTTTCTGTATTTGCAGGTAATACGCCAAAACCTGTTGAGAGAAGTTCAGCGCATGATATAAGACACTTGTCATTAGAAAAGCTTAAAGCAATGTGCGCAGGAGACAACGGAGAGGCTTGCTGGCTAGCAGGAAAGAAATATGCAAACATACATTCCAAAACAACAGATCATTTCGAAGCACAGAGAATGTTCAAAAGAGGTTGTGAACTGAAACTGGCTTCAAGCTGTATTGATCTTGGAATTCTGTACGAGAGAGGATTTATAGAGGGAAAAACAAATAAGGATGCAATGGATAGCTACATAAAAGGCTGTGAAATACCTAACACCAGTGCCTGCTATGTAGTAGGAAAGGCTTATGAAGACGGTATTATCACAGATAAAGATGAAATCAAGGCAGAACAGTATTACAAAAAATCTTTTGAGATAGCCAACCAGAATTTAAATGGTGAAGATAAAGCAGAAGCTTTAACTATGCTTGGAGTTATTTATCTGTTTGCAATAGGAGAACCACAGGATTTTGAAAAGGCTGAAGAGTATTTCAAAAAGGCATGTGATCTTAACGACGCGGAAGGTTGCGCTAACCTTGGAGTGATGTACTATCAGGCTGAGGGTGAGTTTCAGGACTATGACAAAGCACGTGAATATACCGAAAAAGCCTGTTCCCTGAAATATGGCTATGGCTGCCGAAACTTGGGAATATACTATTTTAAAGGACAGGCTGTTACTCAAGATTACGATAAAGCCAAAACGTACTATGAAAAGGCCTGTGATCTAATGGAGGAAAGCGGCTGCGCTTATCTTGGCTTCATGTATGATAATGGAAAAGGTGTAGCTCAGGACTACGCAAAAGCCAGAGAGTATTACGAGATGGCCTGCAAATTAAATGATGGCTGGGCATGTAGAAATCTGGGACTTCTTTATGACAATGGACAAGGTGTGGATCAGGATTATCAGAAAACAAAAGAGCTCTATGAGAAAGCCTGCAACCTTAATGAAGCAACCGGATGTACCGGTCTTGGCTATATGTATGATGTGGGAGAAGGAGTTCAAATAGATTTCAATAAAGCCCTTTCCTATTACACCAAGGCCTGTGATTTAGATGAAGGCAGAGGTTGTAAGAGCCTGGGTTATCTCTATGAAAACGGAGATGGCGTTAAACAGGATTACTTAAAAGCAAAAGAGTACTATGAGAAATCCTGTGGACTTAACGATTCCCATGGCTGTGTAAATCTTGGAGCACTGTTCGCTTTAGGACAGGGAGTTGAGGTAGATTATAAAACCGCTAAAACCTTATATGAGAAAGGATGTGAGATGAACAACGCTACAGGTTGCTCGAATCTTGGTTCTTTATATGAACAGGGTCAGGGCGTTGAACAGGATTTTAAAGAAGCAAAAGATTATTTCAAGAAAAGCTGTGATTTAGGAGGAAAAATCGGCTGTGACGGTTTTGTAAGATTAAATGAAGCCGGTTACTAAAAATTGAGTCCCGCTAAAGCGGGACCCTGTACTAAAGACTACATTCTAACGACAACTAAAGCATAGTTGCTCTCAGCTGCTCACCTGACAGAGGTGACAGATATGCAGGAGCGATATCAAATACAGTCTTACAGCCGTTAACACCTTCCTTGTGAAGACGAGCTAGAGCTCTAGCGTAAGCAACAATAACACTGCCAGTGAACTCAGGGTTAGAATCAAGCTTTAAGCTGTACTCAATCACGTGATTGTTTTCAAGATTGAAGCCTGTCTTGCCTGATCTTAGAACAAAGCCGCCATGTGGCAGACCACGATGATTCTTGTCTAACTCTTCCTGAGAAATGAAGTTAACAGTAGTGTCGTAATCAGAGAAGTAGTTAGGCATGGTCTTAATCTCATTCTCAACCTTAGCTGCATCAGCACCTTCCTTTAATACAACATAGCATAGTCTGGTGTGTTTCTGACGGGTGGTTAATTCTGGATTTGAACCACTTCTTACAGCCTCAAGAGCAGATTCAATTGGGCAGGTATACTGTCTAGCATCTGCAACACCTTCAATGCGACGAATTGCATCTGAATGGCCCTGGCTTACGCCTCTACCCCAGAAGGTATAGTCTTTACCGTTAGGCAGAACAGCGTTTGCATATAAACGGTTTAAAGAGAACATACCAGGATCCCAGCCAGCTGAGATTAAAGCAATATGGCTACCTGATTTAGCTGCGCTGTCAACATTGGAAAAGTGCTCAGGGATCTTAGCATGAGTATCAAAACTGTCGATAACGTTGAAAAGCTTTGCTAATTTTGGAGTCTGTACAGGAAGGTCGGTAGCTGAACCACCGCAAAGAATCATAACGTCAATCTTATCTTTGTATGATTCAACGTCATTTACGCTTACTACAGGAACACCTGCTGTTGATAAAGTCAGAGATGATGGATCTCTTCTAGTGAACACTGCAACAAGTTCAAGATCATCAGCATACTTTAATGCACTTTCAATTCCACGACCTAGATTGCCGTATCCGTAAATTCCAACTTTTGTAGTCATTTTGACCTCTTAAAAATATTATACGTTTCTAAATTTGTTCTAAAATGTAGCAAATTGAGGACTATTAGTCTAGTTTTGATCAAATCTGCACCATTATACAACAGGAAGAGTTTAAATTATCTTATAAATGACTTTTTCATAAAAACAAAATAATTTTAATATGTAACAAAAAGTTACTTATTAAAGAAAGAGAAATTAAAGAATTCTTTTAAAAAACAAGCAATTTTAATGAAAATAAATATCTTTTTTCCAGTTTTGTATGTTCAGACACGAACATTTGAAAATAAAAAGCGTAAAATAATTTTCACACTATAAGAATAAATAATGAAAAATTAGAACAACATTAAAGGATATCCAATGAGCATTCTAAGACGACTAAGCAATCCACAGATCAAAGCGTCAAAATCAGACAATAAACTCATTCATTACTTTCTGGCTAATGGGTTAAAGGCATGTTCATCATCTATTTCAGAGATCTCTGCTGACTGTGATATTTCACATGCAACAGTAACCCGCTTTGCCAGAAAATTCGGATTTGAAACTCTTAAGGATTTTAAAATTGCCCTAGCCCAGGATCTTGGAGCTCAGGATAATGACAATCATGGAAAGAGAACAGCCATCAATCTTAAGGAGAGTTGCGAAACAACTGCTCAGAAACTGCTTCAGTTAAACCAGACTCTTTTATCTCAGACCGCTGTGGAAATCGGCTTTGAATCTGTTACCAAGCTTACCCGTGAGATTGTCGGAGCAAGACATGTATTTTTCTTTGGTATTGGAAGTTCAGGATATCTAGCCAGGGATGCTGCCAGAAAGATTGCCCGTATCGGTATCGATGCAAGATGTTATACCGATTCACACGAGATTATGACCCACTCAACAATGATCACCAATCAGGATGTAGCAATCTACATTTCTAACTCAGGTCAAACTCATGAGCTGGTAAAATCAGCAGCTTTATGTTCTAAGAAAGGAGCAATGATTTGTGCGATTACCGCAGAAACCACATCTCCTCTTTATTCATTCACTGATATTACAGTGCTTCACGCAGTACATGATTACGATCTGGCTCAAGGATATGCTGACTCCAGACTGTCCGTTTTCTTCATTATCGATCTTATTTATATTGAGCTGATTAAGCTTATCGGAGAGAAGGCAATCAAGCAGAAACAAGAGACTCAGGACGCAATTGATTCTTTATCAAATAATGATTAAAAATCAGATAGTAATACAGAGTTTTCACAAAAAATAGAGGCTTATTTTCCGCCTCTCTAAAAAGGCCGTTACAATACTAACGGCTTTTTTTATTGAGAAATTATGAAAATACTATTTTTGTCTGCTTTATTTTTAGGTACAGCACTCAGTATCTATGGCTTAGATATAAGAATCAATACCACACCTTCAATTCCTCTAGGAATATACAGATTATCAAGAGAGAATACAGATATAACTAAAGGTAATATCGTTCTTTTCTGTCTTAACCATAAGTACAAGAAAATCGCTAAAGCACGTAAGTACCTTTCAGCAGGGAAATGCAGTTATAGATTATCCCCTATCGGCAAACATGTTGTCGCCTCATATCCTGACAAAGTAAAGATCTCTTCTGATGGAATCCATGTAAATGGACATCTTATAAAGAGTACCAGACCATTAGCCCATGATAAGGATGGACGAAAGTTAATTCATGCAGAAATACATAAACAGCTTGAGCAGAATGAATTTATAGTTGCAAGCTCAAAGACTGATTCTTTTGACAGCAGATACTATGGGATAGTAAAAAGAAAGGATATTCAGGGAAAATTAAAAGAAGTCTTGATTATATAGAATTATCCCGCCTAGAGGCGGGATAATCACATGAAATCTTAGTTCATTCTCTTGAATAGAAGTGAACCGTTGGTACCGCCGAAGCCAAAGTTGTTTGACATAGCGTACTCAATATCATGTTTCTGAGCTGTACCAGGAACAAGATTAAAATCACCAACCTCATCTTCTGGGTTAACAAGATTGATTGTTGGAGGACAAATCTGATCCTTGATTGACATAACAGTAATAACTGCTTCGATAGCACCAGCTGCGCCTAGTAAGTGACCAGTCATAGACTTGGTTGAACTCATGCAGCAGTTCTTAGGAGCGTCACCGAACAGGCTCTTAGCAGCACGTAACTCTGATAGGTCACCAACAGAAGTTGAAGTACCGTGAGCATTGATGTAGTTAACCTGCTCAGGCTTAACACCAGCATCCTTTAATGCGCCCATCATTGATCTTGCAGCGCCTTCACCAGTAGAAGGTGTTGCAGTCATGTGGTAAGCGTCACCTGACATACCGAAGCCAACAAGCTCAGCATAAATCTTAGCACCACGAGCCTTAGCGTGCTCGTACTCTTCAAGAATCAGCACACCAGCACCGTCACCTAGAACGAAGCCATCACGATCCTTATCCCAAGGACGAGATGCATGCTCAGGATCATCATTGCGGTGAGATAGAGCCTTCATTGAAGCGAAACCGCCGATACCCATTGGGGTAGAAGCTTTTTCTGCACCACCACAAACCATAACATCAGCATCACCGAAAGCAATCAGTCTTGCTGATAAACCGATAGCGTGAGTACCGGTAGCACATGCGGTAACAGTCGACAGGTTAGGACCACGAAGACCTTTCAGGATAGAAAGCTGGCCTGAAACCATATTGATAATTGTTGATGGAACGAAGAATGGGCTGATTCCACGAGGGCCTTTGGCAACTAAACCAGTAATGTTCTTCTCGATTAGAGTAAGACCACCAATACCAGAACCGATCATTGTACCGATTCTATCAGCATTTTCTGGAGTAATCTCTAAACCAGAATCATTCAATGCCATAATACCTGCAGCGATACCATACTGAATGAACTCATCCATCTTACGAGCATCCTTGCTTGAGATGCCCCACTGCTCAGCATTAAAGTTCTTTACTAGACCGGCAATCTTTACAGAGAAATCAGTAGTATCAAAATGATCAATAGTAGTGATACCGCTCTTACCAGCTAATAAATTTTTCCATGATTCTTCTAAATTACCGCCAACTGGGCTTAACATACCCATTCCGGTAACTACAACCCTACGTAATTGCACCGTTGGATCTCCGTTATTGATTTGTGGACTAAATCGGTAATAACTTACCGAATACAAGCATAAAAAGCCTGATAATTGACTCAACGCAGGATGTAGATCCTACGTTTTAGACGGGATTATTTCCGTCTTGAATTCTTTTGGCTATGCACAGATCAAAAAAATCTCATTGCATAACTTATATCAACATTCAAAGAACTGGGATGACCAGATGAATACTTTGTAAGCTTAAAAAGGTGATACAAAATCTTCTAAAAAGAATGGAGATGTTTAGCATCTCCAGTCAACTTTAAATGTTTAAATATTGGATGAATAGAATTCATCCTTATAATTCAACACCGACCAGCTATTACTGATTGTTGTTGATGTAATCGATTGCGGCCTGAACGGTAGTGATCTTCTCAGCTTCCTCATCAGGGATTTCGGTACCGAACTCTTCCTCTAAAGCCATTACTAGCTCTACGGTATCTAGTGAGTCAGCGCCAAGATCATCAACGAATGATGCCTCTGGTACAACATCCTCAGGCTTAACGCCTAATGTGTCAACGATAACTTTATTTACGCGCTCTTCAATATTGCTCATTTTTTTCCTTGACCAGGCTGCGAAGGCAGCGCTGTCCCTTTGCTAAAAAAAACGCCCCAGCCCAATGCTAGGACCCAAACAAAACTATATGCAATTATATATGTTTTAAACGACTTTTGGTAGTAAAAAAAAGAATAAAATATACAAAAAGTAATTTAATTCACAAATATGCATAAGGATCAATTAGTTGCAGTGCAGACCACCATTTACATCAATGGTAGAACCTGTTATATATGCAGCTAAATCTGATGCTAAAAATACTGCAGCACCTGCAATATCATCAACAGTTGCAGCTCTCTTTAAAGGAATTGAATTAGTCCAAGCCTTTAACTGCTCCTCATTTAATGCTGCAGTCATATCTGTAGCAACAAAACCTGGAGCGATACAGTTAACAGTAATACCTCTTGAACCAACTTCCTTTGCTAGTGACTTGCTGAAGCCAATTAAACCAGCTTTAGCGGCAGCGTAGTTACACTGACCTGCGTTACCATCCTGGCCAACGATTGAAGAGATATTGATGATTCTACCAGCTCTCTTCTTCATCATAGGGCCAATAGCCAGCTTACACATCTGAACACATGCAAACAGATTGCACTGCAGAACATCTTCCCAATCCTGCTCCTTCATTCTCATAAACAGAGTATCACGTGTGATACCAGCATTGTTTACAATGATATCAGGACAGGTACCAGCATCAGCTACAACAGCATTAAAACAGTCTTCAACGGTCTGCTTGTCAAGAGAATTCATAACAAGTCCCTTGCCATGACCATTTAAGTATTCAGTAATACCGGCTGCACCTTTCTCTGAAGTTGCAGTACCGTATACCTTAGCACCAAGCTGCTCAAAAGCCTGTGCAATTCCCTTACCGATACCACGTGATGCACCGGTAACTAAAACAATCTTTCCTGAAAAGTCTAAATTAAACATAATCTGATTCCTATGCTAATTCTTCTAAAGCTTTCTCTAAGGTCTGCTCATTGCAGATGTTTGCACTTCCAAGTGTCTTGTCAATACGACGGTTCAGACCACAAAGAACCTTGTTAGGACCACACTCAACAAGAGCTTCAACACCGTCAGCCTTTAAAGCCTGAACAGTCTCAACCCAGCGAACTGGCATGGTTAACTGCTTAACAAGAGCGTCAACTAAATCAGAACCCTTGGTTAAAGGCTTAGCTAATGCGTTAACATATACAGGGATAGAAGCATCGTTAATCTTAATTGACTTTAAAGCCTCAGCTAGTCTGTCTGCAGCAGGCTGCATCAGTGGGCAGTGTGATGGAGCAGAAACAGCCAGGGGAACTACTCTCTTAGCACCCATAGCGGTAAACTCAGCACAAGCCTTATCAACAGCAGCCTTGTTACCAGAAATTACAACCTGACCTGGGGTATTGAAGTTAGCTGCCCAAACTTTTTCTGAATCGGTTGATACCTTTGCACAGGTCTCAATAATTGCATTGTCATCAATACCAAGAATAGCTGCCATTGCACCAACGCCTGCTGGAACAGCTTCCTGCATTGCCTGACCGCGAAGTCTTACTAATCTTACAGCATCCTTGAAGTCGATAACGCCAGCTGCAACCAGTGCGCTGTACTCGCCTAAAGAATGACCTGCAAGAGCAACAGGTTTTTCAGACTTTGACATTAAAACTCTAAATGCAGCTACGGAAGCAGTCAGGATAGCAGGCTGAGTAACTTCAGTCTTGTTAAGCTCAGTATCAGGACCATTTAAGGTTACAGCCTGAAGATCATAGCCTAAAGCTTCATTAGCCTCAGCATATGTTGCCTTAACAATTTCGTTATCCATAAAATCCGCAAACATTCCAACGCTCTGAGAGCCCTGTCCTGGAAAAACTGCTGCAAATTTTTTCATAAAGAATCTCCTGAATTTAAGAAAAACTTCTTTTAAAAAAATAATTACTGAATCGTACAAAAGACGAATTAAATCACAACACTAGTAACGTACAAGTGCAGAACCCCAGGTAAATCCACCACCGAAGGATTCTAGTAGCAGGATATCTCCTCTCTTGATCTTGCCTGAACGAATACCTTCATCCAGAGCCAGGCCTACTGATGGAGCTGATGTATTGCCCTGCTTGTCTAATGTAACAATCACATGGTCCATATCAAGCTTAAGCTTTCTTGCAGTAGCTGCAATGATTCTTAAATTAGCCTGATGAGGAACAAGAAAATCTAGATCAGCTGCTGTCATATTTCCCTTTTCAAGGGTAGTTGTAACCAGAGAAGCTAAAACAGTAACAGCATGTTTGAAAACATCATTACCCTTCATGTATAACCATGAATCATCACCGGTAAAATTACCGCGCTTTGCATAAGGCAATGATAATAAAGGTCCGAATTTTGAATCGGCAGAAATATGAGTAGTAATTGTACCCTCGGTATCAGACTCGCCTAAAATACAGGCAGCAGCACCGTCACCAAACAGAATAATAGTGGTTCTGTCAGTAGGGTCACAGGCTCTTGACATTAAATCAGAGCCAACGATCAGAACTTTTTTAGCCTGACCTGAAATAATCATGGAATGAGCCAGTGAATAGGCATAGCTAAAGCCTGAACAGGCTGCAGCTAAATCAAATGCAGGTTTATCTTTAATACCTAACAGACCTGAAATCTCACAGGCAGCAGATGGGAAAGCATACTGAGCTGAGGTAGTTGCACAGATGACGAGATCGATTTCCCCTGCATCAATTCCAGCAGCTTCCAGAGCTCTTTTCGCTGCAATAGCACCCATGGATGCTGCGGTCTCATCTGGAGCAGCAATACGTCTCTCACTTATACCAGTGCGCTCAATGATCCACTCATTTGAGGTATCAACCATTTTTTCCAAATCAGCGTTGGTACGCACCTGTTCAGGTAAATAACTACCTGTTCCAAGAATTCGAGTAAACAAAGAATTCTCCAATTTCTACAAAAACAATCTCGCTATTTTATCAAGAATAAAGAATTTTTCATAAAATAATATGGATTTTTTACTTTATCCCTAAAAAAACAGCAAAATGTTAGAAAACTAAATTTCAGTGTAATTTCTGGTATTAGGAAAATTTTACTGTACTTGTTTCTTAATAGTTTCAACAAGATTCAGCTGTGCAGTTTTAGCAGCCTCAACTAGAGCTACAGCAACAGCTTCCTTGCCTGCACTGGCATGACTCTTAATTACAAGACCATCAACGCCTAAGAGCACAGAACCGTTGTACTGCCAAGGCTGAAGCCATTCAGGTCTTGCCAGTTTTGAGAAAAATTTCTTCATTCCCTGAGCATTCAGGAATGCAGAAGCAACCCCCTCAGCAGCTTTTAGAGCAACATTACCGGTAAAACCATCGGTAACAATTACATCAGCATCATCTGTAAAGAGTTTATCTGCCTCAACAAAACCGTAGCAGTTCAAGGAATGGTCCTGCTCAATCAGATCACGAGCTTCCTTAACAAGAGCACTGCCCTTGTTTCTCTCGCTACCAACATTAAGCACACAGACTCTTGGTTTTGAAACGTTGTAGAAACACTGATAAGCGGTCTGACCTAAGATTGCAAAATCATGAAGATCCTTTGCATTGCTTGAGGCATTAGCGCCAAGATCAAGCATTAGGGAATATTTTGCAGGACCTGCTGGGATCTTTGCACATAAGGCAGGTCTTAAACCGCCTATGGTTCCAAGAATATGACGGGAAAGGCTGACTAATGGACCTGTGCCGCCACTTGAAACGGCAACATCTGCTTCCTTATCTTTTACAGCTTCGATAACTCGACGCATTGCAGATGTACGATATCCCTCCAGAACAGCTCTAGGATCTTCATCCTGAGGAATACATTCAGGAGCATCAATAAATTCATATCGGCTTGAATCAATTTTCTCAAAAGCCAGAGCAACCTTCAGCTTCTGTGATCCGTAAACCTTGATTCTGATATTAGGATATAAAACCAGCGCAAAACGAACTGCACTGGCAACTGTCTTGGCATCGACATTGTCGCCGCCGGTTCCATCGAGGGCTACAGTAATTTTAGTTTCGCTATTCACAATTCAAAAAGGGCGTAGAGACTTTGTCCCTATGCCCTTCTCCATTAATTCATACTTGATAAGAATCTTATCGACAAAATAAAGTTATGACTTAAGCCTTAGCAGGAGTTAAGTTTAACTTCTCACCACGGTAGTAACCACCCTTGGTGATATTGTGACGAATATGAACTTCCTCAGAAGTCTTATCAATTGATAAACGCATTGCTGATAAAGCATCGTGTGAACGACGCATGTCACGACGTGAACGGGACTTATGGTTCTGCTGAACAGCCATTTTTATTGTCTCCTAAAATTTACTTAATTTGCGGAGAACTTGAATGCCCCGCTTTCTCTGATTTTTAACTAACTTTAACCACCATCTGTGGCACTAATCGCGGTATTATACTTGGATAAATAATTATTTTCAAGCAAAAAACTTAATAACATTATTTTACTCTTGCTAATACCACTAACTCTTTAATTAATAAAGTGAAAAACTATTTTTTGAATTTATCCTTCAACTCGGCAAGAGCAGAAAAGGGATTCTTCTGAGCTTCTTCGGCTAGTTCACCAAAAGACCAGCTATCATCAGAACTAACACAGTCAGGATCATCCTCATCGTGTGAAGTAATATAAGGAATCTCAAGAAGGATACAGTCCTCAAGGAAGGATAGAAGGTTAAAGGTTCCATCCTCATTCAGCTCAACAATATCAAGCTTCTCATCAAGCTTGAGACTTCTGGCTTTCTCCTCATCACAGGTTGACTGGAAGCTGCCAGAAATAACCTTGTCAAACTCTTTCTGGCATCTCTGACATACAAAACGAACCTTGGCGCTAAATGTACCTTCTATAGTTCTAAGCCCCTGAAGATCCTCGTAGAACCTGAACTCAACCTCTACCGGCTGAAGAATACTGCTGCAGGCCTCAGCTAATCTTGGTAAATATGAAGGATCAATTGTAGTTTTGTATTCAGCACCGTTGGATACAAGTTTTTCAAAATTAACTATTTCGTTAAAGGCCAAATCCGCCATGATATCTACCTAAAATTTATGAAAATTTGATACAAATTCTGATTATTTTTGAGTTAACAGTATACACTAGAAAAAGGAATTGTCTGATTTTAAGGTGGCCGCATGACTATAAAATCTTTCATTACAATGTGTGTATGTGCCTTCTACACCATTGGTATGGCTAATGCCTATACAATTGAATCAAGATTTGAAACCAAACATTACGGTGTTTATCAGGTTATTCTTGGTAAAGGTGAGGTTTACGGTGTATCTTTAAAACAGATCATCGCCAAGGATTTAAGCTCCAGAAAGAAATTTCAGGCAACAGCAGTTGTCTACCCAAATGGCAGTGCAGCCATGAACGGAACCATCAAGGAACCAACTGTTGGCATCATCACCACTGAAAACTATGACGGTTCCTCTTCTGTTACCGTCAATCTGAACGACAAAGCCAAGAACTCCAGCTATGTCGGAATCTATTTAAACTTCAAGCAGCTCTCTAAAATTGCAGACAACAGGACTGTAAACTCTCTGGCATCAGAGCTTGCTCAGATGCCTCTGGTTTTAGAAGGTGTTCCTGTTGATGTCGTATCAAAAGACTTTAGAGGAAACCTCTACTATACCGCAGCGACCGGTGCAGTTATTCTGGATTTCAATGTTATAGACAGTCTTTACTATGATAAGAAGAAGCTGGAGTCTGTAACCGACAAGTGCACAGTAAATATTCTTTCACTTCCAGACAGACATACCAATGAATCACCTCTGTTCATTGCAGGCCATGGAGCTGTAAACGATATTATGTGTGACAATTAGAAAACAGGAAAATTATGAAGAATACTCACTGTTAAGTGAGTATTTTTTTATCAGATGAGGTCTATATACTTTTCCATATCAGAAACACATGGAAGAATCATATCAGGCTTTAGTGAAAATAACGCATCTCCACTCCATACACCTGTCTGAACACCAAGAGAACGGTTATTGGCATCAATAAACATCTTGATATCTAAAGATGAATCGCCTACACCTAAAATACTCTCTGAAGGAACATCAAGTCTTTTAGCCATCAGATTCATCATCTCAGGATTTGGTTTTGGGATCTCAGAACCACCACAGATAGCATCACAGTAGTCACCTAGAATTGTGGCATCCAGTGTCTTTTTAATACCAGCAGTAGAACGTCCCGACGCATAACCAATCTTCAGACCTTTATCTCTGATTTTTTTCATCAGAGACTCAACTCCGTCAAAAAGGGTATCAATCTGAAGTTCTGGAGACTGCAGGTAAACATCTCTATAGAAAGAGGTGATTTTCTTGTATTCGGGCTTTTTCTCTTCCGGAAGCAGCTGTCTGATACCTTCACTTAGTTCAAGACCAATGGTACTCATTATTTCTCTTTCATCAGGAAGAGGCAAACTCAGAAGAGAAAATGACTTATGAGTACAGTCAATAATCTGAGTAATACTATCGGTTAATGTTCCATCCAGGTCGAAAACTACAGCCTTAATAGAGTCTTTAAATTCAGGAAAAGAGGAATCAAAAACAAGATCTCTTCTTCCATCTATATAAGAGTATTTGTTATCTGTCTGCATAATTCTTACACATCAGTCTTTTTTCTTAGGATCTCTACGGCCTGCTCTAGTTCAGGAGGTAAAGGGGCTTCGACCTTAAGCATCTTTCCATCAGCAGGGTTTAAAAAGGTGATCTTAAATGCGTGAAGGAACATTCTCTTAAGACCAATGGATTTTAAGAAAGCATTGAAGTCCTTGTCACCATACTTTTCATCACCACCTACAGGATGTTTTACATAGGCAGAATGTACACGAATCTGATGAGTTCTTCCGGTATGAGGCATAGCTGCCATCAGAGTGGCGCCATTTAAAAACTCAACTACATCATAGCCGGTTGAAGAAGGAGCTCCGTTTTTAAAGCTTACCTCAACCATTCTTTCACCAGATCTAAGTTCATTTCTGACCAGTGGAGCATCTACAAGATGAACACGTCTATCCCATTTTCCAGGGACTAAGGTCAGATAACGTTTCTTTACAATTCGCTGACGGAACTGTTCATGAAGATTTCTAAGTGCAGATCTTCTCTTGGCAACAATAAGACAACCTGAAGTTTCCTTATCCAGTCTATGTGCAAGCTCTAAAAATCGCTGCTCTGGCTTTAGGGCTCTTAAAGATTCAATCAGACCAAATTCAATTCCACTGCCGCCATGAGCTGCAAGACCTGCAGGTTTATTCACCACAAGCAGATCCTCATTCTCAAAGAGGATTCTGTCTTTCAGATCCTGAACTAAATGAAGATTTGAAGATGGAATGGTAACAGGACCTTCTGTAACGGTTACAGGAGGAATACGGATTACATCACCAGCCTTAAGCTTATATGAAGGTGATACTCTTCCCTTGTTGACACGGACCTCGCCTCTTCTAAGAATTCTATAAAGCATACTTCTAGGTACCCCTTTTAAAACTCTTGCAAGATAATTGTCCAGTCTCTGACCTTCGTCATCCTCATTAGCGGTGTTATAACTTACACCGTGTGATACAACATGCTTATCTGACATAAAAATCCTATTAAAAAACTTGCACACATTGTACATTAAAACCCTGCTAAATTGATTTTAATTTTTCCTTGAAAATCAAGGACAGAAAAATCGTGTCAACAGACAGAGATCTCATTTAAGGAAAAAACAGGCTGAAAAACGACACTTTCAATTTTCATTTCTAATGGATTTCAAACCAATACGGAAAAAAAAGCTACAGTTTTTTTATAAAAATAATTATGCTCAGATTTTTCATCTTCAAAAAAAATAAACGATGAAATAAAGAGTTTTAAACAAAATAAAAAGGCTTATAAAACAAGCAATAAGTATTCAAAAATCAAGCTGTCATGATACACTTCAAAAAAAACGATAATTTTGCACCGCAAGATAAGTATACAGACAGCTTTTGTGGCATAATATCGGCGGCGAAGTGCGATAATCGCATTGTTCATGATTTCAACTCGCCTTATAACTAATCAGACGTCTGCAAGGGATGCCTTGCGTCTTTCTGCACGAATGCATGAAGGATAAAGACTGACGATTAAGGTTGCCGATAAATCGACCCCACTTTTCAGAAAGTATTGGCGCGTCATTTAAAGGTGTAAGAAAAACTTGTTTTCAATGCATTGGCTCTGCCGAAAGGTTGCTTATAACAGAGCCTGGTAGGGTTTTGCATTTTTGAAAACCATAAATTAGGATGATTTCTCGTGAAGAGAATGCTTATTAACGCAACACAGCTTGAAGAAATCCGTGTTGCTTTAGTCGATGGTCAGAAGCTGTATGATCTAGACATTGAATCTCCACAGCACGCCAACAAGAAAGCGAATATCTATAAGGGAACCATTACTCGAATCGAGCCTAGCTTAGAAGCAGCTTTTGTCGATTATGGTGTTGACCGCCACGGCTTTCTTCCATTAAAAGAAATTGCACGCGAGTATTACCCTGCTGGCACTAATTTCAATGACCACGCTTCAGTCCGTTCTGCTCTAAAAGAAGGTACTGAGGTTATCGTTCAGATTGAAAAAGAAGAACGCGGTCTGAAGGGTGCAGCTCTTACCACGTTCATTTCACTGGCTGGCAGCTATTTAGTTCTGATGCCAAACAATCCTCGTGCAGGTGGTATCTCCCGTCGTATCGAAGGTGAAGACAGAACCGAGCTTAAGGCTGCTTTAAAGGGACTTACCGTACCAGAGGGTATGGGCGTTATCGTTCGTACTGCAGGTGTTGGTAAGAGTGCAGAGGAATTAGAGTGGGATTTATCCATTCTAACCAAGTTATGGAGCATGATTAAACAGGCTGCATCAACCCGTCCTGCACCATTTCTGATTCACCAGGAATCCAACATTGCTTTAAGAGCAATCCGTGATTACCTAAGACCAGATATCGGCGAGATCTTAGTTGACAGTGAGGATGCCTACAAGCAGATCCTTCACTACATCGAGCTTGTAAGACCAGAGTTTGCATCAAAGGTACATCTGTACAACGGCGATATTCCTCTGTTCAGCAAGTTCCAGATCGAAAGCCAGATCGATACAGCATACCAGAGAGAAGTTAGACTTCCATCCGGCGGTGCTATTGTTATCGATCCTACCGAAGCTCTAACCTCAATAGATGTTAACTCTGCAAAGGCAACCCGCGGCGGCGATATTGAAGAGACAGCTCTTCAGACCAACATCGAAGCTGCAGAAGAAATTGCAAGACAGTTAAGATTACGCGACGTTGGCGGTCTTGTTGTTATCGACTTCATTGATATGACTCCTCTGAAGAATCAGCGTGAAATCGAAAACAGAATGAGAGATGCCGTTCGTCAGGACAGGGCCCGTATTCAGTTCAGCAGACTGTCACGTTTCGGTCTATTAGAAATGTCACGTCAGAGACTGCGTCCATCTTTAGAGGAAAGCAGCTCTCATGTATGTCCTATGTGTAACGGTCAGGGTACCTGCCGAGATACTCAGTCTCTAGCTCTGTCAATTCTAAGACTGATTGAGGAAGAGTCTCACAAGGAGAATGCAGGTGACGTATTCGCAATTGCTTCAGTTGAAGTAGCAACATTCATCTTAAATGAGAAGAGAGCTGCTCTGGCTGCAATTGAGGAAAGAACTCAGACCAGAATCACCATCATTCCTGAAAAAACCTATATGCCTCAGGAATATCAGGTAAACCGCTGCATCCAGACTCCAACCAGCAAGGAAAGCAACATTCACAGCTTAGAAGTTCTTCGTGAGCTTGATAAAGACAACCGTCAGAAGGCTGAGAATATTCTTGAGAATCCTCTGCTGCAGAAGGTTGTACAGAATGTTGGTATCAGCAATGCTACCAATGATACTCCTGCTATCAACGGCGATATCATTTCTTCTACTATGACTGCACCTAAGATTTCAGCACAGAAGAAGGATGCTAAGAACAGCCGTAACAAGGTACAGGATGAGCCAGGTTCTATCATAGGTTCAATCAAGTCATTCTTCGGTTCTTTATTCGGAGTACAGAAGAAGGAAGAAGAGCCAGCATCCAAGAAGAACAACAAGGGTTCTCAGAAGAGAGGTCCAAAGCAGCGTTCAGAATCCCAGAACAAGCGCGGACAGAGAAATTCTGGAAAACAGAACTCCCGTTCTTCACAGGCAAAACAGGAAAAAGCAGAACGCGCTGAGAAGACAGAGCGTACTGAGAAGGCTGAAAAGGCTGAGAAGCAGACACGACAGGAGTCAACCGAGGCTCCACAGCGTCAGCCAAAACAGCAAAGACAGCGTAAGGCTCGCAACGCTGCTGCGGAAGAAGCTCCAGCAAAAGAGCCACGTTCACGTCGTCAGCCAAAGGAATCAGCTGCCAAGGAAGAGCGCAATGAACAGCGTTCATCTGAGCAGACTCCTGCTCCAAAGCCAAGAAGAATCAGTACTCCTCCAAAGCCAAAGGCTAGTGAATCTAAGATTAAGGAAGTAAAGCCTTACAAGGTTCCAAAGAGAGAATATACTGAAGAAAAGATGGATCAGGGCAATGATTTCGCTGTTGATTTCTCAAATATTCCATCAGGCCGTAACACTAACGAGGATCTGCACATTGAATATTCAATCAAGGTTGGCGGACTTCGTGATGCAGAGTTAAACGGCATTGAAGGAATTTCAGAACCAACAGTTGAGCCTGTTGATTACTCAAACGTTCCTTCAGGAAGAGATTTTGACAAGGGTAATGCAGTTGAAACTTCACCAAGAGCGGGTGGTTTAAACGGCAAGACCTCAAGCGCTGCTACCAAGATTATTGATACTCAGCGTGAGACAGATCCTTTCATTGAGAATTAACGTTTAATATAGAATACAGAATAAAGCCGGTAAGTAAAATTACCGGCTTTTTTTGTGTTAGTATTTTTTTCATATTTTTATTAACAAATCAAATGATTTTCTTTGAAACAAGAAGCCTGTTTAAGAATAATATTTTATTTTGCACTAGACTTAACTCATAGTTTAACGAGGGGTTGCCATGGATAAGTCTTTATTACCAAACATATACGAGTTTATCTCCAAAACATACCCTTTCTCTCAGTTAAGTGAACTTGAGAAAGATGCAACAGCAACCAAGATTCAGATCACCTACCATTCACCTGGTGATGTTCTGGAGGATGAAACTCTGGCAGGTGCCGGCCTGTTCATGGTTAGAGCCGGTGTTGTGGAAACCAGATATAAGAATGACGGCTCACTTCGCGGCAGATTCAGTGTAGGTGATACCTTCGGCTTCACTCAGATGGATAAGGAAGGAAAGAGTGACTACAAGGCAGTCTTCCTTGAGAATACCCTGCTCTACCTTCTTCCAAGAGGAGTTCTTCACTATCTGATTGAGAAGAACAAGGCTGTTGGAGATTATTTCGACTCCAAAGAATGGGTTCGTCTGTCCTCCTCTCATAATTATGCCGACGAAATCTCTGAAGAGGAAAAACAGTCCTCCACCTTTAAGTCTATTGACTCTGTATGTAACCACGATCTTGCCATCGTTACACCATCAACCACTATTGTAGAAACTGCCATCAAACTTGGTGAACACAACACCGACATGGCAGTGGTAATCGAGAATGACGAGCTAAAAGGCGTTGTTACCAAATCTGATATCACTCTTAAAGCTGTAGCCAAGAGCATGGATATCAATTCCCCTATCAATGAAATCATGACCAGAAACCTCATGACTATCGAATCAAGCCAGTCAGTTTATGATGCCCTTGAAATGATGGTGATGTATGACATCAAGAATATTCCGGTCATGAAGAACAACAAGATCTTCGGAACAGTTTCAACCACCAGTCTTCTTCAGAATTCTCAGCTGCAGACAGTTTACCTGTGTCAGGAGCTGCAGACAGCTAAAGATGTTGAAAAGATTATTGCACTATCCAAGCAGAAGAAGGAAATCTTTGAAACTCTGGTTACCACCAACGTTAAGCCTCATACCATTCAGAAGGTTATGAGTCATATTGCAGATAACTTTGCACAGGCCTTTGTCAGAATTGCAGAGGAACAGTTAGGTCGTGCACCTGTGGATTACGCTTTCGTGGCTGCAGGCTCTCAGGCTCGTTCAGAGGTTCAGTTCCTATCCGATCAGGACAACTGCATTATTACCAAGACCGAACTCAACGACGAACAGCGTGAATACTTCGTTAAGCTTGCCAAGTTTGTAACCGAGAATCTTGATAAGTGCGGCTATCCTCTTTGCGATGGTAACTTCATGGCATCAAATCCTCGCTGGCTGGCAAGTCTGGATACATGGAAATCCTATTACACCAAATGGATTTCTGATACCGACCAGGATGCAATTCTCTCTAGCTCAGTATTCTTAGATATGAGATGCCTGTACGGTCACACTCTTTTAGTAAAGCAGCTGCGCATGCATCTGATTGAAACCGCGAAGAACAACAGCCGCTTTATGGCAACACTGATGAATATCTCAGCTGCAGTTTCCCCTCCTGTTGGCACCTTCAGACAGTTTGTGCTGACTAAAGATGGAGACAACAAACCATACCTTAACATCAAGAAACAGGCTATCAACCTGATTATTGAAATGGCCCGTCTATACGGTATCCGTGCTCAGTCAGACACAACTGACACTTATGAGCGCTTAAAGGCTGCAGTTAAGGCAGAACTTTTAAAGGAAGAGGAATACAAGGAGCTTTCAGAGGCATATACCTTCCTCAACAGTGTAAGATTCAACCACCAGCTTAAAGCCATGAAGAACGGAGAGAAACTCTCCAACAACATTGTTCCAAACGATTTAAGCCAGTTTGAAAGAAACCATCTAAGAGATGCATTCCAGATTATTGCTAAGCATCAGAAGGGCGCTCTCTTCAGATTCTCAGGAGGACGCGGAGTTCTATAATGGAAATATTAAAGCTATTTGACAGGATCGAGAAACACCGTAAACAGTGTAAGAAATTCCTGTCATCATCAAGATGTACAGATGAAATAAGACCTTTTTACGAGAGAGAGCTTCCTGCTTCAGATAGCTTTATTGATGAATGCAAATTCACCTCCATCGACTTTGAAACTACCGGAGTTGATCCTAAGGATAATTACATTCTATCCATTGGAGGAATCGGTCTGGTTAGAAACTCCATTGACTTTAATACCTCATTCCACTATTTCGTAAATAACTCAAAATACATCAAAAAGGATTCTGCAGTTATCAATCAGATCACCCCTGAACAGCTGATTGACGGAAAAGATCCTGTTGTGGCCGTAGTAGAGCTTCTAGAAAAAATCTCAGGAGGCATCGTACTTGTTCACTGCAAATACATTGAGATGAATTTCATTAAAAAGACCTTAGGCCTTGAGGAAAAAGATCCCCTGCCATTTATTGTCTTTGACACCATGTCAATTGAGAAGAATCTGAGACGAAGTGAACCTAATCCTGATGTAAGGCTGGTATCCATACGAGAGAAACGAGGCTTTCCTGCCTATGAAGCACATAATGCTCTGGTAGACTCTCTTGCAACTGCAGAAGTATTCTTAGCTCAGCTAAAAGATCTGTTTGGGAATAAACGAGCTACCGTAGGACCAGTTGCAGAAAGATCATAATTCCAAACAAGTTCAGAAATAGCTGCCTGTTTTTTTATGAAAATTGTAAAATTGCGCCTAGTTAGGCGCAATTTTGTAGGAATTATTTTAGAATTGCAGGTAGGTTCTGAACGTCACAAACCTGAAGAAGTGCTCTTAGAACCTTAGGATTACCTGATACAACGTTTCCGCTCTTAACGTAGTTAGGCTCGCCCATAAAGTCGGTAACAATACCGCCAGCCTCACGCAGAATCAGATCACCTGCTGAAAAATCCCAAGCCTTTAAGCCCTGCTCTAGGTAGCCGTCAAAACGACCACAGGCTACGTAGCACAGATCTAAGCTTGCTGCGCCCATACGGCGAACATCAGCACAGTTTGAAATTAAACGGGAGAATAGTTCAAGATAAGCGTGCATTCTGTCACGGTATCTTGTTGGGAAAGCGGTACCAATAATAGCACCGTCTAAAGAATCACGTGAACCAACACGGATTCTGCGGCCATTTAAAAATGCTCCACTTCCACGAGCTGCAGTGAACATCTCATTTAACATTGGATCAAATACAACACCAATTTCAGTCTTGCCATTGTGTCTTAATGCAATTGAAACTGCGCAGTGACCAATACCCTGCACGAAGTTTGTGGTTCCGTCGATTGGATCAATAATCCACTGGTATTCTGAATCAGGGTTACCCTGAACACCACCTTCTTCAGCAATAATGCCATGGTCACGGAAAGCCTTTAATAAAGTGTCAACAATTACTTTTTCACACTGTTTATCAATGCTTGTAACCAAATCATCTTTATTCTTTGTTGCAACTTCAAAAGTATCTTGCTGGCCAATATTGCGTGCAATTAAGTTACCAGCAGCACGTGCAGCACGAACTGCAATGTTAAGCATTGGATGCATTTTTAAATTCCATTTTTGAAAAAGCGATACACCGAACTGAGGATTTTTCCCACATTGGTGCTAAAAAATTTTGACTAATTATAATATAATTTTTTAAAAAATTTGAATTTATAAAAAAAAATAACATTACATTCTGTTTCTTAACTCTATTTTGTTTAATAAAACAGATAAAAAAGCCATTTTTGGTATTCAGATTTAGGGTATTTATGAAAAAAAGTTACTGCAGATGACAAAAACAATCACTACGTTAGTTCTGTGTCTGTACTTTATTACAGGCTGTGCCTCTTCACAAAAAAAACAGGATGATCCTGTCAGAGCAGAGCTATTAAAACCAGCAGAAGTTGAAACAGCGGATACAGAGCAAAACTTAGACTCCAAAAGCAAAGAGACTGATGAGAGCAAAGGTATCGCCTACTACCTTTATGTCGGAGCAGGTGCAGTTTTTTATACAGGAATCTATGTTCTAGATGAAATTGTCAGAAGTCATTGAGAAAAGACAGATTTCTCGGTGACTTTTATATTAAGTTGAGAAAGATTATGGCAGATAAAGATTTATATACAAAGATTAAGTCTGATTTGACTGAAGCAGGTATCAATGACAATCACTTTCAGTGGTACGCCCTAATGTTAGGAGCAATGGCCAAGGGAATCACACCTGGCAATAGAGTATTCAACTCCATTTTTTCAAATCTTTTAAATGACGGAGAGCCTCTGCCAGGTGCAGTGGTTGCAGCTATGACAAACCTGGCAATGGATTCTGAGTCAAAGCTTGAAAATGCAGATGAGGATTTATTTGCAATGCCTGGTGCTGATGTTGATAAGAAAACCAGACTTCAGGTTTTAGCAGATTTATCTTACGGACTGTCCTTAGGTCTGAGCATCAATGCTGCCGATGGAACCATGGAGAAAATCAAGGATAAAGATCTTCTGGCTGATCTTGCAACCATCTCTGAGGTCTCTAGAGTTGATACCGATGCAGAGCTTGATGAAGAAGATCTCAAAAATGTTCTAGAGTTTATGCTGGATGT
Organism: Succinivibrio dextrinosolvens; assembly: GCF_900116345.1. Taxonomy (GTDB): domain Bacteria; phylum Pseudomonadota; class Gammaproteobacteria; order Enterobacterales; family Succinivibrionaceae; genus Succinivibrio; species Succinivibrio dextrinosolvens_B. The sequence continues at coordinate 26,575 of NZ_FPAH01000013.1, read as the reverse complement.
TCTGACCAGAACCTATCAGAAAAACCAGTAATTCGGACAGCTGAAACACTCGAGAAAAGAGTGTTTCAGTCCTTTCCTCTTAATCCTTTTCCTCAAGTCCAGGCATCAGAATCAGAGCCTGTTTCAGATCTGCAATTTCATCACGCAGAGTTGCCGCTTCCTCAAACTTAAGTTCTCTTGCAAGCTCGACCATCTTATCAGTCAGAACCTTGATTCTTGAGGTTATTTCCTTGGCAGTCATTCTGTGAACAGAATTCTTCTTCTCCCATTCCTTTCTGGACATAGGTCTCTTGCGCTCTTCCTCAGGAACCTTAAAGGAGCTGGTATCACTGATAGCAACTTCCATGATATCCAGAATCTTCTTTTCAATCTGCTTAGGAACAATACCGTGGTCGTGATTGTATTTTTCCTGAATCTCACGTCTTCTCTGAGTTACATCAATGGTTTCCTGCATAGAAGGGGTGATTTTATCTGCGTAGAAGATTGCTTTACCGTTAACATTTCTTGCAGCACGGCCCACAGTCTGAATCAGAGAACGGGTTGATCGCAGGAAGCCTTCCTTATCAGCATCTAAAATTGCAACCAAAGATACTTCCGGCATATCCAGACCTTCACGCAGAAGGTTAATACCAACCAGCGCGTCAAATTCACCAAGTCTTAAATCACGGATGATTTCCATTCGCTCCACGGTATCAATATCCGAGTGCAGATATCTTACACGGATATCATGCTCTGAAAGATACCCTGTAAGCTCCTCGGCCATCTTCTTTGTCAGAGTGGTGACGAGAACGCGCTCATTCTTTCTTGCACGCTCACGGATCTCACTCATGACATCATCAACCTGAGAGGCAACAGGTCTAACCTCAATAATCGGATCTAAAAGTCCTGTAGGTCTGATGATCTGTTCAACCACCTGAGAGGACTCCTTAAGCTCCATCTCAGCAGGGGTTGCTGATACATATAGAGTCTTTGGCTGGAGTTTTCTGAACTCATCAAATTTCAGCGGTCTGTTATCAAAGGCTGAAGGCAGACGGAAGCCGAAATTCACTAAGCTTTCCTTTCTTGAAAAATCACCTTTATACATAGCTCCAATCTGAGGAACGGTTACATGTGACTCATCAATAATCAGAAGTCCATCCTGAGGCAGATAGTCAAAAAGACATGGAGGAGGTTCCCCTTCCTTTCTTCCGGTCAGATATCTAGAGTAGTTCTCAATACCTGAGCAGTAACCAAGCTCATTGATCATCTCAATATCATAAGTGGTACGCTCACGAATTCTCTGCTCTTCAAGCAGCTTGCCGTTATCAAGGAAAAACTGACATCTGTCTTTTAACTCTTCCTTAATCTGCTCAACCGCATGGTCAAGAATATTTTTTGGAGTTACATAATGAGTCTTTGGAAAAATGGTAACTCTTGGCAATACCTGCTTAATCTCTCCGGTAAGAGGATCAAAGGTTTTGATGGACTCAACCTCTTCATCAAAGAGTTCGATTCTTACTGCGTAGCCATCTGAATCAGATGGGTAAATATCGATAACATCCCCTCTTACTCTGAAAGTAGAACGAGCAAAGCCCAGATCGTTTCTGGTGTACTGCAGATCGGATAATCTTCTGGTAATCTGTTCCTGAGAGATAAACTCACCTCTTGAAACATGAAGCATCATTTTAAGGTAAGTTTCAGGCTCACCCAGACCATAAATTGCAGATACAGAGCAGACTACAATTACATCCTTTCGTTCCATAAGAGCCTTGGTAGCCGAAAGTCTCATCTGATCGATATGATCATTTACCTGAGCGTCCTTTTCGATATAGGTATCAGAAGCTGCTACATAGGCTTCAGGCTGGTAGTAGTCGTAGTAGGAAACGAAATACTCAACAGCATTCTCAGGGAAGAATTCCTTCATCTCTCCGTACAGCTGAGCCGCAAGAGTCTTGTTGTGAGACAGGATCATGGTCGGACGGTTCATGGAGGCAATAATATTTGCCATGGTAAAGGTTTTACCTGAACCTGTAACACCTAAGAGAGTCTGAAACTTATCTCCACGCTCAAAGCCCTTACGAATTGCCTCAATTGCCTGAGGCTGATCACCAGTTGGCTTAAACTCTGAATGTAGCTTGAAATCCATAAAATACAAACCGGTAAGATTATTTAGAATGGCAGAACAGCCATCAGCTGACTAATACAATGAAACTAATGCTATCACTAAAAGAAATTTATGAGAAATGGAAACGAAGAGAAATTTTATCTGGTGCAGAAATAAAAAAAGCAACCTAAGGTTGCTCTGTGCGTGGCTCCTCCTGCGGGACTCGAACCTGCGACATACGGATTAACAGTCCGCCGTTCTACCGACTGAACTAAGGAGGAATACCTAGCATTTATTTTTTTTGATTGGCTCCTCCTGCGGGACTCGAACCTGCGACATACGGATTAACAGTCCGCCGTTCTACCGACTGAACTAAGGAGGAACGCCTCATATTTTGTTTTCACCCTGTCGTGAAAACGTGTGTCATTATAGAGGCAGATCACTATACTGTCAACACTTAAAAAGAAAAATAATTTCAGAATTTATGCTCAAAAGAACACAAACATAGGCAGGATTTGATATATAAGCCATTCTAGGCTTTTTTAGTTTTTTCCGCTATTAAGATAATCCCTGAAACTCCCCTTGGATTTCAGATTTGAACGAAGATTAGGAGCGATTCTGAAGAAAAGCTTCATACGGTAGAAATTGTCGCGAACATAGAAGCCTAAAGGCACAAACATTACAGCACAGACGATAATAACCAGCAGGACTTCCTTTTCAATAACAATCGATTCCATACTTCCTCCTAACTGAGTTTATACAGACTGTGTTCTTTTACAATCTTATCGGCAAACTCTTCATCAGAGCGAGAGATGCGATCATTGTTCTTGATATCAATCAGCTCATCCAAGATCAGATTCTTCTTGGAAATAATCCTGTTTGCCTTAAAGAGATCGATTGAGGTACTGCCTAATACCTGTCCAAAGATTTCAGGGAAGGAGTTCTCAACGTAATGAGGTACAAAGACATATAGTTCATTGTTAATCGCTGTGCAGTAGTCTCCGCCATGCTTTGGAGAGAATCTTAGAATACACTCATCAATTGAAATCTCATCCTTTGGCGAGAGGATCAGAAGACAAGCCTTAATATTCTCGTCATTGATATGCATACTTACTATCGAGTAAATCTTATTCACAAAGACATCAGGATATAAAAAGCCGTTCTCTTCCTTAGCTACAAGATGATAGGACTCCACTATATTCTCAAAGGATGGATTGAGAGATCTGGTGAGAGACATAGATTTGAGTGAAGGCAGCATGGCATTTATATAGTCACTGTTTGAAGTTGACTCAAAGATAAAATTCGTACCGCACTCAAGGAAGAATGCTCTTACGCAGGATTCAACCTTAGGAACCTTCTCAATAATGATAATCTTTAGGAAATTTCCGCGTCGGGATCTGAGCTCATAAATATGTTTTCCAAGAAAATCCACCTGCTCTTTGGATGACAAACAGAAGATCAGGGTTGCGGCAATAGCCTTTTTTGAAGCATCCTCAAACAGATCATCATTAGAATTGTAAAAATGAATTGAATTGAACAGAGATTTGTCTATTTCCAACGCATCCACATGGGTATAGCAGATTGAATTGTCGATGGCATTATCTACACTGTTGTTGTCAATCTTAAACTCATAGCCCTTTGGACCTAGCTTTAATAAGGATTCGCCATGGGAGAAAACACCTTCATTGTTTCTCCACATCTTGGTATCAAGCTTCAGTTCAGGTCCGTCATAGCCTAGAACCGCAAGACCGGAGATGTAATGACTTTTCTTGGCTATCTTTTTAATAAGCATATCCGGATGTTCACCGAAACTTATAAACAGCATTGCGGTATTGAATCTGGAGGCAAAGATAGAGAACTTGGATAAAAGCTTATCAAGTTCCTTTCCTTCATAAGGCAGAAGGGAAATCTCATCAAAAAGAACAATGATAAAAGAGTTCTCCCTGGTCATCTTCATGAATTTAAAATCATTGACCAGAGTTTTTAACAGGTTGTTTCTGTTCTTATTTACAAAGACTTCAGCATCAATTCTAAGAAGATAATCAAGATCATAGCCCTGAATAAAGAACTCTTCCCTATCCACGTCACTGACAACAAAGTAGCGGTGATAGGATACGCTTGAATTATGATACAGACATGACAAAGCCACGTTTATTGCTATATTACGGTTAGCACAGGCCACATAGGAAACACTTCCGTTCTGCAGCTCCTGAAGCTCCATAACAAGATTCTGTATGCCAAGATACATAGGCTGACCTTTGAAAAATAAACAAACACTCTATCTAAGAGTAGATGATAAATAGAGATTTTTCAGAGAATCTTTGTAAAAATGAAATGTCAATTCAGATAATTTTGAAGGTAGAACAAAAAAAATTTTTCGTATTGGTGCACAATGTATTAGTACGAAAAATAATAATCCCTATAAACAGGTAAGGATACCATTATGAAAACAGCTTTAATTTTATACACAAACGGAACAGAAGATATCGAGGTTACAGCTGCTTTGGATGTACTGCATAGAGGAGGAGTAAAAATTACCACAGCCGCTGTTACAGATGAGAGCTCAAGAATGGTTGCTTTAGCCCATGGAACAGTCGCTGTATGTGACACCAATATAGATGAACTTGAGGGGGAATATGATCTGATCGTTGTTCCTGGCGGTCCTGGTACCAGAAACATGGCTCAGAATGACAAGGTTATCGACCTGCTAAAAAAACAGAAGTCAAAAGGAAAGCTTATCGGAGCTATCTGTGCAGCCCCTGGAGTTGTGCTTTACTCTCACGGACTCATTGATGATAAGACTACAGCCTCCTGCTATCCAGGCTGTGAATGCGGTAAGAACTTCAGCAAACAGGGAGTCTCCGTATCTGAGGATGGAAAAATCATAACGGCAAGATCTGCTCATTATGCAATTGCATTCGGACTTGAAATGCTGAAAGCTTTAGCTGGAGAGGAAGTATCTACCAAGATTGCAAGAGATCTACTGGTTATTGAATAGTTATTCTTGTATTTAAATACTATTAATATACTATCATTTTCAAGGAGTCTTCAGAAAAGAAGACTCTTTAAGTATTTTAAAAGAACTTCCACCATGGACGAGGATTCTTCCCATTACCAATCTCATCCAGTCTTGTACATATCTTAGAGCAGATAGAATTCTCAATAGAACTATCGCCCCATGGAGTCTTTAGCAGAAGCTTGGCAGCTCCGGTTACATGAGAAACAACATAGATATGGAACTTTCCTTCTTTAACAGCTGAGATTACAGAGCTTCTCAATACTAACTGATCAACACATGAAGCAGGAATAATCACGCCCTGAGTTCCTGTAAGACCATGCAGACGGCAGATCTTAAAGAAGCCTTCGATCTTTTCATTAACACCGCCAACAGGCTGAACATCACCGAACTGATCAACAGCACCGGTTACAGCAAGGTCCTGACGAATAGGTAAGTCAGATAAGGCTGAAATAACCGCACAAAGACCGGTTAAGGAAGCAGAGTCGCCATCAATCTCACTATAGGACTGTTCAAATACCAAACTTGCAGATACGGGCAGAGGTTGTTCTGCTCCAAATTCATTTGAAAGAAAACCATTGATAATCATCATGGCCTTGGCATGGATCTGCCCCGCAAGTTCTGCCTTGCGCTCAATATCAATAACATCACCCTCACCGCCGGCTCTTAAGGTTGCAGTGATTCTGACCGGCTCCCCATATTCATAGGAGGTACCGGCAGTCTCAATAACACTCAGACCGTTGATCTGCCCAACTTCCTCACCCTCGGTAGCAAGCAGGATCTGATTGTCTCGATGATTTCTTAATTCAAGTTCAGCAAAATAGTTGATACGGTAATCTTCAGCAGCAATGGCTTTTAATACCGCAAGGTTATCTACGGTATTACCTTTTGCATAACGATTAGCAGCAATAACAAGTGTGCACAGTCTTATCTCGGGAATACCAAGCCATCTTCTATCCCCAGACTGTCTTGAGGACCAGATGCACAGAAGCTCTATTGCATCCTGAGAAAAGTTCTGAAGCCTATACTTTGACACATAGCTTGCCACGAGTGAAGACATAAGCTCTACTCCGCCAGCGATAGGAAATTCCATGACAATATCAGAACGAAGAACATTATCAAGTGAAGGCCAGATCATCTGTAGAGATGCGCATTCGGTAGCATCACCGCATAGAATCAGTTTCAACCCGTCATTCTGAGCTATGCAGGCATCTGACATATTCAGCCATTTAGGATGATCTAAAAGATGAGAACAAGGCATTATGACGTAGCCTTTAGAGGTCAGAACACCGTCAACCTTGTCATTGCCGAAGAATTCAAATTTGGTTGGAGCATAGGCTATGGTAGGTTCCTCTCCTGCAAGTTCAGAAACCAATTCATGGGCAATCTCAATAGTATTTACTCTTGAACTGCCACATAGCATCAGAATCTTGGAGTAAGGATTGTTGATAAGCTCTTTTACAGCATTTCTGGCTCTTAACTGAAGCTTGGCAAAGGAGCGAGGTTTAAATTCACTTGTATCTTTGAAATCTTTTCTTTCAATAACAGGAAGTAAATCCTGATATTCAAGCTCAACAATGGCATCAGCTGCATTCTGAGCTTCTTCGGTTGCTTCTGTAAAAACGTATTTCAAGTGTTCTACCTATTTTAATTAGTATCAAAGCTGTAGATAAGATCTACTGACTGATCGATTGATGCCACAAATTCAGCGTACAGCTTTCTTATTAGTTCGTATCTGATCTTAAATTCATTAACCGAGTTATAAATACCATATCCATATGAAAGACGCAATCTGTTGTTCACGTAGGTTTGAACTTCAACCTGTGTTTCATCTCCGCTTCCAGAAGAGCCCAACTGCAACCCTTCCATACCGAAGATTCCTACAACAGAATTGAGCATACCAGCAGTGGTTCCAAGTCCTAGGGACATCAAAAGTTGTGTGCTTGAGGTGTCAGAGTTACCTGAAGAATTACGTTCAAGACCATGCCCGTATAGAAGATAGCTTAGAATCTCGTTCTTACTCATAGCAGGCCTTGAGAACAGGGCTATATCCGGCTTTTCAGCATAGCCAGTAACTTTTACACCTGCCAGAACATCATCATCGATGGCTCCGGGATCTGCTACAACTTCAATATCTAAAGCCGGGTTGGTAATATCATCCTTAAATACTGCATGAGCATGATTGATGATAAACTTGTGACCATACATATCTGCGGTAGCATGCTCTAATGAGACCTTTCCCGTTGATATGAGCTTCTTTGAATCCGAGGCTTTGGTAATGTTCACGCCGCCTACAACCTGAGAACGGATTCCCATGGCATTAACTCTGACGTTATCACCAAGATTGATCTGTACATCAATGACCATGTCGTTGTTGATTGCAGACGCCTTTTTCTTGTCAATCATCATTCCACGCAGATTAGTATTGGAATCAACAAAGATTTCATCCTTGGAAGGAGCAATACTCTTATTATCAAGAGACTTGAATTTGATGGTGGCACGGGGAATATCAACCTTTCCTGTAACTTTGATAACCTCATTAAGTTCACAGAGAGTACGAATATTAGCAACAGCCTCTCCATAGGTTAAAAGAAAGAATGGAAGATTATCAGCATCAAAATGCAGCTTACCTCGGGCCCCCTCAGACCATTCCAGATCACCTGTGAGCTTTAGATCAGAGTCGTTCAGAGTGAAGACACCATTGACTTTACCCTTTGAACCGTCAGCCTTAACACTGACATCAAATTTATCGATTTCACCAATACTCAGTGCAGGATCTGCTCTACCATTAACATTTATATCACCAAAGAATAATGGAGAATTGAGGGTACCGCCAAGAGTGCCTTTGATATTGGCAAGACCCTCAAGAAGATTTAGCTGCTTGGTGGTGGCTGTAAACAGATCAAGATTCAGATCCTTTAGGAACACATTGCCAGAAAGCTTTCTTGAGGAATAAGGCTCATTAACCTGAGCACTAACACTTAAAGCACCAAGTTCACGTCTTAATTCCACATTGAGATCGGTTATAAACTTCTGATGGTCTGCATCAAAATCAAGATGTATCTCCTTATAGGGAATAAAGCTTGAATATGCCATTAGTCTGCCGTTTTCAGACTTGATATCTCCTTTTATATTAGGAATTCCGTTTTTTATATTGATATCAGAATGGCCAGAGAGTTTTCCTGAAAGCTTAACCTCCTCTGGTAGGTATTTGTTTATCACCTGAAGATTGAATTTATCCAGATCAACAACTGTTTTAAGGGTACCAGGTGCAAAGAGAATCTCAGATAAAGTTAAGGTAGAGGAGCCATCCGAGATAGTAATAGGAGAAATACGTCCGCTCTTATCATTGAAATTGCAGTTAATGTCAACAGGTTCTTTGATAGATAGAGGATCAACCACATTGGATACAACCAACATATTCATGATCTTTGCTGCATAGGAATTCTTGTTCTCATCATACGAGCCTTCAGCTGACATGTAGCTGCCTCGACCTGAACCACAGGAAAATGTAAGTCTGTGATGAGGAAGATCCCCAGAGAAGTCCAGAGAGCATTTTTTGTACGGCTTAATGTATTTTGATACTGCGACCGTATTGGCAATCATAGACAGATTCATGCGCATTGAGGATAAGTCCATTACGGTATCAAACACAAAATTTGACATAAAAATGTTATTAATGAAGAAGCGATCTGATTTTCCTGCAAGCGAGATCCGAGGAGACTTTGCATCTCCGTTTATAGCCAGACGTCCCGTGAAACGGCCCTGAGCTCCAGGGATAATCATGGATAAATCCGGAAGTTCAAAGGAACCGTCAAGGTACGAACTATCACTTAGATTACCTTTCAGATGAACAGAGTTTTCTTTCTGATTAAACTCAAATTTGTCTACATGAAAACCTGTATCAGAAACACCAATAAAGTCTTTGATAACCAGCTCTGAAGGATGAGAATTAAGATTGAATTTAGCATTAACATGATCAACGCCAACTTCAATGGCTTTGGATTTTGAGTCAGAGAATACCCTGAACTGAGAGTCCATCTCAAGACCGCCTTTAAGGAACTCGGAGATATCTCCTGCATCATCAGCCTTGAAGCTGACTTTACCGTCAAAGCCGACCTTTTCATCAAAGGAAAACAGACCTTCAGCACTTCCTTTCACTACACGATCACCTAACAGACCGCTGAGAGCAAAATTATTGATTTGAAAATCAGATAAAGTCAGAACAGAATCAAGATTAAGCTTGGTCTTCTTAAAGCCATAGCCAGAAAATACCGTATCAAATTTAAGCGGCATCTCTTTGAAGATAGCGCCTTCCAAGGTCAGATTAACATTCTTAAAGCGCAGAAGATTACGTTTTAAATCCTCTTCGCTGATGCTTGAAGAGATACCGGTTTCCACAGACTCAATACTTGAAACAATATCTTTTACCGTTTCATGCTCAAGAGAGGTCTTAGCCTTTTTCTGCAACTCCTCAGAATCCACCATCGGGAAAGTAATATTGTCAGATTTGACACCAAGATATACCGGTACTTCATTGGATAACGTATTAATTCTGGCTTTAACATCAACCTTTTTAGGGGTATTTATGGTCGCATCAAGATTGAGATCAACCAGATCACCTTTAATGGTACCTTCACCAGTCAACCCATATAGGGCGGATTCATAATGCTCAAGATTGTACTTGGTGCTGTAGCCGACGCCCGAAACCACAAAATCCATGTTGTAATAATCAACAAAATCTATAGTGCCTGATACACTGACTTCACCCAGAGCATGACAGGCTCTAACGGAAAACACCTTTAATAGAGTATGTTCCCATAAGGCATTTACTGTGGCATCCACAAGGCCGGTATCATAGCCATCCTGATAGTATCTGCCCTGTTTGATCTTGAGATTGTATAATGCGCAGTTTAGTGGAAGATCGATATCGGTAATTTTCTCAATGGCGCCGTTACCATTATCAAAGGTAAGAATCTCAGGCAGATTGTTAGGCTCTGGTGTATCATCACCTGTATATTTTAGGTGTACGGATGGGTTTTCAATGACACCTGAGGTTACGCCTGCAAAATCATCATGAGCTTCCAAAACAAGATCTGCCTTAGGGACTCTTACATCAACAATATCTGAAAGATAAGCAAAGTCCTTCAGTTTTAAAGAGTTGATTGCAATCTTGACCAGAAAATCAAGACGGAATGGCTCCTCATCCTCAGGTTCTACAGCAGCAGTTTCTGAAGAGTCCTCAGTAGAGTCATCCTCATCAGACTGGTAGGTAAGCTCCACTTCAAGCTTATCGGCTATTAAATGGTCAATTTTAAAGATATCAGTGGAAAGATAACCTAGAGCATGATATTTAAGATCAAGGCTGTTGGCACGTATAATCACAACGTCCTTTACGTTGACCTCAAAGTAGCTATCGGTTTTAAATCCACCAAGAACAGAACCTTCATCTATATCAGCTGTAATGGAAAGTATGTCTGATAAGGAGCTGTTCACCTTGGAGACAATATACTTCATTCCCGATGTTGTCCACAGGGCATAATATAAAACCGAGCCCACTGTCAGCATCAGAACGGCAGTTATCAGTGCAGAAATTTTTAAAATTTTTCTTAATCTTACATTCATATTTAAAATTCTGGGCCAAACTGCAGGTGTAATCTTAAGCCGTGCTTATCTCGTTTATTATCAATTCCATAAGCCACATCAATCTTGGCAATACCGTAAGGAGTTATATAGCGGTAACCGATGCCTGGACCGTACAGAAGATGACGATCCTTTCTATAATCATTGGTAACGATAGCAGAATCTAAGAATACTGCACCTCTGCTGTTGCTGATACCAATCGGAAATTCAAACTCGACAGTAGCGCAGGACATATATTTGGAACCGGTAAGCTCATCTTTAAAATTTCTTGTTGACTGTGACTTATAGCCAAAGCCACGCAGGGTCTGATCTCCACCAGCGAAATAACGCATAGAAGGTGGGACCTTACCGGCATCATAGCCTAAGTTTGCGCCCTGATATAATTTATATAAAAATCTTGTGTTCTCTGTAGGTGATAATACACCTTTGAAAGTTAGTTCACTCTTCCAGAATGTCAGATCTGAGAGAGCCTTCGTAGAGAATTTGTTATCAAAAATAATAGTGTAACCTGCTCTAGGGTCTAGGCCTCCGGTTGAGGTTCTCATTGAAAGAGTAGTTCCGAGCATGGTATTAAAGGAATGCCCCTTCTCAATAGACTGGGTATAATTTTCATACTCTGTGGCTATATAGTAATCGCGACGCCATGTTCCAACCATGTTGGCCACATAGTGAAAGGAGGCATGTGAAATATCCGACAAAGTATCGTTCAGATCGATTCTTGTCTGAGCGAGTTTGATAAAGAAATAATCAAGATTAGGATTCTTATAAGGGATCTTATAAATAGCCTGAGCAGTCTTCTTTTTCTGTGACGCTCTGATAAAGGATGAGAAGGAATGACCTTTCCTGCTTATAAGAGGCTTATCCCAGCCTAAAAGGCCACGGATACCTTCATCTGTTGAAAAACCTATACCCACACGATACTGATTCTTAGACTGTCTTTCAAGACCAAGCTTGACGGGAACCTTATCTTCCTTACGGTCTTCCACAACAGGCTGTACATCCACGGAACGATAATAGTTTGTCTGAGACAGCGAGGTTGAGAAATTGTTCAGAGTCTTTGAGGAGAAATAATCCCCCTCCTTAAAGTTAATAAGCGACCTGGATGGAGTGAGTAACCAGTCGGTTTTCTCATCAGTAATAAGACTTCCGAATTTATAACGCTTGCCGGTATCAAAGATTAGGACAATATCCGCAGCGTTCTGCTCCTGATATACAAGAATTCTTGAGCTGATAAGCTTTGAATCAAAGAAACCTAAAGAGATGGCATTATCCTTTAGGTCGGCTTTAAGCTGCTCGTATTTGCCGTGATCCAGCAAAGTATAAGGACCGATTCCGCTCTTCTCAATAATATTTTGGAAGGACTTATAAAAAGCACCTTCTCCAAGAACCTCAATCTGGAAATTTCTGATATATAAAGGCTTGCCCAAGTCCACATCAGCAACAAGGACTCTTGATGGAGAATCCATTTTAGGATAATCAAGATTTATCCTGGGATGATAGTAACCATAGGAGTGGACCGCAAGAGTAATCTTATCGGAAATCTCCTTGCCGTATAATCGGGATTTTTCTTTGGCAATCTGAGGCAGTGCGGATAAATAGCCGTAGACGTTATCCTTTACATCCTGTCTTTTGATGCCGTCAACTCTGATGGTTATAGGATTGGGAACTGTATTGGAGGATTTAATCGGCTTCCCATCTGATGAACAGCCACCAGCCGCAGCGACAGCAAGAGCGAGAGCACACTCAAGTATTAAGGTGCTCTTTTTTATCTTCAACTCTACCTTATGCTGGCGCTTAAACATTCTTAGAAAATCGATATCCGGATACGCTTATTATTGTATTTTTTTTAACTTAATTATATCGAACTTTCTTATAGCAGTTATAGGAAGCTGGAATAATTGTGAAAAAAAACAAAGAAAAAGCACATGATATAACCAAATTGGTTCAAATATGTTTTTTTCTTGAAAAAGTATGAGATTCATCTAAAATATTTCAGACTATGATCCTGGTGAAAATATTTATGCACCAAAGATCAGCGTCACTCGGTGTTCTCAATCATTTTTTTGGGGGTCTTTGTGGTCGCATCCGCAATTCTGGCTCTCGCTGACGGAACTGTATTTAAAGGTAAAGCGTTCGGCGCTGAAAATACTACCACCGTTGGTGAAGTCGTATTCAATACATCCATGACAGGATATCAGGAAATTCTTACCGATCCTTCATACGCTAGTCAAATCGTCACTCTTACTTATCCTCACATCGGCAATTACGGTACAAATGAAGAAGACATCGAATCTCGGGATGTTTTTGCAATGGGTCTGGTTGTAAGAGATCTATCTCTGGTAGCTTCAAACTTCCGCAGCACCATGAATCTGAGCGATTTTCTTGCAAAGTATAAAAAGCCAGGAATTTATGGAATTGATACCAGAATGCTGACTAGAATCCTTCGTGAAAAAGGTGCCCAGAATGCATGCTTATCAACCGATCCTAAAATGACAGCTGAAAAAGCTCTAAAGCTTGCAAGAGAATTCTCAGGAATCAAGGGAATGGATCTTGCCAAGGTTGTAAGTACCAAAGAGATTTACGACTGGAACGAGGGTACCTGGGAACTAGGTCAGGGCTATGTAAACAAGAGCCGTACCGAGTTCAACGTAGTGGCCTACGATTTCGGCGTTAAATACAACATCCTAAGAATTCTGGCTTCACTAGGCTGCAAGGTTACCGTTGTACCTGCAATGACACCTGCAAGTGAAGTTATAAAAATGAATCCAGACGGAATCTTCCTGTCCAACGGACCAGGAGATCCTGAACCATGTACTTATGCACAGGAAGCTATCAGAACCTTCTTAGAGCATAAGATCCCATTATTCGGCATTTGTCTTGGACATCAACTTCTGTCCTTAGCCTCAGGTGCTAAGACCATCAAGATGAAGTGCGGTCATCATGGCGCTAACCATCCAGTAAGAGATTTGGAGAGCGGAGTAGTTTACATCACCTCTCAGAACCACGGTTTCTGTGTAGATGAGGCAACTCTTCCAGCCAATCTGAAGGCTACTCACAAATCACTGTTCGATGGAACCTTACAGGGTGTAGAGCGTACCGATGCTCCAGCCTTCAGCTTCCAGGGACATCCTGAAGCAAGTCCAGGTCCACACGATCCAATGGCTTTATTTAAACATTTCGTTGAGCTTATGCGCAAATACAGAGAAAAAGCTTAGGGGATAACAGATGCCAAAACGTACAGACATAAAAAAAATCTTAATCTTAGGCGCGGGCCCAATTGTTATCGGCCAGGCCTGTGAGTTTGACTACTCAGGTACTCAGGCATGTAGAGCCCTAAGAGAGGAAGGCTACAAGGTTATCCTTGTAAACTCCAACCCTGCAACTATCATGACCGATCCTGATGTTGCTGATGTAACCTACATTGAACCTATCCACTGGAAGGTTGTAGAGAACATCATCGAAAAGGAACGTCCTGATGCAGTGCTGCCAACCATGGGCGGTCAGACAGCTTTAAACTGTGCCCTTGATCTTGAAAAGCACGGTGTGCTTGCCAAATACAATGTTGAGATGATCGGTGCTAAGGCCGATGCCATCGACAAGGCAGAGAACCGTGAAAGATTCGATAAGGCAATGAAGGCAATCGGACTTGAATGTCCACGTGCCGGTATTGCACACAGCATGCAGGAAGCATGGGAAGTTCAGAAACAGGTTGGTTTCCCTTGTATTATCAGACCATCCTTCACCATGGGCGGTACCGGTGGCGGTATTGCATACAACCCAGAGGAATTCGAGGATATCTGTAACAAAGGCTTAGAACTATCCCCTACCCACGAACTTTTAATTGACGAATCACTCATCGGCTGGAAAGAGTACGAGATGGAGGTTGTCCGTGATCATAAGGATAACTGCATTATTGTCTGCTCTATCGAAAACCTTGACCCAATGGGTATTCACACCGGTGACTCTATCACCGTAGCACCAGCTCAGACTCTGACCGATAAGGAATACCAGATCATGCGTGACGCTGCTATGGCTGTTCTGCGTGAAATCGGTGTTGAGACTGGCGGTTCAAATGTTCAGTTCGGTATCAATCCAAAGAACGGACGCATGGTTATCATTGAAATGAACCCACGTGTATCCCGTTCATCAGCTTTAGCTTCAAAGGCAACCGGCTTCCCTATCGCCAAGATTGCCGCCAAGCTAGCTGTAGGTTATACCTTAGATGAGCTTGGAAACGACATCACCGGCGACAAGACGCCAGCATCCTTCGAGCCTAGCCTTGACTATGTTGTTACCAAGATCCCTCGTTTCAACTTTGAAAAATTCCCTAATTCAGATGATCGCCTGACCACTCAGATGAAGTCTGTTGGTGAGGTTATGGCTATCGGCCGTACCTTCGAGGAATCTCTGCAGAAGGCTCTACGCGGACTTGAGACAGGCAAGAGTGGTTTCGACCCACGTCTTGATATGAAGAAGCCTGATGCAAGATTAAAACTTCTGCACGAACTTGAGACTGCAGGTGCTCACCGTATATGGTACATCGGCGATGCTTTCCGTTTAGGCATGACTGTTGAGGAAGTATTTGAATACACTCAGATCGATCCATGGTTCCTGTGTCAGATTAAGGAAATCATTGATATCGAGCAGTCTTTAGGTGGCAGAACCTTAAAGTCAATTGATGCAGATGAGATGAAGGACCTCAAGTCACGTGGATTCTCAGATGCAAGACTTGCAAAACTTCTGAAAACTACTGAGGATAAGGTTCGCGCTCGCAGATGGCTCTTTGAGGTTTACCCAACATACAAGAGAGTTGATACCTGTGCTGCTGAATTTGCTACCTCAACAGCTTATATGTATTCAACCTATGAGCAGGAGTGCGAGGCACGCCCATCTGACAAGAAGAAGGTTATCGTTCTAGGTGGCGGTCCTAACCGAATCGGTCAGGGTATCGAATTTGACTACTGCTGTGTTCACGCCTCAATGGCACTTCGTGAGGACGGCTACGAATCAATCATGGTTAACTGCAACCCTGAGACTGTTTCAACCGACTACGATATTTCAGACAGACTGTACTTTGAGCCTGTAACTCTTGAAGACGTACTTGAAATTGCACGTATCGAGAAGCCTGTTGGTGTGATTGTTCAGTTCGGAGGTCAGACTCCTTTAAAGCTAGCAAAGAAGCTTGAGGCTGAAGGTGTGCCTATCATCGGTACTTCCCCTACCGATATCGACCGCGCAGAAGATCGTAAACTGTTCCAGGAAGTTGTTAACAAGTTACAGCTGCTGCAGCCAAAGAACGGCACTGCAACATCTCTGAACCAGGCAATTACCGTAGCCAGCGAAATCGGCTATCCTCTGGTTGTTCGTCCATCCTACGTATTAGGTGGTCGTGCAATGGAAGTTGTATACGGTGAAGATGATCTGCGTACCTACTTCGCTGAGGCTGTTAAGGTTTCCAACAAGTCTCCAGTACTTTTGGATAAGTTCCTTGATCACGCAACTGAAATCGACGTTGATGCAGTAGCAGACGGCAAGGATGTTGTTATCGGCGGTATCATGGAGCACGTTGAAGAGTGTGGTGTTCACTCAGGTGACGCTTCATGTGTACTCCCTCCATATCACTTAAAGCAGGATATGATCGACAGACTCACCAAGATCTCTAAAGATCTGGCTTTAGCATTAAATGTTAAAGGGCTGATGAATGTACAGCTGGCTATCCGTGAAGACAAGATTTACCTCATCGAAGTTAACCCACGTGCCGCACGTACTGTTCCATTCGTATCCAAGGCAACAGGTCTACCACTGGCTAAGATCGCTGCCCGTGTAATGACAGGTAAGACTCTTGCTGAACAGGGTATCACTCACGAGGTTGTACCTCCTTACTACTCAGTTAAGGAGGTTGTACTGCCATTTGCCAAGTTCCCAGGTTCAGATCCTCTATTAGGACCTGAAATGAGATCAACCGGTGAAACCATGGGTACAGCAACAACCTTCCCAGAGGCTTTTGCTAAGTCACAGCTGGCAGCTAAATCTCCAATCCAGAGATCAGGTACTGTGCTGCTGTCAATCAAGAAGTCAGATCAGAACAGACTGCCTGAGTTTGGTCGCAAGCTGATTGAGGCAGGCTTCAAGCTTGAAGCAACTCAGGGTACCTGTCAGACTCTAAGAGATGCAGGAATTGAATGTACTCATGTACACAAGGTTTATGAAGCAAGACCAAATCTTCTGGACTTCATTAAATCAGGTAAGTACAACTGGGTTATCAACTCAACTGAAGGACGTCAGTCTGTTGAGGATTCACGTTCTCTGCGTCGCAGTTGTCTGCGTTACGATATCTGCTATACCACAACCTTGAATGCGGCTATTGCTTCTGTTGAGGCAATCAGTGCTGATGAGTATGCAACTGTACATTCTCTTCAGGAACTGCATGAGATGGTAAATCAGAAGTACAAGAAGTAATTACTTCTTAACGTAATTTGAAAGGATCCGAAGCTCTAAATTTAAAGCTTCGGATTTTTTTTATTTAATAGATAAATAATCTCTCTTTAGTCACAGAACAGTATTCAATTCCCCCTTATCAGAATTCACTCCCTTAAACACAAAAAATGATTCTTGTAAAATTTTTAGATTCCATTCAAAGTCAAATTTCAGTATTTAGGTAAAATTATACTGTTTTATTATTTATTAGCTGGAGCGGTTATGGAAAACTTTACATTTTATTCACCAACCTATTTTGTATTTGGCAAAGATAGTGAGAACCAAGCCGGTCATTATGTAAAGAGATTCAAAGGAAGTAAGGTTCTTCTTCACTACGGGTCTAAAAGTGCCGTTAAAACAGGTCTTCTGGAGAGAGTTGAAGAATCTCTAAAAAAAGAGAATATTGACTATGTCAAATTAGGAGGAGTAAGACCTAATCCTACAGATGATCTTGTATATGAAGGAATCGATATCTGCCGTAAGGAAAAAATAAATTTTGTACTTGCTGTTGGTGGCGGCAGTGTTATCGATTCTGCCAAAGCTATTGCCGTTGGTGCTGTATATGAAGGAGATTTCTGGGATTTCTACGAAGGAAAGCTAGTTGAAAAGGCTTTACCTGTTGGTACTGTTTTAACCATCTCTGCAGCAGGCAGTGAAGGTTCTCCTGACTCTGTTATCACCAAACTTGATGGTATGTACAAACGCGGTGCCACCGCTGAAGGAATGCGTCCTGTATTTTCAATATTAAATCCAGCTTTGACCATGACACTGTCAAATTATCAGACAGCCTGTGGAATCACCGATATCATGGCACATCTTTATGAGCGATATCTAACCAACACTGCTAATGTTGAAACAACCGATCGCATGATTGAAGCACTGCTTTTAGCCATGAAATCAGAAGGCCCTAAGGCAATTGCCTATCAGAATGATTATGAAGCACGTGCCAATATCATGTGGGCAGGTATGATGGCTCATAACAATTCCTGTGGCGTGGGCAGATCACAGGACTGGACGAGTCATGATCTTGAGCATGAATTATCTGCTATTTATGACTGCGCTCATGGTGCAGGACTTGCTGTAGTTATGCCTGCAGTTTTCACTTACAATATTGAACATGACGTAATGCGTTTTGCAAAAATTGCCGTAAGAGTCTGGAACTGCGAAATGGATTATGACTGTCCTCTTAATACCGCAAAAGCAGGTATCAAGGCATTCAGACAATTCTTAACTAGCATTGGTATGCCAAGTAATTTTGCTGAACTTGGAGCTGAAGAGGAAGATATCGATACATTAGCACACAATGCCTGCTACGGTAATGGACGAAATGGAACCATCGGTGGATTTGTGCAAATCAATGAGCAGGATGCCAAAAACATCTATCGTCTGATGCTATAGTATGAACAACTAGCGAACTTAGATTCAAAAACAATATAGTTTTCGGCACGCTTTCCTCTTTCATAAAAGAAAGAGTTTTGCGTGCTGATTATTTTCTATATCCCCTATCAACCATTCAAAGACTGCTTTTCAGAATTTCAGACAACGCACCAAAAGTTCCTAATTTCGTTAAAAAATGGCATATAAAAGCGCATTAACATAGCAACTTTGGTGAACCTTATCACATAATTCATTCAATTATAATGGAAAAATAATCCTACTATTTTAAAATGTTTTATAGATCAACAAGTAAGATTTACTAAAATCTGAGGTTTCTATGATTACAGTCAGAAAAGCAACTAGTGAAGATGTTGGTGTTCTGCAGAAGCTTGCATCAGAGCTTGTACCATCTTCATTCAAAGGTGTTCTTACCACTGCACAGATTGATTTCATGCTGGATAAGCTTTACTCCCAGCAGGCACTATCAGATGCCATAGGTGCAGGCACAGATTACTTCATTGCCAACTTCAATGGAGAAGATCTTGGAGTTGTATCTGTAATCCAGCAGGGGCCAAACCTGTTTTTGATGCAGAAAATTTATGTAAACGAGCATTTCATCGGCAAGGGAATCGGAACCGCGCTCTTTACCAAGGTAAAGGAATATGTCCGCTCTAAGATCTTACCTTGCACCATTGAACTTATTATCAACTCACACAATCCTGGACTTGATTTCTACAAGAAGAAGGGAATGCAGAAAGTAAGAGATACCGGTCTGGATATGGGAGATTTCTTCATCAACGAAGAAGTCTACGCTTTAGAGCTTAACTAATTCACCTCTTACCATCAGCTGATTATTTCAGCTGATGTTCTTTTGTCTTTTGCTCCATAAAAGTGCAATCGCATTTATTTTCTATATTTTTTTAAACACGCTAAAACCGCTATTTTTCAAGTAATTGTCTTGCAAGTCATACATATAGAGCAAAATCTCATCATTAACACCATGATAATTAAATGATTTTTTTGAAAAAATCTTCCTCTCAAAAGTGCAGATAATTTGCCCCATACTCCCCCATATAGTACAATCTAGCCTTGTTTTTTTAAGCCTCAAAAATAACCTTTGACTTAAAAGAAGTATTTGACGAAAATCACTGCCATAAAAAAATGGAGCTGGTTTTTTATTTAATAATTAGGAGCACCTAAATGGATTTCAACGCAGTAAGCAATCTCATCAAAGAAAATGATGTTGTTTTTGCTGATCTAAGATTTACCGATACAAAAGGTAAAGAACAGCACATCACTCTTCCAATTTCCTGCATCAACGAGAAGTTCTTCGATCAGGGAAAGATGTTTGATGGCTCTTCAATCGAAGGCTGGTGTGGTATTGATAAGTCAGACATGATTCTGATGCCTGATATCAACACTGTTCAGTTAGATCCATTCTACGCTGATCCTACCATCATCGTTCGCTGTGACATCCTTGAAACCGAGACTCTGACCGGCTACAGCCGTGATCCTCGTTCAGTTGCAAAGAGAGCTGAAGAGTACTTAAAGTCAACCGGTATCGGTGATGTTTCATACTTTGGTCCAGAACCAGAGTTCTTCCTGTTCGATGATGTTCGTTTCAAGTCAGATATTTCAGGCTCATTCGTAGCTATTGATGATATTGAGGCTGCATGGAACAGTGCTACCGAATACGAGGGTGGAAACAAAGGTTATCGTCCAGGCGTTAAAGGCGGTTACTTCCCAGTTCCTCCTGTAGATTCATCACAGGATATCCGTTCTGCAATGTGTAAGGTTATGCAGCAGATGGGTCTGGTTATTGAGGCTCATCATCACGAGGTTGCTACTGCAGGTCAGAACGAAATCGCTACCGAATTTAATTCATTAACCAAGAAGGCTGATGAGGTTCAGATCTACAAGTATGTAGTACAGAACGTTGCTCATCAGTACGGCAAGACCGCTACCTTCATGCCAAAGCCAATCTTTGGTGACAATGGTTCAGGCATGCACTGCCACCAGTCAATCTACAAGAATGGCAACAACATCTTCGCAGGCAACCTGTACGGTGGTCTGTCACAGGAAGCATTATGGTACATCGGTGGTATTATCAAGCACGCCAAGTCACTAAATGCATTCACCAACCCTGCAACCAATTCATACAAGCGTCTGGTTCCTGGCTTTGAGGCTCCTCTAATGCTGGCTTACTCAGCAGCTAACCGTTCTGCTTCAATCAGAATTCCATATGCTTTAAATCCTAAGACAGCTCATATTGAGGTTCGTTTCCCAGATTGCTGTGCAAACCCATACCTGGCATTCGCTGCAATGCTGATGGCAGGTCTTGACGGTATCAAGAATAAGATTAACCCAGGTGAGCCAATGGATAAGAACCTGTACGATCTACCTCCAGAGGAGGCAGCAAATATTCCTCAGGTTTGTGGTTCATTAGATGAGGCTCTTAAGGCTCTTAAGAACGATCACGAGTATCTATTAGAAGGTGGCGTATTCTCAGAGGATATGATCAACGCTTATATCGAGCTTAAGGCAGCTGAGGATACCAGAGTACGTTCAACTCCACATCCTGCAGAGTTTGAGCTTTACTACAGCTTATAATTCATCACTGAATTCAGAAAATGCCTCGTTATTTACGAGGTATTTTTTCTCTCTGGCCCTCCAAATTGAGATTAAAATAACTCCATCTTCTTTTTTGTCTTCTTTTTCTTTACATTCAACGTTGACTTCAGAACAGACAAATTACTTTAAAAATGCGACCACCGATAGCTTTTTCTTAAAAAAGCCACGAATTTTGTGATCAGATATTCTCTCCTAAGTGTAACCATATGTATTTTATGTTATACAAGAATGTGCAGCTGAAGTTTTACAACTATAGCTGTAATCGCTTGATAATTAACGTTTTAATTAGATATAGCGCATAAATATATTTAAAACTAAGGAGTGTTATAAATGAGTTTCTTCTCTTTTATTAAAGATGTTGGAGAAAAGATCCTAGGTCTTGCTACTGCTGCAGAAATCAATGCCGCTGATCTGAAAAAAGATCTGGATGCTTTAGGTCTTGATACCAAAGATTTAACCGTAGAGCTCGACGGCGATAACGTTGTCCTAAAAGGCACCGCTAAAGATCAGGAAACACTTGAAAAGGCTGTGCTTGAAGTTGGCAACAAGTTAGGTATTGCCGGTGTTAAGACTGATGGCGTTAAGGTTGCCTCTGCAGGAGAGGAATCCAAGTTCTATGAAGTTAAAAAAGGCGATACTCTATGGAAGATTGCAGAAGAGTGCTACGGTAAAGGTAAAGGCGCTCAGTATAATGTAATCTTTGAAGCAAACACTCCTATGTTAAAGCACCCTGACAAGATCTACCCAGGTCAGAAGCTGAGAATTCCACCATTAAAGTAATTTCTAATAGGTCCAGCTGTTGCTGGACCTTATAATTTCGCCTCCACCCACAAACACATTCTTAAGCAAGAAAATCCTCTCCTAACATAACTCGACCTTTCCAATCATTAGAACTCTATTCTTGAGTTGTACCACAACTTCAAAAAATCGCTACTATTCGTATCAACAACTTCTCACCGGTCACATTAATAAAGAAAACAGAAACCTAAACTTAAAGAATAGATCTGTTCCTGTGAATTAATTACAACTTATTGATTAAAAAAGTAAGATTTAAATAACGCTGAGAACTACAGCAAAGAGGCTTTATGTTAAAAAACAATCGTATTCAAAACTTCCTTCTTGCCATTCTTGTAGGCAGCTGTTTTTCCTTTGCTGTCAGTGCTAATGAGGAAAATGACAGATGGAGCAAGCTTTGTGAAAATGGAGATGTTTCCTACTGTAATCTGGTAGGAAAGAAATACGTCGCTACTGGAGATTACCAGAATGCTATCTCTGTATACAAGGAGGCATGTGCTCATAACAGTGGAGAGGGTTGCTCTGCATTAGGCAATCTTTACATGAACGGTAAAGGAACAAGAAAGAGTTTACGTAAAGCCAACGAATTCTATATCAAGTCCTGTGAACTTCAGTACGGTGAAGGATGCCTGCATCTTGCTCAGCTGTATGATGAGAGCTTTGAATTCGAGCAGTACCGCTCTAAGGCACCTGAATTCTACTCAAAGGGCTGTTCCTTTGGAAATGCAGAATCATGTATGTATCTCGGTACACTTTACACTGAAGGAGAATCCGTCGAGGCTGATCTCAAAAGAGCCGTTAAATATTTTGATCTGGCCTGCAACAACAAGAACGGCTTAGGCTGTTTTAATGCTGGAGAGCTGCGCGCTGAGGATCATGAAGGGTTACGCCATGATTATGCTAAAGCTCTTGATTCCTATCATAAAGCCTGTGAACTCGCTGTTGCTACAGGCTGCACCGCATTAGGACTTATGTATGAGGAAGGAAAAGGAAATGAAGTTGATGATGAACTTGCAGCATCATACTACAAGATAGCCTGTAACCTTAAAGATGCGGAAGGATGCCTATATATAGCAGAGGCTACAGAAAAAGGTATAGGAGTGAAAAAAGATATAGAGCAGGCTCAGGAACTCTATAAATCCGCCTGTAACTTAGGTCAGATAAAGGCCTGTCAAACTAGCACTCCAGTTGTTCATAATTAGATGGAAACGCTCTGAACAAATACAGCTCAGGGCGTTTTTTTCTTAAAAATAAGAAGTATCAAGGTTAGATTTAAGCAAGTTTTTTCTATATAAATACCTCAAAATCAGCCCTAATTTACATTTCTGCACAATAAAACAACACTGTCTAATATACTTAACACACTGATATTTAAATGTTATTTCTATAAAAACGCCATTTTTAACCATTCTGCACTAAAAATACGCTTACATGCACTATATCAGTGAATATAGCAGTTTTTATTGCATCACAAAAATGTCTCTTGTAAATTCATACTAAATCGAAAAATGATTAAACACACAATAATCAAGGAGACATCAATGTCATCATATACCCAGCGAGTTTTAGACTCATTAAAAGCAAAGTATCCTTATCAGCCAGAGTTCCTACAGGCTGCTGAAGAAATTCTAACCACTCTACAGCCAGTTGTAGAAAAAGAGCCAAAATACGAGAAGTACAAGATTCTTGAGCGTATGGTTGAGCCAGAGAGAACTATCAGCTTCAGAGTTGAATGGGTTGATGACAAGGGCCAGGTTCAGGTTAACAAGGGCTACCGTGTACAGTTCAATTCAGCTATCGGTCCATACAAGGGCGGTATCAGATTACACCCAACTGTAAACGAGGGCGTATTAAAGTTCTTAGGTCTTGAGCAGATTCTAAAGAATTCTCTAACCGGTACCCCTATCGGTGGCGCAAAGGGTGGTTCAGACTTCGATCCTAAGGGCAAGTCAGAGACCGAAATCATGCGTTTCTGCCAGGCTTTCATGATTCAGTTACACCGCTACATCGGCGCTTTAGTTGACGTTCCAGCAGGTGATATCGGTACCGGTGGTCGTGAGATCGGCTACATGTACGGTGCTTACAAGCGCTTAACCACCAAGTACGAAGGTGTTCTGACCGGTAAAGGTCTGAACTACGGCGGTTCTTTAGCTAGAACTGAAGCTACCGGTTATGGTGTTGTTTACTTCACCGACGCAATGTTAAAAGATCGTGCAGACTCTCTAAAGGGCAAGAAGTGCGCTGTTTCAGGTTCAGGTAACGTTGCAATCTACTGCTGTGAGAAGCTATATCAGTTAGGTGCTACCCCAGTTACCGTTTCTGACTCAACCGGTACCATCTATGATCCAAACGGTATCGACGTAGCAGTATTAAAGCAGGTTAAGGAAGTTGAGCGTGCTCGTCTGACCCGCTATGCAGAGTTAGTAAAGACTGCACAGTACACTCCAGTTGAGCAGTACCCAGCAGGCAAACATCAGGTATGGTGCTATCCAGTAGACTGCGCATTCCCATGTGCAACTCAGAACGAGTTAAACGAGGAAGATGCTAAGACCCTGTTACAGAACGGCTGTAAGGTTGTAGCTGAAGGTGCAAACATGCCTTCAACCCTAGGCGCTATCAAGCAGTTCTTAGACGCTAAGATTGCTTACGGTCCTGCTAAGGCAGCTAATGCTGGTGGTGTTGCTACTTCTCAGTTAGAGATGGAGCAGAACGCAGGCATGACCTCATGGACCTTCGAAGAGGTTGACTCAAAGCTTCACAACATTATGACCAACCTGTACAAGAATGCAGCTGACACCGCTCGTGAGTTCGGTGTTGAGGGCAACCTTGTTCTAGGTGCTAACATCGCAGGCTTCCGTAAGGTTGCTGATGCAATGATTGCTCAGGGTGTAATGTAATAGCTACATAAACTCTTAAATATAAGAAGGCTGGCTTTATTTGCCGGCCTTTTTAGTCCTATCTTTAATTACCATTTCATTTCTTTCTCTCCTTTCTTTCGCGGTTTCTTTATATCTTTGCTTTGATACAGGCACAAAACTTAACTCTAATATTTCGTTTAAAGAGAGCATTCAATTCGCTATCTTCAATTTTTAAACTGTAAAAATGCAAGGTTACTATAATGTGCTACACCTCTTTTTTTTAAATTTTATTCGCTACTACAAAGAGTTAGTCTTCACGAATTTTGACAGTGATCGAAGTTACTTTTGAAATTTATTATAAAATCAGAAATAGACACCATAAAAGAAACAGCCTTAGTGCTTTTGGAGGGAATATGATTTTATCCGGCAAATGTGCAATTGTAACCGGCGCAAGCAGACCTATTGGTAAAGCAATTGCCAAAAAATTCGTAGAAGAAGGCGCTATTGTATATTTGATATCAAGAGATGCAGATAGAATCGCTCTTATTGCTCAGGAACTTGATCCTAACGACGAAGGCAAAGCAATTGCCATGCCTTGTGATATTACCTCAAAAACATCAATTGAAGAGGTTTTCGGTCATATTGAAGCTGCCGATCTGGTAGTAGATATTCTGGTGAATGCAACTGATCTTGCAATCGAAAAACCTTTAGAGAAGCTCGAGCTTGAAGACTGGACCAAGAACATCAAGACCAACCTCACCGGAGCATTCCTGCTCTCACAGAAATGCTTTGAAGGCATGAAGGAAGCAGGTGCAGGCAAGATTATCAATGTTGCATCCTTAATCTCAGATAACGTCAAACCAGGAATTGCAGCTTATGTTGCAGCTAAAGGCGGTCTGGTTATGCTAAGCAGAAGTATTGCTGTTGAATGGGGTAAATACAACATTCAGGCCAATACTATTGTAAACGCAGATATCGACCTTCCAATGTCAAAGGAAAAGGCTATGGATACCGATCCACTGAATCTGTCTGATAAGACCTCTCTTGCAGAGGATATTGCCGATGTTGCCCTATTCCTAGCCTCAGAGAAATCAAATGATATTACAGGTAAGGAAATCCCTGTAGATGAAGGCTTTTTAACCTCTCTAATTAAAGAGTAGGTTCTACTATCACTTATTGAAGAGTCGCCTCAAACAGAAATGTTTGAGGCTTTTTTGTTTCTTAAATTCGGTCATTCTGAATCAATTTTCAATCTCACAAAAGCCCGCTACTTAGGATCTATAAAAACCTATAAAAATATATAAAAAGCTATAAATTTATAGGTTTTCTACCTAATTCCTGCTTCAACACTGCTGGTTGCTATCCCATTTATTGCTAAATCAGATAACAGAGCCGTCAGCTCCGCAGGCTTAAGTTCGGAGATAGCTTCCCCTACTTTTTTTATCTTTTGTCTAAGATTAATCGCTGCGTTCAGATCGCGATCTATTGTCAATCCACATTCAGGACATTCATAGACTCTGTCTCTGAGCGTTAAATCTTTTTTCAGTGACCCACACTTACTGCAGATCTTAGAGCTTGCATAAAATCTATCCACTTCCTGGAGTTTTCTGTGTTTGAACTCCATCTTATATTTAAGATTCTTCTTGATATTGTAGAATCCAACATCACTGATGGCTCTGGCAAGTTTATGGTTTG
>NZ_FPAH01000001.1 GCF_900116345.1 Succinivibrio dextrinosolvens | reverse complement strand
CAACTTTGAGTAAACTACAAAGACCAAGAACAGAAAAAAGAGAAGAAAATGTATCAGTAAAATTGCTAGAAGAGGTATTTTTAGGTATCATATTCATGGTGTGTTTTTTTATGTTAACTTTTTGTTTTAGCAGATAAAATTATAACATATTAAACACACCTTTTCATCGGTATCTATCAGATATATAAGCATTTTTTTGCTTATAATCACACCTCTTCCCAAAAATAAATCAATACAAGTTTTTTAAGAGCATCAAACCTAGAGTGAATCTAGTTTTGTTTTAAATTTCCATGTGGGAAACTAGAGTTCCTTAACAATTTCCTTTCTTGAGGAGACAACATGGTCAACAATGCCAAAGCTACAGGCTTCTTCAGCACTCATGTAGTTATCTCGTTCGGTGTTCTGGGTAATAGTCTTTAGAGGTTTGCCTGTATGCTCTGACATAAGACGGTTTAGCTTGTCTTTAAGTCTCTGTGTTTCCTGGGCGTGGATAAGAATATCGGTAGCTTGCCCCTGGAATCCACCTAATGGCTGGTGGATCATGATTCTTGAGTTGGCAAGGGCATATCTCTTACCTTTTGCTCCACCAGACAGAAGAAAAGCTCCCATAGAGCAGCACTGTCCAAGACATAGAGTGCAAACATCCGGAGTGATGTACTGCATGGTGTCATAAATGGCTAAACCTGAAGTAACAACACCGCCAGGGGAGTTGATATAGAAAAATATATCCTTGTTTGGATCTTCTGCTTCTAAGAACAGCATTTGTGCAACAATCAGTTCACTGACCGCATCATTAACTTCCCCACAGATAAAAATAACTCTGTCTTTTAAAAGCCTTGAGAATAAGTCATAGGCTCGTTCTGACTTCTCGGTTTTATCAATTACAGAAGGTATGTAACCAGATGCAAGAGTAGGTATCACTTTTCAATTCTCCATTACACCAAATTGTTTTCTTAGAAACTTAAATAATGCGACATATACAGGAGTTGCCATACAGTAAATGACTTCCTTAACAACTCCCTTAATGTTCTTTTATGGAAATTATATGAATAGAAACTATCTCTTTTTATGAGAGTGAAAGAACTGTTTTAAGAAACAACACAGAGTAGAATTATGCTCCTTGTCTAACGATTGAATTAACGTATTCAACTATCTGCTGCTCTGGAATCCCCTCAATCTTAACCGGCATAAATCCGGTCTGAGGATTATCCACACAGACGTTAATACGCTTAATGCCTGCCTCATCTGGAATGAATTTATCGTGAGTATGACCATGAATCACTACACTGCAGCCATTTATTTCATACAGATGCTTAAGCTCCTGAACACGCTGATTGATTTCCACCTCCTCAACAGACAGCGGATAATGACAGATAAAGTAATCTCCAAAGTTCAGATAATGTCTTACGTCCAGAAAACCACAGCTTCTGTAGAAATGGTTTTTGTTATGATCATGATTACCCTTTAACAGAATTTTCTGTCCTGGAAGGCTGCTTATAATCTCTCTTATGCGCTCCGTATCTGCTCTTTTAAATAGCGCAATATCACCCAGGAAAAAGACGATATCATCCTCTTTAACAACGCTGCAGTACTTCTCACGTATAAACTCATCACACTTAAGAGTGCCTTCTCGACTGAACTCAAAAGGACGGTTACAGTATTTGATGATATTGGTATGTCCAAAATGCTGATCTGATGTAAAGTAAATCATTTGCTCACCACTTGTTTTTCTGCGTAGTGCTCTCATATCTTAGTATAGAGAGCACCTCATTTAATGCTATTGCGTTATTCCCTCGGTTACAGGAAACCGATTCTGCGGCATTCATCCTTCTTCGTCTCAGTATCCATAGCTTTCTGGAAACATTCCTTGGTCAGGAAGTCATACTTGTTCTCAGCACTGAAACGGCAGGCCTTTTCAAAGAAAGCGACGATATCGGCCACGGACTTGTTATCCTGTGTTTTAGCGATTTCACTTAGGTCAATGCTGTCATCATAAGGAATATCCTTTATAAGACTGCTTAAAAGCTCCTCAACCTGTTCTCCCTTCATATAGCCGATTTCTATCTTGGTAGAGAAACGTCCGTTTCTTAGGGCTGCCTCGTCAATATCATCAATACGGTTGGTTGTACCGATTAAAAGCAGATTATCGCTGTTAAGCTGACTCATATTTGAAAGAAATTCGTTAACCTGACTTATTTCAGAGTTGTGGGAACGGCCATTACGTTTAGGAATCCAGGCATCAATCTCATCAATAAAGAGGATACATGGAGCTTCACGTCTGGCTCTATCAAATACTCTTGCAATCTTGATGGCACTTCCCTGTACGTTTTCTGATCCGATGGACTTTGAATCAAGTTTTATAAAGTCCCAGCCCAAGAATTCAGCCAACTGTTTTGCTGCATAGGTTTTACCTGTACCGGTTGGACCATAGAGCAGAATGGAGTTAGGAAACTTCAAGTTGAATTTACGGTAAACATCAGGATTGACCAGATGATCAACGATGTTCTTATTAACATAATCCTCAAATTCCTGTTGTCCTGGTAGGGAGAAATGAGCTCCAGGCTTAAGGGTATAGCCTAAAGCATTATTGATCTTCTCCATGACGTACTGATGAGATAGCTCAACATCATTCATGACCACATCCATTCTTATTCCGTTAAAGATTGAGAATACAGAAGCAATAGTCTGACCGTTAAGAGCTTTGACCATTTGTGTCTTATCAAGTTTATCTAGCTCAGACTTTTGAAAGTAGTTGTTGATTATTTCCTCAAGGTCGGTTTTATCCGGATTAGTTATTTCAACATGAAGACCTAATCTGCCATCTCTTAAAATTGCTTTATCAATCTTGTTCAGGTAATTGGTCATTGAGATAACCAGAGTATGCATCTTAACGGCTTTATCAAAACACTGTAAGAAAGCTCCTAGCTCCTCAACCTTATGTTCCTGGTTATCACTTAACCCTTCTCGTTCATTTAGAAAAGCATCGGCCTCATCAATTATGACTACACCATTTTTTTTCTCAAAAGCCTCATCAAATTTCTCATGAATGTTTTTTGGAGTTTCATGAATACAGGTTGCACCAATCGTTGCAGAGTTTATTACCACAGGATCTAAGCCTAAATGCTCGCAGAACTGTCTAACAGCTTCGGTTTTACCGCAGCCAGGTTCACCGTAGAGAATAAAGTTAGGAACAATGTTCAGTCCGTACAGTTTCATTTTCACAGGATCACTCTTAAGCACCTTGATGATCTTTTCGTTTAATATCTGTGAGAGTTTTCTATTTCCAACAATGTGCAGAGGTTTATCAGCATTTTTAAGCTCATAGTGCTTTTCAGAAACCTCTTCTTCTGTAGAAGAATCATCTAAATCTACTTCTTTCACTTTTTTCTTGCTCCTGTCTGACTTCTTACTTAAGTCCTCTAATAAATCTGTTTTATCTTTTAAAGATGAATCAATAACCTTCATGTTTGGGATTTTGAACATAATGTCTTCAGCTTCATTAACTTCAACACTGATAGCCTCAGCAGTAGGGTAGATACGGTTTTGAAGACAACCTATATAACCATTCTCGAACTGAGCAAATAGCTCTTTGTTTTCTTTGAGCGGATTACATAGGTTATAGGCAAGAAGATACCGGTAATAATGAGTAAGAGACTGTTTAAGCCTATCTTTGTCAATCTCTGAAGTATCAGCTGCCGAAAACAGCTTTCTTATGTCAATAAAGAGACTGTTCAGGCGGTTCATGGCATATAGCCCGTAACTAGGGCCACCGATAAGCAGAAGGCTCTTAGGGTATTTTGTTTCAGAAATAGATTCAAAAGCAGCAAGTTTCTTTTTAAGCTCCTCGAATTCTGAGCTACCACCTGACGTTTCCTCAAGCTTTTCTAAGAAAGGGAGAAAATGACGATTCAGAGTTAACTCATGCACACATTCTGCAGCAATGCCTTTTGTGTCAGACTGCTGAGATAATGCCCTTGTTATGAGTATCTGTTGAAGTTTACAGGCATGTGAAAGCATATCTTTGGATTTGTGCTGTCTAACAATCTTATCTAAGTCAAAACAGCTCATTTTATGCAGAAACTCCTTTAGAAGATAATCATAATTATCTGAAGGATTGTCCTTTATACGGTCAAAGCTTTTAACAATCTTATTTAAATCCTTCTCCAGAATCTGCAGTCTGAGATCAACGATTTCCTGCTCATGTTTATTGAGTATGGAAATTTGCTCGGAATATTTGCCTTCACTGTTATCCAGAAGATAAAGCCCTAACGCCGTTGTTGCAGTAAAACCATAGTAAGGAACAGGCTTTTTTATATCTGCAAGCATTTGAGGCGGCAAAGATAGATTATCAATAGCGTATTTTATGAAGTCTCTAAGCGCCTCAGAGAATTCGCAATTGTTATAGGCTAGAACAGGATCAAGTACCATATAACCGCGGATAAAAGCTGCACAAACCACATAAAATTCTTTGCAAATAATAGATGACTGAGGTTCTGTATTAACGCCTTCACAAATCCGTACAAGATTAGAGGCAAGAATTTTATATGCATCAGCAAGATAGCCAGCTAAACTTTTACTGTTATAACTTAACTTGTCATTTTCAATAATTAAGATAGTTTCACCCTTGTACTTCTTAGACAAATCACTTAATGTCGAAGCAACAAGTTTTTCAATCGCAAGTTCATTAGCGATTATGTTAAATACAGGAACAGTGCATTTGTTCAGGACTTCATTCAGTTCCTGATGGATGTTACCGTTTCGAATATAGACTTCATACAGACTTATCAATCTTATGCAGTATGGTGATCTTCTGTATGGATTTGTATCTTTCTCATCTTCAAACCTAGTTATCAGTCTGTCTGCCAGAGCTTTTAGGTAATTGCTGCCTTTGTGTGATGCTAATTTGGAATAATTTTCCAGATACATTCTGGTGATTACTATTTCCATGCCTTTATCAAAGAGAATACGAGAAAGAGATTTATGGGAAGATAGATCGCTAACCTCTCTACGAAGAATATTCAGTAACCCGGCAAGAGCTCTATAGCTTCGGTGTCTTTCCGTCTCCTGTCTTATTTCTTCAAGCAGGGAAAGACAATACAAGAAATGAAGATACTCCTTATCATCAGCTTCATCCGGTGTCTCTCCCTCCTGTATTTTCTTCAAGCTCCCCAATGAAAAATCAAAAGCCATTTTTATAATCATACGGCGCTGTGACCAATAGAATCGACGCAATTCTATTTCATCTTCCGTCAAACGTTCGGAATATGCACAGAACTTTGTGTATTGATGTGTATTGAGCTCCTTAGACTGAAAATCAAAAGGCTCCCGGTTTAAAGTACGGTTAAAAGCACGGAAAAAAGTTCTATATAACGATCTGGCATTTGAATTAATTAAAAATTCCAACCGGTATGCTGCATAAAGAGGATGGGTAATAACGGGATGATTTTCCCAAAGAACGCCTAATGCATCATAGTTACCCTGAAGACAGGCTTTTGTCGCATAGCAAAATGCTTTTTTCTTGTCTGGCTCAGTTGCCAATCCTCCAAAGTAATTTTGAAAAGCACTATGTACCAAAGCATCTGGTTCCTGTGCCAGGGCACTGTGTTCAAACAGAGCTTCTTTCTTGACAGTCTTAGAATCACCTATACTATTTTTGGTATCTTCACTGCCGGTGTAGTTTCCGGATAGAGCGAAACCATATTCCCGTTTTACATTACCACTCAAAGCCTCTTTTAACAGAGCCTTTTGATATCGTCCTAAACTTGAATATGTGCTTTCTTCATTATCTAAAGAACAGCCAACGTATCTGTTAAGTTCATCGCTATAGTTAATGCAGATTTCCGTACTCATAATCACATCCTCACTATTTGCTTTAATTGTATTTATGAGTTCACTCAGTTTTTATGAGAGTGAAAATATGGAGGTATTTCTGGACTTAGAATGTTGGAAGAATAATGTTTATACAACAGAGGAATAGGCGAACAGTGTCGCCTTTCCTTTGCAGTTTGTATTAGTCACAGTCACCGTTTAAGAAGGAATAAAGATGGCACTGAATTGAGGTAGGGGCTTTAGGGAAAAGTTCATCAGAATGCTGCACGACAAACTCTACAAAATCATCCTGTGAGTCAAACTCATGCACATAGTATTCATCTTCACATTCCGACTCATATGATTGATCAACATCATCGTGTGACTTATGGGTAGTTGATTCTGCATCAGGTTCAATACCACCATCTACGGAATTTGAAGATTCACTCTCCTCGGACTCATCCGTAAAATCCAGATCGTCCTGTGAAAGAGGCAATTCATCCAAATCACAGTCTAAAAAAGCCGGCTCATCTTCTTTGGTGAAAACAAGATCCTCATTAATGTCATAATCCATGTGATTATCAATAGAATTAGAGGAGTTGTTCTCTTCAGCGTCAAGCATATTACCTGGAGCATAGACACTGTTAGCCAGGTTCTGAGCATCTTCGTTATCGCAAATATTGCTGAACAATACAGTAAGATCATTGATATGAAGGGACTTTAGGTATTTTCTTACACTAAAGCAGTCGGCAAGAGCTTTGAAAAAAGACCACTTCTCATCATTGTAGAAATATTCATCATCAATTAGAGCATCAAAATCAGATAGATTTATTAGCCCCTTATTCTGAAGGCAGTTCTTTATAATGTTAAGTGTATATGGATTAATTAACTCATCATCAAGAACTAGCTCTCTGAGATTGTCATTGAAGGAATAAGCCCTATCACCACCATCGTCAAAATCCCAGACAATATCTGACGCTCTTAGGAAAAAAGGGATGAAACAAGCTAATCTTAGGTAGGCAAGGGTGTTGCTAACATTTTCATCCGTAGCTGCCTCCTGCAAGTAATCTTCAACAGGAACGTTTTGAATAATGTTCCATAGATAATTCAAAACTGCATTTTCTGTGCTGTTTTCAGTAAGCATAAACTGACGGTCTATCTTGTTAATATCAAGCTCTTGCATTTTAAGCTCCATTATAAAAATTCATAGGAAAGTTTCTTTACCTGATGACTAAAGTTTAATAATGAAGTCTCTCTTAATTTATGAGAATGAAAATATGATATAGATTGCTAGTTAAAAAAAGTTAACTTGGTAATAATATTAAAGGAAAATCATACTGTGATTAGCATAATTATCAAAGCAAGATTATTGATTATAATCCAAATTTACCTTATCTATGGTTATTCTATTTGAAATCATATAGTAAGACGAAAATACCATTCACAAATTGGACCGTTATTGTTAAGGGATGAATATAGTATAATATTGTTACATAAATGTTATAAAAATGACGATAAGGCTTTATATATGAGTTTTTCTGAAAGTATAAAAAAAATCAGAAGAAAAGCTTTTCTAACACAAGATAGTTTTGCAAAAAAATTAGGAGTTTCCTTCGCTACGGTCAATAGATGGGAAACAGGAAAAGCAAAACCTAATCTAAAAGCAATGAAATTGATTGACGACTATTGCAAACAAAACAATATAAAAATAGATGTCTGTGAACTAATAGATGAGTAAAGAGAACAAATAATGCATAAACATAAGTTTATAGATTTATTTTGCGGCTGTGGAGGCTTGAGTTTAGGTTTTAAAATGTCTGGTTTTACGCCAATAGCAGGTATCGATTTTAATAAATCTGCAATAAAAACATACAAAAAAAACTTCGTAAAATCTAAAGGCATTTGTGCTGATATTTTGTCCCTTGAAAAAGAAGATATTTGTTCGTTAGTCGAAAATATAAAAGACGTAGATTTGATAATTGGAGGACCTCCTTGTCAAGGATTCTCAAACGCAAATAAAAACTACGTTGAATTAGATGATCCGAGAAATAAACTTTTTTTTGGCTTTGTGAAGTTTGTTGATTTGGCTCAACCAAAAGTTGTTGTCATAGAAAACGTTCCTCAAATTATTACCAAAAATGGAGGTTATGCAAAAAATCGAATCACAGAAATATTCACAGAACGAGGATATTTTGTTACAAATGCGATACTAGATGCATCTAACTATGGCGTACCCCAGAAACGATTAAGAAACTTTTTTATTATTACAAAAAATAAAAAGTTTGATATGAATAGTATTAAAAAAAATGAAAAGCAAATAACAGTTCTGGATGCTATCGGTGAGTTATACCAGTTTGAAGGAACTTCATCTGATTTTAGAGAACTTCATTTAGAGCCAGATTCTCCTTATCGAACATATTTACGAGCAAAAAACAATAAAATTGTAAATCACGATATTCACTATCCTGCTGAAATACAACAAAATAGAATATCTTATGTTCATCAGGGCGGTAATTGGAAAGATGTTCCAGAGGAATTATGGAAAACTAACAGAACAACGAACTCAAACAGAAAAAACCGACATTCGTCTGCATACAAGCGACTAAAATCAGACGATGTATCAGTTACTATTGATGCAGGAAATCAACACAGTAACTATTATCACCCTGTTTTTCACAGACTTCCGACTGTTCGTGAGGCGGCTAGAATTCAATCATTTCCAGATAACTTTGTATTCGAGGGAAATATGACAGAGCAATACTTACAAGTTGGAAATGCTGTTCCTCCTCTCATGGCCAAAAGTATTGCAGATGCAATCATGGAATTATTAAATAATGAAAAATAAAATTATAGATCTTTTTTGCGGATGTGGTGGACTTAGTCTCGGTTTTGAAATGGCGGGATTTGAGGTTTCATATGCAATTGATATGTGGGAACAAGCAGTAAACACTTATAATTATAATCATAAGAATAAAGTTGCAAATTGTGTGGATATACATTCCCTATCAGATGACCAGATAATATCATTAAATAAGAACAACGATATTGTAGGAATTATCGGTGGACCTCCCTGCCAAGGTTTCAGTAAAGTAGGAACAAGAGATAATAATGATCCTCGAAATCACCTATACTTAGAGTATTACAGAGTAGTTAAGCTAGTAAAACCAGAATTCTTTGTTATCGAGAATGTCTCTGGATTGTTAACCTTATCTAAAGGAATGTTTAGAGACGATATCATAAAACGCTTTGGTAATCTTGGATACAACATATCTTTCAAAGAAGTTTTAGCATCAGATTATGGTGTTCCTCAAAATCGACGCAGAGTTTTCTTTGTTGGAATGAAAAATTCGAATTTTGTTTTTCCAGAGAAAATAAAAAAAATCGTTACAAGTAAGGATGCTATTAGTGATTTGCTTCCTTTAAATGTAGAAAACGGTCTAGATAAAGAACATGACTATGCAACCGAGCCACAGAATGAATATCAAAGACTAATGAGGGGAAATCAAAAAAAAGTAAAAAACCACCAAATAACAATTCACACTCAACAAACAATTGATATTATTTCAATGGTACCAGATGGTGGAACTATTTATGATTTGCCAGATGAATATTGGAATATTCGTAAATATCGAAAAGGCTTTGAGCGAATGCCAAGCTTTAAGCCTTGCCATACTGTTGATACAGGTCATAGAAATTATTTTCACTATTCAGAAAATAGAATTCCAACAGCACGTGAAAATGCAAGATTACAGTCATTTCCTGATTGGTACGAGTTTCTTGGGACAAAAACAGATCAATATAAAGAAATTGGGAATGCTGTACCCCCTTTACTTGCATCTCATATTGCAAAAGCAATTATGAAACAAATACAAAAAAAGAAATAATTTATGGATATTACCGTCTCAAGTCCAGGATCTCCAGGTACGACCTTAACAGACAATGTTAAGGAGCAAATACTAATTTATTTCGATATTATCAATAATATTGAAGGGGAAGTGACCAGAACAAATATAAAAGAAGAAATAGAAAAAAAACAATTAAATTGGAATTATGCCAGAAATATTCTTCCTTTTTTAAAGCATTGTGGAATTATCTCTTATCAAGATGGGACCAAAAAGGGATCTATTGTTAATTTTACAAACATCGGTCATACATACATAGATATTTTGAAAACCATAAAGGTAACAAATAATGAGCCCGAAGGAGAACTAAAAAAAGAAATCTTGACAAAACTTGAGAAAATACAAGAAATTATTTTCTTCCAATGCCTTGTTATTATGATGAAGAAGAAAGATTGTAACTATAGCCGAGATTTCTTCGATGTTCTATGTTTTGCAAAAAATTATGGAAGTATCGACCAATGTGAATATTTCTTAATACAAGAAAAAAGAAAGACTAATAATTCTTTTTATATAGAAGAAATGAAGGAAACAATACAACAATACAGAGCAGGCATTATCAAAATAAATGTGACTCAAAAGACGAAAAACGATAGCAAAGGTAACCAGAGTAAAGTCAACTCTTTTCCTTACGTTAAAGGTAATTTCGTAAAAGCAGGAATATTTATCGAGAGAGACGATAAGCAAGTATGTTTCAATGAGGAAAGGATAACTGAAGTTAACGACGCAATAAAGGAGATTGAACAATGTCTGAATTCAGCAAAGTTGCAATAGACTCTATAACACAAAATTTGGATGATATCAGACAGCGTCTATCATTAAACATCCAAGGAAATGCAAATACACAAACATTATCCGGACAAATTCTTTCAGAAGATGATCTTGAAAATAAAAGAATCAGTGGAGGATTAAATATTCTTCTATACGGCGTGCCTGGTTCAGGAAAAAGTTGGACAATCGAGCATGAGTATTTAGATGAAAAAAGCATTGTTGAGAGAGTCGTATTCCATCCTGATTATACTTACTCAGATTTTGTAGGACAAATACTCCCAGATGTAAATAACAACCAAGTAACATATATATTTACCCCTGGACCTTTTACAAGGATTATGCAAGATGCATATAACAATCCTCAAAATAAATATATTCTAATAATAGAAGAGATTAACAGAGGAAATGCTCCTGCAATATTTGGAGAAGTGTTTCAATTATTAGATCGAAGCTTGGAGCTTAAAACGGTCAATAAAATAAATTATCCAATAGGCACAAGTGAGTACGGAATAACAAACAGATATATTGCTGAGCAGATGTATAAAGATGGAAGTCATAAAGTAAGAATTCCATCAAACCTGTCAATTATTGGCACAATGAATACTTCTGACCAAAACGTATTTACACTTGATACCGCATTCCAAAGAAGATGGAATATGAGATTAATTGAAAACACTTTCGATAATGTACACCCTTCATTAGCTGATGCGTTAATATTAGATACTGAGGTTACTTGGAAGACATTTTGTACAACAATAAACAATCTTGTAATCGCAAATAAAGCAAAAATTGCATCAGCAGAAGATAAACGTCTCGGAGTATTCTTCATTCATAAAAGCGACATTGAGTTCAATGTAGAGAATGTTTATAAAACCACAGAACTTCGTCCTGAACTTAACTCTTTGCTAGAATTAGAACGAAATAACAATATTACTCCAGAACAAAATAAAAGACTTGCCGAAATAAGAGATGGATTAAAGAACATTCGCAAATTTCCGGAGAAAGTCCTTAAATACTTGTGGGACGATGCTTTTAAATTTAACCCAGAATCTCTTTTTGATACGGATAATATGGATAGTTTAGAAAAAGTAATCCGAACTTTCGTTTATTCAAAAGGTAAAGATAGATTTAATATTTTTAAACCTAGCGTAAGAGCAATCTTCTATCCCGACAAACATGATTAATAGTCTTCCAAAATAACAGGATAGTTCTTTCGATGAATATTAAGAAAAATTTAAGGGAACATTGCCATGTCAATAAAAATGGAGAAGGAGATAGCTTTGTCGGAATAAAAGCAGATACAGAAGATGTTGTAATTAATTTTCCAATTGGCTACCAACTTCCGCCAAACGATGAATCTCTCCGCGCTGACATATTTAATCTTATCAGTGTCCTTTCCTCGTTCATGAAGGAAGAGAACCTTCTCGAAGATGACCAAATTGATAATGAAGTAGCAGTAAAGCTTCCTATGCATGCTTACATTAAGGTGATTAGAGATTATCTAAGAACAGGCAGATACTATACTGAAACAGAGCATAGATTCAAAACAGATACAAAAGGAAATGCTTCTTGGTCTCGGACGTTAAAAGAACAAAGATCTTTTGTACAGAAAAATGGAGCGCTTATCTTTACAAAAATGACTGTTCGCTCGATAAACCCAAATACAAATAAAAAAATAACTCAAATTCATCGTTATTGTGTATATGAGGCATTTGAAAAGTTGGGATGGCTTTATGTCCCTTATATGCCAGAAAAACCCGGTATACAACCAGATAAAAGAGAGGCTATTTACATACTAGAAAAGAAACTTGCATCAACACATAACGATATAGAGCATGAATTATTTTCAGCCATGATTTCAATTCTACAATTTAAAGACGAAAAATCATCCTCAAAAAAATTTTTCTTTGGAACAGATTTTTTCGAGAGAATATGGGAAAAAATGATTGATAAAGCATTCGGAATTGAAAACAAAGAAAAATATTTTCCTCGAACAAAATGGATTCTCGATTACGGTATAAACAGGATAAAAACGCCATTACAACCAGACTCTATTATGATTTATAAAGACAAATTTTATGTATTAGATGCAAAACTATATCGTTATGGATATAGTGGCAATCCTGATCATTTACCAAATGGACAAGATATCAACAAGCAAATAACGTATGCAGAATACATTGAAAGAGCTAAAGGTGTCCCTGATTCTATACTATACAATGCATTTATAATGCCTTTCAATGGTGAAGATAACCCTTTCCATGATGATTTAAAAAACAAAGATAATCAAATATCAAATAGTAATTGCATTATTAAAAATATCGGCGAAGCAATAGCGGATTGGAAGCCAAATCCAAAGAAATATGAAAGAATTCAAGGTATTGTAATTGATACTAGATTCCTAATGTACAATTACATCACTATGGCCGACAAATATAAAAGCCAGTTAGTTTCAGCCATTGAAAAAGTTAATTATCGATAACTATTTACAGATTTATAATCTTTAACAATTTATTCTCTCCATCGTAAATATAA
This sequence comes from Succinivibrio dextrinosolvens, assembly GCF_900116345.1. Taxonomy (GTDB): domain Bacteria; phylum Pseudomonadota; class Gammaproteobacteria; order Enterobacterales; family Succinivibrionaceae; genus Succinivibrio; species Succinivibrio dextrinosolvens_B. The sequence goes on along the minus strand of NZ_FPAH01000001.1, from coordinate 165,200 downwards.
AAACGGCTATAGAAGATTTATTAAGAAGAAAAGACAAATAATGTTGAGAATTTAATATGCGAAGCATATAGGTAAAAATACGAAGAAAACTAAGAACAGTAGTAGGGCAATCTTGTTTCTGTTTTTAACATCATCTTCAGCCGCCAAATCAAAAAATTTTTTTATAAAATAGGCTGAGATTATTATCCAAATAAATAATCTAGGCGCAGTCCAAACTGCAATATCTATAATCTGCATATAGAAAAACCTCAATTCTACAAACTTTCAACGAATTATGAAGGTCTTATTTTTAAAATAGATTACCATCATTCCGAATTCTGATATCCTAATAAAAATAATTAGTTACATTCATTCACTCTCACAAAAACTGAGAACATAATTTCCTATAATCAGAAATAACAATCAAATACCATTTTCTGAGAATAGGATTATGACAACAGACACTATCGATAATTATGACCTAAAGAAGATCTACAAAAAGGTTGACGAATTAGTTAACAAATACGTCGGTAAGATTTCTATCGAAGATATAGAAGATTCATCCAAAGATGAAGACAAGTCCACTGACGAAAAAACACTTGAACAGAAAACCAAAGAAAAATTACACAAAGACTTTATTAAATATCTTTTAAGTGATGTGGATTTTTTCAAGGTTTTCATCCTTCTCCTCCTTGCCCCTAACGGTCTGACTAAAAACGACATTGCTTTATATTTAATGGATGGCAAATATGAAACCAAAACAGATAAAAACGGTAGGGTGCGAACACCAGAGGATCAGATTAAAAGAAATGTTACCTACATCGAGAAGGATGTAGCACACCTGTCCGCATTGCTTCATCTGTTTTATCCAACAGAACGAGATGCTTTAGAAATTGTTCCAAAAATAGATAAGACTAGATCTCGGCAAATAAGATATGGTTTTAGAAATTATGATGTTGCAAGAAAGTTGTTCAGCGGGCTAATTAACTTTGAAGGAGAGCTTCAATCATCTCCAGAAGTTACTAAAAAACAGAGAAATGAAATAGCTGACCAATGTATTGAGTATATTTTAAAAGAAGCTGATTCAGGTAGCAAAATACTTAACAAGACCTATAAAAATACCCTTATTAGTCTAATAAAAGCAATTCAGAACAAAACTCTATGTAAACTGTCATTCTGCTCCATAGACGAGGTTGATGAAGATTCTGATTACGATTATCTGTTTTTTTTACCTCTTATGATCAGAGATGCAACCGCAAAGGAGCTTGATTGGAACTTGTTTATACAAGAAAACCATTCAGATCAGGATACTCTTTTCAAATACCTTCAAATGTTAGACTTAGAATCAGATTATGTGGTTTATGGTTTGAGGTTTGAAGGCGATTATAAAGGAGAGAACATTGAATGGTATAAAAATGCTGATACAGACAGTATTCCTTTAAACATGATCCAGCAGCTAAAACTTACTAAACATAACCTAACAGAAAAAGGCTTAAACGAGACAGAGTTCTATCAGTATGCAACTCACCCTATTTACAATTTGAATCCATACCGCAATTTATGTGGTGAGGATTTTTATCTGCTGCTGCCAACCGAGTTCTACAAAAAAATCCCTTCTGATATAAGAACAGAGTGTTTCAATTATCAGTACGAAACTTATGGCACACCACAAGACAAAGCTAAAGATTGGATTAAGTCCTGTGGTGAGTTTTTTGAAAACTCAAACTATATCCTAGGGTGGGGTGAGGATGGTCCAGAGGGTTTCAACCTGACTTATTACAACGAGAACGCAGAATACAGTCTGGTTAAGTGCAAGAATTATGTGGAGTTCCTTAACAAACTCAATCAGTCCCACATTATCCTTCCGGATGATGCACTACCTAGGGAACTTGTAGACAGACAGCGTTTCATGTTTATAAAAAGCTTTATAAGAAAAGATTTTATTGCAAGTCCGCATTTGATTCAGCAGTACGAGAAAAAGATTATCATACCTGTCTATGAGGTTACTCCAGCAGAAGATGTATACCAAGAGTCTGCATCAGAGTATGAAATTAACAAACTACGTACTTATCTGAGCAAGTTTAAATTCTACTATTTAGACGAAATGCTCTACACCAAAATCAGCCCTAACATTTTCTGTAAGGCAATCTGTAATATTGAAGCATATTATGATGATTGCGAATTCAAAATAACGAAACGAGGCATTCCTCTTTCTGTATATCAACAGAACGGTGAACATTACCTTATTTATTGGGCTTATCTAACTCAGCTTAATAATCTCAATGATAAAAAAGGAAAGCAGATTACCTGGGAAAACACAAAAGAATGTATTGAGCTGGCAAATGAATTTATATTGGCATCTAATCCAACCACTAACGGACAGCTTGATGTATCAGAAAAAATGGCTCTGACTTTACAAACGATTCCTTTACGTAAAGTTGTAAAAATCTACTGTCCTGAAAGTGCCTATCTTGCTGTCGGAGCTCAGAAAAAACTGCATAATTATGTAGATAAAGAGCTTAAATTGCCAACTGATCCTAGAATTGATGACATAACAAAAATCAGCAGAACTTATTATGTCTCTTTTGATTCTGATGAGTTTTTATACTCCCTATACTTGCCAGATTCATTTACTAATGTAAAAACTTACAGGGACATTAACGACTTTTTATACGACTGCAGTTTCGATATTCCCGATGTTGTACGTTCAAGTCTGTCGCTAAAAGAAAATGAATATATAGCAGAAAACCATTCGTTAAGTTTTATAAAATTTGAAACCTACAAACGAAGTGATGTCATCAGATTTCTTCATGAGCATGTGGGTAGGGTGTTCTATCTGGATACTTCTGAATATATGGATGATCCGTTCCATATCTTTGATGAACTTTCAAATGACTGCAGCAAATTGAAAACTACTGTTACTAGTATGTGGGAGACATTAGGAACATTTTAATTCTCCACTCCAAAAGCAGATTAAGGCTTATCAAAACACGATAAGCCTTAAACACAGTATTACCCCAAAAGGTTAATGCCCCATGGAATATCTATCATCGCTGTTTAGACAGATTCTTACCGCTATTTGACCATTTCATTTTGCTGAATGAATAATCTCTAAATTCACTCATATTTTCACTCTCATAAAAACTGATAGAACTTATAGTTAAAATTAAAACATAAAATCCAAACATGAAGTGTAGAGGTAATAATTATGAATTTATCTGATATATATGCGCTAATTGCTAGAGACTACTATGCCCGTGAAGAAGCTCGTAAAAACGGCATTATCGTAGTTAGACAAGCAAAGGTAAGAGAACATGAGATTGTCGTACAACCTCATTTCCAGAAGAACACTCTTAATTCCAAATTTCAGATTGGATTACCTTACGCTGGAAGAACTATGAGGGACATTGAAATCGGATTGAATTGTACAAAAAATGTTTCTTACTCTTAACACGGCCTGTTTGGTGCAATTTCAGTAAGCCCCAGAAGATAACCACTGTAACGTGAAAGATGAGTGATTATTAAAATGGTTATATACGAACTTATCAAAGAGTCAAAAGAAAAACTCGACTATAGCTATTATCCCGAGGGTAATAAGGACAAGAAAGCAGGGCTAATCACGATAGATCGTATCAATGAAGAAATCGATCTTACTGAGGTTGCGGAAGGTGACTATGAAATAGTTGTACTAGAAGAAGACCTCTTAAGAATGGATCAGAGCTTTATTGACCTTGCCGCAGAAGAAGGTGACTTAGAAAGAGCTCGTCTACTGCGGGAGGAATTAGAAGAAAACAAAAAGAAAGGAAAGTATAAAGGCTTTCAGTATTATTGCTATGCCTGTCATGTAATTCATAACCTCGTTAAGAAATATAACAGCGGCATTATTCCGCAGTCAGACACAGTCTATTGGTATTAGGTCATACATGGCTACTGCAAAAGCTTGAGTATTGATGTACCTAACACTAGGAACTTAATTCTAAAAGGAGTCAACAATTACCGACATGGAGCACAAGCCTAATGGATGGAATCTTCCTATTAACCAGATGACTGATGAAGAATGGAAGGATTATTTCGAGTGTCGAAAGAAATATGATATTAAATTGTCTGACAAAGAAAGAAAAAAAATATCTGATGAAGCACATAAATATCTTAAAGATAGAAAAAAATTTATTGAAATAAGTAAGAAAAACCCTCTTTTCCCAGAATTAGCTATCGCAGCTAAAGCATGTTCTGGTTTAAAAGGATTAAAAGAATGTAATTTATCATGGGCTAAAGAGGTCTATCCAGATGAATTCTAGTTTGAGAGGTGTGTATGACTGATATGGAACACAAACCAAACGGCTGGAATCTTCCAATTAATCAGATGACTGAGGAAGAATGGAAAGAGTATTTCGAATGTCGAAAGAAATATGATATTCATTTATCTGAAAAAGAGATAGCTGAAAACTTAATAAAAGCTAATAAAGTAAGAGCAGATCAGAGAAAATATATAGAAATATCAAGAAAAATCCCTCTATTACCAAGCATTGCTATTGTATCAAAAGCTTTTGAAGGATTAAAAGCATTAAGAGATTATAACTTATCCTGGGCAAAAGAAGTCTATCCAGATGAATTCTAGATTGCGAGGTGAGTATGACCGACATGGACCATAAGCCTAATGGCTGGAATCTTCCAATAAACCAAATGACAGAAGAAGAGTGGAAAGATTATTTCGAGTGCCGAAAGAAATATGATATTAAATTGTCTGACAAAGAAAGAAAAGCAATATCTGATGAAGCTTATAACTACCTACATAACAAGGAGAAATTTGTAAAAATAAGTAAAAAAAATCCTCTTTTTCCTGGACTTGCTATTGCTGCAAAGGCATGTCATGGTTTGAAAAAATAAAGGACTACAACTTATCCTGGGCTAAAGAGGTTTATCCAGATGAATTCTAGTTTGAGAGGTGTGTATGACAGATATGGAGCACAAACCTAACGGTTGGAATCTTCTAACAAATCAGATGACAGAAGAGCAATGGAAGGACTATTTTGAATGCCGTAAGAAGTACGATATCAAACTATCAGATGAAGAAATAAAAGATATTCTTACAAAGACTTTAGAATTTATTGACGATCAAGATAAGTATGTGGAAATATCCAAAAAAGTTCCTCTATTACCAGGAAGTGCTATTGTCTTTAAAGCATTTCATGGTCTAAAAGCGATGAAAGATTATAATCTTTCTTTGGCTAAAGAAGTCTATCCCGATGAATTCTAGTTGTGAGGTGACTATGACTGATATGCAACATAAGCCAAACGGCTGGAATCTTCCTATTAACCAGATGACAGAAGCAGAGTGGATAGATTATTTCGAGTGTCGAAAAAAATACGATATAAAAAAAACAAGAGAAGAAATTACACAAACATCTATTGAAGCTTGTAAATTTATAGATGATGAATATAAATATGTTGAAATAACTAAAAAAAATCCTCTTATACCAGATATTGCTATTGCTGCAAAGGCTTGTCATGGTCTGAAATTCATTAAGGATTTTAATTTATCATGGGCCAAAGAGGTTTATCCTGATGAATTCTAGTTTGAGAGGTTTGTATGACTGACATGGAACACAAGCCAAACGGTTGGAATCTTCCTATTAACCAGATGACAAAAGAAGAGTGGAAAGATTATTTCGAGTGCCGTAAGAAATATGATATTAAATTATCTGAACAAGAAATTGCAAATAATACAAATGAAGCAGTTAAATTTTTAAATGATATGGAGCAATTTAAAAAAATTGCAATAAAAAAACCTCTTTTACAAGGATTAGCTATAGCATCTAAAGCCTCTCATGGTTTAAAAGCAATTAAAGATTACAACTTATCCTTGGCTAAAGAAGTCTATCCCGATGAGTTCTAAACAAATCCCATACAAAAGGCTTTGAAGAGGGTTTAACAAAACAGTCCAAATTTAGGTTTTCTCGTTAAATGATCACTCGTTTCATGCCTTTGGATCATTGACTTTACAATGATGGATCAATCTTTTCTCAGCTCATGATCATGCAGTTTAGTGCAGGATCACTTTTTTAATGCTTATTACAATCCGTAAAATAATTTACAGTCACGTTAAAATCCTGAAAGAAGGCACAAAACAATTTACAGTGACGATAAAAATGTCATATACTTAACATGAACAAACACCTTGGGAGAACTGTTATGTCAGGTGACAATCTATATTCGCTTACACTGACACGTGATAACGCAAATATCGGTATTCTGGCCATTCAGGAATATCTTGTCTCCCTACAGTCTGAACGTTCCCGCAAGACCATGGTTTATTGTCTGAATATAGCCATGACTGCAATAAACACCACAATTGAAGAATTCAATTGGGTAGGACTAAAAGACAGTCTAGTTGCAGCAATCGTCACCCGTCTAACTCAGGATTACGCTCCGGCAAGCGTTAACATCATTCTCGTTGCCTTAAAATCCGTTGCCAGAAGACTCTGGGCTCATGACGTTATCTCAACTCGTGATTATGAGCTCATCAAAAAAGTTAAGGGCGCCAGAGGCTCACGTGTACACAAGGGTAGAGCCTTAAATGACGGGGAACTGAATGAACTCTTCGAGGAACTTGATAGCTATGACAGCTCAAAAGCTATTCGTGACCGAGCAATAATTTCATGTCTGTTAGGCTGCGGTTTACGTAGAGCTGAGGTTGCCGAATTACAGTTTGATAACGTTCATCTAAACGAAGATGATCCGTACCTCACCGTAATCGGAAAGGGTAACAAAGAAAGAAAATGCTACATACCCGATGAAACCGTGGAGCGATTAAAAGAATGGTTCTTTATCCGTAAAGATAGCCCTGGTGCATGTTTCAGTCTGGTAGACAAGCACGATAATGTTCTCGAAAAGAAACTTACGCCATACAGAATCTACAGAATCACCCAGGATTGGGCTAACAAGATCAACATGAAACGCTGGACTCCTCATGATTTACGTAGAACTTATGCCTCCAATCTGCTTGGAATGGGGGTAGACATAAATACTGTAAAGAACATGATGGGTCACGCTAGTATTACAACTACCCAGATTTACGACCGTCGTGGCGATGACAGCATGAGAAAGGCTGTTCATCTGATGAATCGCAAAGCTGGGTAGATAAATTAGCTATTATTCTGTTCGTTCACTTCGTAAATCACTAAAGCAGAGGAATATTGCCCCATATCACTACAAACTCTATTGTATTTGATATCAATTATTTTCAATAACTTGTTTTCTTCTAAAAACTTATTCAAGACTTTCTCTAGGTTATCTTCTTGAAAATCCGGATTTGAAAAGAGTTCTTTGGTTTGTAACATTTTTGCAATATTCCTTATGAAAGAACGGTTAAATAAGGTTCAATGCTACAAGAGCTCTGTTAGACAAAGCTTAGACTTCCGAATTCCCGCCCTCTAATCTCAATATTGCAGTAATTTTTTTCAAAATAAAAATCAAAATTTTCATTCTCATAAATTCTGAGAGATCTAATCAATACAATATAAACATAAAAGCAGAAGAAATGAAGAACATTGGCTTTAGCACATGATCGTTCCAAATCTTAAGCATTATGAAATTATTATTTGGAAAAATCGTTAAGAAAGGCTTAGGGAGCACAGTTCTGCTTTTAAAGAAATAGGGGATAACGATGGAAGAACTTCAGGTCAACGGCGAGTTCAGCAAACTTAAAGGATTTTCAAAGGATATTTCAGAATTCAAGGAGTTCTCAATAGACGGTTTCAGATGTTTTTCTGCAAGACTATCCAACAGATATGAAGATTTTTTGGTTGGATATATAGCCTTTGATGATGAATACAGTTCTGCGATTGATATGGCTCTTGAGAATACATATGAACTTCCTGAAGGTGTTGATATTTCATGGGAGAGGAAAATACCTCCGATATTGAGAAGATTTAAGCATCTTTTTGAAGGGTTAATCTTTCTTGGAGTTGACTTAAATCATACATATGACAAAGAGAAAGGCGTATGCCTTGATGAGAAGACTTTGATTTATGAGCTTAAAACAGTAATCGAGTTTGTTAACCATTTCAAATAGGAACTGTTCTTATGGTTAAGCTAAGAAACATTACCATGCATGAAGACGGAACGGTATCAATGGACTGTCATGTAATAGATAGGATTAAAAGGCCAGATTTCTTTTTGCATTTTAATCCGAAGACCAGAGAGATTTACTCAGATATGACTGATATTGACTACTATTATGCAGGTCATGCTGTTTTGCATATCTACTTTCTAGTAAAAGATGGAATAAAACTGCCTAAAGAGAGCACTGCAGCATGGGTATAAAAAACTAAATGAAGGTCTACCCCAAAGGATAACGCACAAATGACAATGGATACAGAAACATTTGTTACACCTTATTACGAAGTTAAAGGATTCAGTCCTACAGAAAAGCTGTTTGTCATGACTGATCTGCATGGCTGCAGTCAGGCGATGTCACGACTGCTTAAGCATTATGACGGAGGTTCTAAGGTCGTATTTCTGGGTGATGCGATTGATCGTGGTCCTGACAGCTACGGTGTTATAAAAACACTTCTGGAGCTTGATGCATTGTGTATTCTTGGAAACCATGAATTCATGTCTTTAGAAGCTCTATATCCGGAGACTGTGCATTACAAAAATTGGACACCATTATGGCATACCGTAAACGGTGGAGATAAAACACTTGATTCCTTTGACAAAGCCATTGCTGAAGGTGCTGATTACATCGAGAACAAAAATAAAATCAGATTTCCAAAAATCTATGATGATTACATCAGACGCTGTCAGTCACATTATCTTAGCGGAAATATTCTGTTATCCCATGCAGGAATTCCAGCTCATGACAAAGTTAAATTCTGCGAAAATCCGTTTGATCCACAGAACTTTGACGATACTTTTCTCTGGAGAAGACCTAGGACCGCTCTAGACCAATATAGATACGAACCCCGTATTTTTAATGACAAGGAAGTTTTCTCTGTAAGTGGACATACTCCGATGCCTCCCCATGTGATAAGACAAAATTATGGGGTAGAACTTGATACTGGACACATGATCAAACTGGCGATGGAAATTGAGCCAGATGATAATCATACAAACTGCAGATACAGAATTATAGGGACAATCTGCACCGAGGTTGATACTCCATGGTACACACTTGAGCAGGTAAAAAAGTGTGTTGAGAAAGAACTGATTCTAAAAGAGATATAACCATGGATGGCATTAAGTTTATTAACTCAAAAAACATTCAGCATTATCTGCGGGAAATTGATTACAGACTTAGTTCAGAGCAGATATTGTTTCTGCTACTCAATAATCATTTTCTAACTGTTGATGAAAGAATCTCTGCATTAAAGGAGCAGAAAGAAACAGCTACAAACGACAAACTTGTATCAATTACCAACAAATTTTTTGAGGAATTAGTGGGGATAAGACTGCATGACTTCATTGACAACTACCTTGATAATTTAAATAGACAGATTGCTTTCCTAAAAGAAGAGGATAAACGTTTCTGCTATCAGCTTTACGGATTGTCAGATTCACGTAGATACAAACTTATCGGGACTTTTCAAAATTATGAAAACGGCCTTAATCGAATTGAAGAAGAATCTGATTGCTACAACTATTTTAAGGTGAAAAAAATTCCTTTCGAGGATGCATTTGACCGTGAATATTTCAAACAGAAATATCTGGAGCTGCCATATGCCGTGGCTTATATGGATAAGGAGCTGATGCTTTTGGACTGTTATGCTAACGATATAAACATCAAACCGCAAGATCATTATACAGACTGCATGTATATCACTATTCCTCTGCCTTTTAAGAAGGGAGATATAGTCAGATTCATAGAATCACCATGGATTGAAAAGACGGATAAAGACAAAAGGTCGGAGTATAGCGTTTTTCACAGTTACGCCCCAACAGAAGATAATTTACACAAGTATCAGGGAACAGATCGTAGTGATATGTATTACTGTGGCTATAGACCTAAGAAACATGGATTTAAGCTAAATTACTATGATTTCTTCTGCTTTGATATTGAATATGCCGATTCAGCAGAATTAAAGGGGCGTAACAAAAGACTTAAAGATTTGAGCGACGTCCTCAAAGACAAATGCGAAAAGGAACACTAGCACAAAAAAGAAATTGTTCACAATAAATCAAATTACCAACTTGTTTGATTTTTAACGATATCTAGCAAGAATTCCCCTACCTCTATAGGTAGTGGGATGAATTGCTTTTACCCTACCTAAATCAATATCTATTTTTCTGTTAGTTTTTATTGAAGTAATTACTCCACCTCTAAATATCTATCACTTTATGTTATATTTATATTAGTAATATATAATGTAATGTGTTATTATACTTTTATAAAAAAAACTATTATATTTTTTCATGAAGAAAGATGTTCACAGCCTATAAATTCAGAATTTATCCAGATGAAAAACAGAAAGAGCTTTTTGTAAAGACTTTCGGCTGTGTACGTTCTATATACAACAAAATGCTTGCAGACAAGATTGAGCATTACAAGAAAACTCAAAAAATGCTCAATAACACACCAGCCCAATACAAGAAAAATTTTCCATATTTCAAAGAAGTGGATAGTCTTGCATTGGCAAATGCTCAAATAAATCTACAGACAGCATATAAAAACTTCTTTAATAATCCTAAGACCGGCTTTCCTAATTTCAAATCTAAGAAGAATACAAGACGTTCTTATACAACCAATCTTGTAAAAAACAATATTGAACTTAAATCTGGAAAGCTCAAACTTCCAAAGGTAGGATTTGTAAAAATAAAACAGCACCGTGAAATTCCTGAAGGCTACATCCTTAAAGCGGTAACAATAAGTCAGAATGGAAGTGGTAAATTCTTTGCCAGCATTCTGTTCAAATACGAACATGAAGTTATACATAAAGAGCCAAAAAGCTTTCTTGGCATGGATTACTCCATGCATGATTTGTATGTAGATAGTGAAGGTAATAAAGGAGAATACGAACGCTTCTATAGAAAGTCAGAGCAAAAGCTGAAAAGAGAACAGAGAAAGCTTTCTCTGATGAAGAAAGGTTCTAAGAATAGAGCTAAACAAAGAATTAAGGTAGCAAAAGTCCACGAAAAAATAGCCAACAGCAGAAAAGATTTCCTGCAAAAAAAATCACGACAGATAGCCAATGTCTATGATTGTGTATGTATTGAAAATCTTGATATGAAAGGTATGTCTCAAAGTCTGAATTTTGGAAAATCAGTTCATGATAATGCCTTTGGAAGATTCACAGAATTACTTTCATATAAATTAGAAGAACAAGGAAAATATCTGGTAAAAGTTGACCGGTTCTACCCAAGTTCGCAATTATGCTCAGTCTGTGGATATAAGAATAAGGAAACCAAGGATTTATCCATACGTGAATGGATTTGCCCACAATGTGGAACAAGTCATGACAGAGATATCAATGCAGCAGTAAATCTGCGAAATGAAGGCAAAAGACTTTTGCTGAATCAGATAAACAAAAACCGAGGGGCACTCGGGGTTAGCTTGTTGTGAGGTAAAAGCTCACTGCTTAACTCAATAGAGTTATCGAACAAGAAGCCCCCACTTCTGTTAAGTGGTGGGAGTATGTCACCTAACTTTGCTATCAACTAGAATGGAGTATCGGTCTCCTCAACAGCGACAACCTCTGCCTCAGCAGCATCTGCAAGAACATCTTCTTTTGGAGGTTCATCATTCAGAAGATTCTCCATTTTTAGAGAAAGCAGCTCATTACGGTGTTTCAAGCGCCATAAGTCAATGAATTCCTTGCCTAGCTCTTTTACCTTCTCAAATTCATCAGAAAGCTGTTTTCTTCTTTCTGCATCAGGATCAAGTTTAGCCAGCAGCAGATCGTTGCGATCCCAGGTAAACTCGATTTCCACAACCGGAGAAGTCTTCTTGGTTGGATCTTTTTTAATTTTCTTGTATTGAAGATTGATGAAATAAGGGAACTCAACGCCATTATAGTTTGTCAGCATATCAATCTGAGTCCAGGATATTTCACCAATAGCTGGAAGTAAAATCTGTTTCTCAATACGAGCGGTAGTATAGATTGAAGATTTTGGAATGCCCATCAGATCTTTGAACATCTTCCAATCAAAGCTGATAGAGTTAACCGGCTTATTATAAGCCTTACCCATGTTTTTATACTGAGTAAGCAGTCTAAACAGAGTTTTGGAATACTTTCCCTTTAGAACAAGGAAATTAGCCAGCTCAAACTTAGTAAAGTTACTCTTGAGTTTACTTAAGATATATTCAAACTGTTCATTAACTTCCAAAGTCAGATTTTCAATTTCTTCAGCTGAATCAAGCTTGATTTCCATAGTCTTAAACAGATTGATAGTCTTTAAGACTTTGCCTCCGTCTTTCTGAGGAATAATCTGAGTAAAATCAAGTTTAAAGAAATGATCTTTGAGAGATAAAACAAGTTTGGTAAGTTCTTTTGTTGTATAATTTTTAACGACCATATTCGAGAGATCGGTGTTCGAAAATACAACCGGAGCATGACCTTTATCTTTAAGTCTCACTAACAGAGAGAACAAAAGATTCTGCTCCTGCTCATTAAGAGTTCCTAATGAAATCTGGTTTAAATCATTAGAATAGGCGACAACAGCTTTAGGCATCTTGGATGCCTTAACTAATTTGTAGTCCTTAGATTCGTTAGACTCTTTTTCAGATTTGGAATCCTTAGACTTTTTATTCTCTTTAGCTGTATTAGCCATTCTTAGTTCTCTTTAATAGCACAAAAAATCATACAAAGATAAACTTAAACTTAAAGCGATAGACTGTCAAGTATAAAAGAAGATTAATTGTGATCGAACACAAAAGAGAATAATAAAAACAGACGAAATCAATCTGAAAAAATGACGTTTTAAGTAAATTGAAATTTTTAATAATTACTCAAATAACTTTTTGTATTTCCGTATTTTATTTGTTTGCTTAGTTGCATTAAGTTAACTGCATGTAAAATATATTAAAAAGGTACTTTATGAAAAAGCGACAAATTTATATCTTAAATATAATTCATATAAACTAGTACTTTAATGTAATAAGATAAGTACAAGTTTATACAATTATCTATACATTTCTATCAGTTTTCATAAGTATAAAATAATTAACTTCTGGCATAGAAACGCCTAAATACTCATACGAAACGATTCCGTTAGAAAATAAGATAAAACATCTAGCATGTCCCCATTCAAGTACAAGTACTGTTACACACATAGACAACTGAGAAGACACATACAACAAGGAAAGGCATATATATCGGATTTATAAATAACAGCTCTATATCCGATGACAACTCCCCAAAAAGGTACTAGTTTAGAATGGTATCAGGATATAAAACATGTAACTTGTACTTATTATTCTCTCCCCATATGAGTACAAGGCTTGTCAGACATATCACTTAAACCGCTTATAAATCGCTTTGATTAAGAATTATAGAAGAAGGGATTCGGTAAATATTTCCCCATTTGAGTATAAGAAGTCCCTATTTAAGTATGAGAAAAGGATGCAGCTCCAGACGAAAACAGTTATGTTAAGCAATCTTTTTTTTTGCAAGAGAACTCCCCATATAGGTATAAGCTCTCCCCAAAAAAGTATAAGTCTAAAACCACTGATACCAACAATCCGCAGAAAATAAGGGGATGACAGTGACTGATAGAGAGTCCCTATTTAAGTACAAGTTTTCCCTATCTAAGTACATACTTTTCCGCTCTGAGGATAAGCTGCAATATTTGAATTCAAACAAAAGTCTTTAATATCTTTTTTATGAATCAATTTGCCAGGAAAAAATAAATTCCCCATATAAGTATAAGCTTTCCCTATTTAGGTATAAGATACAGAAAGACAAAATACAATAACTCTTTTAATATCAGTAGGTTATAGTTGGTTTTTACTATATTCCCCAAAGCAGTACAAGCACTCCCCATATAGGTATAAGATGAGCAAACTAAACTAACAGATATTTTGAAGAATCAAACAGTTAATTGTCGTTATTTAAATTTCCCCAAACAGGTACAAGATTCCCCATTCAAGTATAAGCACAAGATAAAAAAGGATTCCGTTCGGTAAAGCAAAAAAAAATATGCTAGGTTCAAGATCCCCAAATAGGTATAAGCTCTCCCCATATGAGTACAAACAAATAGAAGATTTTTAACGTCCAGAAGAAACCAATTCAAACCTTAAGACAACTTAATTTTGCATTGAAAAACATTCCCTAAACAAGTACAAGTTTAACGAATAAGAATTGATATTTATGTTTATAAAACAAGATGTTATATGCATTTAATCCGTCTTTCCCCATTCAGGTTCAAGTTCTCCCCAGATAAGTACAAGCACAAAGAGAAAAGAGGAATATATAGTCGTAAAATCAAATAGTTATATAAGGAATAAATGTCTTTCCCCATATGAGTACAAGAGATATTTTTTTCCCGATATAAGTACAAGTAATATGGTTCAAAGGCTAAGCCCAAATAAGTAATTTTTCTCTAAACGGCTTTTATATCGGATTTATGAAGACACCACCTACAATCAATAATAAGTCCCCATATAAGTACAAGCTTAACAACCAACATAAACTAACTAGACTCCTGGAAATGATTTATTAGAAACTGTAAAGATATTTTATTAGAAAAAAGTGGGAAAGTTGTGGATAACTTGTCGAAAGATTGTGGGAAAGTTGTTGGAAAGCTTTTAAAGGATTCCCCGTCTGATGATAAGCAGCTCCCGAGATAGGTATAAGAGATTCTCCCTAGAAAAGTACAAGTTTGCTCCCTATAGAGGTATTAGATCTTCCCTGTAGCAGTACTAGTTTTTCCCCGTTTAAGTATAAAAACCTATCTAAACTCTTTATTCCATGCGGATCTTGGCAAGGGAAACTCTGAAAGCTCAAAACTTTAAGAAATGGATCTATATATAAAAATAATGTATAGAAAATTTTATTTATTATTGAGCACTCAGTCTATTTAGGATCATCATAGCAGTTTTAGAATATCAAGCAAGAAAATCTAGTCCTAATCTGAGCCACTGTTTTAAACGTAGCAAAAATAAAGAATGGTATAGCCACTCTACACAATTAAGTTTATTTAAAGTCTTGAAATCATCTAAAAGGGAAGATTTCTTAAGTTCTAGATTAAAAATTTTATCCTGAGCATAAATAAAGTCTTATTCAATCTACTCTGAAACCTTTTCCATATTTCATGAAGTCCTAAATGGATCTAAAAGAAACGAAAAAATTCGTTCTCAGAAAAAATGATTAAGTTAATACCTATAATCCAAAATAATGATTCAACTTCTGGAGTTGCCAATGTCTAAAGAAAACGAAATCAAATATATCTATAAACCAGACAAAAATGCCTTTGAAAAAGCCAGAAAACAGCATAAGAAAATCCAAGAAATAGTAAAAGAACACAAGATTCCCTATATCTCGAGTGAAGAAATAGCAGATCTACTCAAAGACAGAGAAAAAAAATAGTCACTCTGTAGTGACGTAGCCTAATAAAGAAAAATTTATTTCTTCAAATAAATCTGTTTGAACGAAATTTCTATAGGAATTCTAATTTGTGGGAAACTTGTCGGAATATCAGTGAGTTAGTCCCCGTTTAGTGCTAAGTCATGTCCCCATATAGGTACAAGATTTTCTCCCGATTTAAGTACAAGTTTTATCCCTTAATAGGTACTTGTTCTTCCCTTCAGAGGTATTACTTTTTCCCCATTTGAGTACAAGATCATGTTGATCCCCCTTATTTTATGCGGAAAGTGGAGAAGGAAACTCTATACCTTAAATCTGGAAATATATATGTATAAATTATTTTTATAAAAGGACGCTGCTTTTGTGGGAAACTTTGAATTTTGGTGCTTGTAATTAGATCTCTGTAATTACAGTTACAGTCCAATTATCAGCAAAGCTACTCTAAAACAATAGATCTCTTATCGTCTTAATTAACACCAAACAAGAACGATTCTTCTAATAACATAGCTTAATGTTGAATATCTACCTTAATTCCAGACAGTAGGAACTGAGTTTTGATGGAACATTAACTTATCTTTTTAACAATATCGGTACTAACACGAATCATCTACAGAAATAATGGTAAATTGGATCTCATCTGTAGAGGCTAGTTGAAGTATATTTTTACGTGCTATACTTTCAATAGAAGGACTTTCTAATAGTTTATTTATATTAGACATCGTATTTTTTATGTAAACACTATAGTTATTCACTGTGTATGGGTATTACTCTTATAAAATTTAACATAAGATAAATTATGCGAAGTTATAATATACGGATAATTATTATCTTTTAGCTTTAAATTTTTTTATTACTAAATTTGTTTTGATCCTCTTCAATAAATACCATTTAAATTGATGTTGTATATTTGAGATATTCAATAAAAAAAATTGTGACCCCATGCTTATAATGATAATATTCTCTCTAAGTTTTTTAGATTACTAATCCCCTTCCTTTATCCTCATCTTTTAATCAAATATATTATGATGTATGCTTTTTTATACATTTAAAGGATATTTCTTTTAACCATATTGTTTTCATTGGACTGATAATTATTAACTTTGATGGGGATTATTTTATGCTACTAAATAAAATCTGCTGCTCATTATTCATAATTACAACATTTGTAACAGGATGTTCAGTTCTAAGTCCAGAAAGAACTGTAAAAGGCAGTAACAATAATAATGCAGTTACCCCCTCCTCTCAAACTGGATTCATAAATCCAAGACAACTTTATGCTGATTGCACCTTTGGAAATAAATTGGAGTCTTGTAATAAAGGACTAGAGATTATGCCGAGTGTTCAAATGAACGAAAACACTAAAAATGAAGTTATCTGGGAAATGACAGAAAAGGCCTGTGCTTTAAAGGATTATGAGAAATGTTCTTCAATTGGTCACTTACTAATTATGGGAGAGGGCTTAACTACCTATGCACCCGTAAAGCAGGTTGAAAAAGGATTAAATCTTCTTATTGAAGCATGTAACAATGGTGATGGAGCTTCATGCGGAACAATAGCATCCTCACTTTGGGGAAACGAGCATTCACCAAACTATAATCTTGGATACTCAAACTATGATAAAGAAGTTATAGGAAAACTTTTGGGATTTAATTACAATAATGACAAACAAAGAATAAACAAGATGTTTGATTACAGTCAGAAAGCTTGTAATTTAGATAAATTGGAATGTTGGCATCTTGGTTTGATGTATAGACTCGGTGTAGCACCTGTGAATAAAGATATCAATAAGGCATTAACTTATTATAGTTATTCAGATGCGAAAGAGCGTGAAGTTGAAAAGACAAGAGATATAAGAGCGAGTTATTCAGCTGGTCCTTTAGGGGAAATCTATGAAAGTAAAAAAGACTATAAAAAAGCTATCTCCTACTACGAAAGAGATTGTTCTATCTCAACAAAACATGGAGCAGCTCCTGAATTTAATTCCAGTTGCCAAAAAATAAATCTCTTAAAAAATAAATAATTGACGATTTTTTTTTAGGAACAGCAGAAATCTAATATATTGTTTTTGCTGTTCTTATTAATAATATTTTTACAAAAAAATATACTCCCCTACTCCAATTAATCCATGATCATTTATACAGAAAGAAAAAAGGTAGAGGATTGCTCCCCTACCCTCGAATGGATGTGTCTTTAATAATTCGATTAAGTGGATTTTTTTTATGATCCCCTACCCTACCGGTTTACTAATCTTCGTTGAACTTCAGAAGTTCTTTCATTTTCTCGTAGGTTTTCTTGTTTTCTTTCAGATCTTTCTTAATGCAAGATCTGATGTAAGAATTCAAGTTGCCTTTGTGAAGAATTAAAGCAGCGTTTTCCATTTCTTCAATCATTTCCATAGGAATAGCGATGTTTAGTTTCTTACACTCTCCAAGTACGGCTTTACGACCAGCTTTTGATGCGGCTTTTCTGTTTGATGGCTTCTTTTCTGCTTTCTCTGTAGTAACAGTCTCTATAGTTGGTTCTGCAGTCTGTTCTTTAACTTCTTCGACAACAACCTCCTCTGGAGTGGTATCGTTGGCGACTGTTTCTGCTGCAGTTTCTGTTTTTACTTCTACTGCAGGCTTTTCTTCTGCAACAGCCGGTGCTGCAGGAACTTCTGGAGCTGCAACTACAGGAGTTACTTTATTCTCTTCCTGTACTACAGTTTTTTCTGCAGGACTCACCTGCCCCGCCTGATTTGCTGGATTGTTCTGATTTGATTGAGGTTTTACTGTTTTATTGATTGCGTTGGCAAATCCGAATTTGCTGCCTTTTTTAATTCCACTTAGAGACATAATTACTTACCCTCAATGTTTAAATCGTTAAGAATTTCTTCAGTTAACTCTTTGTAATCAATTGCGGTTGTGCAGCTAGGTGCATAATCGAAGATAGACATTCTGAGTGTCTGTGCTTCCTGGCACTTAACTGACTCTCTAATTCTTGTTGAGAATACCTTGGTATTCATTTCCTTGGCGTATGATGGAAGTAGCTGATCTTCAACTTCCTTAGTAAGGTTCTGCTTGCCTTTATACTTGATGATAAGCAGTCCTAAAATCTTAAGATTTGAATTCTCTTCCTGGTATTCCTTAATGGTTTCATAGAAATCCATAATGCCCTGAATACCGAATGCGTCACAGGTTACAGGTGTGATTACATACTCACATGCCATCAGCACGTTGCCTAAAAGAATACCGGCGTGAGGCTGGGTATCACAAAGTATGAAGTCGTAATTATCTTCAATCTGAGCAATGCCCTTCTGTATGTACTTATACATCTTTGGGCTTGGTTTGATTTCTGTATCTGCTAACTGAAGGTTCTGATCTGATGCGATAATGTCACCGTATTCAGTATGCTGAATGCACTGTTCTGCGGTAACGTCTGCAGAAAAGATTAAGTCGTATAGGGTTGCAACACCATCTGTCTCTGCCTGGAATACGTTAGTGGTGTTTCTCTGAGGATCGGTATCGATTGTTAAAACTCTAAATCCCCTACTCTTCAGGTCTGCTGCTAATGCCAGAGTTGTTGTTGATTTACCAATACCGCCTTTACGATTTGCAATGCCTATTTTGATTGCCATTCTTATGTTCCTTAATTCTTATTATTAGAGCTCGAAAGCTGAGCAATTAAAGTATTTACTTTAATTCGTATTTCGTACATAAAAAATACAACTTATACAGAAAAGGCTAATTTATGTATAAATTATATTTTTTATATAAGAAATGCCCTACTCCCTAAATATGTATTTTTGATATTTTCTGTATTTCTAATACATTTAAATGCTAAAACATATTCTTAACATAGCAAATATAACATATGTATCTAATGTAATTAAGTATGCAAAAGCTATTTTGTATATTAAAAACATCAAGTTAGCTTAAAAATGTATATGTAATATATAAAATACCCTAAATACAAAAAAATGGTTTCTTTGTACCTTAAATATAACAAATACACTTTATGTATCTAATCTTAATTTAAGTATAACATATACACCTAATATATTAAATACATAAAACACCAATAAATATGTAAAAGGTATTACAAATACAAGAAATGTATAAAATAGTAATACAAATATATAGTACATCAAAAATATTTGAAATAGGTATAATGCTAAAAAGATATATAAAAAATATAAAATAGCCTAAATGTATAAAACTATAATTATGATGTTAAAAATACCTAAAATACATAGAATTGAGATAATATAGAAATATATATTACAAATATAATAAATATCAAAAATACAAGGGGGTATAAAAGAAATACAACAAATATATAAAATATTATAAATATAAAGAACTTAATAAAAGATATAAAAAATATAAACTATATAAGAAATACAGAAAACTATATAAAGAGTATTAGAAGTATTAAAAATATTCAAAATACATAAAAATATATTTAGTGTATTCTGTATATATAAAATATAATAAATGGATAAAATTATAAATAATGTATTAAATACCTAACTAATATATGTAATATCTAACTAAATGAAAAAGATATAAAAAATACAATAAATATACAATATACAAGAAACTAAATAACATGTGTAAGAAGTATTAAAAATACTTAAAATGTAAATAACTAAATTAAGGCACTTCTAATATAAAAAATACATAAAATATCTTTTTGCAATAAAAGGTATTACATACACCATATATACAATATACTCTTAACTCTAACTATGTATACATAACTCACTAAATATAAGAAATATCAATAATACGAAGAAAGATATTAAAAACATAAATAATATATAGAATACATAAATGTATAAAAGATGTATTTAATATGTATGATATGTAAAAAATGTCTTTTCAGTTATATATCGCCTAATTAACGTTTTTAATCTGAGATTAAGCTGAACTTAATGGAGTAGGGGAGTTTTTTTTTATTAGAAACCGATCTTTTTCTATGATGTTATTGAATTAAAGTATATACTTTAATTATAGTGCTTTAGAGGATTGAATATGTCAGATACTCCAACCGAAACTCCTAAAAAGAAACGTGGTCGTCCTTTAGGTGATAAACCTCCTAAGGTTACAAAGAGCATTAAAGTTAGTGAACACGATTGGGATGTGTTTAATCTGTTCTGTAACATGATGGGGAAAACCGCTTCTGAAGTTATTGGTATTCTCATTAAAAAACTTGCTCTCTCCACAAATTCAAAAGAGGAATACGAACTTCAGAATAAACTTTTTAAGCTTCTAGAGTTGCCGGTATTTGAATATCAAGAAAATAAAATAGGCCAGAAGACTGCTAGAGAAAGATACAAAGCAAGGAAAGCTGCAGCAGAGACAGCAAGATCAAAATACTAACTGTTTATTTGTTAACGTGGAATAGGGTAGGGGAGCGTTTTTAATGCTTAAAGTTAAGAAAACCCCATGTCTTTCGACATGAGGTCGTCTTTTACTAAGAGGATATTTATCCAGACAATTAGTCTTTCTAAATACAAAAAAAAGAATACTCTTTTCATTCATTTTTAACAAGTCTCAAAAAAAACTTTTTCCTTATAGATCAATTCAGATCTCAGAATTCTCGAAAAAAATGCATACCTTAGAAAGAAGCCCATTTTTTTCTGTATTAGAATTTTCGCAGTTTTTATCTAATGGAGGAAAATCATGTTAAACATTGAAGAAAACTTTGCTAAGGATTTATTGGAAGATGCTGCTTTAGTTCTGTCTGCAGAAAATGATGATTGTAGAGAGCCTGATAATGCTGTCAATTCTATCGGTAGGGGAGAATTTACACTTTATCGAATTGGGATCGGACAGCATATTCTGAAAGCTCATCTCGTAGATGATGATTTCACACAATACAATCTGCTGCAGACTCCAGCAGAAGTAATTCAGGCATTCTTAAACCTCGACAAGGGTAATGAACTGTCTTCATATATGAAAACTCTATACCGTTGTGATGAGGATGAAGAAGTAACAATCACTCTGCCTAAGAAACTGCTGAAGAATATGAAACTTCAAGCCAGAACAAGAAATCAGGATTTACAGTCCTATATCCTTTCTCAGCTAAATGATTCTTGTCTGAACATGCGATAGGGGAGAGAAATGGTCAAACAAATAGGGGAGGGGACAGCGATAAAGCCTTTAATTAGACTTTATCTTCTGTTCCAAACAAAGCAGTTAATGTTTTAGTAAATCCTTTCCTGTCTCAACCGCATTAAGAATATCCTGACGGAACTGATTTATCTCAGATGAAACATCTGAATTGCCTAACACTTGATTTACTACGGTAGCAACATAGTTTAATGTCGCCTCCGGAGCAAACACCACACCCATGGCCATCACAAAGGTAAAAATTGACAGCAGTCTAAACATCATCAGCTCCTCTTGTTATCTGGTTCGTTGCCGTGCATATCTAAAGTTCCATCGCACTTTGGATAGTTCATGCACGAAAAGAATGGTTTCTGAAGTTTTGTACCGTCCTTACGTTTGCTGATATAGCGCATCTCGCCACCGCACTTCGGACATTTTGGCTTGAGTAGCATTGGCTTTCCGGCAACCTCGTTAAAGAAGCTCTCACAGCCTTCGCATTTCCAGAAATAGCCGAACTTTCCCTTATGCCGCATGACAAGTCCATTACAGTTAGGACATTTAACCGGCATACATGGTTTACCCCTGGAATCATTGAGGATTAAACCGCAATCGTTGTGCTGACACTTCCAGAATATGCCGAACTTGCCTTTATACTGACGCATAGGATTAGCGCATTTAGGGCATTTTGGAGCGGTCTCTGGATTAAACAGCGGCACCGGCTTACGGTTCAGTTCTTGATAGGTCTGTTTGCAATCTGGATTTGTACACCCGAAGAATAAGCCATTCTTACCTTTAATCAGCCTTAATGGTGCTTTGCATTTTTCACAGAAGAACTTTGGTTCATCCGGGGTATTTGCACTTACAATCTGCTGAATACGGGAAATGACTTCTGAAGACTTACATTTACTGCAAACGCTGTTCAGCCAACTTACAATGCTGTTGATGAATACATCAGAATTAGCACTTGTACCGGCATTCACGATGTTATCAAGCTCCAGCTCCCATAGTGCGGTCATGGTAGGGGACTTAATCTCCTCTGGGAGTATGCTCATGGTTGAGAATGCCTTTGCTGTTGCTTCATAGTGATTTTTCACAACTTCGATCCAGCCGTATTTCTTCAGATTCTCGATAATGGTGGCACGTGACGATTCTGTACCGAGACCCAGCGTCTGATTGAGTATTTTCTTCTGCTCTGCATCAGATACGTATTTGGCTACGTTGGTCATGGCTTCAATAAGTGATGCTTCATCAAAGTGTTTTGGTGCTCTGGTATGTTTTATCTGCATCTGAGGATCATTCACATACCCCTGTTCCCCGGCTTTGACATTAGGAATATTGGCAATTTCAGTGTCTTTATTTTCCTTTGTTGGGGAGTCTTCACTGTCTAATTCCTCATTGTGGAAAATCATTCTGTAGCCGGCTTTAATCAGAGTCTTACCACGGGCAATAAAGTCATAACCTTCGCATTTTGCCTTGATAGTCAGCACGTCATACTGCGCCGGAGCATAGAATTGAGCAATGTAGAAAAGTCTGATGATGTTGTAAATCTTAAATTCATCTGACGATAGGGAAGAGAAGTCCTGCTTTCCTGTGGACGGAATAATCGCATTATGGGCGTGTCCTTCCATCTTCTTGTCACTAAAAGCCCTTGGACACTTTGTAAGATCACATCCGTTTACCATGGGAGCGATTGTAGGATCATTACTCAGCTCCTTGAGGATTGTTTTGGCATCCTCAAACTGTGCCTTTGGTAGGTACTGACAGTCTGCTCTTGGGTAGGTGGTGAGCTTTCTCTCATACAGAGCCTGAGCTATCTCCAGAGTTTTTGATGCCGAGAAACCGAAATGTCTGGCTGCATAAATCTGCAGTCGTGACAGTGAGAAGGGGAGAGGTGGATTCTCATTCTGGACTGTTCTATCTACAGCCGTTAAGGTAATACTCTTATTGTCTATATCACTGATAACTTTTGCTGCAGCCTTTTCATCAAAGAGATGACCTTCGGGATCAAGCTGATCTGCTGCCGGTATCCATTTAACTCTAAACGAGCCGTTCTGCACCATGACATTAGCCTGTACCTCATAAAAATCACGGCTGACAAAGTTCTTTATTGCTTCATCCCTCTGACAGATAAGATTAACCGTAGGAGTGAGGATTCTACCGATATTAACCACCTCGTGGCGTACACCGTTGCTTGAAAGACAGGTGAACAGTCTGGTCATATTAAGCCCCACAATCCAATCAGAACAGGAACGGGCAATCGCTGACTGATACAGACCATGGGTGGCGTTCAAAGGCTCAATGTTGTTAAGAGCCTTGCGGATTGAGGTGGGATCAAGGGCGCTGAGCTTTAATCGGTAGGTTTTGCCACTGTAATTGCAGTAATTAAGTACATTCTGGGCAATAAGCTGACCTTCACGATCATAGTCGGTGGAGACTACAACCTCATCGGCTTTGGTGACAAGAGATGCTGCGGTACGTAACTGCTTTTTTGAACGTATATCCTTCACCGGTAGCCATTCAAACTGAGTTGGTACAAAAGGAAGTGTCTTTACATCCCATACCTTTAAAGCCGGATCATAGTAATCCGGATCAGCTAGAGACAAAAGGTGTCCATGACACCATGTAACCACCTCATCCTCGTTTACTCTGATGTACCCGTCATCGGCAACGTTGCTGCTGTCTAGTACATTCGCAAGATCACGGGCCTGAGAGGCCTTTTCAGCAAGATATACTCTCATCTGTGTACCTCTAGATTTGCTTTAAGTCGCCAAAATCAAATATGTCGTCACGAAGGTCGTTCTGCTCGACATTAACTGCTTTGTTAGCCTTGCTCTTTGCTGCTTTCTTCTTAGGATGATCTTGTGGACAGTCCAGACAGGGAATAACCGGCTCGGACTTTACGACAGGAATCGGTGTATTGGCGAGTTCATGGCCTTTAACGATACGTCCATAAACGGTGTTGGGTAGAACATCATTTGCTGTGGTCCTAACCGAAGCTCTCTCACTT
This sequence comes from Succinivibrio dextrinosolvens, assembly GCF_900116345.1. Lineage (GTDB taxonomy): Bacteria > Pseudomonadota > Gammaproteobacteria > Enterobacterales > Succinivibrionaceae > Succinivibrio > Succinivibrio dextrinosolvens_B. The sequence continues at coordinate 140,598 of NZ_FPAH01000001.1, read as the reverse complement.
GGTGTTCTGATTCCGTGTCTGGCTAATATATCTGTAGATGGGAGTTTACAGTTGTCTAAAAGTTCGATAGGGAATCTGTTTTTATTTTTTTTAACAAAACGCCAATCAAGTCTGTCCATGTTTCTGCCGTTGGTTCCGTCACAAAGACGCTGCCAGCGACCTAGTTCATAGTAGGAATAGTCTTTGATAGATGCTGTCTTGAATATGTCGTGAACATCGTTTTTTTGGGCTGCGGGGGCATTGTAAGTGTTACGACGCTTTAAATCATAGCGTACATTAGACGGATACTGCTCTGGGTTAAACTGCTCGTTACGCTTAGATAGAGTATGTTTAAACCCTCCTTCTTCAATGGCTGCAGAACGTCTTTCGTCAGCATAGTAGGATAAAGTAAGCTCTCGACTGATTCTGTCTGTCTTGTTTTGGGTTAGCTGTTTTTTGTAGCCTGGATTCCTCTCCAGAGCGTTCTCATAATCTAGGCTGCTATGAAGTGTGCTGTTTGGCTTTGTTGTACATGCTGTGGCCAGCAGGACGACGGATAGTCCTGTGGCTATAAGAGTGATTTTACGGTTAAACATTATCTATTGTCCTTTAAAGTACGAATTATGCTAAGTACATTAAAGACGAATAGACGGTTATTTAAGGTCTGAAATAGGGGAGAGGTTTGGCGAACTGCTGCCTATTTCTTTTTCTTCTTCTTCAGATAATCATAAATATTCTCTTTAAGAATTCTTTCTGTCATCACTTCCATGAACACTTTTGCTGCGAAATCTTCTATGTAGTCTAGTTGTTTTATCTTATCGAGGGTGAAGCACGCACTAATGACAGATGGAAAAATGAGTTTATTCTTTTCGTCAACCATGTATTTCAGATCTAATCTTTCTGTGAAGTAATCAGCGTAAAAGAGCGCAAGTTTAGGGTATTTTCTGCATAGAACACTACATTCTTTATTTGTTAAATGCTCGTAATAGTCACGCTGTTTTTCGTTTGTTATATCCAACAAAATAATAATAAATTGGGTATATGTTTCCGGGAACTGCAATCCTCTCATCGTTAGAAAAAGCTCCATGTACTCTTTCTCGATGTTAAGAAGTTTTTTCTTTGCCATTTGAGGATCGAAGGATTCTGTATCCAAAAAAGAATAAAACTTAACGTCACCGGTTATATCGTTGAGATAAGTCTCAAAACTGCAATATGGTTTCAAATTGACATTATAAGGAGCGGTATTGTCATCTGGCTCATCTTTATTCTCCTTATTTTCATAATTGACTCTGCATATCTGTTCTAAATGTTTCTCTAAATCAAAAGTGCTATTTGGTTTCATGTTTTTTCTCTCAAATTCAATTATCGTTAAGTAAGAATTACGGTTTCTTTTGTTTTAATACTAACCATTTCATGTCTCAGTTATTCTGAGAGTGAAATTTTTAGAAAGGTTTTCTATGCTGATTAGTGAACTACTTACCGATATAGGCGATTTGAAAGACTATAAGATCCACTTTGCAAAGTATGATCAGAAAAAAGAGCCTTTAGACGTTTATCTTGCTGACTTTGATAACGAGTGGAAAGGCTGGAATGCCTGGTCAACCGGTAACAATATCTTTAGTCGCAAGTATATATTCTCCCTCATTAACTTCTATCCTGAAAACAATACATGGCTGTTTGGCGGTATATGGGAAGTAAAATCCTTCAATTGGGAACTTGCAGAGAAAGTTAAGAATAAGCAAGCAGAGCCTTGCTGTCTGTATGAGATTGAACTCTCTCCAAAATACAAAGAGCTTATCGGAAGACTCAAGATTTCCTATGAGCACAAAGACCGTGCTGTTCGTGTCATGATGGAGAAATATTTCCCTAGACTTGAGCTAAAAGAAATACTTGCAGAGCCTTATTCTGAGAAGTCTTTTGCCGGATATAAGAATCTGCATGTGGATTTTGCAAAGATGAAACGTATTGTGACTAAATCCCTTCCAGAATGGAAGAACGCACTGCAGATTAAGGGAATATATCTTCTTACAGACAAGCTTACAAACAGAAGATATGTAGGTCAGGCTGCCGGCGAAGGTGGAATATGGCAACGTTGGAGTGATTACGTAAACACTTACCATGGCGGAAATGTTGGCTTGAAGAAGTATCTATCTGAAAAGGGGCAAGACTATTTCGATAATAACTTCACTTTCACTCTGTTGGAGATAGTTGAATCCAACCTGGAAAACGATATTAACGACAGAGAAACATATTGGAAGAATGTGCTTTTAAGCCGAAATCCAGAGTTTGGGTTTAATGAGAATTGATAGCGTAAAGTAACTGTAATGAAAATGCTTTTAATGAAAACATCGCATTAAAGAATATGGAAACTAATCAAAAACAAATAGCTCCAAACAGTGTGAGAATATGGCTGGACGATGAGAGAGCTGCACCAGATGGATATGTTCACTGTCACAGTGTTAATGAGGCTATCAATCAGATCGAGTTTTACGAACAGAAAAGAGTGACTATTGAACTGCTGGATCTAGATCATGATCTCGGAGACTATGCAAAAGACGGTGGAGACGCAATTAAGCTCATAGATTGGCTTTGTGAAAGAAACACTTTCTACAAGATTGTTCTTCATACCGCTAACCCTGTTGGTAGAGCAAACATGATGCGGACTATTAATAGATATTGGCCAGATAAAGATTAAGAAGTCTAATTGATTAGCAATCAATAAATGTTGTGTTGAGCGTTGAGATTAAAGGAAAACAGACATATAATAAAAACAAGGCAGAGGAATTGGCGTTCCTCCACCTTGCAGTAGTTCTACCTTACCAAACGGCTGTTGACCATAAAAGTAAGAATAGAACAATCACAATAACAATTAAGGATTTCATTTTTGTTTTCCTTAACATTGTTAGAACAACAGTTCTAAACTACTTTAGAGCCATCTCGGCCGATGGCTCTAATGAGTAGATAGAACCACCTAGTCGAATTTCTTCGACATATTCTTATTATATCATATCTATTAAACTTATCATATTGATTTTTAAAGTATTTCTATAACTTTAAAAAAAATAAGCAATTATTTTTGACTTATAAAATACCATTTAATTAATAGTATTAAATTAAAAAATACGTATTTCATATTTAGCTTTTGTCATAGATAAAACTCTTCATTGGAGGTTCAATGTCAAAAGCCTAATGCTTCTAAAACAAACAGCTAATTGAATACTAAGTATCAGCAACTAGAATCCTCTGCTTGTTGGCACACAAGCATTTGAAGTATATAAGGATTTATAAGAATGAATATGAAGTTGTTATCTGTTTTAGCTTTTGGCGGTTTGATTGCTTTAACCGGTTGTGGGGAAGAAAAATCTACTGTTTCAGCAGTAAAGGTTGAGGTTAACAATTGGTACTGTCGTCCTGATCTGCATGGCTTTGGTCTGTACACTGCAGAGCCTTCACACAGAATCAGTATGATGGAAGAACATCATGAAATCGTTGATGGTCAGGAATTCTTTTACAAGTGTAAAGAGCAGAAGTTAGGTTACTTCAGTGACGAATACAAGAATCTTGTAGAGCTTGAACACAGAGACAGACAGGCTGACCACACCTCTGAAAGACTTGCGCTGTTTGCGAAGTGGAGAAAAGAAGCAGGAGTCTAATCTTTCTTCATATATTGTTAATATTTGCCTTATCGGTAGGGGAGAGCTGTTCTCCCTTATAGAAAAAAAGAAAATGTTTGAAGATTATTACAAATACATACGCAAAGAAGACGAAGTTAAAAGCGTAGAGGATATCTGGAAGACCGGAATGGTCTTTTTTAAGATCGATAACATAGATGAAGAAATCGCCACTGCCGAAAAAGAATTAAACATCAGCTTTCCTCCGGAGCTTAAGTCCTTTTATAAAGAATTAGGCTATGGATTCTTAAGACAGAACGAGGATCGTACTTATAACAACTTGTTCTTCCCTCCTACAGAAATCTCCGCCTTTTATACAGGCTTTGATTTCTACGCGACCGATGAGAGACAGGAGTATTATCCTTTTGATGGAGAGAATCTGATTTTCTTTGAAGTAGACAGCGATGTTTTTATGACCATAAAGATGAAAGGGCCTGATGCTGGTTGCATATTCTATTTCGATGACAAAGTGGCATCGTCCATCAAAGAATTTATAGAGAGAATGAAAACTGATTATAACTATTACATGAAGATGTGAGCTAACTATACTAAATTACAGAAAACGAGAAGTGTTAATTACTACTCAAGCTTTAGCTCAGGGATTTCTGGATCTATTTCTTTCTCTTTCTTCGTAGGCTCTGGCACGTTCTTGCCGTGTTTCTTATTTAATGAAGCGACAAGTTTTCTACGTTTACCAGAGGTTTCAGTAATCTGATCTTTCTTTGAAAGACGGGTTTTCTCAAATTCTTCAAGTGAAGTAAAACTCTTTGGGATAATTCCGGCATGGCGGAATATCTTCAAAAGGTCACTTGATAGTAAGTCTAGGTGAGGGGCTTTCTTTTCTAGTTTGACGGAGTTTGGTCTGTTAATAATCCCCAAAGGGTCTAACTCATCAGTAACAGCAAAGATGTGGTTAACAAACTCACTTACGGTAAGACCATAGGCATTGGCAATTCTGTGGTAATTGTCTAGCTCATCCGGAGTACACCAAATAGACAGACGGGAACTTCTCAGATTTCCATCTGCGGAGCTGCGTGGTCTGCCACGACCTCTTTTTGTCTTATCTGGTTCTGTCATTTGCTTTTACCGTGACTATAAATTTGTTTGCACTTCTATTGTATGTGAATTTTAAGAAAGATCAAAACACTACATTCCAAATATCCACCCTTAATCATACAGTTATAGCTCTGCAGATTCGCTATTGTGTACCAACGTATTTAATGTTTGAACAGTATGCTGTAGCCATTTCATGAAACTATTTAATCCCTTTGCCCCTCGAAAACAGGAACAGAAAACAGCAGAAACTGCTGTGGTAAATAAAGCCGTTAATGCTGAAGTAAAAATCTTCAACACCCCCGAAGACATTGAGGGAATGTATGCCTATACTCCCGAAGCTCTGCTGAACTCTCCAGAGATAAAACCTCTTATCGAGAAAATCAAGCTGGCCATGGGCTCACGAACCGAGCTCTTTGACAAATATCTTTATCCTTCAATTGTTCAGGTATCACACTACGTGCAGAAACTCCCCGCCTCAGAAAGTGCAGCGGGTAAACCTTCAAATGTCTTTGGTCATCATATCTCTGTGGGGGGATTACTCCTTCACAGTCTTGAAACTATGTACTTTGCGCTGAATGATTCACGTCTTGCTTTCTTCAACAAGGGAATTCTGCCAAAGGACAGAGATAGAAATCTGGTTGCCTCAAGAATTGCATGTGGTCTATCCGGTCTGCTGCATGACATTGGCAAGCTCAATGATCCGGTTATTGTTACCTACACCGAGGAAAGCGGTCTGAAGACAGAGCATATCTACAAGTGTGTCGAGTCAATTCCGGACTGGCTTTCACGAGTTCACAATCTTCCATTGGAAAAGGTTTACTGTGATGGTCAAAATCAGAATCCACCGGTGTACATTATCAAATCCTGGAAGAAAGGTCGTACCGATAAACACGAGATTATTGCTCCTTTCTTTATCCGCAGTTTTATAACCCGTGGCACGTTAAAACTCATAGCAGACACTTCAGAGCAATTGTTACAGAACTTCATTACTGCTATTGATTGGAGAGTGCTGGCAGCAGATTACACCGGCCCACGTGACAACATCATTTACAACATCTGGTCTGTTGCGGACAAGACTTCCTGTATACGTGACAGTAAACGAGCTACAAAGCTTTATCTAAAGCCCTTAAATTCCAACCAGGAAATCAAACAGATGCTAATAAATTCCTTTAACTCTCTGACTGACACCGGTGAAATCGCTGTTAATCAGGAAGACCAATGCTATATCTTCACTCACGCCTTTGTGAATGGAGGTGAATATCCATTTATCGTCCTCATGCGCTTTGATGACATATCTTTGGGGATGTTTCTTCGGGTAATCAGCAAAGCCTCTGACCTATACAAGGCTGACGTACTGCAAGATCATGAGCCGACTCTTGAGAACATTAAAAAGCTGCTCGAAGAAAGTGATCTGCTGCTGCCTTCAAAGTCAGAGGATGGGCTATATTCCGTCAAAGTCAGACAGGAAACATTTAAAGCCATTGCCTTCAAGCGATTCAAGGACGTTATTATCTTCAACGGTAATCTCTATCGAGCTCAGCAGACAGAATTAACTTCTCTTACCGTGGAGTTTACTGACGGTATCGAGCCGGTATACACCAAAGAAAGTCTGGCTACCAAAGATTTACGCAGTTCTCTGGTTCCTACAAAGGATGAAAAGGCTGCAGATGAGGAGAATTCAAAAACACAAACAAACTTGTCTGACAACTCCGTTAATGCAGAGCCGGTTGCTGGCGATTCAGAAACTATGGTTGGGGAAGGGGAGAGAGAGATTCAGACCGCTCCACAGATTGTGCCTTTTATACCGGTAGCCGATGATTCCTACGATGATCCGACTGTAAATCAGCCTGAGCTTTCAGAGGAAGACGAACAGTCTTTACAGAAATATATCTGTGAAACACCATTTGCTCCGTTTAACAGTGTTGAGCCCGCAATTACTGACAAAGGCTTTATGGCGAACGAGAAAGAACTCTCTGACAAGCTGGCTTTAGAGGAGAGGTATGAGCGTCCTCAGGTATTAGAAGAAGGAGAAATCCGTAATTTTGACCGAGCTATTTACGATCATAAGCTCAAACAGAAAGAGCTTGCCTCAGAACAGAAGAAGGAGGCTCTGCTAATTTCTGATACTGTCACTGAAGATAATGCTGATATTTACCATTCAGAACGTGAGCCTTACTACAACGGCTTAAAGACAGATGTGGTTATGGCAATCAAGGACGTGTGCGAGTCTATAGCAGATGAGAAAGTCGCCCGTAATCTTTCCATTCAGATCTGTAATCGTCTTAACGGTAAAGCCTTTTCCTACATAGACTATATCACCGTAGACAACAAGTATGCCTACGCTGCATTCTGCTGGAATGACAACATTACCAAAGATGCTAATGCCGTGCAGTATATCCGTGGCTTTGACCGCTGCAATCTGTTCCCTCGAAGAATTAACTCCGTGATGAACAATACCCGTGAATACTACTATTTTGAGCACGTGCAGATGATTAAGCGTGTTTCCAGAATCTTCAAGCTGGCCGGGATTAAGCCTATCAAGATCAAGTGTAAAGACCATCCTTACGAAACTCTCGCCAATGGCTTTAATACTCAGGAACTGATTGAGTATATCAAGCACCGCATTATTAATCTCGATAAGAACGAAACTCTGTACGGCTGTGAGTGGAACGGCTATGCCCATGATCCGCTCGGTCGCAGAATATCCAAAGAGGTTATCTATCGCTGTGGTGAGGAATACGGCTCTAAAGGTCTTGGCAAAATTAAAAAGCTGTTATCCATAACCTCACAGATAACACCGCCATACATGATTTTAGACGGGAATGAGCTAGTGGTTGGTTATCAGCGACAGCTCTGTGCTCAGAAGTCAACCGAGATAAAGCCTACCCAGGAGGAGAACGAGCTTTTAGATCTCCCTCTGTGTACCTTCTCAAGCTGAACCTAAACCGTACAACAAGTATTAACCAATTTCCACAATGTGGAAAACACTAAAGAGCAGAATATGAAGTTTAACAACACACCTTTTGAGTTTGAGTCTATCTACCGCCCACTCTATGAGCTACGCATTTCATTCATGTGGGCTGCATGTGGTTCACTGACTCTTTCGAACATTGGATTCTTTGCTACTCTGTCCTACAGAATGGCTCTGCTGCAGGCATCAGTAAGTTTCATCATGTCTGCAGTCTTTTTTGTTAAAGGCTATGACGTGATGAGAATGCAGAATCGACTGTATGGAGCTCCCTTTAAATTTATCCCTTTAAAGGACTTTGCCGAGAAGTCACAGAAATACGTTTGTCAGGACTCCTTTTTTCTGGGTGAAGGTTTTGTCTGGACGCCTGAGCAGACCCAGCGAGCCTATGAGATGCAGAAACTCGATTGGGCTAAGATCAGCTCCTATCATCGTTTCTACGGTATTAAGGAACGTATTAAGCGTTTTAAAAAGGATTACGCCTTTGAATTCAAAAAACTTACAGAGCAGAAAAAGGGGTCCGAGAAAAGCAGAAAAAAGCTTGCCTCCCTACATGCATTAAGTAAGTTTGTCACCAGACTGCCTGACAATCAGGAAATGGGACAGCGCTGGATTCAGGGGCTGGCTGCTAAGGATGAGGAAATAACTATTCCGGCTCATTGGTTAAACGGTCATCTTTTAATCTTAGGTACAACCGGATCGGGCAAGACCAGATTTGCCGACCTTATGATTACTCAATGCATCATGCGTGGTGATCCGGTAGTGATTATTGATCCTAAAGGTGATCTTGAGATGAGAGACAATGCTCATAAAGCCTGCCTTGCGTACCGTGATTACTGTATCTCAAAGGGGATGGACGATCCCGGTGACAGATTTCATTTCTTTCATCCGGCTTTTCCGGAGGAAAGTGTCCGACTTAATCTATTGGCTAACTCAAATCGTGATACTGATATAACCACCCGCATCACCAACCTTATTCCCTCACAAGGCGGATTTGATCCCTTCACTGCCTTTGGCTGGCTATCCATTAACGCGATTATTCAGGCGCAGCTTTACTGCGGAGATAATCCAACCATAAACTCAATCAAGATGCATCTTCTGGACTCCATGGAAAAGCTTACTTCAAAGGCTGTGGATGCGTTCTGTACACGTACCGACCAGCTTGAGATTGAGCTTAAATCCAAACTGAGCCATGCACCTTATCGTGACCTTGTAAATCAGATGCTGGTGAACTTTAAGAAGGTTACTGATGAAATCATTACGAGCTGCAAATGTCAGGTCTTCAATGAGTACTACGCTGACTCAAAGGATGCTACCAACATTGCCTCGCTGGTAAAACTCAGAAACCACCCGAAGGAGCATTTTTCAAAGATGATTAACAACATGCTCCCTCTCATGGATATGCTTACCGTAGGCACTCTTGGCACTATGCTTTCCATGTCTTTGGGAGATGATCCGGATATGGCTAATCCATCTATCAATACCATGGACATTCTGGACAGAAAAGGAGTGCTCTACATTGGCTTAGACTCTCTTTCAGACAAAATGGTGGGTAATGCTATCGGAAGTTTAGCCCTCTCTGACATCGCAGCCTCTGCGGGTGCAATATATAATTACCGCGAAGATAAGAAACCTATAAATATCTTTGTGGACGAGGCTGCCGAGTGCGTTAATGACTCTTTCATTCAGATTTTAAATAAAGGTCGTGGTGCCGGTTTCAGACTCATGGTTGCTACCCAGACAATCTCGGACTTCACCACGGCTCTAGGCTCAAAAGAAAAATGCGAAATGGTGCTGGGCAACATCAATAATGTGCTGGCTTTACGAACTAAAAATCCGACCTCACAGAAATTCCTATCGGACGATCTGCCAAAGACCGCCATTAAGCAGCTTGTTCATACTCAGGGTATCAACTCACTGATAACCAACCCTCTTGAACATGGTTCAACACAGTCTGAACAGTTAAAGGAGACAGAGGCTCCACTGATTTCACCTCAGCTATTTGGTCTGCTGCCAAATCTTGAGTACATAGGAATATTCGCAGGAGGACATATCGTTAAAGGAAAGATTCCATTCATAAAGTCTTCAGTAGAACACCATAAGGAAACTAAAACCGAGAACAACACCGACAGTCGCATTGACGACTTTGAAATTGAAGAAACAGAACAGAAACTGACTCAGAATTTATAAGAAGATTATTATGTACTACATCCTCAACGAACTTGAACAGACTATTATCAGTGAACTTAAAGAGTCACTAGTAAAGCTTGATAGTCCCTATACCGAAAAACTTGATTTACTGCTCCATGAGAACTTTAAAACCGGTGCGGTCATCAAACGCTTTGTACTGCTGCTCTCAACCCATGTAAAAAACAATGAAGGTATTCCCGTCTGTCATGCAATCATCAACACTGTCTTAAAGGAACTTACTTTAAGCAGACCTCGCCTTAACAGCAGCGAAAACCTTAAGAACTTCATCAGCTGTCTGACCAGGGAAACCATTAAAAAGTTTGCTGTCAAAGTCAGAATCAGTGACATGAAGGAATGGAATCTTGAAAACGCTCTTGAAACCGGTGATCTGCTTTCTGTCAGATTCTTAAAGAATATCCGTGGTTCCAGAGTATCTGCATACAGGATTGAAGATCTAAATGGTCTAAGCCTGAATCTCATGCATTATCTGTCTCCTGTAGGACTTGATTTAAAGGAAGAGAACAGGGAGGCTGCTCATAATCCTGAGCTTTTCACGCCTCCCTTTCCCATAGAGCCTAACTTTGTCATTGTCGAGGATTAGCTGATGCAGAAAAATCATTTGTTCCGTAACTGCGCCTTAATATTTGTGTTTGAACTGCTGTTTTTAGTGCTGTTTCTTTCGCCTGAGCATGTGGCAACCACCATGGCAAAGGAAGGTGTAAAGATTGAAACTACTCTGGGAACAGATACTTTAAGGGAGCTTGATAAAAGAACTTCACAGAGTTTCAGTTCACTGTTTCTGGAGTCCGGTCTATATGCCGGTGTGTGGCATACACTAATCCCGACAGAGGATGAGAAAGAGAAATCAGGTGCCTTTAAGAATACCGGTAAGGGACTCTTTAAATGGGCTGAAGATAAGCTTACCGTCTGTATGTTTCTGATGTTTCAGCTGCTTTTCAGAGTACATTTAATGGGGATGTGGCTGCCATCTGCGCTGCTTGTACTTACCGCCTCCGTATACTCGGGCATAAACCTTCGACGCATCAAGCAGGGTAATTTTGCCTTTTCATCTCCAACAGCTCACCGTTCAGCAATCAGAGGAATCATAGTCATGGTTACTCTTCTGCCTCTGTACTTTTTTCTGCCTATGTCGGTGTCTCCTTATCTCTATCCGGTGCTATACCTCATCTGGGCATTTATGATTATGGGCATTATCGCCAACATCGCCAAAAGAATTTAAGCTTTCAAAGGCGGAGCTTTCCGCCTTTGTTCAAAGCATGCCAATCTACCCAAAATCCCCCCTTATTCAGCTCTTATAACAAAGTCGCTGTTGTCAGAATATGCACTAAATATTTTGGTTAACAGGATAAATTATGAGTGAAACACCTATTCAGATCCCGACTCATCAGGATGATCCGCAGTGGATTATCATCTGGCCGATAGATGAGCTGCTGCCGATTGCCATTCTAAGCGGTGTCGGTCTGCTCTTTGAACAGCTTACTATCTGTTTTCTGATTGGTATCGGTATCGCCAAAGCCTACAAGTACGCCAAATCCTCACGTCATAACGGTTTTGTTCTCCATTGGCTCTATGCCCATGGTCTGGCTCTTTCAAGAAGTAAAACCATGCAGAACACCTATTTCCGTAAATTCATTCCACGCTAAAGGACACAAGATTAGATGAATATTAAGAATTGGAAAGCCTCGTACCAGGCTTTAAAAACCGAAGCTGGTCTGTCCCGTATTGCTCTGGCCGGATGTTCTCTGGCTCTGGTTTTACTGTCCTACCATGCCGTAACTAAAACTCAGACTGTGGTAATTCAGCCTTTTGGTCTGCAGAAAAGTGCATGGGTAAGCGAGGACTCATCCTCACAAAGCTATAAAGAGGCATGGGGTCTTTCTCTGGCTCAGATTTTAGGAAATGTCTCCCCGGGCAACCTCGATTTCGTGCAGAAACGCCTGTCTCCACTTTTTCCTTCAAGCATTCATGAGAAGACCATGACCGCTTTAAGAGCACAGGTGATCATGATGAAAACCAACCGTGTGACAACCTCTTTTGATCCCAAAGAAGTGGTGTATGAGAAGTCCACCGATAAGGTCTTTATCTACGGCAATTACATCTCTCAGTCTCCTTCAGTTAAGCCACGCAAGGAAAAGCGCACCTATGAGTTTGTCATCAACATGGAAAGCTATCTGCCACAGGTGGTGCAGATGGATACCTACGCTGACGAGCCTCATACCGAACAGCGACTTGAACAGCTAAAGAAGAAAGAGAAGGAACAGCGTGAAAAGGAAAAGAAGGAGCGAGCATAAATGAAAGGTTTTAAGCTGAAGACACTTGCAGGAACTGTTGTTCTTGCCTCAATAATTCCTGTAATCGCACAGGAGTCCGAAGTTAACGGCTCTAATCCGCTGTTCAGTATTCCAAGTCTTGAGGCTGCTCGACAGAATCACAACAACTCTGTTCCTCAGTCAACTAATTCCAGCACCGAAGTTACCACCAGAACTCTGGTCGACCCCATGCTCGAGAAACTTAAAACCAAACAGGATGAGGATAAGCTCAAGGCTGAGATTGAAAAGCTGAAGCTTGAGAATAAGCGTTTAAAGGACAGACAGGGCGTTGAGCGACAGGAAATCCCTTCTGTACCCGCCTCGGTTTTGACAGAAAACGTTCCTAAATATAACGTCAACGGTGCAGAAATGCCTATGACCGTGGGCTCAACTGACAATGACATTATGGTTAAGCCCGGTGTTAACCAGATTGTGCAGATTGCCGTGGGGCATACCAACCGTATTGTGACACCCTTTGCCCACCCACAGGTAAGCTCTGCATCCCTAACCGGTGGCGAACAGGGCGAGGTTACAGTCAAGGATAACGTGGTTTATGTCTCAACCGCAAAAAACTACCCGTTATCCATGTTCATTACTGAAAAGGGCAACGAGAATCTATCAATCTCTTTAACTCTTGTACCTCGCAAGATCCCATCCCGTGAGATCAATGTGTCTTTCCGTGACTCCAACGTTTCCATGCGCTACGCTTCAGAGGATGCGGAGGCATGGGAGAAGTCACAGCCTTTCCTGTCTGGAAGTAACAAGAACTTAAGAACTATTGCTCTGCAGGGAATTCCCGCAGGCTACAACCTTACCAATCTGCCAAAGGACTATGCCTTACCAAAGTGCCGTGTAGACGGTTTTAAGGTTGATTTTTCACAGGGACAGCTTATAGCCGGCTCAAAGCTTCATTACGTTATCGGCAAGGTTACAAACATTTCCAAAGAGACTCTGGAGTTTAAGGAGAGTGGCTGCGGTGATTATGACGTGGCTGCTGTTGCCTTATACCCAACCAACGTCTTTGAGCCGGGGGAGAGTGCGGAGATTTATGTCATCAAGCACGCCCAGGGACGACAGGAAATCAAACAGGTAAGAGCTTCAGTCTTGGATAAGTAAGGATATTGGGAAATGAGCGATAACTTCAACAGCAAAAGAAAAAGCTTTCTGGATAACCTCCCTCCGGGGCTGCGTAAGGTTGTCTATCTTGGTGTAGCCGGTACGGGTATTGTCACCCTCTGCTATGCCTTAACCTCTGATGTTACTCCGAAGGATAGAAACAACGAGATTAAGAATGTTCTTACTGATAAAAAGACTGACGATTTAGGTATTGAGTCACTGCTTGCTCAAATCAAAATCTCCAACGACAACTTCCGTGAGGTCAAGGGTAAGCTTGAGCGTCAGAGCAAGGAATATCAGCTCATCCGTGATGAGTACAGTAAGAATCAGACCGCTTTAAACAAGATCAATGCCTTAGAGAAGACCTACGGTAAAAGCGTACAGACCTTTGAGACACAGATGAAGGCTCTTTCTGACCGTATTACTGAGCTTTCAAATGAGAACAGCAATCTGCATAAGGAACTTGAGCAGAGTCATAAAGCAGCAAAGAACGCGGATAACAGTGCGAATACAGGAAATGCCGGGGATAACACAGACTTTATTGATAAGCCGGTAAATCTCAATGATCCCAATAAGCTTTTTGCAGAAGCACCAACTCCGGAGCTGGATACCCTTGCTGACGGAGAAGGCGTAACACCGGTTCTGACCACAAGCGTCATCACCGAGGATTTAACCCGTAAAGAGACTAAGCGTGATAAGAAAGAGCCAGAAATCTATATCCCTTCAGGCTCAATTCTTAGAGGAGTGCTCTTAGCCGGTCTGGATGCTCCAACAGGAACTAACGCTAAGAAAGATCCGTTTCCTGTTAATGTCCGTATCCAGAAGGATGCCATTCTGCCTAACGGTTATTCTGCTGATGTTAAAGAGTGTTTTCTGCTCATGTCCGGCTATGGCGAACTCTCCTCTGAAAGAGCTCTGCTGCGTGGTATCAACCTTTCATGTATTAAAGAGGATGGCGGCATTATTGAGGCGAAACTCCCTAGCTATGCTGCAGGCGAAGACGGTAAAGCCGGACTGCGTGGACGACTTGTTTCAAAGACCGGTTCTCTGATCATGAAGACCATGATTGCAGGCTTTGCCTCCGGTATCTCCTCCGCCTTTGATGTGAATATGACTCCAACTATCAACACTTCCTCCAACGGTACTGTGTCATACGAGAAAGTTTACAACAAGGAGGCTCTGCGTGGTGCTGGTGCTAAAGGTGTAGCCAAAGCCTTCGACAAGCTTTCCGACTATTACATGGGCATGGCTGACCAGATGTTCCCGATTATCGAAGTGGATGCGGGTAGAACGATTGATATTGTCGTAACCCAGGGCGCAACACTAACCACTGTCCGTGACAAGGACGGTAATGCGGTAACTCCGGGGGTAATGGATAGCGATACACCAGAGGAAATAACCTCAACAGAGCCACAGGCTTCGCTTGAAGGATAAAATCGCCCCTCTTCAAGGTCAGTAAGAGATTGGCATTCTGAAACAATAACCAAAGAGAAAACAACATCAGGATCAAAAGAGATGAACAGAAATCTGCTGTTTAAGACCATGGGCGCACTTGCGGTCTGTGCACTAATGAATGGCTGTGCCTCATGGTTTGCTGTAGGTGAGACCGAATATACCTGTAAGGGCGTGCCTGCCGGTACTAAGTGCGTCAGCACCTCAAAGGTCTATGAGATGAGTAACAACGGAGAAAATCCTGTAGATAACCTCAACAAGGAGCGTAAGCAGGATAAGACAACCACAACTAACGGAGGTAACAAGAGTGATTTTGTAATCGACAATTTCGTAACACCTAATCTGCCTAATCGTCCGGTGCCGGTCAGAACTCCTGCCGTGGTAATGCGTGTGTGGTATGCGCCATATACAGATGCTGACGGTAATTTCATGGTGCCTGGTTACAGTTACGTTGAAATTGAGCCTAGAAAATGGACTCTGGGTGTCAATCAGCACGGCAATGCAGCAGGTATGACAAGAGTGTTTGAGCCTCTGAAAAACAGTTCCAATTAACCTAAATCAAAAAGGAAAACAAAAATGACATCTTTAAGTAAGTTCGCGACAGATAACAGGAAGGTTATCTCCACTTTGTTTCTAATCGCCTTTGCCTTGGCATTATTCTGTGTTCTAAACAGTGTAAATGCCGGTTCTGAGGGTAAGGAGTTCAGTGAGGTCTATGACAAGATCACCGGCTGGGCCCAGGGAACATTAGGTAAGATTCTTGCTTTAACCTGTATCGTGGTGGGTACTGCCTTCACTATCTCCCGTGGTACTCTGATTTATGCCGTAATCGGTATTGCTATGTGTCTTGTTCTCTACAACGCACCAACCGTAATCGACGGTATTCTTTCAGCCACCGTTCACGCTGACACCGCATTAGAGCCTGTGAAGGCTGTAGTTACCAACGGTCTTTTGAAGTAATTCTCTCCAAAAAGGATAGATAAGCCTGAACTTTATGCTTCAGGCTTTTTTTTATAAGGAATGCCCATGAAATGCTCTTATCTTTCTATTGCCTTATCTTTGGTTCTTGCCACAGCCGTTTATGCTGCTCCGGTGTTTGACGGAACTACCGAGAATCTGAAACCAACCTCTGAGAACAACAAAATCATTACCGTAACCGATGCGGATAACAAGAAGAATAATGTCGAGGTTCTGGATGTAAATAAGTACTTTGACTTTAAGTACAAGAAAAATAAAGAAGGCAAAATCACCGGATTTGAGTTTAATCAGCAGAAGATGAATGAAATGCTCAAGGATATTGCACCTCTCAAGGTGGGCACAATGATGGCTTTTCAGAAAGACTCAAAGCACATGGTTCTCATGTCTGAAAATCAGCGTTTTATCTTTATCGGTCAGCTTTATGACGTGTTCAACGGTATGAGGAAAATCAGCACCGTGGACGAGGTACGCAACTATGCCATGCGTCTTAACTATGAGCAGATGGGAATTGATCCCGACGAGATGAACTCAGTATCCATCGGCCATGGCAAGGATAAGGTGGTTATCTGGGTTGCTCCAACCTCCCCTTATACCAAGAAGATTATGGAAGAGGCTATTGCCTTAGTCCAAAGCGAGGAAGGGGAACGCTATACCTTTTATTTCGTGGTTATCCCGGCGGATACTGCAGAGAGTTTTGATTTAACCAAACGTTTCATGTGCGCCCGTGAAGAGGGGAACAGCAAAATCGGAAATCTGCTTTTGGAGGATGCCCTTGATACCTTGCCAAAGGGGGATTGTCCTTTAAGCAAAGCCTTTGAAAAGACCTTTGTTTACAAGAGTCTTAGTGATGTTGATCTGGTGCCGTTCATCGTTGCTCCGGATGGACGTGTGTCCCGTGGTATGCCGGGCCCTAACCTCAAATTATTCCTTTTGGATGATAAGCCTTCAAAGGGCTTAGATGTAACAGACGGTGAGCAGAAGAAGCTTAAAGTAGAACTTGAAGATCAGATCGTAGACAAGGCACTTGATAACGAGATAGACAATCTCAATCAGAACACAGATTACGATGTACTCTCAAAGACTCCAACTTCATTTGAGGATAAACAGCGTGAGAGCGAGAGGGCAATTGCTGATTTAAAGGCTCAGTACGCTCCAAAGATACAGAAATACAAGGATAAGCTTGCATCAGAAAATCTTACCTACAGCTCTGCAGCTCAAAGAGTTAGAGATGCCCGTAATGCACTCTCTGACAATACCCGTATGGACTATGCCGAGAAAAGCCGACGTATACAGGAGTATGAGGGGAGAATACAAGCCCTTGATGAGAAACATAACCGTAAGGTCGATGACTACAATAAGTCCATTGAAAGACTGCAGAAAGAACTACAGTCACGCATTGATGAGCTAACACAACGATTGGACAATTAAAGGATTACTTTATGTTTTCGCTCAATTCATTATTGTCGCTTTTAGATTCCTCACCACGATCACTCTCTAAGATCAGTCCCACCATAGCCTATGATGAGGAGCATAAGCTTTTCTACAACGATGATAAAACCTTGGGTTTTGGTTTTGTCTGTCAGCCTATTCCGGGCGGTAGTGATGATCTGCAGGCGCAGATTACCTCCCTGTTATCAACCGAAATGCCAAAAGGGTCGATGATGAGCTTTATGCTTTTCAGAAGTCCCGACATAGACAAGCAGTTAGCACAGATGTTTAATCTGCGTTCTGGTCATCAGCATGAACTTCTAACACCTATTTTAAAGGACAGAATCAACTTTCTGCGTTATCACACCCGTAACCGTATCACCTCCAACATGAATAACATCTATTACGACTCCGGTCTTATAGTGGATGTGAAACTCTTTATAACGGTGAAGATACCGGTGAGATCGGGCATTGACCCCTCAATCACTGAGATTGACCGTGTATCCGAGTGCCGTAGCAGAATTGAGTCATCCTTGCGTGAAAGCGGGTTCTGTCCTCAGACCATGGATGCAAGGGCATGGCTTAGAGCCATGAGCACATTGGTTAATTGGTCAGATAACGCATCGTGGAGAAATTCTGTTACTGAGTGGCAAGAGGATATTCCTCTAAACGAACAGTTCTACGACAACGATACTGATCTTGATGATACCGCAAGTCCAAGCCGTACCATGTTCGGTCTGGGCTATACCAATCAGAAGACCAATGATCCCAATGATCACTTTGAAACCTACGTGCAGATGCTCTCACCTAAGACCTATCCTTCGGCCATGTGGTTTGGCAACGCCATTAAGTACATGGGTGATTTCTCCGGTAATGACAAGACGGTAAAGGAGAATTATGCCGTGATTGCCCATGTTTATTTTCCTGATCATGACAATCAGAAAGGTTTTTATGAGAGAAAGCGACAGACTACCGCTAAATTTGCCTATGGCCCGCTGTTCAAGCTGCGTCCGGCGTTGGGTCTTGCCATGAATGATCTTGAGGCGTACACCAAAGATCTTAACGAAGGTGGAAGAGCTTTAAAGATGACTTTATCCATCATGCTGTTTGCGCCAACGCAGAAACGTCTTTTAGCAGCATCCACAGCCATTCAGCAGCAGTTTGAAATAGACAAGTTTAAGATTTTACCCGACAAGTATATTCAGCGTGAGATGTTCACCAACTGTCTGCCGATGTGCGGTGAAATCAAGTTTCTGTTTGGTAATGAGAGCAAGCGAGCTTTGTCAGTCACCAACAAGACCGCAATTGCACTCTTACCTCTGTTCTCCGAATGGAAGGGCACAGGCACAGGTCACGTGGGACTTATCTCCCGTACAGGTCAGCTTATGACGGTTTCTCTGCATGACTCTCAGACCAACAAGAATGCCGTGATAGCAGCCGAAAGTGGCTCGGGTAAATCCTTTTATACCAATGAGCTTTTGACCATGTATATGTCCGAGGGGGCTAAGTGCTGGGTTATCGATATTGGTCGTTCCTATGCCAAGCTCTGCGACTCTTTGAATGGTGAGTTTATCTCCTTTGAGGACTCCAAAAATCCATGTCTTAACATCTTTGAGCTTGTTAAGGACTATCACGAGGAGAACGATATTCTTAAATCTGTGGTTAAGCTTATGATTGCCCCTAACTCCACACTTTCGGATACTCAGTCTTCTGTGCTTGAACGTGTTATGGACGAGGAATGGGCTAAATACGGTAACTCTCTTAATGTCGATCTCATTGAGAAGGCTTTAAAGCTAACTGGTGAAAAGATGTCCGATCAACGTATTCTGGATATGGCAACACAGCTCTATCCTTTTACAACCAGAGGTAGCTTTGGCCGTTACTTCAACGGTCGTAACAATATCTCCTTTAACAAGGATTTTACCGTATTGGAGCTTGAGGAACTGTCCGGAAGACCAGCGTTAAGAAAAGTTATTCTTGCAAATCTGATTTTCCAGATCCAACAGGCGGTTTTCCTCTCACAGGATAAGTCTCAGAAGAAAATCTGCATGATTGATGAGGCATGGGATCTTTTAAAGGAAGGACAGTCAGCTCTATTCGTAGAGCATGCTTATCGAAAGTTCAGAAAATATAACGGCTCGATGATTATCGCTACACAGTCTCTAAACGACCTGTATTCCTCTAATCAGACCGGCAAGGCGATTGCTGAGAACTCCGCTTTCTTTTTCCTTCTGCATCAGAAACCGGAAACCATTGAGCAGGTCAAGCAGGAAAAGCGACTTGATATGTCTGATGGCGGTTATTCCTTCTTAAAGTCAGTACACACCGTAGCCGGTGCTTTCTCTGAGATTTTCGTCAAATCCGGAGCTGGCTCAGGGGTAGGACGACTGATTGTGTCGGACTTTCAGAAACTTCTGTACTCAACCAACCCTGAAGATGTGCAGTTAATCAACGACTATGTAAGGTTCAAGCACCTTAATTACGTGGATGCGATTAACCACGTGCTCATTGATAGGGGACTGTACCACGACTTTACACCTAAATCTGGTCAGAGTCCGTATCTGACACGTGAACAGTATGAGCAGTTCAATTTAAACCGTATGAAACTTGAGGATTTAGGGCTTATAGACAAGCAGCTAAGACTTATGTGTGACACCAGAAAAGCTCTTGAGTCCATGGGCTACGTCTATGACGAGGACGGGAACATTATTTCAAGTCCTTACGACAACGAGGATAACGAAAAGACAGAGGAGAAGATAAATGCGTAACGGGAGCTCTGGAATACTTAGTTCAATTATGTTTCTAATGCTTTTAGGTATGGGGGTAGTGCTCTTTAATCTGCATCAGAATTACAGAAATCTTAAAGCGGTCTACGAAAACAGCCCCCAGATTGTAGCCATTGATTGGAATGCTTTTGTCAGAATGGACTCATTCAAAGATGAAGCAGAACAGGAAAAATACTTTGCTTACGCAAAGGATTATGTAAAGAAACTAACTGAGCATAATTTTTATGTGATAGACGCAAGATACCTCAGTGCTGCTCCTAAAGACAGTCTTATCACCCTAAAGAAAATTAAAGAGCTATATGAAGATAAGCACTAATCCAACCATACTAGGACGTAGGACAACCTGGTTCAAGCTGTGTCTCTGTCTTGCGTTCTCTGTAATCTGCATGGTTATGACCGCCAATATCTTCAGCTCACGCTTTAAATTCTGCGGGGATGGGCGTTTATACAAGTGTCTGCCTTTTACTCTCTACCTTCTGGACAGATGGCAGACAAAGCCGGTAGTAGGCAACTACTATGGCTTTCTTGCAAGGGATACCGTCTTTTTTGATGATGGTGATCTGCTTGCCAAACGCTTTGATGGTCAGTTTTTAGATCATGTGCAGATAGGTCCTAATGAAGATGTGCTTATCAATGGAAAGGCTGTGGTTCATGGACTGCAGCTTGCACCTCGTCTTAACTGCCAACGCTCTGATTTTTACGGTTCTGCAATCATCGAAAAGGACGAATATTTCGCCCTTGGAACAACAGTAGATTCATACGACAGTCGATATTGGGGAACGGTAAATGAGACTCAGATTGTGGGTAGGCTCTATCCTATTTTTTAGCTCTTTGACTGCAGCTTTAGCTCAATCTCTGAGCTCAACTTTATCTGAAAAGGATACCGAGCAGTTTCGTGCGTTAGAGGAACGTGCATTAAAGGGAAGGTTAAACGCACCGGTTTTTGATCTGAGGTTCTCCGATACCCAGAAGGCGAAGCTTGAGTCTTTCAAAAAAGATGCTCAGACCTTAAACAGCCGGGTACAGGATCATGTTGCTGCAAAGGTAGCTAAAATGACCGGTAAAGCCCCACAGTCCATGGGCACTGCTGATATGACCAAAGCTCAGTACAGTACCCTTGTTTTCGCTTCCCTCTCCATGCCCGATAACGATATAAAAGAGCTTTACCGCTCCCTTGCCGGCACAAAGGATACTGCTATTGTCATTCGTGGACTGCCAAAGGGTACGACCACTATAAATGATGCAATCAGAAAAATTCAGCAGATTGCCATTGATATGAAACTCAAAGACGCTCCTTCTGTGGTTATGAATCCTGTCTGGTTTGAGCAGTACCACGTAAGCGTTGTTCCTACCATTGTTAAGCTCAAATCTACAACCGCAATGCAGTCGGTTGACCCGAACAATCTTAAACCTAAAGAGCCACCAAAGGTGGAGGCAAGAGTTGAAGGTGTGCTCTCAACTCTCTGGCTTAATGACAGAATCCGAGAGGGTATGAAAGGGGATTTAGGACGTATGGGCCCGGTGTATGAAATCGGAGAGACTGATATTGTCGCTGAGATGCAAAGTCGAGCTGCAAAGATTGATTGGGATGCCAAAAAGAAAAACGCCTATAACCGTGTCTGGAACAATCTTCCCTTTGAAGAACTTCCTAAAGCCACACAGGATAAGAAACGCCTTGTCGACCCGACTTTTATCCTAAAGCAGGACATTAAAGGGACTGACGGAACTGTAATTGCTGCGAGAGGAACAAAGGTCAATCCTCTGGATTCATGTCCTTTTACAAGGCTTATGGTGGTCTTCAACGGTGATGATGAAAAGGAAATCGAGTTTGTAAGAAGTCATTTAAAGCAGTGGCAAAAACGACTTGGTAAGAAGGATGAACAGACCTTTCTGATACTCACTAAACTCGACCGTCAAAAGGGTTGGAAAGCCTATGAGCAGATTACAAAGACTATGGATGCCAAAATCTATCTGCTACAGAACGATATAAAAAACTCTTTTCAGCTTGAGACCAGCCCATGTCTTGTTTATCAGCAGGGGCGTTATTTTGCGGTTGAAGAATATAAGGTGCAGTAATGATTAGTTTAAGAAAGTCTGTTTTTGCGTGTGTATTAACCACGTTACTTACTGTGTCCTCCGGAACACTTGCTGAAAGTATGCAGGAGATGCGTGATAGTGCCGGTTTGAAGGTAGAGCAGAACGAGAGTCTTGGCGGAGGCGAGCTTAACAGTGGAGTAGGGAATAACACCGGTGATGATCAGCTTGATGATGCGATGAATGCTCGCTGTGTGGACTCGGGACTGCTTTCAAGCAAGATGATTACCAACACCTGCTGGACCTGTATTTTCCCGATTATCATGCTCGGAGCTGCAATCGGTGCGGATAAGGATGAAGCTCCTGCAGACAGAGTTAAACAGGTGGTATGCCTTTGCAACGATACTCTGGGCGTTCCTTATCCTGGGTACACCTATGGTTTCTGGTATCCCTCAAAGCTGATTGAGTTTGTAAGAATGGCGGGGTGTCTATCTGCTCTGGGTGGAGAGACATTAAGTTTTTCTAAACATGGACAGGGGACATGGGAGGTGGATGAGTTTACCGAGGAGGATTCGAATGCAACCTCCGTGCATTACCACTATTACTCTTTCCCAATACTTCTGATCCTCAATATGTTCGCCAAGACCGAGTGCATTAAAGACCATTATGCAGACATTGATTTACTGTATATGTCTGAGGTTGATCCGACCTGGTATGACGATGAAATCTGTTATTTCACCAATCCAGAATCGATTATGGTGGCAAATCCGATAGCTCTTTTAGCCTGTACTCCGGAGGCTCTGTCAGCAACAGCTCTGGGTAAGCCTATTGATTCGCTGTTCTGGTGTGCCGGTTCATGGGGCCCGGTATATCCCTTTACTACCAATATCCATGGCGGTGGCGGTTCTATGCGCCATTCTTCCTTACTCACCACACGTGTTCTTGCAGCTTTGCACCGCCGCTTTTTCCTCAAGAGAACGTATGGCAAGGATGCCATGTGTAAGAGCTCCATGGCGTTTTTTATCCCCAAAACACAGTACAAGATCACCATGATGTACCCCGTCCCGGAGAAAAAGTCTGCCCATGTAATCGGACAGTCAGAGCTATTCTGGGGTACATCAAGAATTGTTCCCGTGACGGGAGAAGATCCGATTTACCTTATCTGGAATTGGAACGACTGCTGCATGAGCATGGTTCAGGGTAGCGCAGGACATTAAGTTATGAGCAAAGTATTTAATGAAACAGAGCTTAACCTTAAAAGCTCGGTTATAACCTCGTTTTTAGGTTCTACTGTTACCAAAGGTATCTGTTATGCGCTGATTGTAGGTCAGATGGGACTTTTAGCCAGAGTGGCCAGAGCTGATCTGATTTTGCCGGAGAATCAGCAGGAGAGAATTTTCAAGGCAAAGAGTACTGCTAACTCTAAAGGCTATGAGTGGACACGCAATCTGCAAAACAACGCTTTAAGCACCAATATATCTGCAGGGGGAGACATTTCCTTTAACAGCATTAAGCTTGATGACTCCTCAAATGTATCTGCAGCGAAGGTTAACAACATTAAAAGCACCAACGGTAGGGGACAGGAGAGCAGACTTAATCTTTATGACCTGTCTCCGGACTCATCCAAATGCCGAAATGGCGGTGACTGCGGCAAATACTATGCTGATGGTAAACTGCCTAATGTTCAGTCTCTGCAGGGCGTTTACACAGAAGATGCAAGTGTTGCCAACGAGAACGCTATTGTCGAGTACGCTCAGAGTTCCCATGACCGCTTAGATGCAGACGTGAAGAACAACAATAATTCCAATATGTCAGTTCAGTCCCATGTCTATGCGATTATGAACGATACTGCAAAACTTAATAAGCCTAATCTTGCAGAAGATCCAATGTTCAACAATGCAAAGGCTGTTATTGGTGGTTCGGTACAGAATGTGTTCTCTGACTGTGGCAAGACCGAGAACTTTATCAAGGGACTTAAAAAGACACGTCATACTTCGGTTTACAAGAGCTGTGTAGAGGATGCTGTGGCGACCTGTACTCTAAGGAAACAGCCAGCCTTTCAGGTTTTAGGCTATTTTGGTACCAGCGGTAAGCAGATGTTCGGTTCATGTGGTGAAAACTGCACGAAGTATTACCTTGGCGATATGCCACACGCTAAAGATTCTAATTATCAGCAGAGCATGACAGCGGGCAGCTGTGCAGCACATACTACTAACTCTACACTGACTATCAACAGTCTTGAGTCAATCAGAAAAGTTAAGATCACCAACATCACCTACGCGGGAACTGTAAAGGTAAAGATTGACCGTTCCGCCCCGGGGATGCCTTTAACTCACCTCTTTAGCTACGATGCTTACGGTAGTCCCAATAACCATGGGTGCGTGCAGAATCATCCTTACGTGCGCATGGACTTGAATCTGGATATTACAAGTTTCTTTCAGACCAAAGAGTCTAATCCGATTGTGGACTTCACCATTGAATACACCGGAGCTAAGCCGATTATTGAGGTTGAGGTTATCTATGATCCCAAATATGCTGTCAACAACGACTATTGGACGGGTTCAGATGACTGTCTGAACAGAGCGGCTGCAGTGTATAAGGGAGAGCTTGAAGGCTCAATCGAGTGTAAGGACTCTTTAACTCTGCTTGATGGTTATGTCTATTCCAACGGTATTATGGTTAAGGCGTCGGCTTTAAAGTCAGAGTATGGATTATCGTCAGCGTGTACCTCTGCAGAAGTGAATGTCACCGATGAGAAAGCGGATTTTCTGAAGGGGCAAACCTTATGCTCTGAGCTCCGCAAAAACGGCTGTGGTTACGTCTCTGAACACTGTGAACAGGAAGGATACAACGGAGTGGGCTGCAAGCTCTCTTCCTATGTCTATGACTGTGGTTATGACAACACCATCAGCAGTGAGTCAAAAGCTATTTCCTGTCCGGGCAAGGTTGAATGCCAGGGCAAGGACTGTATGAATCTCTTGATAAAAGAGGAGGGCAATGCTCAGGACTTTAACAAGGCATTGGCTCTTCTAAACGAGAGTCAGCAGTCTGCAACCGAGGCTTCGTGTACCCGAGATGCCAACAACAATCTTTCCTGTACCTTCTTCCCCGGGGAACGCTCAGAGTGCTCCAACCAGAAACTGCTTGGTATGAGCAACGATTGCTGTGATCCGGACGGTATGCCGATGCAGGATATTCGTGGTCAGATTGCCGGAGCGGTTTATGCGTCAAAGGTCTTCTTCGTAAAGGACATGGCACTGACCAACGACATTTTTGACAATTCCGTGGGCTCTATGGACTCCTATTTCAGTTCAGCCGTTGGCGGTTCTGCATCTCAGACAGAGATGGGCGGAGGTGGTTCACCTACACAGTTTGTGGTCGGAACTTTATGGGATGTTTTCAAGAACTATACCGGAGTTGGACAGTCCTTTACTAAGGTACAGAACAAGCTTAATGCTCCGATTGTGAATACTCTCAATAACATCATTCCTTACGCCGGTGAAATCTATGCGGGCATTGAGGATGCCGGCATTAAAATGCTTGTTACCAATCTCATTTCCAAATTTGTTGAGGAGGCGATGCAGGAAATCTACAATGAAATTGTTGAGTTTGCTGTGGAGCAGCTTGGTCTGGATGCTGCCGGTGGCGGTAGTGCTGCAGTCGGTGCGGGTACGGAAACTGCTGCAAATGCCATGGGTGCTGCCTTGTCTGCCTGTCTGATGTGGATTGCCATTATCTATGCGGTTTACTGTATTGCTAAACTCGTCATTACAATCATGATTCAGTGTGATGAGGACGAGTATACGGTGGCATCCAACATTCAGCAGAAACTCTGTGATCCGGTAGGTGGCTACTGTGCCCACAAGTTCTTAGGCTCATGCAAGGAATATAGAAATGTCTACTGCTGTTTCAAATCACAGCTTTCACGTATCCTCAACAAGCAGATAAGGTATTCTCTCAACGGTTTACACATGATTTATCCTAACGATGCACCGGCTCTGGCTTGGGGCGGTGGCAAGTATGCAGTTTGTAACGGACTTACTCTATCAGAGATGCAGAATGCAAATTGGAAACTTGTTGATCTGACTGAGTGGCTGACTTTGCTCAAGGCATCCGGCAAGCTGTCCTCGGATAATATTAACCTTGATTCGTTAAGAGATAATTATCTTCCTACAGGAAAGTACAACTCTGCGGGTGGTATCAATTCAAGCAATATCCAGCCGGTGAAGTAACAGAGTAGGGCAAATCAATAAAGAGAGTCACAATAAACAAAATGGAGAGAGGAAATATCTCGAAAGAATGAAAGCTATAATTTCGTAAATTATAATTGAGTATATATAACTTTTTTTACACATTGTCTTGAGAGGCTTTATGAGAGTATTTTCTTTATTTTTTTCTTTCATCTTTATTCTGACTCCTTTTCAAGGCAATGCCAGTATTCTTGACAGTTTTAGAGGTTTATTTTTATCTAATTATTCAGAAGAAGAACTTAGCAAATTACCTTTAGAAAAATTAGATTCAATGTGCATAAAAGATAACATTGCTGAAGCTTGTAATTTTTCTGGTTCAAAACGTGCTGTGGTTAGTTCTAGCGATAAAAATTGGGATAAAGCAGAGCAATTATTTAGTAAAGGGTGTGAATTAAACAACCCAACGAGTTGTTATAAATTAGCAAGACTATACAAGCTAGGAGTAATAAAGGATAGGGATGAAAAAGATTCGACTTCATATTATGAAAAAGCCTGTGAATTGAAAGATCTCAGGTCTTGTCTAGACATAGCTAGATATTATTCTCGTGAAAAGAATAGCACCTTAGCGGAAAAATATATTGATATAGGAAAGAGTCTTTCATCAGAGGATTGTAAAAAAAACAATAGGACAGCATGTACTCTTTACGCCTTATTCCTTATAGAAGATAAATCGGATTTAAACGATACGGATCTAACTGACAAAATGTTAGAGACTGAGTGTTTAAATAATGATGCCACAGCTTGTTTTGAAAGAAGTATGTCTCTTAGTTGCAAAAATAATATGAGGAATTGTTCTAAATTTGGTGAAAAAGCTTGTGAATTAAACAGTCCAGAGGGGTGTTATTTTGAGGCTGTAGTTGGTTATGTGGCTTTGGAAATGGGATATAAAAATGACATTAGTCAAGAGACGCTAGATAAATATACAAGAGAAAGTAAAATTGCATGTGAAAGTAATCTGCCTCAAGGCTGTGATCTTTTGGGAGGAATATATTCGCATGAAGAAAACAAAAACAAAAGTTCTTCACTTGCAAGCAAATATTATTCATATGGTTGTGAGTTGAAAGTCGATAATTCTTGTTTAAGATTAGGTCATTTCTATTATCAAGGAATAGGTGTTGATAAAAACATTCCTCTTGGACTTGATTTTCTGGAAAAATCCCTTGAATTAGGTAATGCAAAGGCTGGTTTCTATTTGGGAGAACATTATCGTAAAGTAGAAGGAAACACATACAAATCTATTGATTATTTTAAGACTTCTTGTGATAAGAAATTTTCTCCATCATGCGACACTCTTGGAAATATTTATTTATTTTCTGATGGTAATCAAAAAAACATTCAGTTGGGGCGGAGTTTTATGGAGAAATCCTGTGAGTTGAAGAACGGAAGATCATGTGGAGTTCTTGGTCTAATGTACTATCTAGGAGATAGCTTTCGTCAAGATTATTCTAAGTCCTTAAATTTTGCTGATAAAGCTTGTGAATTAAATGACGAAGTTGGTTGCTTTATAATGGGAAATTTGGCTCTTAAAGCAAACAAAAATGTTAAAGCAAAAGATTATTATGGAAAAGCTTGTGATTTAGGTTTAGAAGAAAGTTGCAAAATGTATAAAGACATGAAATAGCAGAGGGATCGTTAAATACCATCAAATTGGAGAGTTAAGGAAAAATGCGGCTGATACTTTTTAGTCAGCCTCCAATCTCTCTAAATCAAAAAAAAGAAAGCTAATTAGCTCCGAGATAGAGAATTGGAGATCATTTACCTACTTTAGAAATACTATAACAACTTGTCTTATCTCCGAGCTTACATCCCTTTTCGTAATATTCTTTTGCCAATGCTAGATTTATAGGGACTCTTTTTCCGACTTCGTACATTACCCCTAGGCGATAGCAACCAACACTAACTTTTAAGTCACACCCTTTTTCGTAGTAACTTTTCGCATATTTACTATCGTTAGCTACGATTGTTCCTGAATGATATTGATTAGCTGCTTCGACACATCCTTCACCGATATTAAGGTCACACGCTTTTTCAAATAAATGGAGTGCTTTTAGTTTTTCTTTTAAATCTGGTTTGTTATAAAAATGTCTTCCTGCTCCATAACAACCAATACCATCGTTTAAATTGCAAGCCTTCTCATAGTAATTTATAGCAAGATCTAGATTTGTCTGAACTCCCTTTCCGGTTTCGTAAAGAATTCCTAGATATACGCAGCTATAACTGTTCTTTAATTCGCAAGATTGCTCATAGAATGACTTTTCATCGGTAATTTTCTGATTGGATAGATACTCTCTATCAATAATAGATTCATCCTGTTTGATGATTTTTATCTCATCTTCAATGAAGGACATTGTCTTGTTTAATGCTATTTGCTCCATGTTTGATTTTACAAACATAAGTCTTTTTTCTTTTATGTCTCTTTTGCTGTTGAATGTGTATTTATCAAAAAACACGCTGCTAAATTTGCATAGTGATTGTGCATCAGCTTGATTTCCTTTGTTTGCCATTTCTACGAACGAAGCGGCTTCTAGCTTTGATAAAGTGTGCAAGTAGTCCTTAATACTTTTTTCGACTAATTTTCTATAAAGAACATCTGATTCTGGTTTTTCTAAATAGGCGTATTTATTTTTTAGGTTATATAATTCATTTTCATTTTTATAGAGAACTGACTTTATTAGATTTGACTCTGCTCGGAGTTTCTTTTTCAATAATTCAGTAGAGGCTTCTTTAACTATTTCAATAGATTCCTCTTGTGTTACATAGCCTCCGAATATGATTTTTTTACACGTGTTGTATTGTTTATTCTTGTATAGAGCATTAAAAACTTGTTTGTTGTATGAAATGAAAGCCTCTAATTCGTCATCGCTTAGTACATAGTGGTATTTAGCTAATAGGTATTCTGCAATTTGATTTGCTCTTTGTGCGAAGATTAACCAGAACTCTTCAAGAGATGTTCCGGCTTTTATAATATTGTTCTTTTTGAGATCTTGATAAACAACCCAGGCAAAACGTTTATCAGCAAATAACAGAGAAGCTGCAGTACTCATTAAATCAATTTTTTCTTTTGGAATATTTGAGTATTTTTGAGTAAAGATTTCTCTGAACTTGTCAGAATTGATGTTACTAATTTCTGTCCTAGCGTATTCAAAATACTGTGGGTTTAATAAATTAGATTCTGTTGGGGGATCAATAGGTGACTCCTTATTCAGCAAAGGAGTCATGTAAGTTAATGCAGAACAACTGATTAGATGATCTAAAGAACAGGCTTTCTCAAAATACTCATTGGCTTTTTTGTAATCTTGCTTAGTTCCGTCTCCCCAGAAATAGGCGTCCCCGACAATGTAGCAAGCTTCATTATTTTTGTTATTGCATAATTCGATATTCTTTTTTATTAAAGAATCATCTGCAGCTACGCTCTGTACCAACATAGCCACAATAAAAGCACTTATATGTATTTTCAGTTTACTCATATATTTCAAAGAAATTGGAGAATATAGAAAAAGAGTTGTTCAATTTATCTTCACGAAATCCATATTTGAGTTATAGGAAGAATTTGTCCTTTTTACTGTGACGAAATGAGAAAAGCTGAATTTTGCATTTTATATATAGAGCGATAATCGATTTTAATTCCCCTTAAGCAGTCCTATCAGAGCCTTTATTTATGCAAGAATGAGTTGCAACTAACTATAGATACAAGGTTCTGTAAATGAGGAAAATCACACAAGTCGTAATTTCAATCTGCCTTCTTACAATATTGATGATAGAACAGACAGCAAATGCTGTTGAGGTTCTTACTGATACCGGTCAACGCCAGACCGTTGTTGAACGTACAAAGCAGTATGCAGGATCAGTCGATGCAATCCGTGTTCGTAATGAAATGTCTGCTGTTTTCAAGAAAGATTTAAAGAAAGGCAATGGTTCTTCTTTCACCGGAGCAAATGCAAAATGTGGCGGTTTTACTACTTCTGTTTGTGGCGTTCCTTGTTGCGGAAAGACCGAGTGTGAGTCTGTCTGCCGTGCTAATACCACTCTTGCCCATGGCAATACCTGTACCTCGCCTTACAGGACTTCAAGATGCGGAATGTCATGCTGTGGAAAGCAGGATTGCGATACTGTCTGTGACAACTACAGAACAAGCACAGTATCCAAAAAGAACTGCGGTGGGTACGTTAAGACTGCAACCGGTCAGGACTGCTGTGGTTTTGATGACTGTCGTAATCGTAGTTGTGGCGGACAGACTTCTGTTATCAGTGCAGACTTTGGAAAGGAGCTTGAATGCTGCGGTGCTGAGAATTGCAAGGATGTTAAATGCGATTATCAGCACTCAACAGAAGTGGTTTCTGGCGGCACTGTTAAATGCTGTGGTACGAAAGACTGTTACAGTAAATACTGCGAAGGTCAGACTTCTGTCGACAGCAAGGTTGATCCCAACAAGAAGAATCTGCAGTGCTGCGGTAAGGTCAACTGTCACAATGTTGAATGCAATGGCTATGTAACCACCAAAACACCTCACGGACAGGAGGAATGCTGTGGTTATGACGATTGCAGAAACAAAGAGTGTGAGTATGAATTAAGCACTGTGAACTATGAGGGCAAGACCGTTGCCTGCTGTGGTAAGCAGGACTGTAAGACAAAAGCTCTGCCTAAAAAATATGAGCAGCCGGTACAGGCCTGTAAAACTATCAAACAGACTTGTTCACACACTACTACAAGACGTGAGTTCAGTGGTTGTGGTACCGCTGGCTGCCTTGTTTCACACACTGAATATTACGACTGCAGTTATAGCTCTTGCTGTAATACAACTCAGGAAACCTATTTTAGTTATTATGTCGGTGGCAGCCCATATCCGCCTTCGTCCAATTGCTCTGTAGAAGGTTTTTGTTCTACTTCATCAAGTACGTACCACTGTACTTTAAGATGTAAAGGCGCGATAAGATCTTGTCCTACTAAAACTAAAACCTGTCTGGAAAGGTCTTATTCTTATTCCAACGGAAGTTATCCGGTTCAAACTACATACTGTACCCGCTGGAGCGATGGTTCTTCCGGAGGAATTATTGGAGTTGGCTATCGCTAAAATAAGCCCCTTCCAATAGCCTTTTTCATGTTCAGTTCTGAATAATGATCCCATAAAAACGACAAGGACTGAACATGAAGAAAATCTGCATAATTGGCGGTGGAATTATGGGTATGACCACCGCATTAAAACTCTCCTTAAACAAAGACGTTAAAGTAACCCTTATAGAAAAGGAAAACGAGCTTGGCGGCATGGCAAGATCATTCCGACTCAAGAATGGTCAGACTGCAGATTGTTTTTATCATTATTTCTGTCAGAGCGATAAGCGACTGTATAAGCTTATTGATGAGCTCGGTTTAAGGGGTGATCTATCCTTTACTAAGCTTAAAACTGGGCTACTCTCCCAAAGAGAAGGCAATCTTGAAATCCAACCCATGGATTCCTGTATTAATCTTCTAACCCTAAAACATATTCCGCTTATCGACAGACTGCGTTTTATGCTCCATGTCTTTTACATCTCCCGCTTATCCTCAGACCATGTCGATGATCTTGTGACCGCTGAAAGTCATTATCTGAAATGGGAAGGGGAGAGAGCTTATAAATTCTTCTGGAAGTATCTTCTGGATAAGAAATTCCATAAATACGCTGCTGAAATCTCCTATGCCTGGCTCAATAACAGAATCATGCGTGCCTTAACCAACAAAACTTTTATGGGAAACACCTATTACGGACGACTCAACGGCGGTATACATACTCTAATCAGTAAACTTGAGAAAAGACTGATTGACCATGGGGTAGAGATCATTAAGGGAAATCCTGTTTCAGTAATCAGTTTTTTAGAAAAATCTTTTACCGTGACGGTAAATAATTTTTCAGCAACTTTTGATAAAGTTGTGACCACTATACCCCTTCCTTATCTTAGAAATATCATCCCCGATATTCGTGTTCAGAGCGCTGAACAGTACCGAATAAACAACATTGGCTGTGTCTGTCTTTGCTTTGTCCTGAACAAACCGCTTACAGAATATTTCTGGCTTAACACTGACGTTAACGCATGGGCTATTCCTGGGATAGTAGATTTCTCTAATTTTAAGAACACTGACAGCAACCTTATCTATATGCCTTTATATCTTCCTCATGACCATGGATTATGGCAAAAGCCCGATAGCGAGCTTATAGCCATGGGGCGGGAATATATCGCTAAGATAAGCGACTGCGTGATTACTGAAAGCTACGCTCACCGTTACGAATACGCACAGCCTATCTTTACCACCAAAACCTTTTCAAAGATTAAATCTGTCAGATCACCTGTTCCGGGGCTGTACTGTGCCGACACTACCTTTTCCTATCCAAATGACAGGTGTCTTGATGAGAGCATAAAGATTGCCGAACGTATCTTAAGAGAGCTTGAAGGAGAAATCTAATGAACAGAATTCAACGTCTTACCATATACATTTGCGGTGCGCTGTTAATCTTCTTCGCCTTTCCGTATGTAAGCTACATCATGTCCTCCGGACAGGAGGAATCCTGGCAATTTATGATGAATTTTGCTGCAGAGCGGGGATGGAAGTTCGGACGTGATCTGTTCTTTCCTTACGGTAATCTTAACTATCTGATTTTCCCTTATCACATCGGTCATCAGCTTGAATACTCTATAGCCATATTCACAGCGTTATACGCCGTATACATCACCCTTATAGTTGCCTTGATCAGACAGACCATAAAGAACACCGTTAACGCTTTTCTATTTGCCATAGCCTGTGTCGTCATTGAGCCTTTCTACATTACGACAGAAATCTTCATGGTGCAGATCATGATGCTGCTGATGTATTTCGTTACGACACGAAAGAGTGTGTTAAGCGCAGTCGTTTATGTGGTGCTTTATGTAATGCTGTTGCAGACAAAGTATCTGGAGTTCTTCGCTGCGACAGGTATGCTGCTTGTGTATTATGTGGTAACGCTATGGCATAAACGCTTTGGTTTAGAAACTCTGATTATGTCTTTAGCTATAGCCATGGCTTTAGTCGGGTATCTTATCTACAATCCAAGCCTTTACGATATGGTTGAGTTCTTTAAGGGAATGTATTTCATCTCAAAGGGACAGACTATTGATCATAACTTTTCTTATGAAAGTGCTCGTGAATGGACGGTCTGTTTTGTTCCTTTATTTATCCTCTGCTGGGGCTTGTTCGCATACTTTATTTTAAAGCATAGACGTGATTATCTTGGCTATTACCTTATTATCTCTGCGGTAATATATTTCTACTTTAAAGAAGGCTTTGTCCGCCATGGAGGGTATCAGTGCTTTATGGGCTTTGGTCTTCTGATATCTTCAGTATGCCTTACCATAAATCTTGAGGAGTATAACTTTAAACGCTGTGTTAGAAGTACAAGATTATGTATGAGCGTAGGCTTATTTGGAATGACGCTAATCACTTCTGGTTACAGTTATCTAACCCAGGGCATTAAGAATTTTTACGACCCACATTCTAACTTTATTAACCTTGAGTTAATGAGTCAGTTAAAAAGACTAACTCCGGATAATGAAGTCCATAATTATCTGGTAGATAAGGTAATGAGCTCTCTAGAGGATAAGAACTTACGACAGCCCAACCGAGTTGTTAAACTTCTCTCAACTATTGATGAGTACAAGAAAGCGTTTAATGACCATGGCGAACAGTGCTCACGTCTATCTCCAGAAACAGCAAAGATTATCGGAGATAAGCGTTTTACTTCTTTCCCTTCAGAGCTGACTTACGCTTATCATTATCCAAACTATAAAGTAATGCCGGGACTGCAGGGGCATAATTCCTATCATCCTTTCTTAGAGCAGAAGAATGTTGAGTTCCTACAGGGAAGTGCTGCGCCTGAGTACATTATCTATCAGATCGGCTATCTGACTGATCACCGTTATCCATTGATTGAAAATCCTGGAACTCTTGAGGCGATTCATCGCAACTACATCAAAATCGGACAGTCTAAGACCATTGAATACGGTGGAATTACAAACTATCAGACGCTGCTTAAACGCAGAGTTATTCCTCTCTCTGAGCCAAAGTTTCTGTTAATGGCGGTTACAGAGGTTGAGGGAAATGAAGGAATTGCTATCCCAAAAGATGCAACTTACATGGAGTTTGAATATGAGCTTGGAGTATTAGGTCATCTTGCAACACTATTCTGGAAAGTACCGGAGATAACTCTTTCTTCCTATAAAGGGGAGAACATGATTTATAAGGGCGATATTGTCATCGACAATCTGACACAGAAGACTCCGCTGCGTTTCTTTATGGAATATCCTTTAAGTGATCCTTTTGACAGTTACAGTTCGCAGCAAAGTGAAATTGATACCTTTAACCTTACAGGAAAAGGTCTTAAGTACATCAAGAGCATTAAAATAAAGTGGTACAGAGCCGTTTAATGCGGAAATTCCACATTGTGGAATTGTTAATCAGAAATACAGTGCATATGTTACTATTCCTGTCCATACAAGAGAAAGAGGCATCAGAGCCCAATCCTTCAGAAACAGATTTGTAATGTTGTAACAAAGCCTTTCCTGCTTTGCCAAGGATACAAAGCGAAGACTTGCAAGCATTACAATTCCACAGGATAGGTACATATACCCATGGTGACGTACATGAGGTATAGACTCTCCATAAAAACAGTAAAGTACATAAATAATATTAGATGTTACCGCCATGGTTATGATGTTTCTAAGGCATAAATCCTTGGTGTAGCGTTTAACTGTTGGTCTTGCGGAATCTTTAATTGTTAGGTTTTCATATAGTCGTTTAGCCATAACCAGCATTGAACAGACAACAAAAATCTCCAGAGTTAAGAAAGCAGTCATCTCGTGTCCGATAGCTGCACATCCCGCCATTACCCTCAACTCAAATCCCGCCACGATGACAAGAAGATCAACCATGAAAAACTTCTTTAAGAGCAGTGTATAAAGTACGTTCAGTAGGGTATAGGCAAGAATAATCCTGAATGCCTCAATGTTTACGTTGAGTCCTGCTATGAGGTAGGCAAGTGAGATTGTAACCTTAAACCAATAGTCAGCCTGTTGATCGCTTACTAGCCCAGACTGTATCGGTCTTGAATTTACTAGAGGATTATTTCTTTCTGTTGATGGATCAGAGTAAAGATCGTTGGCTATATATACAGCGGATGAAGCCAGACAGAACGCTAAAAAGACATTAAACAGTTTGTCTAACAATTCAAAATCTGTCAGCTCCAGACCAAAGAATGCTGGTGCGAGTACAAACAGATTCTTGGTGTACTGATGTACTCTGAATAATCTTAATAGCGTCCTTATTTTCATTGGCTTGTCCTTTATTTACTGTTTGGGCTAAATCTAGCAGACGCACCTTATATCGCAGTGAATACAAAGGGTGAAGATCGTCCCTGGGAGGGAATAGAAGCTCAAAACTGCTTTGTTACAATCAGTTCAGTTTTTAAAAGGAGACTTTATATGGAAATGACAGAGAACGACAAGTTATTTGATTTGGTTTTAAAGCTAGATAAAAGGCCTGCATTTAACGAGTTCTTTTCTGAGCTTGATTATGATCTTGCTGCTCTTAGGAAAATAGAAACAAACATCAAAGCCTTCATCAGCAGGGAAGAGGACAAAATCAAAAAGGAACAGGAAAAACAAGTTGAGAAACAAAAGAAAATGCAGGCACTTTTGAAAAGCCTTAAAGCTCAAGGACTGACCTTAGATGATCTGAATAAGTATTCGGATAAGAAGGCAAAACAGGTTAAGAATACCGGTAATTCAGAAATGATAGAGAATTCTTTGTTACACAAGGTTATATAGTCATTTTATATTCGATATGTAAAAAATACATAAAACATAAATAAATATATAAGAAATACCAAAGATATTCTAAATATAAAAACATTAAAAAAAATATCTTAGATATTATAAATATATAAAATACATATAAATATATTAAATGTATTTTATATATAAAGAATGCAATTTAAGTATCTAATTCAACATTTATTAGTTGATGTCAGAAATAAATACCGTATTTCTCACTAATAGTTTAGAAGTTGAAATCGCACATGAAATAATTTAGAGCGGACATAGTGCGTTATATTTCCTTTATTTCTATGTTGTTATATGATGTTACGATTTTTCGCTACGTATTGATTATTCACGATTTAATTCATTTACATATAGGTACATAAATATATGAAGCATTTTTCAAAAAAAGCCTTTCTAATAGGATTAGTCCTAACCTTTCTTAATGCATGTGATTCGGATTCTGTTAAGTTGGTGAAGAATTCTCCTGTATTTGGAAATAATGGAATATCTATCGATAAGCTATTTAGTACCTATTCATTTTGTAAGAATGGAGAATGGGAAGAATTCGTCTCCGACAGAGGTGTAAACTACGTAACATTTAAATGTGACTATACAGGTAATCAGCCATATAAGTTTATAAATGACGATGGAAGTGATAACTTATTAAAATACCTTGAAGACTTATATAACAAAAATCCACAGAAGCTTTATCTTATTTCTCAATTCATAATCAGCACAGATAAAAAATCATTCGATAATAACTATGTAAATCTAGATACATCTTATAAAGCAAAGCAAATCTACCCTGAGAATACAACGTATAGAGGTAGAGCGACAGCAATGATTATTAACTCTTTACTGAACAATGAATCCATTGGTTTTGGTATTTATCCAGAAGAATGTTTTAAAGATGTATATCGTAATATGAATGATTATTATCAAACAATTTGTTTAAATAATCTTCAAGATTTCAGTATTACTCATCAGGAAAGCGCCGGCATTCAATCAATTAAGAAAGAAATAACAGATTTTTATCAAAACAATGTTCAACCACAGAAGTCAATTAATCTAAACAACTTTAAATATGATTCATCAACAAATGAAATTTCTTGTCATTATGAATTAAAGTTTGTTGATGGTGATACTGAGATTGTTTCTCGTGAAGGATCATTAAAAGGAAAACTAGCAAAACCAGAAGATGCTATAACTTATGAAACTCTAAAACTTTCTGATAATGATGTTGAGGTTGAATTAAAGCCATCTGTAAAGGATAAAACCCCTTTTGTAATTAATAATCACTCTATTATCATAAAAGATGACAAAATATTAAGTTCTTTATCGGACTATGTCGAACAAAAGTATAAGAGCGATGTAAAGTCTCTTTTAGCAAAACTGTCTCCTGGAAAATACATTTATAACGCAGACAAATCTAATTACGTTTCAAGAACAGGAGCTAAATTAAATGAAGGTTCTTCTGGATTTATTGAGATAAAAAAATTTAATGAAGATAATTTAACTTCAAATATTTATCTTGAAATGACAACAAAATTCACAAATGAGGACTTTTTCACTCATAAGTTAAAAACTTATTCTTTTACCAATAATGGAAAAATGAATTGTAAGATTGCTAATTATTCGAATGAAGATGAAGGAATTAATCTTAAATGCGAATATAGAAGCACTTATGAAATATTAACTCTTAATATTAAAGCATATAAAGATCATCTTGAAATCTTAGAAAGGAAATATCCTTTTATTTCAACCGGTACAGAAGAAAAACTGTCCAATGTGCTTAAAGCTCTGGAGAATGGGTATTTGGAGTTAAATACAGGCAAATAATTTCAGTATCAGCTTGAGTTTAAAAAAGGGGGAGCAATGCCCCCTTATCATCATAGATGCTAGTGTTACACAGAGTTTTGTCCTTTTAGTCTGAGCGTTTTATCCTCTAAAATCCCCCCTTTATCAAATCTTGCCATAGATTCTGAACTGCTAATATCCAACTATTCGATGAATTAAAGGAGAAACACTATGGCAAACGAGTTACAGACAACTCATCAAAAGGTTCAGAATATAATCGAGAAAGACAGAGAACGAGCTGAAAGACGCAAAGAAGCAGCGATTAGACGTGAGGAGAGAATTTCCCGTGAGTATGAGTCTATCCCTACACAGGTGAATGCTCGTAACTCAACATTAATCTCTAAAAAGATTAAGTTCCTTCCACAGGATATGATCATAAAAATTCCGTTAGACAATCCACGTATCAAGATTGTTGCCTTTGATAACTGCGAACACGTGGGCAATGCTACATTTGCTATTACTGCAGTTCTTCCTATTACTTCAAAGAAACAGGAGATTGTTGAGTACCAGCGAGCATTAGCGGTTGAGTTTAAGAAAGATGTTATTGACGTTGTGCAGAAAATGAATTCCTATGCTCAGAAGATTCTGAAAAGTACTCCTTCTATTGATCTTGATAACGTCATCGTCAGAACAAACGAGCCTATTAAATACGTTTTCCGCTCAAGAACCCCAACCTGTTCTCAGTTCTTGAATTGGTGTGGTCAAGCTGACGTTGTGGGTATTATCCTTCTTAAACTTGCTCACATGGGCTTTATTTCTGAGACTGAATACATGAACAGGATCTTGGAGATGGCAAATGGACTGCAGAAGTTCTGTAACTTCGTCTATGACGCACGTAAAAAGGCATTTGAGAAGATGGCTAAGATTACATCTGCAAACGACGATGCAAAGCAGGAACTTGCTCAGATAAAAGAAGATTTAAAGACAAACAGCAATCTTGAGTTGAAGGATAACGGAGAGATAACCGAGAAAGCAGATGATAAGACCGCTTAACGGGAGAAACTATCTTGTGTTTAAGATCTGTTTGAAAACGCAGATCTTAAACTATTTTGGAAAGAACAAAACTCTTTGATCTTTTTCATAATTTCTTCAGCAAATTCAGAATAATTGAATAGTGTTATCTACCATCTTGTATTATCCTAATCCAAAGTAATCTCAATAAAAGCAGAATAATAAGATGAACGATAGCTCTAACAACCTCGAAAAAGACATTGATAAACTAATTGCAACTCTAAAAGACCACAGTTCTCAAGCTCCTTCTGAGCCAAATCAAGTTGAATATACACCGCCACAAAAAGTAGTTATTCCTCAAGGTTTCCATGAGGTAACCTCTTTTGCTTCTAATAAGATTTCGACTGCTCCTAAAAAACAATCTAACAGCAGTAGTTCTTCATATTCTAATGATGCATTAAGTCGACCAAAGAATCTCGAGGGGGATATTGATGGGTTAATTTCATCATTAAAAGGTCACGTTGAAAGGTCATCTGTGGTGACTTATTCTGACTCAGATAGAGAAGAAGATCGAATTCGAAATAATTATTCATATTCTTCAAATCTTGAAAGTAATAAGAATGCGAAACCAAACGAGATTGTTGTAAAACCAAAGGTTAAAGAATATAAAGAATCAACTGCAATTAAGATTATTGGCAAATCCATTGATATGGTTTCATCTGTAAAGGAGTCTGTAAACAATATTGTTGATAGAGCCAAAACTAAAAGCCTTGTACGGGATTTAGAAACTGCTGCGAGGGCAAAGATTGCAATTGAGGAACTGACGGATTCCAGAAAACCATTAAAAATTGAGTCTAATTCTACACTTTCTCTAGCTGATGAAATAAGGAAACTTGCTTCTCTGAGAGATGAAGGAATAATTTCTGAGCGGGAATTCCAAGACTTAAAAGATAAGCTAATTAACCGGTAACTTGATTGCCTAATGATCTGCCAGAGAGGAGCAGATCTTAATGAAAGGGTGAGGATGTTGTTTCAGAAACTATGGTGAGGAAGGTGAATTGAAATTGCCTAAAGGAGTAAAACTATGAAATTAGTACACCATGGCCGGAAACAACACCTCGGAAAACGATTAGATTTTAACGATATTGCCGTTCTTGTGAACGACTACATATGACTGCAGTAGCTCTCTGTTCTTCTTAAGGAATGTCTTAACATCATCAATTGAGCCAAACTCGTAGCTAACTTCTGCTGGATTGGTTAATGTGGTGAATTCAACTAAGTACATATTTATGTCCTCCATAATGTCATCAAAAACGTTTGATTGATATTACGGTTTGAATTGTGACACAAAACACAAAAAATAAAATCCTTGATATAAATCCACAATATTCAACCAAAATGAATAATAAATTATGCGGATTGCTGTGATCATGAGGAACTGTGTTCACATAATTACAGACAAATATTTTTTGTTAAGAAAAAACATTTTTCTAAAAACTGTCTGCTTACCCCCTCATAGGACTAATCCTCAATAAACCTTGCTATAATGGACTCAATCTTTTTTAGTTCCCTCTGGGAATAAGTTCACCACAACGTTATGTGGATTTACTAACCGAACAGCATCTGCTGTTTGTGAAGAAGTCCTTTCGGACAGGTAAGCCTGAATTGGCTTATCTCAATTCAGCATTCATTGAATAGCTGTCACGCCATGCAGGGCGAGAAATTTGCCCCCATCGGTACTTTGAAATCATCATAAGGTTTTCAGAGCTTGCTTATTGTCTGCAGTAAGCAATGTCTGACAACCTCTGTTTTTTGTCACGGATTTCCTAATATCTTTTTTAGGATGAGGTAAACAAGGCGACCTTTAACTGTCTATAACGAATGTTTTTTACAATGCACCTAAGGGTCGTTATTTCGCCCTTAGGTGAAGTGACTCCTTAGGATAAGGAGTCAAAAATGGTTTTCATTGTTATTTGTTTAATCGTTGCTTTATTCAACGTTGCTAAACTTGCTGCTAAAGCAATGGCAAAGAAACAGGAAACAGTTGTCCTCTCTTCAAAGGGGACTATTCATGTCATTGACGGTAAACCTTACCGTTTAAGATATGTTGGTAAACATCTAAAGACTGAATCTGAGGAAAAGCCTCAGCCTAAGACTTCAGATGTTACCGCCCACACACTAGATTTGCGTTCACCTTTTGAACGCTGGGAGCAGGATCATCAGATCTTCTAATCCCAATCTAGGTTCTGAATAGAGAGTTTTATTACTCTCTATTCTCCCTTTCTGTATTTCATATCAGCTTTCCACATTGTGGAAGTTAGGTTTTCAGACATTGCTTATTCAAGCAGTAATCAATTTCTGACAACTTTCTTTTAGTGTCATAAAGGTTTCCTAATTCTTTTTTAGGAAAAGAGCATACCGGAGCTTAATCCGGATAATTCATTCTTAATTTTTCCCCGTGAGGAGAAGTCGAAATAACTCTCCTCACGGAGAGTTGTTCGTCTCAACCTTGCAGGGCTTACATGCCTTAGGAGGCTTTTATGAACAACTTAGAGAAAAAAATCCTTTCATCAGTTAACGGTTGGGTAACTTCAGCAGAAATGCCGGAGAATCCAAAAGAGAACGATGGTTGGATTGTGATTTCACCTTTGAATGGAGAGGTGGAATGTTCAAGAATCTATTTACCGCTTAAAAAGATTATATCTTTGCGTGGATATTCTGTAAGAAAGATAGATTTTGTTCCGGAGAAGTGTATGTGGTACACCATCGGTTTTACTGATAAGACCGATTACCGTGAATACATACCGGCTCTGGATATGGAGTTCATACCGAAAGGTATGCATCTTAATGCTCTGATTGACGTTCTTAATCGCAGAACATTACCTGGCTATGGTAAAGGGTATTACGGTTTCGGTGAAGCTGGTGTAGGTAAAACCTCCACTGCTCATTGGCTGTTTGCCTTAACTCAGACTGCAGTGGTTCACTTCAACTGTAAGCCAAACATGGAAGTTGAGGAAATGTTCGTTTCCCATACTGCTGTGAATGGTGTCTGGGGAACTGTAGACGGAGCAATTATTACTGCGCTAAAGCGTAATTATCCGCTCATCATTGATGAGATGGATCTTGCGCCTGCAGAGTTCGTCCCTGCACTGAACAACCTCATCGAGGGTAGAAAGTTCACTGTTCCTTATCATCAGGGAGCATTGCAGGCGGGAACGCAGTTTAAGGTGATTGGCTTTGGTAACACCGGACCATGTGGCGAGGAGATTGGAAACTATAACGGTAGAAATGCCATTGATGCTTCCTCTTTAGACCGCATGATCAAGGATTACTATGAGCCACTGACAACGGGCGAGTTCCTAAAGGTTCTAAACCGTTATTCAGGTGATCCGATTGAAGGGATGAAGAAGGGATTGGCTAAATTCTGCTGTGAGGTTAATTCTTCATGCAGAAACGGCGAGTTTCCGGAAATGATCTCTCCAAGAGGACTTCTAGCAGTCTGCGAGAACATCATCAGTAACTGCTGGATGCAGTCACCGATTCTCTATAGCCTTGGTTTAACTCTGAGCTCTGCTCTTGAGTCAAATGCGGCCAGAGAAAAACTGCTGCAGTTAGTATCTGCCTATATCTGTGAAGATTCTGCAAAGGTCAACGATTTAACCAAACTCTGGGATACTCGTTATAAGCCTATGAAGAAATCTGCGGATACAGACAAGGAGGCTGAAAATGAGACAGTTTCAGCTTAATAAGAATCAGCGACATGATGTTTTAGTAACTCTCTCAAGATTACTAGGCTCAAGTCATCTGAATGTTTCTGATCTTAAGATTACCTGTACCGTCAAAGGTACAGGTCATGATTATGATCGGGTAATCAGAAATATCTACCATTCTCTTGAGGATTACGGTGATCGCAGGATCACTCAGTTAAACCGTCTGGAGAAAGGCGTTAGTACGTTCTTTACAACCAATAACAATATCTCGTTAGAAGTTTTAAAGAGCATTTAATCAACAGCATCCCATGTGGGAAGGACATCACTTCCCGCATGGGGGGAGTGGTGTCCATTTTTTTGGAGACAATAAAATGGAAAACACAACTGTAAATACCTCTGTTAACAACGATGTTAATGCTACTGTTAGGGAGGCTTTTAATGAACTTCAGGCTCGTTCACAGAGTCAGGAAATCGTGATCTTCGAGATGCCGATTATGGAATCTCAGACCATCTTGCCTAGCTCTGATATGAAAGGCTATCTATCCGAGGACTTCCTAAATGAAAAGGAAATTGAAACCAGATTCTCTGGCGAGATTTTCAATTCACAGGAGCTCAAGGATCTGAGCAGGATACAACGTCAAAGCGTTGATACCTTGCGTCGCTATGGAGTTCTCATCGGTAAATCCGGTGTCTATCAGACCGCTACAAAAGATCATGATGCAATTGCAGATTATCTTAACGGCCAGATCACTATCTACAACGATCGTGTCGCTAAGATGCTGCAGAACTATGACAAGCTTGTAGCCGAGCAGCAGAAAAAAATCAATGAGGAGGTAATTTCCGATGCCGCTAAGAAAACGTTACTTTCACGTATTCCTAGCAGACAGGAAATTCTAAGTAAACATCAGGCTAATTTCCGTTTCTTTAAGGCATCCGCCCCAAAGGAAGAGGATATTGCCAGATGTTCCTCAGAAATACTTGCTGCAGCCAAACAGGAAGAGCTGAAAGATCAGAGGGCGATTAGAAAGATAGCAGACTTATTCAAGGATTTTCTGAACATCAATGTTCATGAGCCTATGAAGAAGACTCACTGCACTTTCTTTTCTCAGTGTGCAAAAGCTTTTGCTTTTGAGCTGTCCAACCTAATGATCCTTGCCGGATCTAAGTATGAGTCCATTGTAAAAACTCAGTATGAGATTCTGCATGATGCTGAAAAGGTGATAGCTCCACTGCTGAAAGACAGACGACTAAGAGAAAACAACCAGGTTAAATTTCTCAAGAAGTTTAAACAGATTGCTTATGTTATCTGTTCTTTCTCGCAGATTGAGGCGTATCAGCAAGGTCAGATAGATTTATTTGAAGGCTTTGCACAGTCACTTGATCAGCTAGTGGCTGCTCCTGCAACAGCAGTAAATCCTGAAAATGCTGCAGTAACAGATGCGGCACCAGCAGCAGTTACTGAAACTGAAACATTAAACGAAGTTCCACAGACAGAGATTAAGGCTGAGAGTTTAGATACTTTCAATCTTGATGAGCTCATCGGTGGAGAGGATGAATCTAAGAGCGCAACCACAGAGGTTTCTACAGAGACTAATGAGGATACTCAAGAGTCTGAGAGCTCAC
This sequence comes from Succinivibrio dextrinosolvens, assembly GCF_900116345.1. GTDB lineage: Bacteria > Pseudomonadota > Gammaproteobacteria > Enterobacterales > Succinivibrionaceae > Succinivibrio > Succinivibrio dextrinosolvens_B. Next base: position 96,398 of record NZ_FPAH01000001.1, on the reverse strand, counting down.
AGGAGGCTGCATCTGCAGAGATTATCCATGAAGTTAATGAGTCAGTTGTCCCTGAAACAGCAAATGACGTGGTTCAGGAGTCTGTTAAGGAAGATGTAAGTGAAGTTGAGGGTGAAACTGCTGCTTCTGTGAAGACTGATGGCAAGTCATTAGATGAAGTCCTGAAGGAAATCACAGACAGCACACCTCCACAGGTTAAGGGAGATTCCTTCTCCATTGGTGGGTTGGAGTTTTCATTCTAAATAATAAGTTCATGCCACAGGGCGTTATCTGCGCCTTGTGGCCGGATGACTCTGTGGCTGATAAGGAGTTATCTATGGGCTATTACTTTGTTCACATTGTGTTCGTGCTGGGGCTTGCCGCAGTACTTTACTTCAATGTATTTCAATACCTGTGGTAATAACCACAGTTCTCGATTTGCCATAAGTTCGCTTATGGCAAATCCTCTACGAGATTTCACAGACTGTTCGCTTTATTTAAGGCTAATACTCTGTGACATTTTGATTGTCGAAAGATTTCCTAAATCCTTTTTTTTAGGAAAAAGCAGACCGGAGCTTTGTCCGGATAATTTTTTAATTTTTCCCCGTGAGGAGAAGTCGAAACAGCTCTCCTCTGGGGGAGTTGTTCGTCTGTTCTTCATTGGGCTTTTTATGCCTGGGAGGGCTTATATGAACAACATAACTAAAACAGTAATTAAAGACCGTTTACAGGGACTAATTACATTAGCCGGCTCAATTAAGGATTTCTGTTATAGAAGGAATACACCTAGGATTGTGTTATCACAGTCTGAGGCCTGCACTGATGGAAAATCAATATGGCTGCCGGTTCAGATAGTAGCTCAGGACTACTACAACAGAGCAAAGATTAACGCTCTTTTACTTCATGAAAGAGGTCATAACCTTTATACACCTGACTATAACTCCTTGCAGGAGCGTGAACAGCACGAGCTTGCGAATGTAGTAGAGGATATAAAAGTGGACTTTCTGACAAGAAGTTTAATCCGCTCTGGAAACTCCCTCTGGGTTAATCTCGTTATGGAATATACCGAGCTATATCTTAAGCGTGGAGTTATGGACTTTAGCTTAACCAACACTTTCAATCTGCTGATCCTCACCGAAGGTTATCGTCGTATTGCGATACATTCGGGAAATGAAAGGCTGGTTGAGATGATAACCAGGTTAAGAGATCAGCTTGATGCTCATCTTGCCACAAAGACTACTGTGTCCTCACAGATCTATATGGGTAAGGTTAAAGCACAGGTTGATGAGATCTTCATAATGCTTAGCCACTCTATGCCTAATCTTTCTTTGGTTCAGGTTATAGATGCGTTATGGAAACTTTATAAAGATCTTCTGAAAAACCAAACACCAATACCTAGCGGTGATGGCTTAGTCGGAAATAAAGTTCTTAAGTCAAATTCATCACGTGTTAGACGTTCTGATGATCCTCAGAAAACCACTGAGAATGCCGAGGAGGAAACTCAGCAGTCTGATGAGTCATCAACTGATGCTTGTGATGAGGATACTTCATTGTCTGAAACTGCTGATAAAGATAATGAGCCTGATGTGTCTGAAAAGGACGATACAAGCTCTTTATCTAAAGAATCTAATGCTGAAAGTCAGACTGACTCTTCTTTGGATTCTGCAGATGATAGTGAAACTGATGAAGGCTTATTTTTCTTTGATGATTTCAAAGATGATTTAAAGACACAGCCAGTTTCTAAAAACATTGATGATGATGCAAAGGACTTTCTTGAACAATCTCATACCTATGAAATTCGTGAGTATGAGAGCGGTCAGTATGACGGAGTGGATTTCTGTAAAAGAATTCCATGTCTACCTTCAAAGTCTGAAATGGAAAGCTTTTTGGGACAGATTAAATATCTCTCACCAATAAGCGCTCCTACTAAAAGAACTTTGGCTAGGACATACAAAAAAGATGGCTGGAACTATCTGCTCAAAGTAACTGATGTAAGAAAGGAAACGTTAAAACTTAAGAATGCGCTTAAAGCGTATAAGCCTAAGTTTCATACATTGCCTAACGCTTCGGGGTCAGTTCTTCGACAGAATGCTCTGCATCGCCTGGCAACAGGTAAGTATGAGCCTAAACCTTTTGTAAAAAAGGGAAAGGGTAGGGATTTATCAACAGAAGTCTGTTTCCTGCTTGATGTATCTGGCTCAATGAATGGCTCTAGCATTATCTCATTGGTGAAAACCATGAGTTATCTGCAGCACGCCATAAGTGAGATCAAGACCAACAGTCTGTCCACAAGCATTTACGCTTTTGAGGATTACTGTTATCTGGTCAAGAAACCAGGTACACCATTTAAACAGGAAGACTTAACGAATATTCCAAAACCACATAATTCCACCTTCGGATACACAGCTATGAAACAGGTTACTCGTGAGCTGATGAAACGAAAAGCTAATCGAAAGATTATCATCTGTCTTACTGATGGAGATTGGACCGATAGTAATGCTCGTTTTAATCTGGATGTATATCAGAGTTTAGGAATTGAGGTTTATGGAGTCTATTTAAGTAACAATACTTCTCGTGACGTGAACTCATTAAGAGATTTTAGTGGTTCTTATCCTAATTTCCCTTATTGGTTTGTGGTTGATATTTATAACATCAGAAATTTTTACATCACCTTATTGGAGGAACTGTTGAGAGTAAGCAAAGACTGATGTTTTCAAAGGTGCCCCTGCCTTACAGGGGTAACGATTTAATCATTAAGGAGACTGAAAAATGCAGTCATTTACAAAAGAGGTTGTGATGGCTGCTGCAAGCGGTCACTACAATGAGATTGCAATGAGGTTTACACCTCAGTTGCATAAGGCAATTGCCAAACCCGGACGTCATGTGCCTGATCCCTTCAGAGCGGGCTCAAAAGACGGATTCAGAGTATTTCGTGACTTCAATGAAAAAGGTCGCATGATCTTTAACAACAACTTTGGAGAAACGAATAAGACTCTGGATTTATTTGAACTTATGCGACTTCTAGGCGTTGCTAAGTCATTTCCAGAGGTTCTGGAATTGGTTGGTGATTTCTTAGGTTGTCCGAGGACAGGCTACCACATTAAGGGTACTTCCTTTGACAAGCTGAGTAATCAAGAGAAAACTGCACAGCAGAAGCTGATTGAAGAAGCCCGCAAGGCTGCTTTGATCGCAGAAGAAAAAGCTAAGAAAGAAGAACAGGAACGCTACAAAAAAGGCGATCTTGCGATTCAGAAACAGCTTAAAAACTGTATTCCGCTGTCGTTTGAAGATAAAAGATGCAAACCGGTATGGGACTATTTCGAGAATCGTGGGCTGGGGATGCTGAAATATGCACCCGCAGACACTTTCAGAGATATGTTCTATGCTCCTCATGTACCTTATTACGAGGATGGAAAGATCCATGGGTATTACGATACTCTTGTTTCAATCATACGCAGTAATTCAAAGGTATGGAGTCTGCACCGTATCTTTTTATTACATGGTGCTAAAGCTCCTGTAAGTAACGCTAAAAAAGTAATGTGTCCTAATTCCTCTGGAGTTGATACTAGCAAGTTTATTAGGCTTGGTAATGTTCCGGAGCATGGAATTATCGGTATCGCAGAAGGTATAGAAACAGCATTGGCTTGTTTCTGCGGCATTCGTATTCCTACATGGAGTGCAATCTCAGCGGCATTTTTAGAGGAGTTTACCCCTCCAAAGAATGTCAAAGCCGTGATTATCTTTGCTGATAAGGATAAGTCTGAAGTAGGACTTCGTTCAGCCAGAGTTCTTAAAGAGCGATTGCTTGCTTTAGGAATTAAGGCTTTTATCTGTTTACCTAAATCTGAAATTCCAACAGGTTCAAAGGGCATTGATTGGCTTGATGAACTGCAGCGAAAAGGAGTCTTTGGATTTCCTGATCCTGTAAAAGTTCTGGAGTTTATTCAGGAACAGTTAAGCAGTTAGATTTAGCGGTTGTGAGCTTAAAACTCACATTGATTTCAAAACCACAATGGGGATTATATCCTCATTGTGGTTGTTTTCTCTGGAAACTATATTTTCCACATTGTGGAACTCTCATCTACATTAACTCTTTCTTGTAACAATCCTTTTCCTGTTTAGCATTCCTTATCTCATTATGGGAAGAATAAAGTTGTATTTTTAAAATATTGAATGTAATATGTAATTACAAATTACATAATAAGCATGAGGCGGTAATATTAAGATACAGTCATAAAACTGTTTTTTTACCGGTAGAAATTATGAGTTGCAGTGTTATTGAAAGCTTTCTAAATGGACAGGACGTTAATCTTGATAACTATTTCACCAGCATTAGAAACTGTTGGTTTCTTAACTCAAATCCAAGTGAGCTCTACAACATAAAATGTCTGCAGCAGAAGTTCTATCAGCATTATTTCGTGTGTGTATGTGACGAGCAGGAGCGTCTTGTTCCTGCGTACAATATCAGCAGTGAGACTTCTCTGTTTGGAACATGGTCAGCTCTGCTAATTAAGATCTTCGATGTTCGTTACGTGGTTAAACGTACCGATAATGGATTTCTCATCATGTTTGGCAATGAAGATCAGTCCAACATCTTCATCAATGTTAAGCACATCAGCTCTGTCCATGCAGATTATGAAAGTCTAAGACTTAAAGACTATGCTGTTATTTCAAGAACTGCAGCGAATAGGCTGACCATAGGTTCTTATTCAAAAATCGGTGAGGTTGTTGCCGGTAGGGTGATCATGACTCTGCTGCTTGCTTATTCCTTTTCAGATAAGTTTAATGGTGACTACAAGATCATTTCTTCTTTAAAAAAAGATGAATCTAAGTTAAATTTATTCTTTAAAAACAATAAGATTAAGAAGACAATTTCTCAAAGCCAAAACTTTAAGAATGACATGATTTCTTACTCACCTTTTAAAGAAAACCAGGTGCATGATTTAGAGCAGATCTGGCTATATCTGAATCATATCTACCACCTTAATCAGAAAACTAACGTAGCATACGATAGAATTCAATCTCTCTGTGTGGGACAGGACAGAATGTATGACCGTAGGGGCGTGTTCTATGCAGTTCTTGCAGTGATTATTGGATTTGCGGGATTGGTACAGAATTATTTTAGTTAGGGACGTTATATGAAGAAAACTTTATTAGCTATTACTATTGGTCTATTTTCCTTGAATGGATGTGTTTCTAATACTGAAAATGTAAATAAGTCGTTTCAAAAGATTTCTTCATATAACTATCCTAAATCCGAATTCTATTATGATGACGAACTGTATCAGCAATTACTTTCTTCTGAGGCAAAAAGTAATAGAGAGTTTGCAAAGTCAAAGTGTAACTCTGATATAGTCGAATGTTTCAATGATGATAGTTCACGTTTAAACAATGATAGTCCAGCTCATTTTATTCTTGAATGGGAGCCAGATTATCAAGAATGGGCAAGATACTTCAGAAAGTTTAATGATGAATGCAATAAAGGTAGCATAAATTCATGTTTAATCTTGAAGGATTATGTATGGTTCTATAATCAGCATGGTTCTTGGACTAAAGATTTTCTAAATTATTTCTTTAATGAAGACCTATCTGATGAAAAAAATAGAAGCTCAAGAGTGGAGACTTATGTAACTAAAGCTTGTTCTCTTGATCCTAATGTCATAGCGAGATGTAAAAATTAACGAAAACAAATAAGTAGCCTCCGAGAGAGAGAGGAGGCTATATTCATATACGATCTAATCAGATAATTTCTTCACTTCATTTATTATCTTAATAACACCTTGCTCATTTCCATGTTTCATGTCATTCCTTAGATTTGCGACAAGGGCTGTAGCTTTTTCTTTAGCTTCAGTTGAAGATAAGTCAGATTTTGCTTCGATATGCTGAGATAAGTACTCAGTAAGATTAGCAGCGGCTGTGTTAAGTTGCGTTTTTGCAGCATTTCTAGCGTCACCAGAAAATCCTGTTTCAGATCTAAATGCAGAATCCCCTCCGATTAAGTCTGCTAGACTTTGCTGTGTTTTGGAATTATTTAAATCATAATCTGAGGAAATTTTCTTTGAAGCGTATTCTGATGCGCCTTTGAAGTCTCCTGTTTTAAGGGCATTTTTAACAGCACCACTTGTCGAATCAAGAAACTTCTTTGAAAGATTATATGCTTCACGTGTAACAAGACCATCTCTTTCGTAATCAAATTTATTTTTTCTGAATAAACTTGAGTTATTCAAATGATCAGTCATCTCTTTTCTTTCTTCTTTATTGTATCTTTGTTCCTTATCTCCAACGGCGTTAATAGCAGCAGTAAGGTTTTCTCCTTTCTGTTCATCTTGTCTGGAGTTCATATTTGGAATGTTAGCCTGTGAAGATTTTTCTTCAACACTTTCTTTTGTATTATCCCATTTATCCTTTTCGTATCCTACGCTCTGGGCTCCAACTTCATTTTCGTTAACAATGCCGCTATATCTGTTTTCTTTCCCCGCCATTGCATTAACGTCTTGTAGTCCGTCATAACCACCATATTTGAGGAGCTCTAGGTACATTTTTCCTGCTAATTCTTTGTTATTCTGTGCTACAGCCTCGAATTTGGCTAAAGATTCACCTTCGACTCCGTGACTACCAAAAGCTATATTTTTTTGTCTTGCCTCCTCATGTAAATTTCCTTGATTTATAAGGCTATCTAACAATTTTAATGTTTTATCACGGTTAAGTCTTATAGCATTTCCAATAAGGTCAGTATTTTTAACTGTAAAACCATTTCCAAATGATTTTGTTGCACTATCAACCTCACTGAATTGTTTAGAAAGATTTTTTAGATCAGTTCCTTTTTGTAGCATGGAAGAGGTCAATGATGCGGATTTTTCGCTTGAGTCCATATTCGTTAGGGCATTACTTAAAATCGCAGACTTCGCATCTGAAAAGGCTGCTTTATCTTCTTTACTGAAAGAGAAACCTTTCTCTCGAAGTTTATCAAGTGCTTCCTGTGCTTTAGCACTGAGACCTCCTTTAAAACCAGAATTAGCGCTAACGCCATTTCCGAATAATTCAAGCGATGCTCCTGTTGCAAAATCTGTATAATCCTCTTTTCCCCAACCTTCTGTAAGGTTATTACTTTCTGCTATTCGTTTTGCTCTACTCTGAATGTCTGTACCACCCATTGATTTCATAAAACTGTTAGCTGATGATTTTATCTGATTGGTGGCATTTGTCTGTCCATGCTTGTATAACTCGTTATATGCCTGTCCCCAATCGTGTTCTAGGCTGCTAGAATACGATTGCATCTGTGAATCTAGTGAAGATCTTACTGAGTTCAATCCCTCACTTACGTTAATTTGACGTGATATTCCGTCCCTCCATGCTCCTGTAGTTGGATTACCGTTAAATGTCGATTTCATTCCCATTGCTGCCGCCGGAGAAGCAATATCCGGACTAACCATTTTCTCATTCACAAAATCTCCACCAGACATACGACCGGTTAATGAGGTCATCGCATAGGCTGAGCCGGAAATGATTATGAAGGTTAAGAGCGGAGTCGCGGCCATGAACATTGCTCCAGATGCTATGTATTCGCTTACCCCGTCTATGGCTGTTTCGTAAACGTATAGTGAAACCGTTGATGACGAGCCGTCTTTTGGAATAGGGAGATTACTTAAGAATGCATTTGCTCTTACAGAGATGAACATATTGGCAATAGACATTACCGGTAGCCATAACTGTACCCATACCAGCAGAATTAAGTATTTGAAGAAAATATTTAAACCCAGCAATCCCAACATGAGGATGATGGATGCAAAGGGAGCAATAGCGTAGAAGAAACCTTCAACGAAACTCATCATTGGACGCATCGATTTTAGGAACATATTCTGTTCTGCAGCCCATTGTGTCTGTCTCTGGTTAATTGCCTGCAGCATCATGGCTGCTGAATTGGCATTACCCATAAAGGTAAAACCGTCAGCAAGACCTGTCTTTATCAGATTATCCGCATACCCGGCTAAAACAAAGTCCTGAGCTTTTGTCTGAGCATTAAACAATGTTTTTAAGGCATCAGAATCTGTTTTTATAAGGAAATCTGATTGGTTTGAACACTCTCCTTTTGAATTACATTGACCTAACCTCATTGCTATATTTTTTACTTCGTCACTTGCTTTACCTGACTGCAGTTCAACTATGGCGTTATCCCATTGTTTTTTCAGTTTCCCATGTGCGTCAGTGCAGTTAAGAACTTCTGAAACACCATGGTTTCTGAACTCAGTGGTGTACCAATCAGAGTCAAAGAAAATAGCATCCCAAACACCTTTGGTTTGGAGAATCTGCCAATCCATTCCTCCTCTTGATGAGCCGTAATACATTCCCTTCAATGTACATTCTGAGGTATAGCGAAGGAAATTAGACTGAAAATCCGGATCAACGGCATTGATAGCACGGGCAATTGTTCCGTCTTCAGCAATTCGTCCCAGGTTCTCTATAAGGTAAAGTGCATTAAGATAACCACCGGCGCCTTGATTGGTCATCTTCTGGTTGTCATCAATGTCCTGGAAAGCTTGCTCCATTTTTCTTGTCAGCTTATATCCTAGCTGTGATACCACGTATCCCATGACCGCCGGACCATAGGGCACGTTATCTTTCTGAATTACCTGCTTGTCTGAGTAGGCGCTTTCTATGGCAACGCTTGTGGTAAAACCAAAACACATCATGTAGATGATGTAACACACTACCATGTGCTGAATGTTGATTCCTTGGTTTCTGATTACAGACTGAAAACAGATTATGATTACACCGAGCAAGGCGGCCACAGCACTAGCTTGTTTTAAGCCTCCGTCTGAACCTGTAACCATCGCAATTGCATCTAGGACTTTGCCCAGATACCAGACATCTCCTACTGAATATATAGTCATCATAACGGTCGAGCTCCTACTTCTCCATTAGTCCAGATGCAGAATTGGTTGGGGTATAAACTCCGGCTGCGGTTGGGATCTTTTCATAGAATTCCATGTGCTCTTTTACTGCACGTACAAGATCACCGTAAGGCGGGATTTTGGTTTTGGTTAGACTCTGAATTGATCTATGCATGTCCTCTTCTGCTCTATCTATCTTCTTTTCGAGAGCTTCACGAACAGTCGCATTCTTCATGGAGGAAACCTGTATTCTGATTTCCTTTAGGATTTCTGTCATCATGGAGTGAGCACTGTGCAGAGCAATAGTGCCGATATATTTCTGAACAAGGTTTGCACCCAGGGACTGAGCATAATCCGACTGTGATGCGCCTGCAGATAAGCTCTGCAGTTTGGCAAGTGATTGGGCGATATGCGGATCAATAAACAGTACTGCAGCCTTCTGAGCATTAGTTCCTTTCTCGTTCTGTACCATTTTCTCAAGAGCACTTCCCGGCAAACAAGGAGAGTCTATATCTGTTGTTCCGCAGAGCTGATTGTAGAGTACACGTGCAAAGCCTTTTTTGGAGGTATCTTCATCTGTGTGGGGATAACCGTCCTTCTTGCATTCGTTATCACCGGAGCAGTTATATAGTTTGAAAGAGTTACCTAGAACAAAAGTCTCAAAATCTAGTATCGAAGGAATATCATCGATTGTGTTACCCGCCTCCATGTTATTTGCTGCAGTCGCATCTGCCTTGGATTCAGATACCTTTATCGATCCCACCATGGAAAGTACGATTTCCTCTAGTCCTTCTTTATAACCGATGTTTTTCAAACGGGCGTTAAACGGTCTTTCTATACCTCTGTCATAGTTAGCTTTCATGGCGTTCCAGAGCATATTGCCGTTAACATTCATTTTTTTTGCTGCTACCGGATCAGTCTTTTCTGCTGTGGTTTTAGGATCTTCAAAGGATAAGGCTGCTTTTGCCTGGTTAAAACCGGACTCGAAGTTATCTCCCACGTTCTTGACGCTGTTGATAAGTCCTGTGGTTGCCTGCCCGATATTCTGAATTGAATCTTTTACATTCCTGATGGTTGTGCCCATATCGGCATTACAAGTATCAGATACAAGCTTGTTAATCTCTCTTACAATGTCTGAGAACTTCTGCATAATCTCGGAAATAGCAGGGGAGACAACCATTAGCGCAACCTTGAAAAGAAAGCCCAGAGCGTTGGATGCGATTGAACGGAATAGCATGATAAGCTCGTCTGCATTGATGAATGAGAATGAGCCCATGAACATATCAATGCCACGACAGGATGCTTTAAAGCTTGGAGGTGAAAAGCTGACAAGATTTCCATTAAAGACACGGTTCTTTACTGTAAAGCTGCCGCCGGAAAAAACACTTCTGGTATTGGTCTGAAATGCCTTGGCACTTGTTGAATTGCTCATCGAGCCTAAATACTCATCCATGGCTGCTGCAATAAAGTTCTTGGCATAAACCGGCTGTGATACCGCAAGCATTGCTGTCATACAGGTAATAACTACAGAAATCTTTGAGACTTTCAGCACTTTTCTCTTGATATATAAGCAATTTTTTGACATGACTTTTGACTCCTAATAGCCACGTGGGATATAATCTTCGGTGAAATATTGATCTTTTGCTTTGGTGATCTCTTTGACTAGCAGAGCGGGATTGATATAGTTGGTATCCTCGCCATAAGGGTTTTTATCTGTCTTAAGCCCCTCTAACCTGCGTGAAAGAGCAGAGTCATGTGTAAGGACAGAGGCCAAAGAGGTTGAATCATCTATCGGTTTGATAGCGTTGAAATCGTCACGATCAAGCCAATTGTTTCTCTGAGCACTAACCAGAACTCTCCGGTTCAGATCAGTTAAAGTCACCATACCCTGTACTAAAGGGGTTATCTCTTTATTTTCTGCGTTATAGAAAAAGGTTGCGGGCAAAGCTCTTACTTTGTTCTCGTAAGCTACTTTTGGATTAACAGAATAGTCAGGATAAATCTTAATTACTTCATTATCCTTGTCGGGCTCGTCTACGGACACAGCCTTAACGGTTACACCGTATAATCTTTGTGCCACTTCAAGAACTCTGGCCTGGGCTATACACAGCTCGCAGTCGTTCTTAAAGACAAAGAACACGCCAACTTTCTCTTTGAAAAGTTTGTTAATGACACGTGATTGTTCTCGATTAACAATCTGAGTCTGATCTCGTGTTACTCCTCTAGGTGAACGTGCCACCTCATCAAGGTACGGATCACCCATAACAGCCATCTGACCGGCATAGGCAAACTGCTCTGAACGGTCAATTGCAAAACGCTGCAGATACATATAGGCACGTAAATTCTCTACAGTGGGATTGTCCCAGGCAACCTTACGGTATACATCAAGGTTCTGCTTTACCCAATCAGCTGAAAAGACCGATGGTGCTGTGGATTTTGTCTCTGACGTATCTTCTTTTGCTGTCTGTGTTTTCTGAATGTTTATAGCTATTTCTGGCTTTTTATCTTTCTTTTTTGAAGGATATTTTTGTGGATCTTTCTGATACCACCAATAACCTACTGCAGGCTCAGACCAATACGCTGTTGAAATTTTCTCTGTTTCTGCATGGACGGGTATCTGAAAGCACAGCAAAGAAACAGTAAGTGCTCCAACTGTCTTCTTTAGCGTTTTTCTCATTTGTTACCTCATTGATCAATGACTTTCACGGATTGTAAAGAATGTGAACTAGATAGATTTAGCCGTGTAGGGGAGATCTTGGGGAGAGGTCTTTTGCGTTTTTAGGCAAGAATTAAGAGATTTAGTTAATAGTAATAATTATCGTTATAAATCAATAAACTAAAAAATTATTTCATTGTATTTCAGTAAGATAATAAATTTTGCTAAGTTTTAGCTAAGTTTTTTTATATTTAGTGTCGTTAATAACGCAATTATTTATGTATAATCTATTCGTTAATTCTTGTGATAAAGGTCTTAATAATTGGATATAGTAAAAGTATTTACTAGGAAAATCAATCTACTAACAGCTTTGCTTATTCTTAGCAATCCTGTAAAAGTACACGCTCATAGTGTAACAGAATTTTTAAATAATACTGTTTATGGTGAGGTGGGAATGGTAGAAAGTATTGATCCTGCTTTACTGTATTCAATATCTCTTGTGGAGTCAGCGAAGAACGCTGGTAACAGAAATATAGCACCTCACAAATACGCTATTCGTACTCCGAAGGGAGCATTTTTTCCGAAGAGTTACGATGACGCGGTTAGCACACTGAATTATCAGTTGAAAATCTATAATCCAAAAATGATTGATGTTGGCTTAATGCAGATAAATGGTCAGCACTTTGGTAGGGTGAATAAACCCGAGGAGCTGCTTGATCCTCGTATCAACATTACAGTAGCCAGCAGGATTTTGAAACACGCAATGGATTCTACCTCTAACAAACTTATTGGCATTGGTAGATACCATTCATTTACCGAGTGGAGAGCTAGAGCTTATGGGGCAAGGGTTCTGGCTGTTTATAACAATTTAACAAGGATAAGATAGAAAGGAGTTTTACGTAAATGGCGAAAACCGTTATTTCCCCACGTGAAGCACGAGATAATGCATCATTACGTCTAGATATTCAGGCTAAGTTTAAACAGTATCCTGAATTAAGACAGAATTTACTATTCGATGCGACTGGTGAATTACGTTTACAGGTTTTACAGAAGAAAAAGACTATATACTCATTGGAAAGTCAGTTATGGGATTTACTAAAAGAATACTCACAGCACCCAGACGAGCTTTCCGGCAACATCCACAGACTATTCAACCTATCTGACGAGATTCTGGAGATCACAAGAGCGGTTAAGGACACATCATTATTTGACCGTCTCAAAGATCGCTTCTTTTTAAGTTTTTCGATCTGCAACGAAGAGCAGATTGTTCAGGACTATCTTAGTGGCTACAGAAGAAATGGCGATTTTGCCAACAATCTGCAGCTTAAATTCTGGTCTGATTTTATGATGGCTCTGATTTCAACCAAACGTAAAATCGGCTCATATCAGCTTGGTATCTCTGAAACTCTTGAAAACTTAATCAGAGAAGACAACTCAAGTCTTCTTTCACATCTTATGTACTATCCAATCCGCTTTACCCCCCGTTTTACAGAAAAGCTTCTGTCGAATATTTTCTTAAATTCGATAACGGGCCCAAAGAGTAAAGAGGGGAGTTACATCGAGATGAAATATCTGCAGATAGCTAGTCTGGCTTCATCGAATATAAATACAAAAATGAAGATGATGAAGCAGTACAAGATGTTTTAATTCGGGCTTAAATGAAGAATGATGGGGGGATGTTCCAGACATGGACTCAGAGATTAACATTGCAATCGCAAACATACATCAGACAAAGATCAACGCTGCGGTAATCAAGGCACAGGTGCTGCTGCAGTATGATTTCAGTCTGTCCAACATAACTCTTTTAACCAGCATTAACGACAAGAAGATCAAAGAGATTAAAAACTCGATGATCGAAAGTAACTGTCTGGATGAAGAAGAACTAATAAAAAAGAAAAACGATATATTCAAAGAAAGAAACCTTATTACACGTAAAGGTTTGAACCACTATTTTATTAACGAACTGCTAATACACTACGCACATTTCCATGCCGGTGATCCTAATCAGCTTTTTGATATAGAGTCGCTGCTTATCGCATGGAATCTGATGATTATCCATAATCCGGAAGTCAGACATTCCGACATTAACGAAGCCATGAAGCTGTGCAGACTTATGAATGCTGAATGTCTCCTGTCTGACCCACAGGACGAAGATCCTGAAACCGCAGGAATATGGATGAGTAAAACCAAGGATTCAGAGAGCTTTTTCAGCTATTCAAACTGCAGCAATTACGATTTAGGTGATTCGGGGTATGAACAGCTTAAGCCTATGAATGATGTGCTAACAACTGTAAGAGCCATGAAGAACAGTCATGCAGCTTAGCTTATAAGCGTTCGGAGATGAGATATGTATAATCACTACACCAAAGAGCAGATTATGAATGAAATCAGCTCTATCAGATTACTTCTATTTGTAGGTCACATGGATTTTGCCTTAAAGCAGGCAAGGATTTTAAGTGAGGAACAGGTCAGAAAAATAGGAAAGATTTTATCTGAGCTGGCACTTAACGGGATGTATAGATACCTGGGGGATAAGGACGAGACAAAGTTCTTATACAACAGTCTGTTTATCAATCCTGCCGAGTGTGCGAATGAAGACTTTTTTTAGTCATTAAACAGCCGGGTAGGCACAGTATTTTTAGGCCGGATTATAAGTTCCTAAGACAGTTCTATAAAAAAAATAGAATAAGAATTATGTACCACAGATATAGAAGTACCCTTCAAAAAATAGAGAAGTCGGCACTAAGTACGACCACTGTCTTTGTAGATATTCAGATTAGTTGTTAGAGATATTCTGAATTTATAGTCCTTAAAAAAAATAAACCCCGAAACTTTTAGCAGGAGCATCGGGGCACAAATGGATACACTCAAAAATTGTCATTAGTATCCTATGGGTTTGTATTATAGATACATCGTATTTTTTTGTAAAGTTAAGTTACATTATCTGAGCATTTAGAAGTATCAGAAGACGGTAGAGAGCTATCTGTCTTCAGCAGACCTATATAGAAAAAAAAGAGTGTATCCCCATAAGGAAAATTATGTTGGATATACCACAGGCTAAAGAGCAGGCCTGCATGATTCCGATAGAGGATCAGCGAAAAATTATTGAAGAAATGAGCTCTGACAGGACAGATCTATCTGCAGAAAAGGAGAGTGAAAAGCTATTCTCAATTGCGGATTTAACACTCAGCGTAACCGGAATTATTTACCATGGACAGCTCAGTCTTCCAATTACACCGACACAGAAAGTTTTTCTGTCGATACTTAACAATATCACGAAGAACTCAAGTGATATGAGCATTGATTTAACCAACGAGCAGATAGCTCAGAGAAGTCAAAGTCTGTTTAGTTATACTCAAGTAAGAAGACACTTAAACGAGCTTGAGGAGCACACCATTCTTTACCGTTACGAGGGTAACGGCAAGCGTCAGTTCATCATCAGAAATGAAGAGAATTACAACCGCAGAAAGTATCTTCTAATCTTCAACCTTAAAGATGAAAACGGGTACTTTATTCTTTCTGATCGTGACTCGCTGGTATTCTCATATCTTCTGAATAATTCATCTTTCTACGCACGTGCAGGCGTGGGGCTGATAACCGATGACACCAGAGCGGAAACGATAAGTTCTAAGCTTGGAATTTCAAAACAGACCTTAAAAAGAGCGTTCAATAATCTAAAAAACAAAGGTCTTTTTACCTGTGCAGTGGACAGAAAATCGAAGACAGAATCTGTTGTTCGTGCGGTTAATTTTAATGTCGAAATCGCCAACAAATATTCTGAAAAAGTTCATCTGGAGAAGTCTGATAACTGTAGAAAAACTCTTGAGAAAAGATTCAGAAATGAAAGCACAGACAATAGTAGAGAGAACGTTCCGACAGCAGAAGAATTAAGAGCTTTTGTGCAGAAAAAAATCTGTAAAAAACTGCAGAGAGTTACTTCAAAAAAATTTGGGCGCAAGACGCTTAATCAGAAAAGATCTTACCCACAGGGGAAAACTAATCAGACAGGACAGGGGAGCTTAATCAAAAACGTTACCCCTATAAATAAGGACTCTAACAGTTCTTCTAAACTGAATTTTATTAACTCACAACCAACGCCTTCGTCGTCAGTTGTGAATATAGATTTATCTGTTCCCGACATAGGAAAAGATGATCTTGGATTAAGAATTTACGTTGACCATAACCTAAGACCACTCAAGATCCTTTACCCCGATCTGAACATAAAAGACAGTGTCTGCTGCTTTGTACCGAAGTATGGTTCTGCAGCTCACTTAAAACTTAATCTGACTCCTAAGACAACTTATTTTCTGTCGAGAATTAACAGCAGAAGTGTTGATGGATTAAGTGAAAAAGAAATCCTGGAGTTATTAAAAAAACGGAGACTTTGTCTGGAAATTAAGAGAAGTCTTAATGAGAATCCGCAAAGGTTTCTTCTAACAAGAACAACATAGAAACAAACTCTTTATGAGAGAACAAGAAATGATAATTAACACCAAAAACTTCATATTAAGGGGATATCGCCATGGATAATGAACGTAAAGAGGAAATCAAACTTTTTCTTGATCGTGTCATGGATTTTATTAAATCCTCAAAGAAAGATCTGAGCTTAAATTACAGAAAATCCATGTCGAATTTATCTCTGATGGAATACTACGATACGTGTAGTGAGCTTGATAAAACCGCTCAGAAATTCTGCAGAAAGTTAAAAGCTTTTCTGATGAGTAGTGAGTTTGCAGAACTGCCTTCTCAGATGCAGAAAAAAGCTCAGAGTACCGGACAGAATTTACGGGCTCTGCGTAATGAAATCAGTAACGAAAAATTCAAATGCAGGGAGCTGATTCTCTCACTTTTATTCATGGCAATTGATGCAGAAGGCTTTGATGAAAACACAACTGATTCTGAGATTGAACAGCTAAATTCTTTCTGCAGCAGTTATGGAAATCCAAAGGGTAAACCGGTGGTTCTACCTTGCGATGTGGATTATAACGATAAAGCTAAAGCAATTAAATTTATGGACAGAAATGAGCTGATAGACTCCTCTTTAGAAGATGATAATGAGGACTTGAAAGAAGGCGCTTAATTTCTCAATGTCTGGTTATTTTTCTGATTTTAGAAAGTGGCATCCCCTATGCCACTTGATACATACAATAGGCGGTTTCTCTCTGTGTTTATAGCAGCTCTCCCAAAGTTACCCCTATCCTCAGACCTTTGTGCTTATCGAGTTTCTATAATCCCACAAACGACAATACCCGTACCCCTTAATACATACATAGTAAGGTTTTTAAAACACGTTTATTACTAAATGGCTTGCCCCATGCCCTTTAATAATACAAATATATATAACCTTTTGTATTTATTAAGAAAAAAGGTATAAAAGGATATGTTCGTATTATAGGGGACGCCCCTCGTCTCCTCTAAATGCATGTATATCAGATGACACCCATTAAGGAGCATTAGAACCTTGAACGAACACAATAACAGAGTGCAAGAAGTAAGAGAACTTGCTGAACAGCTCATAGGGAATATAGGCAAAGACAGCAGAGACTCCGATGATCTCTACACGGAAATAACAGCAAATGATCTTTCTAACATTGAAAATGTTGCAATGAATATTCTTAAAAATGATGTAACAGACAGTGCTGCCTTTCTCAAAATGATCATGTATCTGTACGCAAAAAAACTCAAATCAGATTTTTATAAAGAGTCCACTTCTGAGGCTAAATCCCGAAACGAGTTTTTTGAATTTACCGTTTATCCGAACTTTGTAAAAAACGAATTTCCTAAAAACAATCTTATAGAAAATTCCGGTCAGTGTGAAACCATTTATTGGTTCAAAAAGGGCGGGAGAAAAAAAGACGGTGAAACTAAATTCTTCTACAAGATGATTACACAAGATCCTGTTAAAGGATATACGAGAAACTGTTTCCACGGTAAGAAGTGGCAGATTGATTTAGTAATGAAATACGAGAAAGCTTTTGCAGAAATCAGAAAGATGAACAAGTATCTGACAGAGCTTAAACGCCAGAAGAATTACATGGTCGCATCCCTTGAAGTTTTTGCAAGGAAGATCAGTACACCAAACGGTTTTGATAAGAAATCTCTCAAGCCGATTATGGACAATTCTATCTTTGATTTAGACGGTGGACTTAACGATGAATAAATATCTTAAGATTGGTGGCTGCTATCTATTTTGTTTTGGTTTATGTATAGCGATTGCAGTAAATCTTCTGGCTCAGTTTCACGTTAAGGCAAATGTCTTTGAGAATCTAAAAAGAATGAATTTTGAGATTCAGAAAGACGGTTTCTTTTCAGAAAACATTAACGTGATTTCGAGGAAAGACAAAAAAAGAGTTGCGAGTATTTCAATTAAAAACTTCTTACTCTTTTCGAGTGGTTCTGTCGACATAGCCGAAGACTTTTCTATACAAAATGGTCTGACAAAGCATTTTGATTTTTACATTAACGGTTTCACCGGAGCTGACATTACTTTCAAGAAAATAAAACCAGACCCATATTATTTTTCAAGGACAGAAAAAATCACTGCAGATGTAATCGAGGGTGAAATCAAACTCACTAATTCTGATTTAAAAAATCTGAACAGAAAAAATTACAGTGACATGATTGTTGCGGAGATTAAAACTCCCAAAGCAGAGTTTCGTTCAAAGAAATTTCCTGAATATAACTCTGAACTTTATGGCGTGACCTACGTTGCTCCTATTTCCTCTTTAACTAATTCTGATAACAGATATCTTCCTATGGCACCGGAACATTCTGAGCTGAAGATTGATACTCTGAGTTTCAAAACCGCCAGGGGAGATTTTGATTTAACCGAGGTGGATATTTCTCGAGGAATCAGAGAGGACAAAAAGACACAGGAAAAGAATGTCTTCAAATTCAAAGTTGCAAATGGACTTGGTAGTTTCTCTCTGTATGGATACAACGATAAGGTAAGAAAGGACGAAACACTTGAGCATTATATGGATCGCATTAACGCTCGATATATTCTTAGCCTTGGTGGTGTTGCCTTTATGGAAAACCCAACTCCTTTCTACAGAATGATGTTTGAAAAAGGACTTCTGTCTTTATCTGATAACGGACGTAATCTGATGAGCAGAATTAACTTTGAAAAGGGGGAGCCGACCTTTAACGGAAGACCAAAAGATGATCTCTTTGAAGTGCTGGCTAAAACAGTAAACGGGTCAATACAGTAATTGGTGACGAGAGTATAACGAGAATGCTCATAGAGACGTTTCTCTAAAAAAATGGTATCAATGTATGGAAAAGATTAAGTTAAGTGAGCTATCGCAGTTTCTGATAGCTTTATGTGTAATGGTGATTGTGTACTCTGGCTATATGCTGGCTGATAGATGTTTTGTTCTGTCAGATCGCATTGTTCAGCTTGAGAAGGAAAACACTGAACTTTATACAATCATAAATGCAGATTTACTTGCTGGAGATAACGAAAAGATTAAGGCTTTTAAAGCTCATATTCTGAAGAAATATTCTGTGGTATCAAAGTCAGATTCTGTAACTCCGGAGATGAAAAGCCGATAAATTGCAGCGGGTAGCAACCATCGTGAAATTATGATTGCTACTCCCTAATCTAACAGTCAACCCATTCAATCTCATCTTGGATTTCCCAAAAGGTTTTACCGTCTATAATGGGATCTTTTTGAAACGCATCAATATCGTAATCGCCTTTTTTTGTTTTACTCCAGATATAACTGTCAGACCATGGTTCCCATTGTTCAATTACAAGTTCATAGTTTATAGCATCGTCACTAAAACCCTGTGCACAGTATTTCTTCCCTTTATATAGGAAAACAACTTCAAATCCATCGCTAAGTAAATCTAAAAATTCATGAACATCACCGTTAATCATAATTTTACTCCTCTTAGGAATGGTTTGTATTTTTCTTTTTCTTGCTGTGTAAGTAATCTTGTTGTTCTGTTTTCTTTTGAGAAATCTCCTGGTACTTTGTACTCATGGATATGTAAAACATTATTTCCGCTTTTACCTAACTTTCCTTCTGGATGATATGCTATTTCGGCAACGAGATATCTATCCTTATTATAAATTCTCATTTCATGAAATGTACCGTCGGGTTTTAGTTTTATATAAGCAGTACTGCTGTGAGCTTCTACAGGTAAACTATGATGACCACGTAATCCTTCTAATACTTGAACTCCATTGATTCTGCCAACAGTTTTATATGTGAAAGCAACATTATTCCCTGCCGCAAAAGATCCTCTTCCTCCCATTATTGTTTACCTCCAATCTTTCTTGAGTTACAGTAATCAAAGGAAAAGATATTTCCTTCCATTTCGTGAAAAGGTGTTCCTAAACAGATTATTTTGTTTGGAGACAATTCTTCTAACATACGGTCATATCCACGCAAGAATCTAAGTTTTGACTTTTTAGCCCCAATCATTCCTATTGCAACTATTCCGTATTTTTCAACACCTTTAAAGCAAAACTCATAGGATGAATATAAAGACCAACTAATTGTGGGAATAACTTGTATGCCTTTTGATTGCCAATAGGCACCGCACCATCTGTTTTTTCCTACACTTTCAATCTGTCGCCATATAGGCATATCCGCATACAAGGAGAAATCTGGTGTTAAAACAAATTTGTACTGTTTTAACAGATTTATATATTTCTCGTAATGATCAAAGTATTTAGTAAATCTATAGTCATCTACGAAAAAATGAACTCCAACATTGCCGTTATTAGACTTGTCGTTGGGTTTAATGTCCGATACAGGCTTTAGTACTATTCCTCTAAGGTCTATATCTTGTTTCCGTACTAGAGGAAAACCGAATCTGTTTTCTGAGTGAAATTGATTTCTTAAAAATGATTCATTGTTTCTTTTCTGTTCGCTCAATGATTCCATAATTATTCTCCGATTAAATTGGATTCCTTATGGAAAATGTACAGAAAAATGATGAAGGTTTTCAGATATCAAAATTTTGTTACTAGTAAAAAAAAGTTTTTACTAGTAACAGAAGAAAGTTGATAGATTAGTCTAAAAGAAAGGCCTTAAGATCCTTATTGAGGATGTTCTCATATAAAGTGTCAATAATTCTTGGTAGAGACATAATGAAATGGTCTTGTGAAATAAAATCTCCTAAAAAGATATCTTTATTATTTTTGTATAAATCTACAAGTTTTTGAGTTAATTGTTTTGCTGACCCATTTGATGTTTCTTCACCACCATATAACATCTCATTTCCAACTGTTGACCATCCTCGAAGAGTTCCTCCTATAAAACAATCAATTTTTTCTGGATAGTTTTCGTTGTCAGAAAGTTTTAACCATTCTTTTTTTTCTTCTTTGGAGGTATTCCAATAATCTAAAAGCTGTTGATATAAGGCCTTATATATTATTTCCCATTCAAGAAGTTGATTATCTTTGTATGAAAATGAATAGTTGAGTTGCTGATTGTGAGCCTGATAAATTTTAGATTTTGTCCCTTTCCTAATCTGTTTGACGTTTTCTAAATTTGCTAAGTAACGTTTTATTCTGGCAAGGATTTTTTTAATATCGTAAAAACTATCATCAATATAGTAAATGGTTACTAGCGTTGTATGGTCAACAATCAAAGAAGTAATCATGCTTTCATATTTATTAGTTTTGTCTTTTTTACGCCCCATTTTTTTTAATACTGAAAAAGTGTCCAAAACATCATAAATAGTTTCAACAACCTTATCTTCTTGCGCTTTAATGAGTCTTTTTATTCGTTTTTTGTTATTTTGTGAAGCAGTTTCAATTGGAATAATTAAGTTTTCACATATATTATCAATTTCTGGATCATCAAATTTATTCCATTTTTTATGAGCTTTAACTGTATTAGCACTAGCAACGGGAATAAAAGGTCTCCATCCAAAAAATGATGAGTTGTATTGCTTATCGTAATAATCAACAAGTGTCTTGATACTCAAACTTGTTCTGTTTTCTAGAATTTCAACAAGATCCTCAATTGTAGAACGGTAGGTTTCCAAAATATTTTTATGGAATAATTGATCAGTAAACTCTTTTGATTCTTTAGATAAAAATGCCATTTATTTCACTCCGCCGATACTTTATTCAATTAGTTAAAACTTCGGATATGATTCTGAAAATCTTACTTGTAAAGAAGTCAGTTTGATTCAAGAAATTAAATATATTTGAAATTATACGTTAGAAATTAGAATGCAAATTGAGAGTGTTTTCTTGTTTTAAGTGCAAGAAATGATTTCTAAAGAACTTCATATAATGCTAGTGGATAGAAATTCTATTAAGGCAAAATAACAATACTCAGAACTATCTGGACATAGCACTGAGTATTACTTCATTTTACCATTTGCATGGTAAATTAGAATCATCGCTTATTTGGGTAGGGGAATTAGCAGTTCTCCAACCTTTTTCTTTATAGATTTTTGCTCTAAAACTTCAGCTCTCAAGCCCTTTCAGAATTAAAGACAATATATAAGCATTTCTACTCATATATAATTTTTTAGACTCTTCATCGAGACGATCCCAAATCTCTTTTGGAAGATATAGGTTTCGTGCTATAGGTTTGTCCTCTGGAGCAATTCTAGGTTTTCCTTTTAGCTTCTCCGATTTTGTTCCTTCAAGTGATTCTGTCTCAATATTTTGGGAATATATCATTTGTTTTTCTCGATTAATAACAAGTTTACTAAAATGCTTTTGAAGAAAGTCTGTATTTGTAGCCGTTAGACAAAATGAAGGTACAACGAGAGCCATCGTAACGTATACGAACTAATTGACCTGTTAACGTATATTTCTGTCCAACTTCATAAGCAGTTGAGTTGGAAAAATCTTTATATTCAATAAAATTTTCTCCAACTAATTTTGTGTATACTCTGGTGTGATGTCTGTTTGGAGTACCATCATCTAGGTTCTGCCCAAATTCAAAAAGGTCAGGCATGTGTAGATGAATGTAAGATGCGGTAGCTGTTACCGTATAAAGATCTCCTAGCAATTTTTGTTCTTCTCTCATATTTCTTCTGTATTGTCTGCACACTTGATCAAGAGAGTTCTTAGCTGGAACAGCCGGTTTATCAATACGTTCAACAAGATCAATCTGTGATAAGTGAGAGGTTTCTGTTTGAGAACCTACTGTCTGAGGATCACTTAACTGTCGTAAAGCTTCTAAATTAACACATCCGGTAGGCACAAGAGATAGGATTGCAAGAGTTGCAGCAACACCGATTTTTTTCAAGATAAATCCTTATTATCAGACTGATAAAAAAATGCTGACGCATTAGATGGTATATACACAATGTAGAAAAACGGACGTATGTTACGTGTGTTGACTTAGAAGATACTTATGGCTTTGTATAGGTGCAAAAAGATGTCAAAGTAGACTAATTATATTGTTAGTGTAATGGGATACATTATTGTCATAGATTTTATCATGCCGTTTTTAAGTCCTTTCTACTTTTCTTGTTTAGTTGATTTCCAATATCTATACTTCAAAAGAAGATTTTATTCAACAAATCGAAAAAATGGTCATAGTTTTATGGAAAAGAAGAAAATCTCTGATTATATAAATATTCCGAAAGATTTAGCTCCATCTCCTCCAGAATCTCAAATTTTAAAACTATTTGACGAAAAAGAGCTTATTTCTAAATCAAATTTCTAACCATAAAATCAATAACCATTTCGCCTGGTCAAGCAAGAATAAAACCGAGTTTAAAATTCTTTCTTGAACAAAATAAGTTATGCGACAAGAAAGTGAAAAACAATAACAATGACTTTTTGAAATTATCAGAAATACCATACAGAGTATAAGGAAAACTCAATGAAATACTGTAGATATTGTGGACAAGCAGAAGAAGACGATAATGCAATCTATTGCGAGAAATGTGGAAAACAGTTTCGGCAACATAACACTGATGAAGCTCAATCAATAAATACAGTAAGAGTTCACACTAAAAACGAATTATTAAATCTAATCAAGGTACACAAAAAAAATAAGAAGTATAACTGTGACCTTGACCTTGACTTTATTGATGTATCTGAAATTACAGATATGAGTTGTCTTTTTAAAGATTGTTCGTTTGAAGGAACTCAACTTAATATCAGTTCATGGAACGTATCTAATGTTACTAATATGGAGGGTATGTTTCAGAATGCTGAATTTAACGGAGATATCAGTAATTGGGATGTTTCTAATGTTACAAATATGAGTCATATGTTTGACGGCTCAAGATTTTTCGGCAAGATTAATCTTGGGGGCTGGGATGTCTCTAATGTTACCAATATGGAAAGTATGTTTGAACACTCAAATTTTTTCGGCAATATTAGTGAGTGGAATGTTTCTAATGTTACCAATATGAGTCATATGTTTTCTGGTTCTGTCTTTAATGGAGATATCAGTAATTGGGATGTTTCTAATGTTACTAATATGGAGAAAATGTTTGATGGTTCAAAATTTACAGGCGATATCAGTTCTTGGAATGTCTCTAATGTTACCAATATGAGGCATATGTTTTCTCGCTCTATCTTCAATGGAGATATCAGTAACTGGGATGTCTCTAATGTTGCTAATATGGGGTGTATGTTTGAGTATAACTATAAATTTAATCAATCACTTGAAAAATGGGATGTGTCTAAAGTTACGAATATGGGAGCTATGTTCTCATATTCAAATTTTAACAACAATATTAGCAAGTGGGATGTGTCTAACGTTACGAATATGTTTGGAATGTTTGGTTGTTCAAAATTTAATAATGATATTAGTGAATGGAATGTGTCTAATGTACGTGATATGCGTTTTATGTTCCAAGAGGCAGAATTTAATGGTGACATAAGTAAGTGGGATGTTTCTAATGTTACGAACATGAGTTGTATGTTTGACAAGTCAAAATTTAACGGCAATATTAGTGAGTGGAACGTTTCTAAAGTCACGGATATGAGTTATATGTTCAATGAATCAGAATTTAATGGTGACATAAGTAAGTGGGACGTTTCTAGTGTAAATGATATGACTCGTATGTTTTATCACTCAATCTTCAATGGAGACATAAGTCATTGGGATGTCTCTAATGTTACTAATATGGAGAGAATGTTTGAAGGTTCAAAATTTAACGGTAATCTTAGTGAGTGGAATGTGTCTGAAAAAACAAATAAGTTCCAAATGTTCAGTCATTCTTTATTTAATGGAAAATTTGGAGATTGGACTGTGAGTCATGGAACTTTTTTCCGTGGTGATATAGGAGAGAAAAAGAACAGGAACGAATAGTTTGCCACATTTGCAACTAAACACATACCTTTTGTTACTATAGCAAGAAAAAAATTAGTAAAAGGGAAGAATAATTTTGCACAAGGATACAGTATAGAGTCTTTAGCAGACAAAGCATAGTTTCTTACAATTAAAAAAAATAATCCTCCCTAATCTAGTTTTAGGGAGGATCAAGAAAAGGTATAATGTTTGTTTTCTAATTATAGGTTAAACGTGATTCTTTTGCCGTTTCTTCATGATTGGCCGGATCATTTTTCCTAATCTCATAATTGATTCTGTATATCGTAAGATCGGAAACATTAAACACATGTGGTAACGGGTTCTTTCCTGCAACCAGACGTTTATGTCTTGCAGCAACCGCCTGAGCTCTCTCTGTTTCAGATACCACATCGCCATACAAATCCTTTACTTTCCCTCCAGATGAGAACTCTGTAACTTTTGGATATTTCTCTGCACACTGCAGCAGGATTCCACCGTATTCCTCAGGCATCAGATAATCTGGATATGTTGGGAACTTCTTAAAATCTTCAGAAAGCATGAATGCCATACGTGGAGCGGTACAGAAAACAAAACAGCAAACAATGAGTGTACGGATGACGTTACTGTTCAAAATCCCCAGACGATATAGTATAAAAACACCAGCCAGCAGGAATGCAAAATTGGTAAAGATAAACGTTCTTCCTAGGGAGAAGAACACAGTAGGGGAGAAACCCATGACCACTCTCATCATAAGACCTATCGAAAGCATAGATAAAACAGCTATTCTGTCTTTCCCTGAGAGGTTTATCCTCCATACTCCATAAATCACTGCCCCCATAATCCCACAGGACACCAGAAACATTAAAACAATCTTTACGGAAGTTAGATCAAGCGTGTTTCCATAGCGGTAGTACAGAAGTGTAGAGTTAAGCTCGGTATTCATCAGTGAGCCCAGGTACTGCAGCAGCATTAGAACAGCAGCACACACAAGCATCTTAACCATGGACCAGCGGGTAAGTGCATAGATTACTGTCAGTACCAGAAACAGCATAAACGAGTTTAGATTGAAACAGTAATAAAGCAGCGTGGTCATAAGTCCCACGTAACTACGGTAGAAAACGGAGGTAGACAGATACTCTGGAAAACGCTCCTCCTCATGCACACACAGTCTGTAATCAGTAGCACCTGATACATAGAACAGCACTATGGAGAATATGCACAGCACTAAACACATGGTTACGAACGAGCGATTCTGCTTTGGCACATAGAAGTACAGTACCAATAGTCCTACTGTCATTCCGAAAGCAACCGTCTCAAGTGAAGATGCGAACAGGACACAGACAAACAGCAATAGAGCCTTATAACCATTGATTTCCCGTGAAAGCAGCAGCTTTACTGTCAAAATACCTAAAACCAGAGGGAGCTGAAAATTTATGATGCTGGTGAAATAGCCTGCGCCTTCTATTTCCTGATAGGACTGAAAGCCGCAAAGCAGGATTACCATTGCAATAAACCATGGCTTAGACAAACCGAATAATGCACAGATAACGGCAATAAGCCCCAGAGTAACTAAACCGCATATCACCTTGGGCAGCACTGTACTGTTGATATGCAGTATTCCGTACACCGTGTAGTCTATGAACACTCTCTGTGACCAGTTCGTAAAGCGCAGAGCAAGCCAGCGCAGTATTGGCATGTTGTTGTTATGATAGGATAAATCATCAAGGGTAATGGTTCGGCTATAAAGCCAATACAAAAAAATAGTAGCAAAAGCTACTACACATAACATTAAAGCCGTATTCACAAGATGTCGTTGCTGTAAACGCATCGTTAAGCTCCTTATTTGCCGTATTTTCTAAGTTGTTCCTGAATATATTCACTCCCGCCTACACGTCGCCCCTTATAACGTGAGTCGGTCTTCAGGCTGTGCTGCAGCTGTCCTAATATGTACTGCATCAGAAGTCTTTTTCTGTAACTGACACGGGTCGTTAAACGATTGGTGCTGACAATTTCCTCCTCCTCTTCCTCCTCATCTGCTCCATGTATTTTTGAGAACGCATAGTCCTTGAAAATTCTTCCCTGGTTGGGATTGGTATATACATCATGGTAATCGTCCTTTAAAAGCTCGATATCCGAGTTGTCGTTGATATAAAGCCCGACTTCGTTAATCTGGGCATTTAATGCCCTGCGGTTCTCCTCATTAAGCTTGGCTCCCATAAGATTCTCCTGAAGCTCTTTTGCTGCTTCAAGACGAACTGCTTTGGGAATAGACATGAACGGCTGTGGTTTAACCGTTGTCTGCTGCTGAACAGCGGTAGTTCTGTATAGTCTTAATCCCTTGAAAATATCACTGTAGGCAAGATAGGTGGAAAGGGAGCTGATAAGAATAGCTCCCACAATAATCTTTAGATGAAGTCTTTCCATACGTTACATCTCTCCAAAGGTTTCTTTTACAATGCCCAAAGGACTCTTGCCTTTAACCGATACCGCACAGATAGGCTTTCTGTACTTATCAAGATATACAACCTTCTCATCGTCTCCAGACAGGTCGATTTCCACCTGAATCAGACCGTCATTGGTTAACTGCAGAATCTGATTGATATGCTCCTTTACTTTACGTAGGCGTAAGGCTCTCTCTGTACTGCTCATTCTTTAATAGGCCTCCATTCCATTGCTGTTGCCGTTATAGCCCCCGATATTCACCTGCTGGGCGTTCTCCGGCATAGGAATGTCTGGTGTCAGCATTGGTCTGCCGCCGGTGTAATCGTCTATAAATTCAAGCTCTACCACCTCTCCGGTTTCTAGTAGCTGCAGACCGTAGTTGAATATCATGGCGTTGAATGCCTCTCTCTCGTAAGCCTTCATCCTGGCAATACCTCCCTGATTAAAGAAAGCCCTAATGACTTTCTTCATCTGATCTTTGCGTTCAGGAGATACATAAACCGGACGGTTCGGAAGAATTACACCGTCAGCTAAGTCTCTCTGCGCCTCATTTAAGGTGCGGTAGTTGTAATCAACGGTTCTGAACATCTGCTGATACTCCGCCTCACTCATTTCAAGACGAGGGTATTCAAGATGTGGTTTATGTTCAGTTTCGGAGAGCTCATAACGCACGTACTGTATCTGTGGTTTTACATATCCCTGAAGGTTGAAGAAACCATCAGAGTCTTTCTGCTCCCCATGGGATACCCCGTTGTTCTCCAAAGATCTGTTCTTTATCTCCTCAACCGCTTTATCTAGCTTCTGCTGTCGCTCCTTGCGGTTTTTAGAGAGCTCCTTATTGGTCTGACGCATAAAGTTCTTATAGTCTCTATGCTGCTCACGCTCTTCTTTCTCGTATTTCTTAAGCAGCGCTGTGAGCTTGGCTTTTCTCTTTGCAGATATATTCGGATCTTTAAGCAGCTCTCTGAGCGTATAGACCATCTTGGTTTTGTTCTGTACCTTCTCATTCTCTACAAACTTGCCGTAGTCCTTCTTAATCAGCTTCTCTTTGATGTTCTCAAACATGGTCTGCTGTTTAAGCTTAAGGATTTCCTGCTCCTCATCGGACATGGGGAGCTGTGACTCAAAGCCGAAGGTTGATTCATTCAGATTCTCTTCCTGGGACTCAAAACCAAAGGTGCTGTCATCGGCATTAACAAGAGTGGTTAACGCACAGGCTAAAGCAACGGCAAATAAGGTCTTACGAACGTTCATTTGTGTAACCTCAGAGCCTATGATTTCTGGCTCTTCTCCTTATTCTCAACAGCCAGTTCTTCTTCGGCGTTCAGCTTCTCAATCGCCTCCATGAGTACATATGGATCTTGTGCTCCGCCTATGAACTGCTCCTTTCCGGTCTTGGTATCAATGATGAGTGAGCCTGGAGTTCCGCTGACACCCTTGGCTGCAGCATAATTCTTGTTGTCCTCGATAATCTTCTTGGTGGCATCAGAGTTCAGACAGGAAAGATATTCCGCCTCGTCTAGTTCAAATGCCTTTGGAATAGAAGCTAAAGCAGATGAGCCCTTACCGTTGCCGAAGGTGGTATCAAAGAGGTGCTGCAGTGATACCCAGAATGCCTTATTTCCTTTCTGTTGGAAGATACATTCGGTCACAATCGCCTCGTTGGTAGCAACCGGATCATGGAAGGAAAGTGGTGTATGTACCCATTCCACGGCAACCTGACCGTTGGACTGATCGGCAACTTCTTTTGGTGTTTCAAAGAAATTCTTACAGAAAGGACATTCTACGTCTGAGAACTCTTTGATTAGGAAACGAGCCTGTGGATTGCCATAGAGATGACGGTTATTAGGTACAGTGTCCTGAGCATTGGCGTATTTTGCTTCTTTATTGATAACCTCTCTGCGAATCTCCTGCGAACGGATTTCCTCAAGTGCCTCAGATACCGCCAGGGCAAACTCCTGTTTGTTCATAAAACGGATTTCGCTGTCTGTAACAGTTGGAATACTGTTCTCTGCGTCTTTTGCCATATCGGTATTTTTTGCTGTAGCATTTACACTTTCGATGACATTCTGGGTAATACGAGCCTCTAGTTCAGCAAGTGCCTTGTTATCTAAAGACGTTGCTGTAGTCTCGTCCTGTGACAGTACAGTTCTTGAGATGTTCTCATCGGATTCCAGAAAAACATTATTGTGGCTGTTACGTACTGCGGTTACTGATGCAAAAGTTGCAATGCCCACGGCAAGATATGAGGTACATAAAGCCAGAGAACTTTTATTTGAAATTATCTGACGCATCACATCTGCTAGCTTGCTGATATTTAAAGTCTTTTTCTTATCTGTTTGATTTGCCTTAGAAGATTCTGCTGCCGGATTTGAGTTTTCTGCGCTATTATCTTTTTTAAATTTCTTTAGAAACATAATTTGTTCTCCTGAATAAAAAACACCCACATCATGCACTAAAGATCTGTGGGGCATATTTACTAAGAGGGGACATTTTCGGGGATATGTGAGTTTCGGAGCTATGACTCTAAAAGCCTTTCCTACAGCATTAACTCTGTTGTTTGCCGTATGTTTTCCTGTGCATGCCGATTTCTCGTCAGCAAAGGAAGATCTGAAAATCATTGAAGCACAGCTGGATAAGCCAACTACTCTGTACTGTGGCTGCAGACTTATATTCAAATCAGAAGATCGCTATCTTCCAGAGCTGAACAGCTGTGGCTATGCAGTGCGTGAGGATAAAATCAGAGCAAACCGTATTGAGGCAGAACATATTGTTCCAGCGTATGTCTTTGGTCATACTCTTTCCTGCTGGGTAAATGCTCCTAAAGGTCAGGGTAGGGCGCAGTGTGAACTTATAAGTCCTCTTTTTGACCGTATGGAGTCGGATTTACATAATCTTTATCCCGCCATAGGAGAGGTTAATGGCGACAGAAGCAACTATGCTTTTACCAACCGCATTAACTCCGGTTCTGAGACATTTACTTACGGTCGCTGTGAGCTGAAGATTTCTCCAAAACTAGGCGAAGCTGTTCCTCCCGACAGAGCAAAGGGAATTATAGCCAGAGCTTATTTATACATGAGCCAGCGCTACAATCTTGCACTAACTGTTGCTGAAGAAAAGCTGTTTAATGCGTGGAATGACAGGTTTCGTCCTGATAGGAATGAATGCAGACGCAATGAGCTGATTGAACTTGTCCAGGGAAACGATAATCCATTCATTACAGAGAAGTGTAAATATCTATCATTAAGACAGAAGAAAAGCGTTGTGAACTAAACTGAATTGGTTGTGTTGACTAATTCATTTTTTTGATGTTGAGTTAAATATAATTCGGCTCTATAATGAAAACAAGGCAGGAGATTCCCCAATCTCCCGCCTTGAATTAGGAAGTTCTATCCTACCATACGGCTGAAGACCATAACAGTAGGAATAGAACAGCTATTAAAATTACTAAGGTTTTCATGATGATCCTTAGGTTAATTGTTAATATTTAGTCCTATAGCTACCGTAGAGCCATTGGCCGATGGCTCTACTAGCAGATAGAACCACCTCTGCTGAGAGCCCTCAGCATTATCTCTATTATATCATTTCTACATTCTTTATCATATTGATTTCAAAAGATATTTATCTATAGTTAGAAATTTTTTTGTCTGTATCTT
This sequence comes from Succinivibrio dextrinosolvens, assembly GCF_900116345.1. Classification (GTDB taxonomy): domain Bacteria; phylum Pseudomonadota; class Gammaproteobacteria; order Enterobacterales; family Succinivibrionaceae; genus Succinivibrio; species Succinivibrio dextrinosolvens_B. The sequence goes on along the minus strand of NZ_FPAH01000001.1, from coordinate 65,542 downwards.
CAAATCTTCCTAATGCTCTTGTTATGATTAGTAACAAGAATACTTCAAAGGTAATATCCTATGTCAAAGCTGATTTCTCTAATAACACTGATTGCTTTTCTTAATCTTCAGGCATGCTCATCTCAGCCTAAGATCCAGAGAACTCCTGAAGAAGCAGAACTGCTCAAACCGGCTGTTGTAGAAACAGATACAGAGCTTGCAGAACAGACAGAGAAGAAAGAAGAGCCTCAGAAGGAAATGACCTTTGGCGAGTACGTTTATGTAGGAGTGATGTCTACTGTTGTAGCCGGAGCTTTAATTGCCGGTGAAGTATTTAAGAATACTCACTAATTCCGTTTTACAAGGCTTCAAACCATGTTCTAAACAGTTCAGATTATGTAATTCTATAAATATATAATGTAACTTTACGTTACATATTGACAATGTAACTTCATGTGCTAATATGATTTTATAATCATACATAACATTGCGAGGATATATTTATGGAAAACACAGCAGACGCATTAGATCTTGAACAGTTAAACTCTAAAATAAGCACCATCAGAAGTAACATGGCAAAAGCCAGCAATGACACACCTTCTGAAGCTATCAAGTTCGCAGATCCCGATAAGGATGGCTGTTTACCTTTAACTCCTCGTTTCGCTCCTTATGTAGAGCAGATAAAGAAGCAGTTCAACAAGAAAATTTCCATTGATGATCTCTGGTTTGCCATGAACCAGAAGATGTTCCGCGACATTAAGCGCAATCAGATAAAAGCCATATCCCACTCAGACATTATTTCCTATCTTGAGGTGTGTCTATCCAACAACCTTGATCCTCTGTGTGGAGATACCATAGCCACATACTATGACGGTAAGAACAATGTGCTTAAGGCTCAGATCTTACTTCAGGGTTATTACGTTATTTATGCCAATAACACCAATTCTGACGGTTTTGAATTCACTATCAGTGACAGCATTGTAAAGAAAGAAGTTCAGATAAACAGATGGGAATACAATCAGCAGTTAGGTAGAAACGAAAAGAAGACTATCACTGTGACTAAAGAGGTTCCTGCACGTGTTGAATGCCGTATCTACCGTAAGGACACTTCTCATCCTGCAGTAGGGTATGCTTTCCCTTCAGATATAGGCTCAACCGGTGCCTGGACTGAACATCCTGAACAGATGATGTGCAACCGAGCTTTTACCCGTGCCATGAGAGTTGCCTACAGTATCAGAGGTGACTTCGAGGACGATGTACCGGAGATTACCGGCTCTCCTATCAATGCTGCCATGCAGATGAATATCGAACATCAGAAGATTTATGACGTACTGAATGAAGCTTTGGATAAGTGCCACTGTACCCATGATATGAAGATCTTAATTGACTCGGCAAGAACTGAGATTAACCATCTACCGGACGAATTCAGAGCACGTTTTGTAAAGAAAGCCAATGAAATGAACGAGCTGTTCAAACAACAGGCTGCAGATAATTCAGCTACTGCAGGAAATGATGCGGTACAGAATACTGTTAATGCTGCACCTGCAGAAGCAGCCAATGATTACAGTGGAGAACAGACCGTTCAAACTGCATAAACGGCTTATATAAAGGACATTTGTTGTGTATTGGCCTTAACCGTTGCCCCATATTGCGGTTAAGGTCTTTTTTTAGCATATTTCGCTGATGACTATGACTTTTTTCCACAGTGTGGAAATTTCCCCTCCAAAGGAAAACTTTCAAAAACATATTCAGTAAAATACAGATTTGTTGCGCTACTATTGCAACAATTTGCCCATTATTGCGATAATCTGCAACTTAATATATTTGTAAATCAACGAGTAAGCTTATTTGTCTGATTTTGCTATTTGAGCAATCTTTTTTATCAATTAAGCTTAAAGGAAAGGTATATGAGTAAAATCCTATCAGATTACAAGGTTCGACTGTTACCAGCAGCGGGTCTTGCTGTAGGTTCTATCCGTTCATTGGTCAGGATTATTCTTGATGATAACAACCCGATAGAGGAGCTAGACAGCTATAACACTTCCCCTGTGGAGGAATATCTCCAGACTGTCTGGGATGATGCGCTAAACCGTCTGTTTGACATTGCGGTTAAGACAGCATTCAGAGAATGGGAAGGTGAACTCCATATCGGAAATCTTGATCAATTCAGAGAAAAAGTCTTACTGAACGTTGCTAAATTCATTATCGGTAGCTGTTACGACCGTTTTAGCGGTGAAACAGAGCTTGATATAGCTGAACTCGTAAACATAAATATACAGATTGCAGAAACCCTCTATGAGTTAAATGCTTATTCGCTGATATTTAACCTGGATGGGAAAATCCATGTCAGCGGTAGTAACGAAACCGCCATGAAGGATATTCTGCAGATCATGGAAACAAGATCATCAGCCTACAGAAAGATTCGAGAAAAGCGAAACACTCTTTCTGCAGACGAGATAAGCAGATTCACGGAAGGCGCATTCACCCTGAATACCATGAAGATTTAGGTGAATGGATTAAAGATAGAACATACGGAATTTCAAAATGTCAGACTTATTAAAACAGCTTTCAAGCCTTCCAGATACTTTCGACAATTTTAACAACAGAATTGACTCGGTTAAGGAAATGTTTTCCGGTAACAGCACACAGCTTACCGGAGTACAGGAAATAGAACTCGATAAGATTGAAACCAGGGAACAGGTGAGAACAGTTTTCTCAGACAGTGCTCTGGAGAAACTTGGTAAGACCATCAAGGAGCAGGGACTTCTAAATCCGATTACCGTTTACTTTGAGAACGGCAAATACTTTGTTATCTGCGGTGAAAGACGTTACAGAGCCAGCAAGAGAATTGGTGCTAAGACCATTAAGGCGATTGTACGTGATAAGCCAAAGAACGAGTTTGAACGTATTGCAATGCAGGTCGTTGAAAACCTTCACCGTGACAATCCTCCTGCTGTGGATATTGTAAAGGCAGTAACTCAATTAGAGCAGGGTGGCGTTAAGGTTGATGAAATCTGCCAGATGCTCTCGGTAAAAAAGTCCTATTTATATGTAATGCTGAAGATCGGACGTGAACTTGATGCTCTCGAAATGCAGAGTTTTGTAGACTTAAACCTTAATTTCCTGAAAAAGTTCGCTGCAGTTAAGGAAAAGAAGCGTGAACTTGCCAAGGGCGTTGTTGAAAAGGTTAACGAAATCTTCTGTGAGATTAACCCTGAAGATGATAGGGACGAGGAAGAATTAAGACAGATTAAGCAGACTGCAGCCAATAAGGTGCTTGATGCAGCAATTAAAAAGCTTAAGAGTTCTGTTACTGCAAAAGAAGTTTCTGAGAAAACGGTTAGTGAGGAAATATTTGGAGACAAACTGTCTGTCAAATGGTCACGTTTAGACGAAATCATGCCGAATACTGCAGAATTGGTTCAGGATTATGTAACTCAGACAAACAAGGATTTAGAGGAGGTTATAGCTGAAGCTCTTGCAGAGTATGTGATGAAATACTCAACCCATAAACCTTGATAGGGTGTACCAACATTAGGAAAACACAGGAAGCTTAGATATGCCAAAACACACAACAAATGACGAGCTCTCCGACACTAACGATGATAATAATATTAACGAGAGAGCCTCCAAAGAATGGAGATCACGTCAGAATAGCGTGAATAAAGGAAATAAAGGGGCATTACAGAGTGAAGAAAACGACTCAAAGACACCTAATCTTGTCTTGAGTCTTACCATGGTTAGAAAGTACACGTTTATTTACATCTTTACCGTGTACTTTTCACGTGACAATAAAAGAGCGTGGGAGAGAAGTATTTACCGTCTTTTAGGTTGGGACGGTGATATGAATAATATCAAGAACTTCCGCTATCAGCTCTGGAGACAGATAACCAGCCTTAGAAACGATTTTGGTGTCATTGTAGAAAGAGAGAAAGCACCTAAAGCCGAACAGGAAGGAGAAGGCTCAGCTTACTACGTTATTTCTGATTTTGGTGTGTTCAATCCGTTTAAACTGACCAAAATGCTTGATGAAAACTCACATATATTTGAGAGAGCGGTGGCTACTCTAGTAACTACCTCCAAACAGGGAGAGAAACAGAGAGTTAGACCGGAATTAGGAGAGGAAGACTTGTAGTTTATATACGAAATTTTTATAGCCTGTCGCTTTTTGACAGGCTAAATTTATTGACTAAGTTAAAACTAAAAAGGGCATTATTGCCCTTTTGTGTTTGGTCTCCAAATTCTATGTCTTACTTAAGATTATTTTTAAGACCTGCTACAAACTTTAGAAGTTCATTTGTTTTTGTGTTCTTGTCTGCTGAATATATCTCTATATTGAATACCACTCCTTTCTGAAGTGAGAATGCAGATATGAACTTATATTTTTCTCCATTCAGTACAGAATTTCCGGCTATATAAATAGAATCTTCGTCTCTTCCCATATACTTTGTTGATGAAGCAGAAACCTCGGCTTGATAATCTAAATTCTCTGCTCCCTTTTTCATGTTTTCATCGACGAGTTTATTCAATGAAGCACTGTCTACGTTAAAACGTTTAGCCATTTCTTCCAAAAATGACTGCTTTGAGAAGATATATTTCTGTTTAAGATTCTTTATGGCACCGAATGTAGGGAACTGAGGTACTTCAATTCCAGACTTGACCTTGTTTAATGAATTACAGTCAACGAAGAATACCGGAATATCTGCTTTTGGAGTTGTTGATTTTGCCTGTTGTAGTAAGTTTTTTTCAATAGGATCAGTTGAATGCAGTTCACAGAGGTTGTTTGGCAGACTGTATTTGAAATGTTCTCCTAATGTAGTGAATCTTTCTGCTTGTTTTACGTTCGACATTATTTCAGCGGTTTCACATACGGCTTTAATACCTGTTTTTTGGCATTCGTTATCAACAATGTTTCTCGCTACTACAAAATCTGAGCTATATCCATTAGTGACCTTTCCTATCGCTAATTTGTAAAGCGCAAGATTTAATGCTAAGAAAGTTGTTGGGTTTTTTATTTTTTTTACACAGTCGCCATATGCGTCTATTGTCTTTCTTTGCTCTGCACTATGAGTTAAGGCAAAATCTACATCCTGATTGGTATTTATAGATTCCTTATACCTTTGAGCAAATGTTCGTATTAAATTATTAACATCATCAAATGTTTTACCTGGATTTTGGGATTGTGAAACTATCGTGGAAATATCTTCTTGATTACATCTTTCTAACAACTTCTCGACACTTTGATCTGCATAAACGTAATTGCAAAATAATAGAGAAATACACACACACTTTAATAATTTCATTTTTTTCACTTATATTTAGAGTTGAGCAAAAATATAGTTTTGAATACAACTAAATAGAATTGCTAACTTATTGTAAATCAAAAAAAAGAAGATAGTTAATTTAGTTTTTTTTGAGGTTGCCTACTATCTCAGTATGTAATGATAATTATATCTTTCTATTCGTCATCCCCAACTATTAACTTCTTTATTCTTGCGCACTGATAATATAGTACATGTTGTTCAAATATAATGTAATATAAAATTACATTATATTATTGACACGTGTAACATAGAATGATATTCTGTAAACACAATTAAACATAACGTATGAAATATAAAATAATCTGGAGTATATAAAATGCGTGGAGTAAACAAGGTAATACTAGTAGGTACGTCAGGTGACGAGCCAACTTTCCGTCAGACAAACAACGGCACAGCAGTTGCTAATGTTTCTCTGTGTACCAACGACACCTATAAAGATAATGCAGGACAGACTGTAACCAGCTCAGAATGGCACCGTCTTGTATTCTGGGGCCGATTAGCCGACATAGCACATCAGTACGTGCATAAGGGCTCTAATCTTTATGTAGAAGGCAAAATTCAGACAAGATCCTACGACGACAAAGAGGGGAACAAGAGAACAGTAACCGAGATTGTGGTCAGCGAAATGAACTTACTGCCTTCAGGCAATGGAAACAACAGTAATGGTGGTTCACAGAATAATCAGAACTACGGAAATCAGCAGAATTATGGCAATAATGGTGGTTATGGCAAGGGCAACACCAACAGCTTTAATAATGCACAGTCGGCTAATCAGATGCCACAGCGTAGTTATCAGCCACAGATGGCTCAGAATCAGCCTACCAACAACTTTAATAATCAGCAGAGCTTTTCCAACTCACCAAACTCAAATGCTCCTGTGAGCGATGATCTTCCTTTCTAAAAGCTCCAGATAGAGAAGTCTCTATATGTCTCCTTGTAGGGACTTCTCACCTTTATTAAATAACTGTTAAGGAACATAGGATTATGCGAACTCTCGACATATTCAGGGATACTCTTGGCCTTGATAATGACCTAAAACCTTTACCTGCAGAGGATGATTTGACCTTAGAACAGAAAGAAGCTCTCTCTGTTTTAAATTCCGGAGCTAATGTCTTTCTGACAGGCGGTGCCGGTACAGGAAAGAGTTTCCTTATCAATCGTTTTAAAGCTCTGAATAAGGGTAAATCTATTCTTCTGACTGCACCAACAGGTATAGCAGCACAGCAGATCGGTGGAGCTACTCTGCATCGTACCTTTAAGATCCCTTCTAATCTGTTATCACCACATGAACAGCAGAAACATGTCAAGGCAATAAGCTCACTGTTAAGAAGTACTGATATTGTCATCATTGACGAAATCTCAATGTGTCGAGAGGACGTATTCACCTATGTAGTAAGGTTCATCGCTCAGGAAAACCTTAGACGAGGAAGAACAGAGAAGAAAGCTCCTATTCAGCTTATATGTGTAGGAGACTTCTTTCAGCTCCCGCCTGTTATCACTAACAGTGAACGAGAGTGTTGGCGTGAACTTTGGGGAAATAGTGAAGGTTTCGCCTTTCAGAGCAAAGCATGGGAATATATGCAGATTAAGACTATTGCCTTAACCGAGGTGGTAAGACAGAAAGATAACGCTTTTGCTACTGCTCTTAATAACATTCGTCTAAATAATGTATCCGGTCTGGATTACCTTAACAACAACCGCAGTCCTGATGAGATTGAGGACGCAATCTTTCTGTGCTCTAAAAATCAGAAAGCTGACGACATAAATTATCTGCGTCTGCAGGAGCTGGATGGAGACGAGTACGAATTCAAAATGGAGAAGAACGATCCCAACAAGGTGATAAAACGTTCTGATCTTGTCTGTGACGAGGTTCTGTCCTTAAAAGAGGGCGCAAGAGTAATGCTTCTAGTAAATGACTATGCAGGAGCTTATCAGAACGGCTCATTCGGCACAGTTGTTAAGATCCTTAGTGATGAAATCCATGTGCTGCTAGATACAAGCCGTGTAGTAGTATCTATTCAGCCCCACAAATGGACAATCTTTGACTATGAGCTAGGGGAGAGTGAAGACGGTAGTAAGGTGGTAGTTCCTCTCGAAAAAGCCTCTTATACACAGTTTCCTTTAAAGTTGGCCTATGCGATTACAATCCATAAGAGTCAGGGACAGACCTATGACAGCGTAAATATAGATGTGCAGGACATATTCGCCAACGGGCAGCTCTATGTTGCACTCAGTCGCTGCAGGAGCATTCAGAATACGTACTTTAACATGCCTTTGACCACAAGCAAATTAAAGGTATCCAAGACTGTATTGGAACAGTACAGAATGGCTTGCTAAAGGGGAGGGTAATATGGAGCTGTTTCAGGATGATTTTGTCTTTACAGAGGATGCGCATAAGATTAAGCATAAAACGACAATTGAAGACCGTCTATTGGAGCTTAGAGAGAGTAACGAACGCATAGTGCAGAAACTTGATAAGTGCTACCGTCAGTTACGGGAAAAGGATTTTAAGGACATTGATTTAAAGTTGGATATATTCCTTGGTAAGAAGCCTGATCCTGAGCTGAAACTGAAAAACAGGATTGGTGTTTTGGAATATGCGCTTTATCTTAATGTTGAAAATCAGCATATACTGAAAAGACAGTTGAAAGATGTAAAACAGAAGGAGGCGGGGTAAATGAGAAAAGAGGATAGAGGACTTGTATCAGTATTGACCATAGGAGGTCTCTTTATTATTGGCTTGGGAGTTTTTCTCTTTGTGAATGACAACAGAATAGAGTCTAATAGCCGGATGATAGAGGTAGGACAGGAGAATAGCGGCTGCTACTGCAATATTGAGTACTACGATTTTGACAAGGTAACTCCAGAGGCGGTTGAGAAAAACAAACAGAAATGCAAAGATGCTGCAGCAAAACTCTTTGGTGCTGAAAAAGCTGAAAATGTCCTAATCAGATATCAGAAACACAGATAAAAAAATGGCAGAGCCGGATAAAAGCTCTGCCGATGAGGTATGTGATAATTAACTATCCCATTATATACAGATACAAATTTTTTTATCAAAGGAAGAGGGGAAGGCTCTTCTTTGAAACACAATTCCATTTTTTTACTCCATAGCCTCGGTCTTGCCGGGGCGTTTTTTTAGTCAGACCTTGTATAGGATTGATCGCCAAAAAAAAGCCTTCGCTAGAACGAAGGCTAAAACTTAACAATAAGCTATTTCTATACAAAATTATTTCTTGTTTACAGCGTCCTTTAAAGCCTGACCTGCTGAGAATGCAGGAACTTTGCAGGCTGCAATCTTAATGGTTGCGCCTGTCTGTGGATTTCTGCCTTCACGTGCTTTACGCTGAGATACCTTGAAAGAGCCAAAACCGATTAGCTGAACAGGATCGCCTTTCTTTAGTGACTTGGTGATCTGCTCAAAGACTGCATCAATGGTTTTCTTTGTATCTGTCTTGGTTAGACCGGTTGATTTTGCAACTGCATCAACTAATTCTGTCTTATTCATTCTTGATTTCTCCTAAACGAGGAACAGCCCTCATTTACTAAGTTATACGATATACATGCGGTTTACAGCGATTTTTAATAAATTTATGAGATAAATCATAGAAAATCGTCTTGAAGCCTAGAGTAGCAAGCAATTATGAGCGTTTTCTTAGCTAAAGACGGATACGAGCAATAAGGAGTGACTATTTTAGTTGGTTCTAAAGAAGGCAAAGCAAATTATAGAATTCGATTTAACGTTTGCATTATTTCATGTTCTAAGAACATTGTTTTCTGTTCTAAAAAATAGATTAACTAATTGAGATTAAATAAAAAATCCACTTTAAAGTGGATAATCAGAACGAGCTCTGTGATATAATAGATATGCGGTTTAGCCGTAGGGTGGCTCTATTAACTTAGGGTCACTGGCATGACCCTAAGCAGTAGAGCTTTTTGTTAAACAATAAGAAAAGGATCTCAATATGAGAATCATTTATATCTTATTTTTAACCATGGTTTTACTGACATGGTCCCAGCCTGTATGGTAAAACCGTAGGTGAAGGGTGGAGAGCAATCTCTGCCCTTTGTCTTTATTATAGATCAGAAAATTCTATTTTTTTCATTGTATTTTATAGATCGCCTCCCTGTGCATTTTCCATTAGAAATGTTCAGCTACTTTTCCCCTAATCTATGACTTTTCCACGGTGGTTGAACGCTATACTTTCCACATAATCAGCTTTTCTAAGCAATCCATTTACTGCATTTCCACAATGTGGAATTGATGTTTTTTTTTGGGGGCTTTTGCCAACGTATATCTCACGATACGAGAATCGAAAGTTCATCAATAACATAAGGCTTACGAGAAACTCAGCCTTTGTTTTTGGTCGGAATCTAGTCGTTCTTTTCTGTAAGTACTATTTAAGTGATTACAGTTGAGGATCTTTTTTACAACAACTCCCAATGGGGACAATTATCTCCATTGGGGGATTGTTGTCCTTGTTGGCTTTACATATTAGGAGTCAACAATGGCTAATTTTAAAGAGCTGCATTTAGAGCAGAGTACTCAGGAATGGTTAGATGTGCGTAAACAGCATATAACAGCTACTGAAGTTGCACACATCATGTCCGGGTATGACAGTATCTTTTCTGTCGTGCAGAGTAAAAGAGGTGTCGGTATTCAGAAAGACATTTCTAATTACCCACCGGTCAAGGAAGGTAAATTGAAGGAGCCGAAAATCAGAGGTCTGATTGAACAGAAATTCCCTCAACTGCTTTCCGATGATGAGTTGTTCCTACCTCAACCTTGCTGCGAGTCTCTGGATGAGCCATATTTCATGGCAAGTCTTGATGGTTACAGTAATAAGGCTGATTTGATAGTTGAAATCAAGAATGTATTCTCCCGATACGACAAGAATTGGGATGAATTACTGCAGAAAGGTCTTAATGCGCCAATACCTAAAAAGTATGGCTATTACTATCAGGTGCAGTGGCAGCTGATGGTGACTAAGGCGAAAGCTGCAATGATTGTGTTTCACCATAGCAATGATGCAGAGGAAGTTAGTGCTGACAACATCAGGATTTTTCCTATAAAACCAAATGTCGAAGTGCAGAAAAAACTCAAGCAGATCGCTTTTAGGGTTAAGGAGATTATGCAGAATAATCTTCCCGTTGAACCAGAGCAAGGCGATAAGGTTATCGTTTCTGAACATACTTTACCTTCAGAAGTGTCGCAGCTTATTGAGGAATACAGAAACTCTGAAAACACCTATAAGGAGTTGTCAGCAAATCTGGATGTACTCAAGAAAGCTAGACAGAAAGTGGTTAACAGACTAGGTCAACTGCTGTTAACTGACAATCAGACTAGTGTTTGTACTAATGATTGGATGATTACAAGATCGATGAGAAAAGGCACTGTCAATTGGGACGGCATGCTCAGAGATGGAGTTATCACTGAGGAAATCCTGGAGAAGTATCGCAGCAGCGGAAATGCTTCTACAAGATTAACTTTAAAGGATGTTCAATAACACTTAATTCCTGGAGATCATCAGATCACCTTGTTTTAGACCCATGGGGCTATATGAAGCTCCGTGGGGACTCATATAGCCTTTAAGGAGACTATATGAAGAAAAATAGACCTCATAGCTTTAATTCTAGGTTCAAACAGCCTAAAATTAACCTAAGAGATTTAGATCAGAAGAGCCAATTAAGAGACGAGAATAGTAATAAAGAAAGTATATTCCGACCTTTTATCCTGCAGTGTTTTGCAGGTGTATTCGGATATTTCTTTGTTACCTGTATATCTCCGGCGTTAACGAAAGAGCAAATCTCGTATATTTGCGCTTTTGCTATGTTAAGTCTGTTAATTTGGTTCAAGATAGGAGATTAGACAATGGATTATTATTTTATCGGAGCTTTCATCCTAACAATGCTTGTTGTTAACCTGTTGGGATATTTAGCCACAAGACACAAATAGTTTCTCTGTTAAAACTCCTATTTGTACATCGGTAAAAACCGTTCAAAAGAAGACCTCGATCTGCAGAAATGCAAGTCGAGGCTTTTTTTTCATTGTCATCTGGTTTGTTTATTGTAATTTCAGATGATATACTGTAATAAAGAGTTATATTACAGCCATTAAATGAAGGTTGATTCTATGGTCAAAGATACTAAGCAGCTTGAAGACGAAATCAATAAACTTAAAGCAGAAGTAAGACAGTTAAAGCAGTCCCAGGAGCATAGAAAGAAATCTTCTAAAAAGCCAACCAAGGAAGAAAATCTTGTAGCATTGCAGAATAACAAGATTGAGCCGAAGGTTCTCTCTACCTTCCTTGCTCTGTTCAATATTACCGCCCAGGATTTCTGGCATGATAATGGTGATAACAACAGCAATTACATTCTTCGTATTCTTAACGGTACTCTGACTTTATCTGAATCCTATAAAGATGTCATTACCAGAAGTTTCAGAAATCTTGTAAACGAGATGGGTGATCCAGCCAACTGCAATAAGAGCACCTACACCACAATTGATGATAAGAAAGCCAAAGCGGATATTAAGACCGCATTTAAGGTAATCGGCTTACTTATGGAGGCTCAGAAGGAATATGCCTCTGCTGAGGAACGTAAAGCTATCGAGACATATTTACACTTTCTACAGAAGAATCTTAAAGAGTAAATTCCAAAACTTAAAGATTAAGGGGGCATGAGCCCCCTTTTTCGTTTCTATACATAATGAAACATTAACTGACTTTCCTAGAACATCATTTCCTGCTTTTCTGGTTCAAATTCCAATCTATTGCTACATATCTCCTTTATTCATAATAATTCTTCATAAATACAATATGTTAATTCGTATTTATATGTATACTATAATATAACGTTACATTATGTATTGTAATATTACATTACAAGTGCTAGAGTAAATTTACAGATAATCTCTAACACAAGGATATGTATATGGAGCAGTCAAATTTAGTCTATGTAATGGTCAGAGCAGAAGATTACAGAAAATACGAGAAATGGGAGCCTTTTGATTTCTATCAGGCCTTTGGTAAAGCTCTGTGGCAAAAGAAAGCCAGAACTTACTCCCTGAATGGAATCATTCATAACGACAGTAGGGAAACAGAGCTTATCTGCATTGTCTTTAAGGATTATCCATGGACGACAGCTAAATATGAAGTTAAGGTCGCTAATGATTTTCTGAAGAGGCTGTCCTATTGGGAACTTGCTGTCATTAACCATGAAACTGCAGAATTCGACTGCGACAGCTTGACACTTTCCTCTGGTATTTCTCATCTCTCTATAGCTTTTAAGCTCTTTAAAGCGGAACAGGGAGCTCCCGCTAATCAGGATTATCTGGAACGTTCACTTGTGGTCTAATCAAGGAGATTTACAAATGGCTATTTTAAAGAAAGATAAAAAGACCTTATTAAAAGAAGTCAAAGACATTCTCACCCACTACGGATCTGACTATAACCTCCATATCTCTCTGCGAGGAAACTGTTACGGTTTCAGTGGCAAGCAGATTGAACTCTTATACCGCTATGCCCGCAAGCTTGAAGTGTTACGTGTTCTGGACTTCTATACCGGAGAATTTGAGTCAACTGATCCCGCAGAGGAAGAGAGACTAATCGGTGAATGCACAGATTGGTTATATCACTTCGAACAGAGCGATAACAACTGCTCAAAACCGGTTCGCAAAGGCTCTCCTTACTATTGGAAAGATCTCACCGGAATTCCCGTATATAAAGCGGAGGAGGCTGCAAATGGTTAGTCAGGAACAATTAAAAAGACAGCAGGAACTTGTGAAACAGCGTCTGATGCAGCTAGGCAACAACGTAGCTTTAGAAAGGTGCGATTTTAGCCCCCTAACAGAGGATATCTGCGTTGCTCTTAACTATACAATCAACAACATTGAAATAAAGCTAAGACAGGCTAAAAGAAACAGTTTTAGAGGTTTTTTATGAATAAACGATTAGGCATGGCTCTATCCGCCATAGCTGTAACTCTGACTATAACCGGTTGTGCTCACCCGAATGCGGACCGTGAAGGGCATCTGCTTGGAGATATAAATGCTCTAAAGTCAGTTGCTGCAAATGGTACAAATATCAGTGAAGTACGTAAGGTTCTGGGAACACCTTCATATGTATCGAAGACTGCTGATGGTGACGTATACGTATATAGCTATAAGGTTAACTTTCCCTTTGAAGGTTACAACCCAGCCTTGGCCTTTGTAAATGAAATGCGACATAACAAGGCAAACGTCCTAAACGATGACATTCAGGCCGTAGCTATGACCAACAAGAATATCGCTTTAAAGACTGATAACAGCGGCATTATCAAAGAAACCTACGTATTTGGCTATAAGTACCTATATAGCAGAAGTGCCAAAGGAACTGCTGCCAACGCCTACTGTGTTACCGAACTAACTGATGACGATCTTCAAAGCGACGTAAACTTCTCCCGATATGTCATCGAAGCCGATACCGATAAGCAGCAAAAGACTTCTGCAGACTTCGATTTAATGCTTAACGACAAGCTTAATAAACTCTTAGGAGAAAAGCTTGCCCTAAACAAAAACGTAACCATCAATAAGGAGGACGGTGAAAAGATAGCAGCTCACCCAAAACTACTAATAAACACCTACTGTAATGAAATTACCTGTAACAAATAACTATTAAGGAAATGAAAATATGTTGAAGAAAATTACTCTAACTCTTGGTTTAGCTTCTGTTATTGCTCTAACCGGCTGTGCAACTAACCACCATACCACCCGCAATGAGAAACTATTAGATGTGACCAGAGTAGAGAAGTTCATTACTAAAGATCAGTCTACCTTATCTGATGTACGTGAGCTGATTGGTACTCCTGCTTACGCAGCAAAGACTGTTCAGGGTAATGATATTGTCGGTTACTCTTTTGTCGGTGAACGCTCTGGTGCTTCTGCTGCAGGTCACGCCATTGCAGATATTCTGACTTTAGGTATTGCAGCAGATGACGAGCATAAAACCGTACAGAAGAACATTTATTTCCTGCTAGACGACAATAAAGTTGTTAAAGACATTAAATACGGTGGATACATGGGTATCTATCACTTCGGTTCTCTAGGTGCTTCTCAATACATGAAGGCTTTAAGAAAGATGACCGATGAGGAGTTAAGACAGACCGTAAACTATTCAGATGACTACATCATTAACTCATGGAAACAGTACATTATTGAGAAGAAACCAGAGGATGTAGCTAAAGTCGCTGCAGACAAGAAAAAGACCATCGAGGAGCTTGATGAGGATGATGTAATCTATCCTTATAACTCAATCCCAGGTATTCTTTACTTAAGTGCCAAGGACTGCTTTGGTGATGTAACCAACTATGAGAATAATGCCTTTGGCGGAAAGCTGCCTAATGACGGTGTGAAGTCAGCTCTGCTGCTTGGTGAATAGGATGAATAGATAACTACTCTTATTCAGACTAATAAAGGATAAGCCCTAAAAAAAGCTTATCCTTTTTTTATCTTCTAGCATTACGCACAATCTCTAATAAATCTTCATACGGATTATCTTTACGTAAAAAACAAGTTGCTATAACAGCAAATAGGAAGGTTAAGAATAAAGAACTCAACAGACTTGAGTAAATAGAAAAATCAGAGTCAATTAAGTAATAACCAAAACTTAATAAAAAGAAAATAGGCGAACTAATAGCTAATTTTTTTGCAATTCTGATTCTTTGATTCTTAGAAAATTGAATACGGTTTATGCGTTTTTTAGCAACAATAGTCTTAAGATTTATATCTGAATATTTCTGTCCATTAGAACTTATTTTGCCTACTATTGCTACTTTTCCTATAAATTTATGGATTGTGAAGTAATGGATACCCCTTCTGTAATTAAAACTAAAACTTGAGCCTCTAGCTCTTTCCTCACCAGTGTATTTCTCATCTCTTATGTTAATTACCGCATTAGCACCAAATTCAGTTAAATAATGATTAAAATAACTTTCCATATCATGAGGATTTCGAACCTCGACAAATATTTCAAAATTTGAATCCTCTAAAACGATGTTGCCATCTGGTAATTTATCGTTTCCGAATGAAAATATAGGAGTGGTAGGAATGACAAACCTTAGCTCGTCTTTATCAGCAATTGATACAGCAGTGGCTTTATTTCCTTTGGGAGTTGGAATGACATCAAATTTGACAGCCTGACCGATTTTTATCTTATCTTTATCTTCATTTAATACATCGTTAAGATGAAAGAATACTGTTTCTTGTTCTGTTTGGATAAAACCATATCCTTTATCTGCAACAAAACTTTTGACGATACCAAATTCCATTTCACATGCCCAATAGAAAGCTTATATAACGTTCTTTTTCTGCTAACTATTATCGCATATAAAGATATTCTTGCCTAATCTTGTAAAATTCCAATATTTGGATAACCTCTTTTTTTTCTAATCTTGATAGTTATCCAAGATACCTCTAGCTGCATCAATTACTTTCTCCCGAATATCTTTAGGCTCTAAAACAGTTGCTGTATCCTTAAAGCTCAATACCCACGATATTAGCTCGCTGGAGCTGCGGGCATTCATTGTCAGCACAAAATCACCATTATCAAGGTATTCAACAGACTGCTTATTACTCCATGTCCTTGAAGTCACATAACCGGCGACTTCTTTCTTAAACAAGATCTTGGTTTCAAAGACGTCACCGGAGTTAAACCAGCCGAATGCACCTTCACTCTGGTCAGCAACCATGGGAGCAAGATCGGTGTTTCTATGGGTGATTTCCGCTTGCTTAAAACGATGTAGCAAGAACGTATTATTATGATCGTTGAGTGGTTCAGCGACACCGTCTGCTGTTACCAGACGCCCCACCACATAAAGGTTGTCATGAAAGGCGGTAACTCTGTGCGGAGCTAGAAAATACTCCTTATCTACATTATTTGCTGTTGGAGAATAAGTGATCTTACAGACTTTATGTTTACGAATTGCCTCAATTAAAGTATCTAGAATAGGTTGATATGGGGTATGGTCAACGCTGCCCTTAGTATAAACATCTCCAACTGACAGAAAATCCTCAGTAATAGGCTCATCAGATAGATATGCAGAGGTTTCCTGAATTACCGCATCGATGTTCAGTTTCATCTTTTGAGGGAGCATTTTAACAAGGAAGTTCTTACATAGGGCAAGCTGATAAAGACCTTCTGAATTTATGCTTATCTTTGGAAGATTACGTGGTTTGGAGAGGATATAGACCGTTTCTCTGCCTTTCTTCTGTCTGGTAATTCGTCCATAACCGGATGACTCAATTCTTTCAATAAGCCTTAATACAGACTGTTTGGAGCACTGCAGCTGTTCTGATATATAGGTAAGGCTTAAAGGGTATCTTGCAAATAGCAGTAGAGAATATAGAGCAATTAACTTTTCAGAGGGAGAAGCAATGTTTTGTTTGACGTTTGCTGCCATTAATATGATCCTAAACAAAAAAATTCCGAAATGCTATTTCTAATTTTAAGATTCATATACAAAAACTGATTAAACAGATATCTCGTTTTATGTAAAAAACAGAGTATTTTCTATTGATAGATATCAGAATTTGGAATACAACCAATCAATCTTTAGCGATTAACTTTTGCAGAGTATCCTTTCTCTCTTTTATTTCAATCGTTATATTAAGATTGATTTCCGTTGGTTCCTTATATCTAGAATAGTCTATGGTGCTGGTGTCATTTATTTCTGCTATATCCAATCCCATATAAAGGACAAAAATCCAGAAAAGAATGTCTAGGACAATAATAATCATGTCCTCATTCCATAGATAGATAATTGAATAGCAGAATAAGAAAAACCATAAGATTGACAAGATAGTTGCAATAGGGTGTTTTCTAAAAGGCTCTGAAGCTTCTTTTAGATCTTTTAATGCCTTTCTTAACTCTTCTTCTTGCTTTCTCTTTTTTTCTTCTTTTATCTGATTCTTGTTAAGAGAAAAAAGATTTGAGTTTAGATCCTTGTTCTGGGGTTTATCCATATCCATTTTCTCCCGTTTTCATTTAGCATTTTATAAAGTATAGCTTCGAATTTGCTCTATCCACTGCCAGAAAAATCGATAGAAAAAAATATTTTTTCTTATCTGCTAAACTTTTGAGCGGTTTTATCCTTATCAAGAGGAATTACGTCCACAATTAGGAATACATTTATTTCTGTCATATTCTTATGTAGATACGTTTCATCCCGGCCATAAAAAGTCTCGCAATAGCCAATTCCCATAAACAGAATCATCAGCCAGAATCCAGCAACAAAGGCAATAATAATCCATTCTTCATTCCAGACACTAGAAACAGCATAACAGAACACACACAGCCATAAAATACCCATGGCTGTTGCAATCGGATGCTTACAAAAAGGCTCTGCTGCTACCTTAAAATCTTGCATTGCCTTTTGTCTTTTTTCTTCAGCTAGAAGACGATTTCTCTGTGAAAATAGCTCAGATATGAAAACTAATTCTTTTGCCTTGTTCATACCTAATCTCCTTATAAGGAATATGTTTGATTGCATTAAATATAGCTAATTATCATTCCGGATTTTGATATGAGATTTGATTTAACATTTGAGTGGTTTTGAATCAGTTTTTTTTCTGTCTGCAATTGAAAACCACACAAATGCAGATTTTGATATTTTCTGCTAATTTCACTCTTAACTGAAATTTTTTATGTACCTATCAAGATCTGGAATGTTCCTATTTTATTCTTCAAGAAAAATGGAGGGGAAAGATGGACTTTATAAGGTACATAGCGTCAAAAGATGTTAGACAGTATCTTTACGATATTGATTATAAACTTAGTGCCGATCAGGTAATTTTTGTTGTCTTATCCTGCTCATTTATTAGCGTTAATGAGAAGATAAAGGCTCTAGATGATTATCTTCAAACCTCAGATGGCGTCACTTTAACTTCCATTACCGATGAAAGTTTCTCTGAAACAATAGGTCTTACCTCTCATGAATTTATCAGAAGATATAAAAGAGATGTAGAGACCATGACTGAATTCATGAAGGCTAATACTAGTGGATACTTCTATCAGGCAAGAATTATGTATGAAGGTAATTCAGATCCTGATCTCATAGGCTGCTTTAAAACTTATAAGTCTTGCTTTGAGGCTTTAAGCGAATACTCTAAAGAAAATGTGATGAAGCCGGGGGAACGTTTACGTGTTGATAAAATCCCATTTGACGATGATGATTCAGGAAATGGCGAGAACTATCTGTCAGACTCTAATTATTGTCTCTTTTCGAATAATCTTGAGCTTATGGATATCTATGTTTATGACAATAACTGTAAAACCTACGGCGTTGGTATTGATGGAATGTATGTCGGTATTCCCATGCCTTTTAAAAAAGGGGATATCGTATCTTTAGGCCGAGATATAAATGTAGTGTATCTTGGATACCATCCTGAAAAGCCTGAAGACTACAAACCAGGACGCTCTTATGGAGATATTCTCTTATACGGTATTTATGCAGAGGAATATGGTTTTGATGGAGGCTATGGAATTGTATTTAACTATGACGTTGAATATAAAGACCCAGCTCTGCTATCTGGAGATGATCTTAAGCTAATTCCTCTTAGTAAATATCTAAAAGGGGAAATAGATTCAGATGAGCTTTATAGAAATGTAAGAATCATAGAACTTAAAAAAGAAAAAGAGAAAGAGGATGAATATCTCTCTGTATTCTGCAGTTCTTTAGCTGAATTAGGAATTAAATAAACTGAAACGGTATTCACCAGAGGGGAAGGCGGGTATATCAATGGACTGCATAAAATATGTAAATTCTAAAGATATCAGAAAGTATCTTTATGATATCGACTACAAGCTTAATGTTGAGCAGCAGTTTTTCTTAATTGTAATGTGCGATTTCATAACATTAAATGAAAGACTTGCAGCTCTCGTTGAATTATTGAATTCTACTGAAGATGCAGCAATGACATCAATTTCTAATCATGTTTTTGCTGAGTCTTTAGGCCTTACTGTTCACGAATTTATAAGACGATATATATCAGATAATCAAGCCATGCTTTGTTTTGTAAAAGACGACTCTCCTGATTATATTTACGAAGCGGAGCATTTAGAACGGCATTTAACTGATTTTCATCATATAGGTTATTATCGCAGTTACGATAACGCTCTTGAAGCTATCAGAGAATATGCTGAGGATGAGGATATAGGTGAGGTTCAGGATTACTATCGAATCAGAAAGTTCATATTCTCAGAATGTGTTAAAGAGACTGATACTGTTGATTGTGACGTGGCAGAATGTATTCTTTCAAAAAAATTAGACGTTCTGTCTGTTGACTGCTATTCTGGCTGCGGTCTGAATTTATATGGTGTAGATGAGTCTGCGATGCATATAAGTATACCTATGCCTTTTAAACGCGGAGATATCGTGAAAAGAGCTGGAATTCCATGTGGAGCAATGGATAGAAAGTATCATCCTGAATATGCGGTATTTCTTTCATATACTCCTGCAGGGAAAGAGGATTTAAAAGAAAATCATGATGGAACAGATATTTTGTACTGGGGGCTGTTTCCTGTAGAAAACGGTTTTTACAAAGAGCATTCATGGCTTAACTATGATCTTGAATATGCAGATAAAGATGAGCTTCAAGGTATAAATAGCAAGCTTATTCCGTTAAGTGAAATGGTAAAAGGTAATCTTTCCCCTGATTTGTTTTACAGTGCAGTGCGCTCTATAGAGTTAAAGAATCAGATGCAATCTCTGGAGCAGTATACATAGGTAAACTGAATGGAGTAAGGTGTTCAGATGGACTATATAAGATTTGTAAACTCTCGAGACATCCGAGAATATCTTTATGAGAAAAAGTATTGTCTCAGTGGCGAACAGAAGCTGTTTCTTATAGACAAATGCTATCGTATCCCGCTGGAGGAAAGACTTATCGCATTAGAATCTCTCCTTGCCGCCCCAGATGAAACGGTAACCATAAGACATCCTGACTTTTTCAAAAAACAGCCTAAGGATGGGGATAAGAATGAGTTGGAGAGTCTTCATGGGCTAACAATAGGAATTCTTGAGAATTACAGAACGTTAATAAAGATTCTGAAGACTGAGGAGCCAGAGAGCTATTATGAATTAAGTATTCTAGAAAAAGGCAGTTCTGAGTTTTATTCTTCTGCTCGATTTCCTTCCTTTGATGCTGCTATAAAAGGTTATCAGCAGGAATATCAGGATGACAATGGTAACTCTGTTGCTGTGGTGCAGTTATCTAAATACTACTTTTCAGGTACTAAAGACCTGCGAGGCAATATTGCAGATAAATATGTGAAAGCATTTTTTGACTCTAATTTAAAGCTTATGCATATCTATGATAACGAGTGTCTGCCTCAGGAAAGATTTTTCTACACAACAGACAAACTGTTAATTTACCTTCCAATGCCATTTAGACGCGGTGATATTCTGGTTAATTCCAAAGATTCTGTATATGCGGGACATACTAAGGGCTTTAACTACGATTATGAACCTGGAGAGCCTTTTGTGGCGGATTACTTCATTCCAGATGAGAAAGTATCCAGAGGCATAGATGCTTCAGATATCAACTGTTGCTGCTTTTATTTTGACCGTTTCTGTCAGTACCATCTTACCTCTGAAGTAAATATTCATAATTACGACCTTGAATATTATCGAAAACCACTAAGCGGCAAAGAAAGGTTTCTAAGAATTTATGGAATGAAACTTAGAAACGAATCATCTGTTTCTGATGAGGCATTACTTATTGCCTCTGAATACTGCAGAACTCTAGAAATCCAGAAAGAGCTTAAGCAACAAATGAGTTGGCTGTATTCAGGTGTTGAGTATTATTTCCATGATGATAATGGCAAGGACAATATGGTATATGAGAGACTCTTTGAGCCTGAGGATGACTTACAGTTAATGTACCTGAATGACAGCATTAAAATCTGGCTAGATGATGAAAGAGATGCCCCAGATGGATATATTCAATGTCATAGTGTTAATGAGACCATCAATACAATTCAGTTTTATGAGAAATACTCAGTAGCCATTGTGGAACTGAATCTTGATCATGATCTCGGTGTTTACGCAAAGGATGGAGGCGATGCCATAAAGCTTATAGACTGGCTATGTATGAGAGAAACATTCTACAAGATAGTGCTGCATACAGCCAATCCGGTGGGAAGAGCAAATATGCAGCGAACCATAGACAGATACTGGCCTTCTGATGAAGAAGACTAACCCAACAAGATTTAAGTCCTAGTATTTATCCAGTGTCTTTAAAAGCCTTTCCTTTATTTCAGCTGCAAGATCCAAAGGTTCAAGCAGTTTTGCCTTAAAGTCAAAACTTAGGACAAAGGATATAAGTTCACTTCGGCTAAGTGCAGTCATCTCAAGAATAATACCACCGTCATCCTGAGGTGTGATCTTCTGATCATCACTCCAGATACGATCGCTTATGTAAGTCATAACTTCTTTAGAGAACCAGATCTTAGCCTTAAAAGGTTCATCTCTAAGAAAGCCGAAATCAGAATTTTCTTCCAGATCTTTTACAGGTAAGTCTGCTGATGATCGGTTCTGCATTGTTACTTCAGTGATTCTGTGAACCGAAAATTTTGCAGGTCGCTCTTTTATTATTCTGACCGGTCCTATTTCAGGAACTATCCATCCTATTACATACAGGGAATCATGAAAGGTAAGCAGCATCTGAGGTGCGTAGGCATATTTTTTTACCTCGCCATCAAGTTCCTTTTGGTAGGAAAGCATGCAGCATTTTTTGTTTAAAATGCATTTTTCAATCTCTGCAAGCTGTCGCTGTTTGGATTGATAGTCAATATGCCCTCTGGTAAGACGAGTTCCAACATTCGCGTCCTGATAACTGCTGTAGTCTGCTCGAGGAAGATTTGTCTTTGCCTGCTGCAGGGACATGTTGACCAGCTCCCAGTCTTCTTTTGGCAGCAGTCCCTTTACCAGATCTCGGCACAGGGCAAGCTGTCGCAAACCTGCAGGATCAATGGCTGTTTTAAAAGACATAGATGGACGTTGCAGATGGTAGAACTTCTGGCGACTGGATTTTCTTTCTAACAGATGGCATGGATAGTTCTCGTCAATGCGTCTTAAAAGCCTTGCTACCGTCTGTTTGGAGCAGTTTATGGTTTCGGCAAGATAGGTGAGAGAAAATTCTTTGTCGTTGAATAAAAGCAGCATGAAAAGCTTTAGTAGTTTCTCATCAGGTCTTGCATCCTGATCGTATTTTTCCGGCATATAGTAACCCCTAAGAAATCATTGCCTATCCCATCATTAGAATGGCTGTTTCTGAGAAGCTTCATCAATCAGCCTTAGGCACTGAACTGAAGTCTCCTTCCAAAACTTTACTCTTATCAATTATAGTAATGTTTGAAACGGGGAGGGCACGTTTATATTTAGCAGATGAGATATAGTCTCCAATTACGAATACTTTAAGTCCTCTTACAATAGCCTTTTCCATGGAGTCGATGGTTCCATTTCCATAGTCAGAGCTTACCACCAGATCAGAATTTTCTATAACCATGGTATTTCGCTCAAGATATCCAACTTCGGTCTGAATGATATCGCATAAAGGATTGTTCTTTAGGTCATCACATAATCTCTGGTTATGGTATTTGTTAGGCCTGAAGACTTTGAGTCTGAGTTTGCGCATTAGGGCATACTTCATCGCTTCTGTATCCATGCCAAAGGCTCCTCCGGTTACAATTGTAACGGGAGTATCTCTGTTCATGTCTAAGTATTTATCAAGCCAGATCTTTACGGCTTTGACGGAGGTTTGAGTTGGATTTCTGCTTCCTATTACCGCGATATTTGTCATATATGTAACCTCCTACTTTGATTCTTTATACAGTCTGTTTTTTAGTTTCAGATAATCTGGTATGGGTAGATCATAGGGGAGGGCTATTTCATTTCTGCTTTGATATTCAGAATATTTAATCTTTAGAGTCTCCACAGGATCAACATAATATTTCTCAATATTCATTCTTAGAATTGCATATTCAAATACAGTACATTCTGAAGGTAGTCCTGTAAATCCACAGACGGTTCTTTTACGAATAAAACTGTTGAAATAGTCAACCTCATCATCTGATAGGAACCATTCGGGATTAACAAAATTACTGTTTTTCTCTGCATAGCAAGGACAGTCCATTCTGATTCTGGCAATCGGAGTATCTACGTTAAATTTGATGGATTTAATCATCCATATAACGTTAAGATCACGACTCTCTGAAGGACAGACCATGAATCGTATATTCCGTTTCTTATCAAAAGCGACGGTTGCTGATTCATTTAATAGTTCACACAGTCTCTGTTTTTTATTGATTTTAGTCATATAGAAATTCCTCACCCCACCCTCACGTTTTTTACTGCTAATGTCTGGTAGTAAAAGTTAAATGTACTTTGTACCACTGTAATTTGTTGACCAAAACACTAAACCAAAAGTCGTCGGTCACACGCACTACGGTGCTTAATACCTTTATAGGCTGACATTCACCCAATAGAAAACGCTACACCTATAACTAATTATTCCTCGATAAGATCAGTATTCCAATTTGCCTTTTGAATCTTCACTTCGAGTTCTCTCAGTTCCTTAGATAGAGAATCAAGTTTTTTCTGCAGCTCTTTAACTTCAATGCATGGCCTGATTTTTATTTCCGAACCGCGAGCTCTGTCTGTTGACTGTCTTGAGGTATCTGTAAAGTCTTTATAAGCTTTGATTTCAAGCAGTAGACAGTCACGTCTTGCAATCATGTCGGTAAGACTTTCTTTTTCAATTACAGTTCTGCAGTTAGTCTTGTTGATCTGGCTTATAAGAACTCTGAGTCTCTGTATAGTAGATGATAGTTCCGGTAAAAGTTCCTTTGGATCCTCTCCAGGAGCTTCCTGTTCCTGAACCAGAATGTTGTCATCAATGCGCTCAGAAATTGCTGAGATTTTTGCCTTGAGCTCAGCTCTTTCCATTAATGCTTCTGCAAGAGTCATATCTGTCTCCTATATTTAAGTTCAAAATAAGTGTAATGAATGATTGTTCCAGAATCTGAAAACTGTCATTCAATATTTTTGTGGGAATCAGATAGGAATTGACATACTCAAAACTCCTTTTTTTTATTGAATCATCTCTTCTATTTCAACATTTAAACTGAATTTAAATTCTGTTGCATAGATGATCTCATGAATCGAGTAGTTCAGATGGTCGGTCATATTATGCAAGATATATCCGACATTGTTGATTTTCTCAATTTCCGGCAGCAGATAATGACAGCCGCATTCTCCTGAAAGCAGGTGACTCCAGTCATCCTCATAGTCGCAAAGATACAGAAAATGGTTTAATGAAGGAAATTTCTCTCTGAAAACGTACAGTTTATGAGCCGATTCCTGCAGAGTTGAATTGAATTCCGGATTGCACATATATTCCCAGAGTTTTTTCATCCTTTCACTCTGATCCGGATATTCCTTTGGAAGATTCTTATTAAGATCAATTGATGCCTCAATATTAAACAGGTTGTCTTTTATAAAAGGCTTTACTCTTGTATATATTTCAAGGGCTTTCTGATAAAGCTCTTTCAGTTTGTTCATAATCAGACTGTTGAACCTCTCGAAAAGAGGAAGGTTGAATTTATGAACAAGAGGATGATTTTCTAAATTAACTAGGTACTTTCTTAATTCAAAAAGATGATTTAGAACTCTTAATAACTGGTCTTCGGAAGAATCTATTAAATGTTTTTTATAAAGATTCTCATAAGTACTTTTGTATGGAAAAATATAATCGTCCCATTTATCTAAATCGTAAGAGTAGGCACCTGCTATCATTAGGATTACATTTTCAACTGTTTTCAATGAGTACTCAGAAACTGGAGGTAAAAATTCAGTAAGCGCCTCCTTTTCGATTTGTTCTTTAAATCGCAGAATAACTCTTTCTTTCCAAAGAGAGATATAGGCTTTTTTTAATTCCTCAGAGTTACTTTTATAAATGTTATCTCGAAGATTATCTATACAATAGTCAATCTTCTCAAAGTCAGCTGATGCGATAGCTTTATCGATATCTTTTTCAGTAATCTTTATATCAGAACCTGCCATATACTTTCCTCTCGTATTCATCCCTTTAATCTGGAGTAGATGTATTTTTACAATCAGTCAATCCAGCAAGAGCCTCTTAAAAACATCCAGGCGATTTTCTGTCCTTCGTTTTTACCCTTGATTTCCGATGAATCTTCATCTGTATAATGCAAAAATTTGCTGCAGTTTCTGGCAAGATCGTAGTTGTTGATTTTAAGATTAGAGAATTCAGACTGTTCTTTAAACCAGGCATATAGCTCTTCTTTCAGCTTATTGCTTAATTTCCCCTTAAAGACTATATCCTCAAGTTTTTCTGGAAAAACATTTTTCAACTCAACAAAACCTAGGAGTTTAAACTCAGGATCATAAACAAAAAGGTATTCGGCATATTCATTTGGAAGATGATGCTGTTTTCTCTTTGATCCTTTAATTACACAGACAAAAGGCAAGTTAGCGTCTTTGAGGCTTACAACAACATTTAAGTTCAGCATAGAAATGCTCCTTTATTGAATCTTGTTTATGGTGGGAAATGGTATTTATCTACATTTTTCTTTCCTCTAAAGTAAAGCTGCTGTGTTTGCGTATCGTTTTGTGATTTTTTTCTTTATTTCTGACATAAGGATAAAGGGTGAACATTCCATATTCTGATATGTATTTTTTTTTATATTTTTTGAGTAAAGAAATAATTTAATAGACCTCATAATCTGGAATAGTAAGAGCTTAAACTATGGATAAAACTGTTTGTAGAACTTAAGTCATTCTTTGTAAGACGGATAACAATAAGCAAAAAGAGGTAATCATGCGGGTATTGTGTTTATTAAGAGGTATTCCTGCATCAGGGAAATCCTTCTGGATTCATGAGAATAATCTTGAAGAATATACACTCTGTGCAGACAATTTTCGATTAGCCTACAGTTCTCCTGTGCTTCTGCCTAATGGTGATAGCTGTATCAGCCAGAATAACGATAAAGAGATATGGAATCTACTCTTTGACTGCCTTGAGAAAAGAATGATGCAGGGTCAATTTACAGTGGTAGATGCTACTCATACCTCTAATCATAATTTACCTGAATACAAAGAACTTGCTGAGAAATACAAATATAGAATCTACTGTGTGGATTTCTCCGATGTACCTCTAGAAGAATGTATTTCAAGAAATGAGGGACGTACATATAGAAAGGTTCCAGAAAATGTTATCAGAAGAATGTATCAGAGAATGAAGGAGCAGAAACTTCCAGGATGGCTTAAGCTTGTCAAAAAGGAAGAATTCTGTTCTACAATTTTGTATCGTGAGCATGATTTTGACCGTTATGACAATGTCTATGTAATCGGAGATATTCATGGTTGCAATACTGTTCTACAGAATTTTTTACAGGATAACGGAAATCTTTCTGATAAGAACCTTTATGTGTTCTTAGGAGATTACCTTGATAGAGGCAAGGAAAACCTTGAGGTTTTAAATTTTCTGATATCAATAATGAATAAAGAGAATGTTATTCTTTTAGAAGGTAATCATGAGAACTCTATTAAGTGTTTTCTGAATAATGAGGCAATACGTTCTCATTACTTTAAATACATAACTCTACCAGAAATTGAGAACAAGATTGACAAAAATCAGCTTAGAGTTTTTTACAGAAAACTTGCCCAATGCTACTGTGGCAGGATGAGTGTAGGAGGGAAGATACTACATCTAACCATGTCCCATGGTGGCATTCCTTATACTGGCAGAAATCCTGTTTATATCAATGCCTCAGAATACATCAAGGGAGTTGGCAGATACGAGGATTATATGAATGTTGCAAGACATTGGTATGAGCATGCGCCTTCTGACTGCATTCAGTTTTTCGGACATCGTAATACCGAAGAATCTCCTGTCAAACTCTTTGATAATGTTTATGACCTTGAGGGACAGGTTGAACAGGGAGGATGCCTTAGATCTGTAAAAATAAATTCCGAGGGAATTTTCCCTCTGGAATATAGGAATTCGGTATTCAAGGTAAAAGAGTCTGCTAAAAAGGACGACAGCAGAGCGCTTGTAGGAAAAACTATAGATGAACTTAGAGGTTCTAAATTTATTGATGAGAAAATCTTTGGCAATCTCTCATCCTTTAATTTTACCAGAGAAGCTTTCAACAACAGTCGCTGGAACAGTCTGACGGTTCTTGCTAGAGGGCTTTATATTGATACTAGTGAACTTAAGGTTGTTGCAAGGGGGTATGACAAATTCTTCAACATTGATGAGAACCGTATTACCTATTTAGGCAATCACAAGGATAAACTTAAATATCCTCTTACAGTCTATAAGAAGGAAAACGGCTTTTTAATTCTAATCTCAGTTTATAAGGGAGAACTATTCATAACAACCAAGGCAAATCCAGAAGGAAAGATGGCAGAACTAGCTAGAGAGCTTGTAGGAAAAATGCTCAAAACAGAGTTTTCTACTGTGCTTAAGAATTATCTAAGTCAGAACAACTGTACTCTTCTGTGTGAAGGTATAAGTCCATCTAAAGACCCTCATATCGTCAGCTATAAAGAAGATGATCTTATTATGCTGGATCTTCTGAAAAATGAACTTGTGTATGAAAAATTGCCTTACTCTGAACTTAAGAGTCTCTCCGAGAAGATTAATCTTAAATGTAAGGTACTTGAACCAATAAGTATTAACAGCTATGAAGAGTTCTGTGCCTTTTACAAGAAGTATTCTGAGGATATCAATGCTTCCAAAGATGAGGGGTTTGTTATTGAGGATGCAAATGGATTCCAGGTTAAGCTGAAAACTTGCTATTACCGCTATTGGAAGCAGATGAGAACAGTAGTCGGTCGTTTCAGAAAAGGGGAGTCCATCAAAAACAGTCTGCCTAAAGGAGGTGTCGTTTTTGGGCATTGGCTTCAGACAAAAAATGCAGAGAAACTGCCTATAGACATTATTACCATTCGAGATATTTATGCCAAGGAAACAGGTAATAATCTTTAGAATGATTAGTTAATTATCAACAACAGAGAGTTCCTGCTACAGCCTTGCAGGGGCTTTTGTCTGGAAGTTGTATGACCTCTTAAAATGAGAACCTATTTTTGACTGAGTAATTCATCTGGATCTATATAGCAAATAGCATATTTCATAGATGATATTTCATTTGTATAGGGCTTATAGTCCTTTATCTGATGCTCCTCATCTGTAATCACGGTATAACTGCAGCCTCTGTAGAATTCTTCTGCTTCTCTATAATTCAGGACAGTATCCCTTCTGCCTAAGACTATATATCTTGGTATACCATGTTCGTTTAACTTTCCAGAAAAACTGTAGCTGTTAATCAGCTCATCAGTTAATTCATAGGTCTGACCGGTAGCAAAGTTACGATTGAGCCCTTTAAACTGTAACAGTGTCTTCTTTGGATTGATTACAGGATTGAAGAGTACACAATGATAGCATTTTAGTACAGAGATAACCGCAGCATAGTAACCTCCCATGGAACTTCCGATGATAACCATATTCTCAAGATCTTCTATCTGGTTATCAAGCTCTTCAATCTCATGCAGAAGATAGGCGATATTCTCATCAAATGGACGATCACACTGCCATTCCAGTCTTACCACCTTTTCCCCCAGGCAGTTTTCTAAAAGAGAAGCGGATCTTTTACCATCTGAGTTTAAGCCATGTATATAAACGTACATATCACATATCTTAAAGTAAAGGGGGCTATTTAAGTTGAATTCCCCCTTATTCCACACAAAAAATGACTGAAATCTATAGCCGAATTACAGACATAAATAACAAGAACGGCCTTATGTTTTAGCGCTAGAAATTATTTATCATACATGTCATCAATGGCAGCGCATATCTCCTGGTTTCTTGCAAGAATTTCTCCCAAATCATTTCTGTATTTATCTGAGTCATAATACTCACAAATACAGGTTTCAAGGAGAGATGAGCATTTTAGTTCTTCTTCATATGAACTAGGCCTGATGTCATACATTTCAAGTAACTTTAGGAAATACTCTTTTTTTGCAGTTAGATATTCAATGCTATCTTTTGAATAATAAGATGGAGCTGTCAGTTTTTCATTGGTAATCATACTAATGCATTTACTCAAATGCTTAATGATAAAATCACAAGATGGCAAATATAATTCTTTGCGCACTGAAAATATTAGGCCGGATACGTTCACATCAAACTGCTGCTTTTCGAATAACGACCTTAGATGATTCAGCTTTTCATCGTCAGGAGTTTTATAGAAATTTGCCAAAGCTAAAAGCAGGTCTTTGTCTTTTAAAAACTCTCTCCTGTAGAAATCGCATTGAAATCCATATGCTCTAAAGAAACCTCCCCAAAATACCTCAATATAGTCATTCCAGATCTGATTATCTGAACTATATGAAACTATATTCTCAGAAGATCTCTGCATTCTGATAAAAGCTTCTGTTTTAGAAGTCTCTTCATCAGAGAATTCATCTGAAATAATGATACTTTCTTTGTTTCTATTATTTGCAGCTAATTTATTTTTAAGATTTTCGAAAATAGAATCTGCAGCATCCTTGGTATCAACACTGAAATACCTTGGATCATATTCTCCGTCATATAGCTCTCTAAACATTCTTCACCTCTGAAATCAAAGAAAGATATGATCTATTCATAGTTCGTTACTCTCGTTTAAACTGTCGAAATCGTCCCAATCCCTGATCATCTTTTGGACCTGATTTACTTCTTTGCCTGTAAAACCACACAAATTGCCGACTCTATAAAAGTTCATTGGTAATAAAGAGGTTCCATAACCTGCAGTCTGAACCACAAATACATTGAGTTTTGGGTTAATTCTGCGATAGCTTTTTATGACCTCCTCGCAGGAATAATAGGAACTGTCCTGAGAATCTGTATAAATGAAGACATTGTCATACACAACCTCGGAATCATAAAGGGCTATATACAGAGATCTCTCAATCTCAGTTCTGCGGAACATGGAAGGATCTTTTCTTATAATACTATCAAGTTCAATAAATTGAGAAAGAACATCTTTAGTTTTAGATACTTCATATCCAAATGTATCAACGGAAAAAGGATAGATTTTGGCATAATCTGATTTCACTCCTGTAATCACTGCCGACAAATTATTCACCTCACGACAGGTGATTTCAGAATTTTTAGATACGCACTCTGTATTTGTTGATCTGGAGTTGTCAGATAAAATAAGAGTATTACCCTTGAGTTTTTCCAAATTGTTTATAGAACCTTCCAAAAGAGAAGAAATGCAGCTTAAAATCTTGTCTTTGCATAAGGAATCTTCATCTTTTATAGCCTCATAGGCGATAAGATAACGATATGGCTGAAGATTTACACCAGATGACTTAAGCGACGATATGACCTTATCTACAAGTACAGGATCATTTACTGACCTGATAATTCCTCTAAGGTTTCTTAGAAGGGCTAAATAAGGAACCTCTATTGTTTTAAGGATCTCATTCCAACTTTTGCCTGAGGAATGAAGTTCTTCCCAGGTTACCTCACTTTCACTGAGTTTTAGACATCCGTTTTTAAGCAACTCGTCAATATCTGAATTATGGGCATGGCAGATCTTGATGATATCAAACAGATTTGCCTTGTTCTTGTATTTCTGAAGCTGATATCTAGATAAGCCTTCAATTCTTTTCTTCCATAATCTTTTAAGAAAAGACGGAAGTTTGTTCTTGTTTTTGTAAAAAAACAGATAGAGGTCAAACTGTTTTTTTATGTCCATAGGACTTTTTGTTATCCTTTTAAATCCTTCTCTGATTTCGTCTCTCCATCCTCTATAGGGATGAAGCATATACATCAGAAGAAAGATAGGATTGAGCCTCATTTCATAGTCTTCGTAGAGTTCAACAGCAACCTTAACAACTGCAGCAGGATCAGTCTCTAAAGCATCTTGAATAATTTTTTCCGAGTACTTTCTTGAGTCCTCATCATATCTAAGATAGAACTTTGTCTCGTTATAAATTCCTGATGCAAAATGCTGTTTTAGCGCTGTTACTGGATAAAGCCTGCAGTTCCATCCACCCTCATAGGAAGGAATATAGTTAGGCTTACGCAGTCTACTTATATTTTTTCTATATTCAAATGTTTCGTATAGGTTAGGAAATATAGACATATCAACACCTCTTTTAAGGCGGTCTTAGTATTTGTTTGGTTGGAGCTGAAAGGCGAGGGTAAAGCACTCTGAGAAATTAAGGACCGCAAGCATAAGATAAATGAAAGTAAACGATCCCACGAATACAACGCCCGCCGGCACCGGCACAAAGAATATGGCGCTGCATCGTTTTTACGCTTCAGAGTGCTTTACTCTTAGCTCTCATTTATAGAATAACTGCATATCATTCCAGATCTTGATTGGTATAAAAATGAAAAATTCTAATTCTCGAAAAAATTAAATAATACCTTTATATATAAAGTTTTTTTTCGTTATTTGTTGATAACAGCCTTACTTTATTTTTATATAAAGCTCTCTGCACTTCGTTAGCACTGACTCGTAAGCTTCAAGGTTATGTTTTACTTTATCAAGGTTAAAGGACTCTTCACTGTATTTTATAGATCTGATTATCTCAGGATAGCTGAACTGTATATGATCCAGCAGATCATCGCATGTAATCATGTCGCTAACGTCATAGCATTTAATCTTTCTAATGTATCTTGTATCAAGCTGAATTGCTCTAAGTATTCTCTCAAATAACTCCATATATAAATCACGGTTAGTTTTGTTCAGAACCTGATCTTCGGCGCTATCATTATCAAGACAAAATGAAGTCAACTCCATTGCCATCAACATGGCATATTTCACAAGAGTATTTCTTCGCCTGAGAGCAATTTGGCGTAAGAACTTTCTTCTCATCATGTACTCCTAAATTTAATTGCTGTTGTTATCAAAAAAGGGATTATCCACAGAGAAAAATATTTCTGGCATCTAGCTTTCTGATTGCATAAAGCATAAGTCACGAATATTCCAGATTCCGAATGGTTATGATTTCTTTATTGGGCTTTCGTTAAAGAATATTTTCGATAGTTTTCAGGTTCTGGAATGATGATTCTTTATTCTAAAGAAAAAAAATTCTGTAATTGATTGCGTTAATCTGTCTTGGAGAATTTACAGATTATGTCTTCAGCATTAAAGAAAAAGGTTGTTATAAACAATAAGTCAGCGTTGGAAGATCTTGTTTATACCTTGATTATTCTGCATGGGCCTAATTGCTCTTTAAATCATATCGATGTCTCAGGCATTACTGATTTTAGCGGACTGTTTAGCAACACTGACTTTAATGGAGATATAAGCCAGTGGAATGTTTCTAATGCCAGAAACATGGACTCTATGTTTTTCAATTCTAAATTCAATGGAGATATCAGTAACTGGAATGTATCCCATGTACGAAGCATGAAGCAAATGTTCTTTTCTTCCAAATTTAATGGTGACATTTCAACGTGGAATGTGTGTAGAGTAAGAAACATGTCATATATGTTTAGTTCATCAATTTTCAATGGTGATATTTCCAAATGGAATGTCTGCAAAGTAACCGATATGTCCCATATGTTTTATGTGTCTAATTTCAATCAAGACGTATCAAAATGGAATGTTTCTCGTGTAAAAAATATGGAGAAGATGTTTTATGCCTCAGCTTTTAATAAAGATCTATCAGGATGGAGAGTTCCTCTAGTATTAAAACCCAAGCATTTTCTCTCCAAAAATGTTTGCAAAGATTTTGAACCTAAATGGGTTCGTTTTCCTCAAAAAGAAGCGGATTTAAATGATAATTTAAGCAAAGAGCTCGTGTTTGATTATTTTCATGCAGATGAATTAAAAATAGCTGATTTCGAGGTTGAAATTACAGGACTTGATTTTTCATATTCCCCTGAGCACAACTTCTTGAGGTACGTAAAAATTAGCTGGGTGGCAATAGGTAAGGATGAGTATGACGATTTTGAATTGTTTCAAACTGCTAACGGTCAATGGTTTTTTGAAGCTTACCCATACGATCAGACAGATGAGCGACCTTTGTGTGCAGCAATTTTAAGGGGGCTTCACAAGAGCAACCTGTCAAATCGTATTTATCTCAAATTAAATATCAATAACAGTCTTGAACGTATTTTTAAGACTATGAGGCTTGCTGAGGAGTACTACGATGACTGGGATTGATGGATTAATTTTTCAATGAAGCAAATTCAATTATAGAGAAAAGACTTAACGACAAGTTTATTCTTTTTTGTCATTTTTCGTTCTGTTTATACGACTTATAACGTATTGGTAATGTTTGAATAAAACTAAACTAGCTATGGTGATAATTATGAAAAACATTGAATTCTGTGATAAATGCGAAAATGGAATTTCAACGGATAGTAGAGTTTCAGATAGTGAATATTCTGATAAAAATTCGGAAAGTGAAAAAGTAACTGTTAAATCAAAAGAAGAACTACTCAATCTAATTGAAGAAACTATGTTGATAGAGGGAGATGAATGTAATCTGAACTTTATTGATGTTTCCAATGTTACAGATATGTCTCAATTGTTTTGCAATTCAAGTTTTAATGGCGATATCAGCAAGTGGGATGTTTCTAATGTTACAGATATGTCTTATATGTTCAGTGACTCTGAATTCAACGGTGATATTTCTAAATGGGAAGTATCCTCTGTTAAAAGAATGAATAGTATGTTCGCCAGATCTTTATTTAATGGAGATATCAGCCAGTGGAATGTTTCTAATGTTAATGATATGTCGAAAATGTTTGTCGCATCTAAATATAACGGTGATATTTCTAAATGGGATGTATCATCTGTTAATAGAATGGAGAGCATGTTTGGCGGATCTTTATTTAATAGAGATATCAGCAATTGGAATGTTTCCAATGTTATAGATATGTCTGGATTGTTTAGATGCTCTAAGTTTAACGGTGATATCAGCATATGGAATGTTTCTAATGTTAAAGACATGTCTGATATGTTCATGGGCTCTGAATTTTACGGTGATATTTCTAAATGGGATGTATCCTCTGTTAAAAGAATGGATAGCATGTTTGCCAGATCTTTATTTAATGGAGATATCAGCCAGTGGAATGTTTCCAATGTAAAAGATATGTCCTGGATGTTTTATGAGGCTGTCTTCAACGGGGATATTTCTGAGTGGAATGTTTCCAATGTAAAAGATATGTCCGGGATGTTTTATGAATCTCAATTTAATAAAGATATAAGCTCATGGAACGTATCTAACGTTAAGAACATGAGTTTTATGTTTACGGCGTCTGAATTTAACAGTGCTATCCACGAATGGAATGTTTCACATGTTACCGATATGAATTGTATGTTTAATCGCTCAAAATTTAATCAGGATATTTCTGAATGGGATGTGTCTAAGGTTAAAGATATGTCCTGTATGTTTTGCCGTTCTCTATTCAATAAAGATATAAGTTCTTGGAATGTGTCGAATGTAAAGAATATGAAAGGAATGTTTTCATATTCAATTTTCAATGGGGATATCAGTCAATGGGATGTTTCTAAAGTCAGAAATATGAGTTATATGTTCGAGTTCTCTGCTTTTAACGAAGATATAAGTAATTGGAATGTTTCTAAAGTTAAAAAAATGTCATTTATGTTTTATGGCTCCAAATTCAATCGAGATATTAGTAAATGGGATGTATGCAGGGTTACCTCAATGAGGTATATGTTCAGTAATTCAGTATTTAACGGTGATATCAGTAAATGGAATGTAGTAAACGTAAAGAATATGTCTGGAATGTTCTATAACTCAGTATTTACCGGAGAAATAAGCAAATGGGATTTATCTCTCAATAGAGATATGTCCTATATGTTTAGAAAATCAAAATTCAATGGAGACATCAGCAGATGGCGTGTAGGAGCTTGTGGGAATATGATAGGAATGTTCAGCGAGTCAGATTTTAATGGAGATATCAGTCGATGGAATGTTAATTTGTACGTGTTAGCTACAGATATGTTTGAAAATTCAAAAGTACAGGATATTCATAAACCAAGATTTAAAGAATCTCTAGATATGCAGTAAATCTATGTTCAAATGAGAACGATGCAACCTTGGTTAAAGGAGAAAATTATGACAGGTGATTTATATAAATCCTTAAGAGTAGCGCTGAAAGTATCTATAAAGGAGCTGTCTGATAAGCTTGGAATTAGTGAAAAGTACATTTCAATGCTTGAGGCTGAAAAACGTCCTGTATCGGAATTACAGAGCAGAAAAATGATAAAGCTTTTTGAAAATACGACTGAAGAAATTCTTTCTAAAGATGAGCTTTATAAGAAGGCCATGAATATTTAATGACGTTCCGTTAAAAAAAAGGAAAAAACGAGGCCTGATTGGAAAATTATGTATTTAACATTTCCTATCAGGCCTTATAGATAAACTAATAGTCTCTCTATAATGAATTGTTATACCTAATAAAAATCAGCTCAAATCAGATGTTCTCTTCGAATTTTTGTCCTTATGCATCAGATCCCATAGATGCTCTTCAACCCATGCGTGTTCATTAAAATGCCAGCGACTTAAGTCTCCATCAAAAGGGCAGTTATCAAACATAGAAAAACATTCAGTTACTTTCGAAACATCCCAATTACTTATATCCTGATTGAATTGCGAATCCTCGAACATCCAGCCCATTTCATCAACATTTGATACATCCCATTTTGAAATATCCTGATTGAACTTTGAACCTTTGAACATGCCACTCATAAAATTCACCTGAGATACATTCCAGCGACTTATATCTCCATTAAATTCTGATTCACAGAACATTTCGGTCATATCCTTAGCTGCGCTGACTACCCATTTTGAAATATCACCGGTAAATTTAGACTTTTCAAAACAAT
Organism: Succinivibrio dextrinosolvens; assembly: GCF_900116345.1. Taxonomy (GTDB): domain Bacteria; phylum Pseudomonadota; class Gammaproteobacteria; order Enterobacterales; family Succinivibrionaceae; genus Succinivibrio; species Succinivibrio dextrinosolvens_B. Next base: position 29,316 of record NZ_FPAH01000001.1, on the reverse strand, counting down.
GACTGAAATCCTTGCAGCATCCAACCATCCATTTACTGATATCCTGATTAAAGATTGATTCTTTAAATGTACCTTCAAGAGAGCTTACTGAAAGAAGATTCCATTCAGAAATATCTCCGTTAAATACAGAGTCACAGAACATATAGCTCATATCTTCAACATTTGTTGTTTTCCATTTACTGATGTCTCCGGTAAATTCAGATGACTCAAACATTGAAGACATGTTTCTGCAGTTAAGTACATTCCATTTTGAGATATCGCCGTTAAAAGAGCTGCCTTTAAACATACTCTTCATGCTATATACTTTAAAAACATTCCACCTTGAGATATCCGAATGGAAATCTGCATTCATGAACATTCCTTCAAAATTGGTTCCTGAATGATGGAACACCCATGAGTTAATATCTCCATCAAACTTAAGATTAGATAGGGCATAGGAAAAATCAGTCAGCAGGGAAACATCAAGAACATTAAGATTTGTACTGTTTCCGTTTTCTCTTATAAGACGCCTGATTATCAGTCTTAGCTCATCATTGGTTCTGACTTTGATTTTGTAACCTTTTATCAGAATATCCTCATGCCATTTATCCATTTTAAAGAAATCGAATAATTTAAAAGGATTATCCTCAAATGGCGTATTTTTAAATGCGGTCTCAATGGTTTTCCATGCTCTAATGATGTTCCAGGAAGATATGTCTTTAGAAAACTTTGAACCGCTGAACATGTTCGACATATCTTCGACATTGAACACATCCCACTCTGAAATATCACCGTTAAAATCTGAGTTAAAAAAGAGTTTACTCATGTCGGTTATATTTGAAACATCCAGATCATTTAAAGAACATTCCGGACCAATTTCTTTGATTCTTTGCTCTATAATCTGCTGAAGTTCCTGACGGGATGTAACAACGATCTTACGATCTAACAATGAATTCATAACAACTTCTCCAAGAACTTTTGATTCTTTTTTTTACAGTTTAAGAATTCATCATTCCAGAATCTGAAGTGTTTTTTTTAAATAGATTATCTAAGAAAATTTCTGATAACTAATGGAATCTAGAACAATAATGTTCTATAAAAAGATAAGTTGATATTGAATAAGAACAAACTAACTTTGGAAGATAGAATGAAACACATTGATTCCAATCTAACTGAATTAACAGAACTAAGGAATGAATTTGTAACTGACTTCAATAGACATTCCATTGAAAAAATGACAATTGAAGATTATGCAATGGGTGATGGGGGCAAAGAAAACTTTTGCTACCGTATTGAAAGACAGTTAAAGGACTTAGGAAATATTGCAGGCTCTCAGATCCAAAAATTTGGGGTTTGGTTTAGTAAGGAAGAAAATCAATACAAATATACACAAAAATGGGGAAATTCTGTTGATGAGGCATTTAAGAATATACGAAAGTCTCTATGTGACCTCTTTGATGCAGGATGAAAGGATGACTGGGTAGCAATAAGAAATAATGAAATTGCTCCAACAGTACGCTCAAAAATCTTAGCTGTTTCTTATCCAGACAGATATCTTACTATTCATTCCATTGAACATTTAAGATATTTCTGTGACAAACTCAAAATAACATACAGTTCAACCGATGATGAACTTATCCTCCAAAGGCTTTTAATTAGTTGTAAGGAAAAAGATAAAAATACATGCAATCTATCACTAATAGAATTTGCAATATATCTTTATGACACCTATGGACATCCTCCTAAGGATGGGGAAACAAGAACACCTCCAACTCCCCCAGAACAAGAGCCTTCTATATTGGAAAAATTGAAAAAAAGCTATGAAACGTTAAAGAAATCTACAAGAGAGAAAAAAGTTATTACCACTACTACACAAAACAAAGAACGAAAAAAACTTATTGGAGATATTGTTAAAGAAATCGCTAACGGTGTTTGCCAACTATGCAACCAACCAGCTCCATTCGTTAATAAAGATCAAAGACCCTATCTTGAATGTCATCATGTTCAATGGCTAGAAAGAGGTGGAGCTGATGATGTATATAATGCAGTTGCTATATGCCCAAACTGTCATAAAAAGATGCACATCTTAGACTTGGAACAAGACGTAAAGAAACTTGAAAAGGTTGCTAATAAGAATATGACCTCATTTAATGAGTATAAAAAAAGCTAACTAATTTTACCCAAATTTCAACAATAAAATAATAACCCTAGCCTCTCGCTAGGGCTACAAAATATGTTTAAGGTATGACGGTCTGAGTGAGCGCAGGAAAGAGAGGATTTTAATCCACCTCTCCGAAAGTCTTGCAGGAGCTTTGATTAATAGTGGAATTATCTAAATTTATTTAAATGTTCTCCCTTAAATCGACATCTCTCCCCAAAAAAAGATTTTTGAAGATTATTACTTCCATAAACATAAACAACTTAATATGCATCTATATTTTGTATACTTCGCAACCGCAACTACCTCAATTACCCTATCTAGACAAAATAAAGCTGATTAACATTAGTGTATTAAATCTAGATGTTATTTATCTCATTTTTCAGAAAAGTTTTAATATTATTTCTTCTGTCTTCAATGAATTTTTTGAAGTCTTTTATATCTAAACTCGTGTCATCAGATAAATATAGTTTAGACATCTCTATTTTTTGTTCTTTAACCCACCTATCTAATGATTTTTTATTTTTTGATTTGTTCTTATCTCCGTTTAGTAACTGTAAATTTGAAACGCTGTTCCAATTTTTTTTATTTTTTGCAAATTCTTGATCTTCCAACGGAATAGAATTAACAAATTTAGTTTCGTCTTCAAAAATCGTTGCAGGATGTAAATGGTCCTGATGAAAATCCTGATTATAATAGTCAAGGTCAGGGTAAAGAAGGTGAAGAACATAGAACGCATCATTGCTGTCTTTTTGTGTTTCTAAAAGCCCATCAAGAAAATCTTCATCAAAACTATAATTTCTAGCAGGGTTGTTTTTAAAAGCATCCATCAACTCTTGTGCAGGGAATTTTGCTTTATCTGTTTCTTTTAAAACTTTCCTCATCGTAACAAGCACAGAGTCAGTCTGACCACCAAATATCGATTTGATAAATGTAAGAGAAAGCCACCTAGTTATTTCTTTTTTGTCATTTTCATCATAAGTTGCTTTTACAATTGAATCCTCTAAATTGTGATAGTAAATGTAATATATAATTGGAATAGCCGCATTCTTTGCTCGAAATGTAATGTTATTAAAACCAATTTTTTCAAAAAGAGTAAATGCCGCAAGAATACATTTTTTTGCTTTTTCCCAATTTGCTTCGAATATCTGTACATTATCGAAAGTGAAATTCTTGAGTTGAAATTTGATATTGTCTATAAAAAGAACTAGACAAGTTTTTAAAACAAAATCTTTATCGATAAAAAAGCTCGGCCTTCCGATTTTAGATACAGCCGTAACAATGTTATTAATTTCTTGTCGAGCATCTATTTTTTTCCAATTTGCGGATGCAATAGACATCAACAAATCCGAAAAAGATAAAGGAGTTCCGCCACTGTTTGTGCGAATAAATATTTCTAGTACCTTGTCTGGGTCTTGTTCTTCTTGTAAATAATAGTTAATTGTTTTCTTCACATGAACGCATTCATAAAGTTTTTCAAGTGTTTCGCAAGCATAACTATTATTTTCTAACTTATTCTCTCGAATGTATTTATTAAGCTCTGCAATGCTTGATAAATTAAGAATTGTCCCAACTTCAAACCACACGTCTTCTGTTTGATTTTTTTCAAATGTAAGTAGGTCATCCTTACTCAGAAAACGAAAATCATAGATTTTCTGATTGTCATATTGCTGTTTAACTGGGGCACTAAGATTCAAATATAATCTTCTTGTTGGAAGATTTTTTTCATCTTCATACCACCATTTTCTTGGCATTTTATATGCGTATGAACCTCTAAGGCCAATATAAAGACTCGACAACCTCTGTTGTCCATCAATTACTGCTTCGAAATCTGAACACCCATTTGTAGCAACTTCCTCATTATCTTCAGAAAAGCGCTCCTTGAACTTAGTAAGGAAGCCATAGAACTTATAATTGTTTTTTATTTTAGAATCCGAAATTTTCCACATCATGAAGGAGTTAATAGGGTAGCCTTGTAAAATACTGTCAAAAAGCATTTCAATTTGGCTACTGCTCCATGTGAATTTTCTTTGAATAGCAGGCAATAAGTAATATCTATTGTGAATTCTATCAATAGCATCTTTAATTGTTATAGGTGTTTGAAAATCACTTCCCATAAATAGAATCCTCTTGGATGCAATACAATTCTGTAATTAAAAAACGGTTATGTTTACAGAGTATAGATATTAAATAATTTGGTATTTTTTTCTGTAAAGAAATTACTATCGAAATATTTGAATATGTTCCTTTATCAGCGATAAGCGCGAATAAAGTAATAATCAATAAGAAAATTAGTTTATAAAGTCTCAATTAGCTAATACTCGTTTAATATAATTTGACCAGTGAATCAATTTATAAGTTCTTTTTTTAATAATCAAATTCTGGAACGATCCTTACTTATCCTTAATACGAAAAAAAACGTTCTATTGAGAATATTCTCTCTTTTTTCACATTAAAAATGCTAATTGAATCATTTCAATTCAAAATTTCAGGAGAAGTTTTATGAAATTCGATGATATCTATACTGAAATTACGAAAGACAAAACAGAAGTATTCTTCAAACTTTACGTTGATCAATTTGGCTCAGGTGTTCTTATCAGTATTCCTGATAACTTCGACGATTTCTTTTTTTGTGCCCTAAGTCAGCATCTGACAATCTCCAAAGTTAAGTACCGTAAATTCAATAACCTTTATGTTCAGGGGGATTTGGAAATAATAAAAAGACTGCAAAGAATCTTTAATTTTGAAATCTATGAAGTCTTTAAAAAGAACCGTATCGATTTTACAGAGTCAGAGCTGATCTGTGACAATGTGTATAAACATGCTCCTGTCAGCATGTTTGGAATGTTGTGTCAAAACAGATATTACATGTATTTTGATCATAACAATGAGCCTATAGCTGCAGTTTAAGTAAATGGGGAAATACTTTATACCCTTAAGCGCATTTGTACTTTCGCAAAACGGTTATGCCGATACTCTGTAGTTCCAAATCTTGAAGATTATCGTATTAATTTTTGTCTTTAGATAAACTTCACGACAGATTTAGTAAATCCGAACTAATCTGTAAAGATAATAACGAAAGAATTTACTGTTTCTCCTTACGAACCCAATAAGAGAATAAAACTATGCTTCAGGATGTTGTTGATTATTATTCAGAAAATAAAATGTCATTTGATGAACCTTTTAGAATTAGAATTCATCGAGCTTTAAGCTGGTTTAAAAAAGCAAAGGATTTAAATCTAAAAGGAGAGCTTGATTTAAGCTTTATTACAATGTGGATAGGATTTAACTCTGCCTACGGAAGGGAATTATCTGCCGCATTTAAATCAGAGCACGTTCTCATTAGTGAATTTTTTGAAAAGATTTTGGAACAAGATACTAAGAAAGAAATCAGCGATATTCTATGGCAGCAATCAAAAAACGCCGTGCTTTCACTAATTCAGAATAAATTCACTTTTGAAAAATACTGGCACTTTGTTAATGGAAATATGGATGACAGTAATTGGGAAGATAGCTTAAGTAAAAGCATTATTAAAGCAAAAAGACTAGTTGCAGAAAAGGATACTAGTGTGATGCTTTCCATGGTACTAGGAAGGCTCTATACCTTACGTAATCAGCTACTGCATGGTGGTGCCACATTTGAGAGTATGCTTAATCGACCTCAAATTGAGGATGCTTTGCAGCTGATGTTTGAGATTTTCCCTGTAATAGTTCAGTTGATGATGGAAGCACCTGATAAGGAAATATGGGGCAAACCATACTATATGCCGATTAAAGAATAAAAAGGGAAACAATAAGAGTATATTTATTCAGTATTTATCAATTATTTTTTAGAAACATAACAGAGGTGCCCCAGGTGTGGCACCTTTTCTTTTCTATGGGGAGGGGATAATTTGAATGAAACAAAGTATTTCAGTAAACTCCTATGTAAGACTATTCAAAATCTTCGAATAATAAATACTCTTAATTATTAGTAATAAACTTCGCGTAAAACAGGATCTATATTTTTTTTCGAGTCTAATCGATTCTTATCATCCAGATAGCGACTCTCTGAATATAGTTTGCCTAGGTCAATTTGTCCTTTTACATATTGACTAACAAGCGAAAGTTTCCTATCTTCATGCACGGAAAGATCTGGTGTCATGTATTCAAGAATAAAACTACTTGGTTTTCCTTCCATTAAAAAGAAAGCATCATCGAAAAAGTGTCCAAACAGAGGAATATCGTTTTCTCTTGAGTCTTGTCCAATTTTATATACATCATCTGTTTTATAGCCGAAAAAAACAAATTTAAAAGAACTTAAAAGGGAATAATTCATACTTGGATATGGATAGAAATTAATTTTTACAAGATCACCTTTTTTAAATGGAATTGGCAGCGATATTTGTTGTGCATTTTCATCAAAAGGGCAAGGTGTACCATATGATTCTATAGCCATAATCCGAAAATCGTTAGATAAAATACACTCAGCAACAGTAGCCTCAGAAAACTTGATTTTACTAATCTTAAAGCAGTGACTTTTTTCCAGAAGACGAGTGTTTTTTTGAATAGTTTCAAGACACTGCTGATATGTCTTATAGTATTTATAAGGAAGATAAGTCATGTCGTCATTCAACAAGAACTCAATCTGATAAAAGCAATCCTCATTTGTCTCTTTTAACGCTTGTATTTGGGACTTTAGATAATTAACAGTACCATCAATAAATTCGTATGCACTGATCCCTAATAATTCAGCGTAGTACAAGTCATTTCTAACAGAGGAAAGAATTTTGTTCTCATTATGTTCTTTTAGGAAAAGAAGTTCCACAATTTTTTTATCAACACTGATAAAACGGCAGTTTCTGATAAGGAAAATCATTTGATCGAGAGACAGATGATAATCAATATTGTAAAGATATTGACGTATGTCTTTGGAATTAACATATTGAATACAGTCCATCTCTTATCCCTCGCATATTTAGTTGTTTCTTAATAATAAGAAAGTATCGTTCCAGAATAAGATGAGTATTCTTTTATTATTTCGTTAAATTTTGAAAGTTAAATACAAGAGATAAGCTCATTAACTTCGTTTTGAAGCAAATCAGATATTGTGGATGTATCCTGATCCAAACAGGAAAAATCCTTTAAAACATTCGAGTAACGTTTCATCACTTCGATATTTTTATCTATATCTTCTTTTCTCATCAGAGGTTTACCCTCTGAATCAGTTCTGCCTACAGATAAATCAAGCTGCCGGCTCTGCAGATATTCATAACAGTACAGAGTTGCCTCTGCATCACCAAGAGAGTTATGTAACGGTATCTTGTTCTTTTCTGGAGAAAAGCCACAGTATTGAGCACACTTTGCCAGAGAATAAAGCTTATTCCAATCTGTCTGTTTTTTCTGTAAATAGCTATACACCTTAATAACTCGTTGAACATCAATGATGGTCTTATTATTGGCGATATGAATACCGTTCTTATTGAGCCACCTTATATCGTTATGAATTGAAAAGCCTACAATAACGTCTGCGTTGTTAAGATACTTCTGAATAGATTCCTTATAAAAGAAAAGAGGTTTGCGTCCGGCAATCTTTTCATAGGTTATATGATTTACCATGCAACTTTTCTTCAAAAGCCTTTTTAAATAGGCAATAGGAAAACTCATGGGACAGGTATAAACGTTGAATAGCTGTTTTCTATTTTCGTTGATCATAGAAAACTGAATCACGTCAGAATTATAGTGATTTCCGGTAGCTTCAATATCTAAAGCTACAATTCGGTTTCGGTAGTCTATTTTCTTCTTGGTAAATCTCACGGAATGACCTCTTAAGACTTAAAAAGCAGAACAAAAAATAAGGGATATTTACTGTCTGCTTTTATCTTAAATATAACTAATCATCATTCCGAATTCTGATATGTGATTTGATTTAGTTTAACGATCCGCTTTCTATAAGACTTATACATACTACAATTAAAATACCTTATGAAAAGGCATATACATGAGGAACAAGATATGGCTAAAAATAGAAAATACAGTAGAACAGAAGTGCTTCTTATCATCATGATTACACTGCTTATTATCCATATCATAGAAGATGGAATAGAGCTTATCCACAAGTTTGGATTGAGTTAGATTGCAGACAGTAAATCAAAAGTCTACTGAATTTATTTAGTTACTCACATATACACAAGTTATCTGTTAAGGTTAAAAATCTGGAAGGTAATATGAATAAATTAAATCTATCCATTCGATATTTCATACTTGCAATGCAAAGTGTTTTATTGAGTTCTTGCAGTTTAATTATGGGGGAAGAGCCAAAGATAGAGACTATTGTTCGCACTCCAGAAAAGATTGTCGAAATTTATCCGAGCTCTTATCCGGAATTTACATATAAGAAAAAAAATAATAAAGGTATATCCGTATATATAAACTCAAAAGAAAAAACAGATCACTTAGATAGAGAAACTGTACTACGATTAGGCTCTCTAGATAACTATGCTTTTATCATGACCTCATCAGAGCCTTCACTTGATAATCTATATGCCGCATATGTAAAGAAGGCTTTCGATGAGGCTGGTTTTAATGTTGTAGATAAACCAAGAAAGACGTCCATTATCGTTGATGTTATTCCAGGGAAACTGAATATAGGTTATTCAAATTACTCAAAGACAGGAATGAAAATTAGAAATGAACTATATCTAAAACTAGAACAAGAAAGCGCAAATTATTCGTACCACTTAGATTGCAGATTTGGAGGAAGTGAAATTGGCATATCCTTATCGGAAAAAAGGTTTCTTCATCGAGATAAAGCCAAAGAGGATGCAGAATACTATTACCCATTTAGCGTTGAAAATATAGGACAGAATAATCTACCGTATTCCGAAATTCTTAGGAATAGTGTTGAAGAGGTCTTAAAACAACATATTCACAAGCGCTATACAGATCTGGTTGGTAAGCTTAAGTATTTAAAAAATGAACTTAATAAAGCTAATAAAATTCAGTTCAATCATCTGTTAGATAAATTTTATGGCGGATATGATAAAGATGGTTGTAGGTTTGTTGGAACAGGATACACAGTTATTGATCCAGCGGAAAATAGAGAGCTTGAGAAGTGGAGACGCTATGAGAAAAAATATGTAAAGGAATATGATGTTAGAGACGAGCAAGGACGATTTATAGAACACTGTAGATATGATTCATATAGGGAAGAGTTAACATGCAGAAAATGACCTAATCAAATAATCGAGGATTCGCTATTGAATAGGCATGATTTAATATAGAAATTTGGGACAACAGAGAGACTAGAGCTATATCTTATCTCTGTTGTTTTCCCCAACCAGACACTAACGACCTTTCCAAAAACATTAGAATATGTATCCATTCATGGATTTCTAAATGGAGGGTCAAATGCTTGGTGTCATTAAAATGATTGTTACAGTATTCACTTTAGGGAGTGTGCTAATGATTGGAACTATGGTTCTCGCAGAGAGTCTAGCGCTTTCGATGTAACCCACATAGCCAACCATGGATTTCGATACACAGTAATCCATGGTTACACCACCTCATTTCCGATCTTATCATCCACATAAAACGTCTTCCCTAACCACCTCGATACTGCACCTCCGGTTGCATTAAAAACCGTTCTTAAACCGCTATTTAATGCGCTTTATAGCTATTATTTTTTTTGATATTGACTGTACTGCATTATGTAGTACACTAAAATCATAAATTATGATACGAACAGAGGTGCTATATGAATACAAATGAACTTGCTGAACTTAAAGGACAGATAATTGACTCTATCGAGGACTACCTTGACCTGCACAGCCTTAATCTCATTGATAACGAGGAACGCCAATCAGCTATTGAAGATGGAGAAGACGAGGAATCATGCGCCAAAATCTACGGCTCAAACTATGACTATATAGGTGAACTGATAGAAGACAGAGCAACACAATCCATTCAGGAACACACCTATATGAGAGAAGTTGAAGCCTTTGACCTCGTGCTTGCCATAAGAAACCGTGTCTGCGAACTGCTTGTCTCTGAAGACATAACTTTATTCAAAGAGCATTTCTCAACGCTATCAGACACGTTAATAGACACTCTTTTTAATTGGGGACTTCTAAAGGATAAAGCTCCACAGACAAAACCTTACGGCTATATGCTGGTAGAAGTAAGAGAACGAGACATATCTACCCGTCAGTGCAAGACCAAGCTAGAAGCCTATGAACTGTTAAAAAACAGATATGAAAAGATAGTCCATGAGAATGACGACACCGATGAAGGTGAAATAGGGGATTTCTGGTCTTGGGTAAACGGCAATTATGAGAATTATGACTCTCAGATAGTAGAAATAGCTTAACTTCAAATCACCTTTCTTGTAGGGAATAAGATGGCAAATATCTCAAATGCATTCGGTGATTGCATTGTCACCGCAAAAGACTCAGAGACAGCTCAGAGAGTTGCAGAGTTACTTCATAGTCTTACAGACTGTTTCGGCTATTACACGCACCTAAATCTTGAAGATGGAGTGCAGTGCAAAGAGATGAACAGTTTTGAATGTTCCTTTTACGCAGACGGTCGATGGTCATTTAAGAACAACATGGAAATGATGGGGACATGGATTAGGAATAACGAGGAGATAAACAAAAGCACTGAGACTATCAAAGAGCTTGAAAAAGAGGATTTCAAAGTTTCCTTTGATTATGTGGACGAAGAACAGGGCTGTGCTTTTATTGAGGATGGAGTTGCATCCTTACACCATAAAGCAAACACACCTATTGAGTACATGGAATATGTACCGGAGTCATGCGAATGCTACGACTATACAGTAAAAAATCTTATCGAGATCTGCGGATACGATAGGGAATACGCTGAAGAGCTCTTTGATGATGACAGTGAAGAAAATGCTTAAAGAAAAACAAGAAGGAGATTGAAATGATTATCTGGTTGAAAAATAAAATGTCAAAACAGGAACTGATGGAGAAACTGAATATCAAAGACGCCGAAATCATGATTGAAGATGAGGATTTAGTCAGCATCTTTGCCGAGTCTGACGACTATGATGCATGTTTTGAAGGGATGAACCTATCTCCAAAGGAAAAACTGAAGGTAATAGAAGACGCTATGAATAACGATGATGTAAATTCACTAATCCTCGACAGAGTTAATGAGCTTGCAGAGGAATACTATGGTAAAGGAGCAGAATAATGCTCAAGAAATCCATGAATCTGAGAAAAAACGAGATACATCTGTATCTGGTGATCTCATATAAAACCTATAAAGAGTGCCTGATGCAGTGTCCGGCACTGTCATACTTTATGACTGATGCAAGCGCACCGGTAACAACTAAAGGAGTATTGGAGGTATGTCATGAGAAGATCATAAGTTTCTTCTTCAGAAAACTGAGTACAACAAAATGGGGAGAGTCTTTAGACAAACTAAGAAATGCACTTGAAGGCAAGGAATATGAACTTGCCATAATCCATGCAGACGGTTCAACCGAACACACCGCAACTTTCAAAGACGAGCCTAACTTCCTAAATCTTCAGATGAGTTTTGAATCCAGATATAAATTCCAGAAGGTCGCCTAACATTATCTGAATGTCTAAGAATTGCTTTTGATGCTGCAGGAAAACAGGTGGTATGGAAAGCAGTTAATGCAAGAAAAATGGAGCAGGTAAGGACATTAACTTCAGGAAAAAAAATCCTGCTCCAATGTAAATTAAAGGAATTGCATTTCAATTGAGATTGAAAACGCCGTTAGTATATGCGGTTAATGAAGCAAAAGTGTTATACAACTATTTGCTTTGTGTACGTTTTAGACAGATATCACTTAATTGCTTAATAAAAAAAATATGACGCTAGACCTCAAAAACACTTAAAAGAATAAAGAAACTTGGACTTTATGTATAAAATAATAATTAGATTTATTCTTATATCAATTATTTGTATTGCAAATAATGAGTAATAAAGTTATACTTATTATATCCATTTATTAAACAATAAAAAGGAGTTGTTAAATGTGGAGCGATGCAGAAATAAAAGATATTCAGACTGTAGTTGAGCATTTAAGCGAAGTTCTGAAGATAACATCTGGTATTTCATTAAGATTTAATTTAGAAAAAGAAACTGTTACATTACTTAATGGAACTAATCAGTTCTTAGACGAAGTCAACATTGCGGACGACAGTTCTTACGGTGTTCTAGAAGATATTATGGCTCATGTCCTAAGAAACCAAGAATAATTGGTAGAAAATAACTTATGAGAAAAGTAAGCCCTGAAGATAAAGAAACAAATCTTAGAGTTCTTAAAGAAAGCATTGATGTTGATTTTATCGCCAGATTCTTTGCTCTATATAACTATAAAATCGAGGACTTCTATAAAGAGGTAGGGCATAGTCGTCAGTATCTGTCTGGACTATTCAATGGGCTTACACCATTAAATGACGAGTTAGCAAAAAAGATTAACGAAACGTTTGATAGGGTATCTGCTGATTTGATAAGAAACAGATCAAGAGCAGATACTGCAACAGCTAAACGTGTTGTGGATTATGTTTCTGCGAAGGGAAGATCGTTGAGATAGTTTATTTAGCATTTGGTCTTCTCAACAGAAATAAAAAGATATTACGGTTCTTATTAACAGATTTCCCCAAAAATTTCCTTTAGACAATCTCTTTCTGCTAGAGTATTCATATCAACAGCCATAATGGCAAAAACTTTTCCCGAAAATCATTCTATTAATATGGCTGTTGATCCCGCGAAACTACTCTTGATACTTAATAGTTAAAGCCTTATCCAAAACATATTTATTAGCCTTAACCACAATGTTTTGTGCATTGTGATCAACGGCTTTCTTTTCTATGTTACGTGGAGTCCCATAGTCCCATGAATCCAGGCATTCATCCAGATAATCAATAAGGTTAAAGCCTAGATCAAGGTAATCATATGTAATAGAAGGATTATTGGCTTTAATCTGAGCTTTCTTCTGCTGATAATCCATGGTTTCATCAATATCTACGATATAAATACCGTCAAAACCACGGAACACGCCAGCAGATAGATTATCAAGCTCCGGACAGTAGATAATCAAATAACTTAATACCTTCTCATTTGGTCTGCGGATATGGAAAGTGTAGGTATAGATTTTTCTGCCCTTAAGATCGAACATCTCCATATGGTTCTGTTCAAGGAAATCCTTTACTGTAGAGTAATCACTAATTTCCTTTTTAAGAAGGTAATCAAACAGTATAGGCTCTTCAATAAAATAGGAAGTTGAGAAGTGTCCTAACTCAAGAGAGAATGCGGTCTGACGGTAAATCTGAGCAACATCTTGATTAAACCCAGCAGAGAATAATTTGGATGAATCCTCTCTGGCAATATCAAGCAGCTCCTTAACGACTGTAGTAGATGTTTCCTGTATAAATTCAGAGGTTGAAACATCAATACCTTCCTGAACTGCTGCTAGTTTATGAGCTCTAAATAACTGCTTTTCTTCTTCAAATGGAATTGGATATCTTTTAGGCATAATGGCTAATCTTTATCTGTAGGAGTTATATAACTGACAAATATCATATCACCCCAAGGCTTATCCTTACTTAGAAGGATTCTTTTTTTCGTTATTAAATAAATTTACTATATATTCTTTTTACCGTCACTATAAAATATAGTAATAATCATCATTATTATTTACAGTCACGGTAAATTAAATATCACTTGATTATACAAATATTTATTCTATTAAGAATTGTTACTATTATCTAATTCTTAATAGCAGTTATTACTGTTTACAGTCTCAAGGTAACATAATAGGTGTTAAGTTACCTTGAGAAATTACGAAACAAAATTTAAGGTGCAGTTATGCTCGTTGAGCCGTAAAAACTAAATAACTTAGTTATGTTACTTTTATAACACTTTTATGTTATATTTATATATAACAAAAAACTGTACTAAAAACTAACTAGAAAAGAGCATTTCTTTTCAATTTAAGGGAAAACGATGGATATCAGCAAATATAAATTCTATCCGGTAAAAATCATGGAAAATCCAGACAAGACCTTTACAATTCAGACTCGCAATTGGAAAGGTGCAATCAGTGAAGCCAAAACACTTGAAGAAGCAAAGAAAATGGCAATAGATTTAGTAACTGATGTTATCAATTCTCTGTTTGATGAAAATAAACTGATACCTGAAGCAGTAACTGCTCAAAAGGATGATTTTGTTGTAGAACTGAATTTAGATGCAGCTTTAAAAATCGGCTTAAAGAATATTATGATAGAGGAAAGATACAGAAAAGCAGATCTGGCAAAAGGACTAGGTATAGCGCCTCAGAGAATAACTACCTTTTTAAACTTAAAGAAATCCACTAATCTGAGTTTCATAGAAAAGGCATTTGCCTATATGAAAAGACCATTATCAATTTCTGCATAAATAAAAGAGCCATTAAAAATGACTCATGTATATATTTAGAAAGAAATGAAAACTATAAAATCATGCTATTGTTAATAGTTAATATTAGTCACAATCGGAAAAATCTGTTTCATATCTTATATACTTAAGACTTACTTTTTCGCTGGATAAAGACAAACTTGGTTTTGCTTCTTCTTTAGCCATTTTTGTAGCATCGCTTTTGTTGCATGCTCTTACACGAATATTTCTTTTTCTTTTCTTTCCATTATCATCGTAAGTTGCTTCGAAATAGTAATATCTATATGTCTCATTTTTCATCATAATCACCGTTTAACAGTTTTTCTAAGAACCTTTTTTGATTATAGTTAAACCGAATGATTAGACATTAGATAATAATCAAAAACAAAATATGGATAACACTTAATTCGGCTATTTAAGGATAAAAAAAAGAGCCATTGATTAAATGACTCTTGGAAAGATTTAGAAATCAAATGAAAACTATTAAACTAATAGATTTCGGGCCGAAATTATACCACGTCAAATGCTCAACAATAATAAAATCTTAGATTACCCACAATAAGATTTTTTTATTTCTCTTAAATCTTCAAGAATGCTTATTGCGTCTTTAGAAACTTCATTTACAAAATCCTGTCCTGAATAATCTTTCCTTATAATTAAAAAATTCTTACTGTCTCTAGAATCAAGATTCTTGTATTTTTCTCTCAGTTTATCTTCAAAATAGCCCAAAATTGAGTTATTTACCGTCCAAAAACTATAGTTAATAGTGATACCTTTATCCATTATACTGTCAACATATCGAGGATAAATAACAAATCTGGTATCCTCGCCATTAATAAAAAGTTTTAGCTCAATTCGCTGCTTTATTGCTTCTGTAACCGGATACCCTCCCCAACCTTTTTTTTCTAAAAAAAATTCATTATTTTCCGGATCTTTAAATGAGTTATTAAGGTTATCTCTTATTTGCTCATTGATTCGATAATAGCTTGTAAATAACAAGGAAATTGCCTTTGAATTTTCAATTACATACTGTATTTCGGAATTATTCATATCGTTAGATCCACATAATAAATGCAAATGTGAGACAAAATCCTCTATATAAAAGTCTAATTTAGTTATAGGAGTTTTATTTGCTTCAAATGTTACCAGCTCTGAATATGTAATATTAATCCAACCTTGAGGAGGTAACACATTATGATTTTTAGTTAATAAATAATAATAAACTGATTTGTTTTTAAAATGCTTTTTACAATAAGCCATATAATCATCAAATGGATTATTTATTTCATGATTAATCTTTGCTTCAAATACAAAAACACAGTTTGTAGTTTCTAACAACAAATCAATACGATTTCTGTTCATCGTAGTAACTTGTGTACCAACAGATATGAATTCTTCCTTATCTATGAAGGGCTCTACGCTAGAATTAGATACTCCTGCTTTTGTTAAAAGATTTCTTGTTATGGTTTTAAGAAATTCTTTATCAGACGTATCCGCAGATCTTTCTATAAAATAAGCAAGTAAATCTGTAGTAGGGTTTTCATAATAATTAGTTAAACCGCAGTTAAAAATATTGAGATTTTTTTTGCTATGCTTTGCAATTTTATCGACAAGCCCGTCAGGAATATCCTCTTTTAACTTAACAAATTGAGACATATTTATTGATTTCCATTTATAAGACTCTATGCAAGTATCTATTTACTAATCAACGATGAGTATATATAACTCAATAAGGTGATTCTGAATGTGGAAATAATCCTAAAAAAAGAATTCATCTAATTTTTATTTACTTTAATTTAAGGATTTTATTAGGAAATTTCAGTAAAGAAGATCATATTTCTTGACTTTATATAAATGAAAAGCTGTTCCTTGAACAGAAGGAAAATAAATGTGGTTTATGTACCTGGGATTGGATGGTTAATTATGACAATAATTGGTCAGATTTGGGAGTAAAAATAAAATTTCGAAAAAATATTGCTATGCAATAGGGGAGGAGAAGGATAATATCTAGGAGATTAAACTCCTAGACATCAGAGCCTTCCATACTTAAAGCATATTATTGCTAATATACTCAAGTATGGATATGAAAGAGAATCCAAACTTAAATTTTACTTTAAACTTAGACCCCACTTTTACTTTCACAGTGATTTTCATTTTAAATTCCTCCTTTTGAGGAGGACATAACTAATATAACACATTATTAGCAGTTAATATACTGTTTTTTAAGTATTTTTAAAATCAACTTAGGAAGGTGATTTATAAGGCAACAATTACTACATTCCTAAAAAAACATCTCATAAGAAAGTAGAAATACAGCTTCTAGATATCAAAATACGAAGCATCACTTTTAGGTTTAGATGGTGACTTTGGATTTTTAAAATAAGATTCATTCTCGTTTACTGAAAACGACAAGGCTCTATTAAGAGCAGCAGAAAAACCGTTCAAATCAAAGCTGAAATAGAGGGTTGTCTCAGGATAATCAACTTTTATTCTTAAGGTTTTACCTTTCATACATTCTTCAAGAAATTCCTTATTTAGACCACTAGCCATAGTGATATGAAAAGTGGTGTTATCATCAGTTAGATTACAATTGAGCTTAAATAAACTTTTTTCATCTACTCTAGCCGCACAAGGCATATCAATGCCATCTGCAAAACGTACTGATCCTTTATTCTGCTCATCTTTTGAAACCATTACTTCCGTAATATAGTATGAGTCATAAAAATCAATAAATAAGCCTACAGTAGCATCTGTATTAACAACTTGAAGATTTACAATACGAGGAGTAAAAACATTGTTGTAATAAAATACCCCGGATCTCCAATTTTGATGCACTTTAATGTCTTTAAATGCACCTTGATCCGCGTTTACTTGAAAAATAAGCCCCAAAAGAAGAAAAGCTAAAAGTCTTCTCACAAACGCCCCCATTGTAAAATTCATAGAAATACTAATGAACTCATAATAAAAGTTTAGACTTTAAATCTTATTTTTACAGTTACTAAGAGCTTTTTAGAATTTACTACGTGAATAAATTCACATTAAAGGCAAATCATTTTTTACGAATAGTATTTTCTAACCATTTCTTATATCAATTTAAGATTGAAAATAAGCCAAAACTTTCCCTATACCACAATATACTTATCTTCTTAACTTGTTACTTTGTATCTGACAAACAAAGAACTATAGGCAATTCCACAATGTGGAAAAGATGAGAGATAATCCATGCACTTCGCTAATTGGGGAAACTTCCCGACAGTAGACACACTTTCTTACAATCAGCTTTCAATAGCTGAGCTTGCTTCATTTATAAGGGATAACCATGGTTTTATTGCAAGAGGAAACGGCCGATCATATGGCGACGCTTCACTAAACCAACACTCTATCCTCAACCTTTCCAAAGTTAAGTTCAATAAGCACGGCATGGTTTATAACTCTGCAGATCGAGAACTGATTATTAACTCCGGTTGTGCATTAACTGATGTTCTTAACAACTATTTTCCTGAACACGTAATCTTCCCAGTACTCCCTGGAACTAAGAAAATATCAATAGGCGGCGCCATTGCAGCAGATATTCATGGAAAAGATCATCACATAAACGGTACGTTATCAAAACACATTTCCTGCATTGATCTTATGACCGCATCAGGTGAAATGATCACGGTGACACCAGAGAAAAACAGAGATTTGTTCTGGGCTACCTGTGGTGGTCAGGGGCTTACAGGACTTATTATTTCAGCGACAATAAAAATGTTGAAAACAGAATCGTCTGTTCTAAGACAACGAGTTACTGTATGTGAAAGTTTAGACAAGTTAATTGCTGCTACCTTAGAACAGAATAATTCCCAGTACTGTGCCTCATGGATTGATCTGTCTGCTACCAGAACTCACGGTCGAGGAATTGTATTCTCGGGGCGTTTTGCATCTTCAGCGGAGGTAATGGAGCAGGGCAATCAGTTTCTTGAAAAGAAATACTGCAACTCCAGGTTATCAGTACCGTGTTACTGCACTTCTAAGCTGTTTAATCAGACAACAGTAAAGGCATTTAACTCCCTCTACTATTACCTAAACAAACGCAAGAACAATCCTTTTGCCAGCATTAACGGCTTTTTCTTCCCACTCGATGCAGTAAATAATTGGAATCGTCTGTATGGACATAAGGGTTTTGTGCAGTATCAATTTGTTGTGCCACAAAAAGAAGTGTTACAGAAGATTGTTAATGTCATAAAGAAAGAGAAGTTGTATTCAACTCTTGGGGTACTGAAGATCTTTGGTAAGCAGCCTAAGCACTACGGAAATATAAGCTTTCCCATGGAGGGATATAGCCTAGCCATGGACTTTAAGCTTAGCCATGGACTGTTTAAGAACTTGGATTACCTTGATGAGATAGTCGCTGATGCCGGTGGTCATGTGTATCTGGCAAAGGACAGCCGTATGAAGGCAAGTACATTTAGAAGGATGTATGGAAAAGCCGTTGATGAATTTCTTGAGGTAAAGGCTAAATATGATCCGAACGGTAAGTTTTGTTCATTGCTATCAAAGAGACTGAAATTAAACGTTGTTTAGTTGAAATTATCAGTCTCTGAAATGAACTCAAAACAAATGAATGGAAATTTAATGTCCAAATTTTACAATTAAAAATACTAGAAGCAGAATTACAAATACTCCCCACTGAACATAGCTCATAGGAAATGTCTTTACCTTAGCTCCACAGTATGGACAAAGACTCTTTTCTGCTTGGCCTTGATTTGTTACAAGGCGAGGAACAATCTTTCTACCGCAATTAGGACAGGTAATTCTGTCATCATGTCTGTTATTCTCTTCTGAGAAATCAGCCTTAGTGATTACAACATCAACTGCCTTATCTTTCTTGTTTTCAGAGGTTGATGCTTTTACATTAAACTCGGCCTGATCGCCCATTCTTGGAGGTCTTTCAAAAGACTTAATATCATGGACGTTGAAATAGTATTCTTCTCCTTTTTCACCCAGAATAAAGCCGTAACCTTCCTGTTCTTTAAAGAACTTTATTTTGCCTTTCATAAAGAAAACGATCCAATGTTGTTATGATAAAAATCAGATTTGGATTGTATCAGTTTATGTTTAATAAAAGAATATTAAACGATTATTTCTTTATTGATGAGTCTCTTATTACCAAACAATCTCTTTGCTTCTTCTTCAGAAAGGCTCATTTCAACCTCATCCATTTCTTCATCTTCGGAGAAACGGTTAGGATCATTTTTATATAGCTCAAAGGTAATCTGTCTTAGTTTCTCTTTAAAGTCCTCAAAAGTGATTTTTCCTTCAGCACAGTCATCATAGATTTGCTGTTCTTCAGCGGTCATAGGGCGTCGTAAATAATTGTCATAAATCGCTTTGTAGCCAGCTAATAACTTTAATCTCTCGGCTTTATCCATTTTATATTCCAACTTTTCTCGTGAATCCATGGAAAGTATTCTCTTGATTGAGCAAATAATAACTATAAATGAATAGCAAATCGTTAGACAAGAAAAATAGTCCCTAACCGCAATAATGAAGGCTCTAGCCCCTACCTATAATTCCCACATCTACAGTAATTAATAAGAGATCCAAAGAATGAAAGCTGACACTAAAACAATGCTTGTGGTGGGAGGTAGTTCCGAAATCATCCGCCCTACAATACTGTGTTTCCATAAAGAGGGTTACAAGATCTGCTTTACGTCCAGCAGTCAGGAAAGTCTTGATAAAACCCTACAAGGATTCAATGAAGATATACCGCAAATAAAGGGCTATAAACTTGATTTAATGCAGGACTCTGCAAGTTCGACTTTTGCCGGCATTCTACAGAAGGTGCAGCCAGATGTACTGATTGTTGCTGCTGGTTTTTTACCGTTAAATAATCAGCTTTTAGCATTAAAAAGAACGTTAACCGTTAACTTTACTGCAGTTGCTGAAATACTTGCTTGTGCAGCAGAGTACTTTGCAGAGAGAAAATCCGGAACGGTTATCGTACTAAGTTCTGTAGCTGGAGATAGGGGACGATTCTCTAACTTTGTATATGGAAGTGCAAAAGCCGGACTGACAGCTTTCCTATCGGGATTTCGTGCATACTTGTTTCATCATGGAGTACACGTGATGACGGTAAAACCTGGAATAGTTTCAACCAGAATGACACAACAAATGATGGGGTATAAAAAGTCGTTGCTGTGGTCAGATCCGGATAAAGTAGGGAGACAGATTTTTGCAGCATTTAAGAGGCGTAGAAATGTAGTTTATGCTCCTGGATTCTGGAGGTTAATTATGACGATATTTAGGCTTATTCCAGAATGGATTTTCAAGCGAATAAAAATATGAAAATATTTTTTGATAATTCTCTTATCTATCATTATGCTTTATGTATATTGCAATTAAAATAAGGTGCATATCATGGCAAATACAATAAATTATACTTGTAGAATAGATAGTGAAGTAAAGCAAAAAAGCGAGGTTCTGTTCAAGGAACTTGGAATGTCCCTTTCTACAGCAATCAATGTCTTTCTAAAAGAAGCAATAAGAACGGGTGGTTTCCCTTTTAATGTATGTTTGAAAAATCCGAACAAAGAAACCTTAACCGCGATGATGGAATCCAATCAATTATTGAATGATCCAAATACAAAGACTTATAGTGTAGAAGACGCGTTAAAAGAGCTGAAAAATGACTAGACAGGTTATCTGGACTAAACAGTTTAAAAAGGACTATAAGCTCGCTATAAAGAGAAATCAGAACATTGAATTGTTGGATGATATTATTTGAAAAATAGCGTAAAACATTCCATTAACTCAATCAAACAAAGATCATGCTTTAAATGGAAATTGGAAAGGATTCAGAGAATGCCATATTCAGCCTGATTGGCTTTTAATCTACCAAATCTCTGATGATTTATTGGTCCTATCCCTAACCAGAACAGGTACTCATAGCGATTTATTCAACCACGAATAAACATCATATCTGAAGCAGCAATGCTTCTGCCCTAAGTAAAACAAAAGACATCATTGGTATACTGTGAATATAGCAAGCAAACATTATGAAAGGAAAATCCATGTGTACCCTAATGGAAAAAGATGTTCTTATCGATATTTTAGCCGAAGCAATTGCATTTGTAGGATACAGAGAGCAAGAAGGGGAAATGTCTCCCGAAAGTATTCGCTTGATGAAAATAAGACGTTTCATATATTCATCTGCTCCAGAAAAAATAGACTTTGATGAAATCAAAAAAGAAATAAATGAACTTAAAAAACCATTTCTAAACAAGCCGAAAGTGCTACTTAAAGAATATTTTGAAAACCAGAAAAAAACTCAAGAACAGATATAAGGACATACCATGCTTGATCTAAAGCAACTTGAAAACGATATGGCTAAGATTACTGACAATCTTAGAAACGGACTTACAAACAATCTGCAGAACTACGACATTAACATCAAGTTAACTTACGATGAATTGTCCAAAAAGATTAATGTTCTCCAGAACGGCATGGTGATAAAGTCCGTTGATTACAGTAATGAAGCTAATTGTGCTGCAGCTGATAAGGAGCTGACCTCATATTTACAGTTGCTAAGTAATGAATTTCGTGGGATGTGATAGGGAGACAAAGTAGTCTCCCCATAATCTCGAGAGGTTTTATTCACATATGAGCTTAATGTCAATTGAGCTCTTTCTACATTTCTTTCCGTCAACTTCAATATTATCAGGAAGAGAATCAAATTCAGCCTTTTTACGATCATATTCTTCTATAGAACGCTGAGTCATGTATGCAGAAACAGCAGCTCTACTTCTTTCTTCTTCAGTTTCTAATCTAAGATGTTTTGCTGCAACAAAATCATCATAACGATAACATCCTCTTGTTGGGATATTTATGTTTGCAGCAGTCAAAATATTTTTAATTTTTTGTTTTAAATTCTGGTTAGTGTTTTTATCGTAATACATTGATATAAAATCACATTTTGAGATTACATCGACTTTTCCCTGGTTGATACTATTCTCAAATGGAATTCTGTTCATCTCAAAAGCTTTATTGTAATCTTTGGTCAAATATTTTCCTTCTCTATATGCCTTCTGTATTATGTGACAAACAGATTTAACTTCATTTGGAGATAAAAACTCACTCGAGGAGGTTTCATCATTCATATTTGCTCGACAAGCTTTTTCAGCATACGAGTCATCCGGAGTTATTCCTATAAGAGACAAATAAAGCAATGGAACATATACCAGCTCAGGGTCTTTCTCGCTTGATTTCTTATAAGCTTCTAAATAATCCTCAAACCGAATTTGGAAATTTTTAAATGCGGCTCCGGTAGTAACCCATTTGTATTTATGTGTTTTGTATCCATTACGAATTAAATTGGAATAGTATTCTTTTTCTTTATCGCCGCTTCTGCCTTTAAAATATTCATCAAGATCGTTAACATTCGGAAAACGAATGTAGTTTAAACGGATTAGGTTTCTGCACTCAGATATTGCACCTAATCTACAGCCTTGAACTAATAATGCTTCGGCCTCTGTTGACTCCCACTGAGGTATAGTAGGGTAATTTTCACGTAATGTTTCAATACATTTATCTTTATTCCTCTTGGAAAAACAAGAATATTCTGAGGCACACGAACTAATAAGCATTACAGACAATGCTAAAACAATAGCCAGAATTCTCATAAACACCCCCAAAACCAAAAGCATTTTCTATCAAGTATAGTTTTTTATAATTCCGATTTTTGATATGAATGAGAACGAGAAGAATACATATTTAAGAAAAATGATCATATGATAATGACTTAGGAGACGACATTTGTCCGTAACTATATAAGCGTTTTAACATCCTTAGATAAAGTCTTTTTATTCGAGTAACATTTAAAATGTCTAAAGGCTACAATCAAGTCCACCTTATAGGAAAAGTTCATCCAAATATAGGTATAAAGCCCTATAGGGGAGGTGTGCTTATACGCTTTTTTCTTCAGGTCGATGATCTTGATTATGATCCGGTCTATAGACAATATCGCCGACACTCCGAAAAATTCAGAATAGTTTTTGAAGGCAAGAACGGAGTTCCTTACGACACTGTTTTATGTGCACATCCGCTCATACAAGTTACGGGTAAACTCCATATAAGAAACTTCAAGGAAAAGATCATAGGCGACAAATCATTTTCTGCTGAAATCCGCACAACAAGAAAGGGCATAGTTTTCCTTGAAGAAATAAACGCTGGAGATGAATTGCTGTTCTACAACGATCCGAGAACAGAAATCATCATGTCTTAACCGTCACTTACTGAGTAAATAATAAGTTAGTTCTCATAAAATAAATCTGGAAACACAGTGCAAGATATGGCTCTTACACGTAACTTAGGACAGCTAGGACAGTTCTTACGTACTAAATAGACATTTCTCGGCATTGGAGAGGGTAAACTGCTAGGGATGAATGGTCTATAAACTGTATGCTCCAAATCATATAAATCATTCAGAGATTGAGCTCCTCCTATAACGGTTTTGCATTTGTATTTGTAATATTTAATACCGTCATACTCATCCATAGAAACCTGTGTACATCCCGAAGGGATTTTTTTGGCAACTCCGGTAGTAACCTTAACCTTAGAAGCAAATCCAGAAGCCTGAACAGTAAGTATTCCGTAATTATTTTCTAATTTAGATTTTCCTCGTCCGGATCCTGACCTTGTCTGTCTATTGACGGTGTATCGTCCTATAGCTGTCGTATTGGGATTAGGTTCTTCATAGGTACGTGAAAACTCAATATTTCCGCACTCAAGATAACCACAACAAGGTACTGTTTTCCCGTCCTGACTGAGAGCCGTAAGACGACCTTCACACTCTTTTAGTCTACAGTCGTCATAGCCACAGCACTGTTTATCTCCAACCGGTGATTTAGTGGTTACATACCCGTCGCATTCAATGTTATGGCAATTAACCGTACCGCAGCACAGCAGATTCTTTTTGTTGGGATCAACCTTACTGTCAACAGAAGTCTGTCCCTCACAGTATTTACTGTAACAGTCTTTCGTACCACAGCATTTAACGTTGCCTCCAGAAATAACCTCTGTTGAATGCTGGTAATCGCATTTAACGTCATTACAGTTATCAGCTCCACAGCATTCCATTTCCGTACCAAAGTCGTTGCTGATTACGGAAGTCTGTCCACCGCATGAACGTTCACGACAGTCTTTGTATCCGCAGCAGTCTCCACCGGTAGCAGTCTTAACGTACCCACCGCATTTCTTTTGCGAAACAGTGCTGGTTCTATAGTTGTCGCAGACGGTATCACAGTCCTGCTTGCCGCAGCAGCTCATACCACAGCGAGAAGTTGTATAAGGTGAAAGACAGGTGTTGCCATGTGCTAGGGTAGTATTACCTTTACAGATATTCTGACATTCGTCCTTTCCGCAGCAGGGAAGGCCGCATGAACTGATGTTGTAACCACCACATTTGCTGTCTGCAGTGTAGATAGATGATCCGTCACCGTGTTTAAGATTCTTTTTAAAGACTGTCGCCATTTCGTTGCGGATTTTTATTGCATCGACTGATCCGGCATATTGTTTGGTGCGTTCAACCACTGTCTGTCGTTGTCCGGTATCAGTAAGCACTTCAACAGCAAAAGCTTGGTTAAACAGATTGATTAGAATTAAAGTATATACTATAAAAGAACGTCTTCTATTCATTATTGGTCCTTAACTAAGGTGGAATAATGACAGGTGTTCTTTTAAGGTGGTGTGTTCTTATTATGGCTCGGTAGTATAGACTAATCACCGGTCATAGATTTAGGGATTAAGGGGATTGTTTAAGGCTAGGATTAGATCCAAATTTTGATTAGCACTCAAACAATCCCTCAAATATTTCATTTATTATTGTTAAAAACACCACATATAACTTCAAAACCAGAATGGGATATTTACAAAGATCACATGAGCATAAAACTGCATTTTGCACGAACTAAAGACGGCAAAAGAATTGAGCCACAAAAAGGGGTAGAAGCATTTTGCCCAGCCTGCGGTTCGCCTTTGATTGCAAAATTAGGGGAAAGAAGGGCTCATCATTGGGCGCATAAAACACTTTGTACTGATACGTGGCTGTCTCCGGAAACAGCATGGCATGTGAATTGGAAAAACAATTTTCCAAAAGAATGGCAGGAAGTACGTTGCGTTGATGAAGAAACCGGTGAAATCCATATTGCTGACGTCAAAACTGAATCCGGCATTGTTCTAGAGTTTCAGCATTCCCCTATAAAAGAATCTGAAATTCAAGCAAGAGAAGCATTCTATAAAGATATGTTCTGGATTGTTGATCTGCATAATATCAGCTATAGAAAGGTTCTGGAAAAGAATAAAATTCAAGGCAAAAAAGATGATATTGGTTGGAGGATCTTTAACCATAGAGAGCTTTTCCCTAATGTCTGGCTAAATCGTAGGGCGATAGTATGTTTTGACTATATGGGAGAAAAATTTGATAAGAAGTATGATGTTATTCTTTGTTTAATACCTTCTGGTTATGAAGACAAGGAATATATTGTTATTTTGGACAGAAATACCTTTATATCCGGATTAACCGATAATTCTCTTGTAACACAGCTTTTAAAGATAAAAGAAAAAGCTGAATTACCTTATAAACTCGAAAACACCTTAGAACATCTAAATAAACTTGGTCTTACCGTAAAGATACCAAAGACTCAACCTCAAACCAGAAAAGTAGTATATAAAGATATGAGTAAGGTTAATGCAATTAGAAGAGCTTATAAAAAAATGAAATAATTGCAATCAACTCCAAACAGAAAAACGGCCCTTATTGATATTTCCTTTCTAGTAGCTCAATCATATTCTGAGCATTTTTCTTAATATAATGAGTTACCGTTTTAAGATGTTTCTCATTGTATGGAGCTGGTGCATAATTGCAGAATTCGAAGTTCTGAAACTTATAGAGAAGATTTAGATAACTTTCATCACACAGAGACAGAAATCTTGAACAGACGTTGATTCCATTCCCCGTTATAAATGTTCCTTTCTTGGCACTTTCAACCATGTCTGCCATTTCCCTTTCATGTGTAAGGGCAAAAAGCGACAATCCGTTGTCGTAACACATTGATAGCTGACTATATTCCAACGTATTGTTATCTTTTAAAAGAGAATAGTTGTCCTTATGTCTGTCAGGATTAAGTAGCAGCATATCCAGAAAACTCTGATCAGAAAACTGTTTTCTCCCCAAAAAAGATAACGCTTTCTCATTTACTGCAGACTCACAGTCACACTGCTCTTGAATGGAAGATTTTAAATCAGGATTTATATAATCTAGCTCATCTATTACCTGATTCATTGTCACAAGGCTGACATCAATACTGTTTATTGAAGGACATTTGGAACATACAAGCTTTTTCCCATGATAGTTCAATACTTCAAGCTCGTACTTCACAGAGTTAATGCCGAGGAAAGATGCAATCTGATAGGCAAAATATTCTGCATATACCTGATTGTTGACATAGCTACAGTCAGGAGTACTCAGATTGGCCCATTCATCCGTCTTATAAAGCATTATGGTTCCGTTATCTTCGAACCAGACTTTATTCTGAGTCCCTGAAGCTGAAAGATCTATAGCAAAAAAAGGATAAGCAGAAGGGGTAGCTGAATTAAAACAATTAGGATTTCCTGTCAGCACAAGAGATGCTATATATGGATCTAAAGGATTACTGTATGGATTTATATCTGCATACTTAACTGATGAATTGTAGCTTTTTACCCACAACACGTCGTTTAAGCTAACAAAATACAGCCTGTCAAACATTGACTCAAAGTCATCAGTATCACGGACTTTTAGGTACTCCATGACCTTGCGTGAATATTCTCTCTGTAGGGAAATTACACGAAATTTTAGAAATCGTGCCATCGCCTCGGAAAAGATCTGCTGAACATTTATACCGTCTTTTTCACATATATCAAAGATTCTACGAAAACGAGTAGGGAGAAAATTGAAATACTTGATATTAAAATCGCACGATTTAAAAGAAAAGGATCTAGTCTCTGTATTGTAGCTAAAGACAAGCAATTCAGTTTCATTATGCATTAAAACTAATCTTTTTTGAGTCATTGAATACCTTTTTATTATGACTTTAGATATACAGTCTGGATTATTCAACTTTAGTTACTGAATTCTTTATCCATAATCTTATCAATCTTATAATCAGAAATTTCTCTACCCGTTGCTTTTGTATCTGATTCAGACAGATTAACGCCATAGAGTTTTTCGAAATTCTCGGAAGTAATTCCTGCAAGTTCCATCTCTGAAACGTTCTTTAAGTCTGCGATGCATCTTAGCGTATAGCGAACAAAAGCAGGTTCATTCTCTACACCTCTCACAGGAATAGGGGCAAGATAAGGACAGTCTGACTCCACCATCAGTCTGTCCAATGGAACATACTTTATGACTTCTCTTAGATTCTCACTTGATTTGAATGTTGCTATACCGGTAAAGGAAATATAAAAACCTAAATCAAGACACGCTCTTGCCATTTCAAGAGTATCTGTAAAACAGTGGATTACACCTCCAACATCACAGGCGTTCTCTGTTCTTAATACAGCTAGGGTATCGTCTTTAGCTTCTCTTGCATGAATAATCAGTGGCTTTTTAACATCTTTTGCAATACCAACATGTCTTACAAAAGAGGCAATCTGAAGGTCTTTAGTCTCTGGAGAATAATGATAATCAAGTCCGGTCTCCCCAACAGCAATAACCTTATCAGAAGATAAAAGATTGTTCTTTAAATCAGCATCCTTCCAATCAGGCTCATGCCTTACGTCTAAAGGATGAATACCACAGCCTAAATAAATGTTGTTATAGTCTTCAGCAATTAGACGGTTTTGTTCGAAATCCTTTGTTGTGCAGGCAATAGATAAGAAATGACTTACGCCACTGCGCATTGCTCTTTCAATAATTTCGTCAATATTTGCTGCAGCTTTACCTTTCAAAGAAAGTCTTGCAAGATGACAGTGTGAATCAACTAAGTAAGCCATTGCTCTCTCCATTTTTACTTCTAAATGGCTGTTATTCCTTCTTTTGGTTTAATGTTCTTGGGATCGAGCCATTTCAAATTATTATCTTCCATTAAAGTAGACAAAATATCTTCATAATTAAAATCATTAGGATCATCATTATCATCGCTATCTAATAAATACCAATAATGTAAATTCTCCATGAACCATCTTGTATTTATTAAGCGAGTTCGAATTACACCTAACATTGCTAAGTCATCAGGATGGTCATGACCTAAATATCTTCTTGCTTCGCCTTCCTCATATGCATCAAAGCCATATTTCTTGAAATATTTATCTAGAGAATAAATCATGTTTTTATAGGTTTTATCCTTTTCTTCTTTCTCAATACGGTCTTTATTCAGCTTAAATTCCTAACATAATTTCCTCTTGTATAAATAAAAATTAACTATTCCTTAACTCGAGTTTCCCAGATAAAAAATTTAAGTAAATCCAGATCCACTCTAGGATTGATGCTCTTTAAAAACTTGTATTGATTTATTATCTTGCTAGAGGCAATGGAATTACCTGCTTAAGGAAGTTACAGATCCCGTTAAACCATGAGCCTAACAGATCATTTATGATCTGCTCTGCTTTAACAAGACAACCTTTTTTTAGCAGGCTTGCTTCTTCTAAAATCTTTGGAATAGAAATGAAGCATCTCATTAGAGAATCTATTGCTGCCTGATAAGGTATATCCTGTATCTGTTCTTTTGTAAATCTGAATAGAGCTCCTAATG
>NZ_FPAH01000036.1 GCF_900116345.1 Succinivibrio dextrinosolvens | reverse complement strand
AGATACATACCATTCACCACAAAAGTATGAGACGGTTACATTCTTGATGGTCCCTTCTATATCTCTGGATTTTCTGTATCTGACAAATCCTGTCTTTGGAAGAAAGATTCTCTGATTTTTCTCATCCAGATTTATTCCCTGAGGAAATCTTATGGAATTGTAGCCGTTTTTCTTCTTAAACTGAGGATATCCTCCTTTGCCTTTGAAGAACCGGCTGAAGCCACTGTATAAATCCTGCATCTTTTGCTGCAGAACCTGAGAGTGCCCCTGAGTCTTTAGAAAACTGTTCTCTTCCTCAGCCATCAGCTTATTTAAGTCATAGGTAAATGAAAATCTATTTATAGGTCTTGGCTTAGGTACCAGAGAAATATCCTCACACCAGCACTGAGCTGATTCGATATCTTCAAGATATTCCTGATATTCTTCATTTCTTCTTGCCAGCACCTGGTTCCAGGCATATCTGGCAGAGCCGCAGAGCTGAACTAATCTTCTCTGCTGCGCACCATTAGGTCTTAACCTGTATTTGTATGCCTGTTTCCAGATGGTCTTCATTTACGTTAAAATGACTCTAACAATATTATTATCAATTTAGGGAAAACGTTATTATATCAAGGTTACCTTTATCCCAAAAAGGAATTACAACATTTTTTCAAATATAATATAGATAACAGTTTTTAAGGCACGCTTCATCCTCGCACTAAAAGTACAAGGTATTCGCGTGCGTGAATTTGATAAAA
Organism: Succinivibrio dextrinosolvens; assembly: GCF_900116345.1. Lineage (GTDB taxonomy): Bacteria > Pseudomonadota > Gammaproteobacteria > Enterobacterales > Succinivibrionaceae > Succinivibrio > Succinivibrio dextrinosolvens_B. Next base: position 28,860 of record NZ_FPAH01000036.1, on the reverse strand, counting down.
CCAACAATAGTTAATATCAACCCCGGCATTTCAGTCTCCTATTATTTTTCTTCTTTATCATTCTTACAGGATTTGATTCCGTCGTAGAATACGTAGCCAATAATAGCGGCTGAAATAAATAAGGAAATAAAACCGACAATAGTTAATATAAAACCAGGCATTTTAGTCCTCCATTTTTCTTTGCAATATCATAAAACACACACCTTGCAATAAAAGCAAAAATACCAAGGTAAAAAATGACACTGACCTCGCTTTTGCCTGATAGTCATCTATCCTATTGTGATTAACAATAGCATATCCTAATATACTAAGGACCGCAGAGATATCAAGAACCATGAAGGATTTTATAAGATCTATGTAATTCTGACTTTTCCTCACTCTGTAGTTCTCCATTAATTGTAGCCCATTCATTAATGACAAAAATTAAAAAACTTAAGCTGTTATTGCGAGATTAGTCAAAAGCAAATTTAAATTAGACAATCTATTTCTACTCCTGACTAATCGCTACCTTAGAATTCTCATGCCCAAAAATATCATTGCACAGTCTCATTACATATTCATATTCAACGGCAGGCAGTCTCAAAGCAAAACACATCTTTATGATCTTGTGAACATCTAATGAAGTATTTAAGGATAATAGTCCGGCAATTTTTAGTAATGATCTTGTAGAAAAAGGTGCTGATAACTGTCTTACCCCATTTTCAAAACCATTCTCAATGACCTGTCTTAAATCATGTGCAAATTTAAGCAGTTTCAGACAAAGTTCATCATCAATTGAAGGGTACATACTGCAGATCATTGCTTTTTCAACATTTAATTTGGGATAAGACATTTCCATAAATCTAAATCTATCTAAAAAAGCCTGATTCAGCAGTCTGACTCCGTTATAGAATCCGCTGAGATCACCATTTCCCTTTGAATTTGCAGTGGCAACAACTCGAAAATTAGGATGAGGTTTAATGATCTCGCCCTGATTGGCAACAATAGTTAAATCCTTACCTTCTAAAACATCATTCAGGACTGTTAAATCTCCTGGAGACATTAAATCAATCTCATTTAAAATCAGGATCTCCCCATACATCATGGCTCTGGAAAGTGGACCGTATTCATAAACCAGCTCCCCACTTTTTATTGAGGAATGTCCTATGAGTTCAAGGGATTCAGATTTATTGGACAGTGTAATCTGCTCTACAGGCCAGTTAAGTCTTGCTGCCACCTGAAGTACAAGAGAAGTCTTGCCGCAACCGGAGGGACCGCTTATATAAAGGCAGTCTTTAAAAGGATGCACTAGAAACAGCAGTAAATCATTAAGACTGTTTAGTTCAAAAACATAATCCGAATCATAGTTAGGAATATGAGCTGTGTAATTTACCGGAGTAAAATCAAACTCTGAAACCACAAGCTTATCGTTACCAAAGATATTACAAAGATTAACCAATCCCATCTTCTCTCCAATTTATTCAGTTATTCATGTGTTCTTCTAAAGGGATTTCCTCAAGAAAATTTACAAGAATAATAAATGACAAATTTTTAGGTCAGAATTTAACCTAGTCAAAATTTGTGAGAATTCCGGATATCTATTTGATTTATAAGGTTTATGAAAATTTTAGAAAAGGGGTTATTTGTATAAGTGAAAATACAACAGTCCTGACATAATTCTACACAGGACTATTGATATTGGATTAGGCGGAAACGGAAACTCGAAGAGGAGCTCTTGCAGAGGCACTGCCCTTACTGTTGTATGTCTTGTTACAGGTAACAAGGTCTCGTGCTTCCACGAGGAGAGCCTGAAGCTTATTTGATGACTGCATGCACATTGTTATTAGTCTGCCGTTAACCTCATTTCTAAAATGACATTTCTTCATCTTATCTTTGATAATCAGTACCTCAGCACTGTATTTGGTCTTAAGAGACTCTACCTCAGGATGAAGTTTTAGCTTCTGATCATTTGACTGAAGCTTAAGCATCAGATCAGATTTCTCAGTAGAAATCCCCTGCAGAAGATCGAAATGTCTGTCTTTTAAAGCCATGTATTCTCTGCTGATAACCTGTTCGAGATTATTAAGCACAGTATTCTGCATCATTAAATAATCTTTAATCGGCTTTACTGCTGGAGCCTGAGTATTGGGATTGATTTTTTTAAATACAAATCTGTTTGCAGTTTCCATAATCCCCTCCTACAGAGCTCCGCGCATATCGTACATATCGTAGACCACACGGGTATCAAGCTCGACTTCGGTTGCATAGGTGTCGCCCATTGCATACTGTCTGATCACTCTTGCTCCATGGATAAAACCATCAACTTCAGTATTTACATTATTTGAAGTTTCAATACTGTTGCTGTTCAGAGAATCCTTTGCACTTATATATACGCCATTTACCTGCTCAGACAGTTCTCTGTAGGCTTCAATCTTTGAAGCGCGCATAGCTTTGATCTGCTTCATCTGGGAAGTTGCCCCAGGCTGTCTTGAAATTGACGCATATCCAGTAGCTCTTAACACAGGGAATGCACTAGGCTTTTTTACTCCTGAGTCAGTAAAACTGATATTTCTTGTCAGAAAAGTTGAAGAGCAGGAGGTCAATGCAAGAGACATTGCAATTGCAACTGCAGCTATCTTTAAAACTTTCATTTTTCTCCCCTTCTAATCACTTACTCTTGAATAATGACTCTCGTCGTGGACATCTCTGGTTAATCTGTCCTTATACATATAGGACTGTGCAGGATAGATAACTGAAGATTTACCTGAAGTACCGATTGAGGACTTTTTCTTCTCATACATATATCGCTCATAGTTTCCGGTAGAGGTTCCTGGAACTTTAGCGCCTTCAACGTAGTACTTGGCATTAAAATCCTTTTTATCTGATGTATAGTAGTTATTTACAAATTCCTCTTCCTTTCTTTTCTTTACCAGTTTCTCCTGTTCAGGAGTCAGAGTGGATCTATATGAATAGGATGACACACTTACGCGGCTTACAGTATCTGTTACCCCGTTAGCAATCTTCTTTCCGCTGTTAGGAAGGTAATACTGATAAGAGGTGGTACCGTTAATTGAGCAGTTTTTCTCGCCTGTTCTATAGCAGTAAGGAAGTCTTTCATAAGGAATGAAGCCTGTTGCAGAACCGACAACTGTTGAATTGGACATATTAATGACACGACCTACAACTACTATTCCCTTATCGTTGCGGGTTATGGTTCCTGCCAGAATATGACGGACCATAGCCTGACGGGCGACTTTCTTCCAGTTACGTGAAAATACAAACTCGCCATCCTTGGTAATGGAAATTGAGCCTGTCAGCTTATACTCAAAAACCTGAATACCTCTGCGGTCAAGCTCATGAATAAACATCTCCGCCATTGATCTACCCAAGTAACCGGCATTCTCATAGGTATCAGTATCGACAAAAGATGTTACAGCAACTTTTGGAATTGACGGATTTCTGACATACCCCTTTCCATTAGCTGAGTCAATTGCCTTTAAATCGGCAATCATTGTGGCATATAAGGTGTCAGCCATTTCAGATACAGTCTTACTGATCTCCATGCCTCTCTGCTCATATACCTGAGCTCCTCCATTGCCACCACGGGCAGGATTTGCCGTACAGCCAGAAATTGCAATCAAAGCTGCAACACTTAGCATTTTTAATAACATTCTCTCCATCCTGACCTTCTTTTGTACGTATAATCAACATATTACTGCAGAAAGAATTTCGTTATAAAAATAACGATTTCTTAAATCTTGGTGTGAATAATGCAATTTCAATGCCATATGACAAAATTCAAACATCTGAGGTTTATATGAAGTTTTCTAAAATAGCAAAAGTATCCTTCACTTTATTTTTAGCTTCGATATCGCTTCAGTCATACGCAAGCTGGCAGTTTGCAACAGGTATTGGACAGAATAGAGAAGATGCTATTAATGATGCAATTCACAATCTACTGATGCAGACAGGTGCAGATATAAGGATGGAGCAAACATATAAAAGCGGAGTGCTTAGTGGTAGTTCATATGGTCCAGCCTCTCAGAATATAATCAAAAAACTGGTGGTACTGGAAACCCAGCATACACTTAACAGAACTACTGTAACCATTAAAGCCTTTATAGACGATAAAAAATCCAAAGCAAAATGCCCAGGCTCGACAGTTAATAAGTCTATATTGCCTCTGTCTTTTAAATATGCAGATTCCCAGGCATTCCAGGGAGCTCTTGGAATTGAAGATACCAACAAAGAGCTGGACAAAATGCTTTATGATCAGCTGAATAACTCAGCAACATTCAACACTCGTCCTGTTCTTAGAATGAACGTTATAAATGACAATGGTAAGAATGTTCCAAATAAGAATAAGCTAGATAATCTTAAAGCTATCTCTTCACAGTATGGTAGTCAGTACATTATTACAGGAACCATAAATTCTCTAAGCAAATCAAAAGTAGGAAACAACGTAATCACCAATATGCTATTTGTCCCAACCAGAACCATAAATTTTGATATTGAAGTATTTGATGCCATAAACCAGCAGATAATCTTCCATAAGAACTATTCTGGAGAAACAGACTGGCCATTTGATTCAAATGAATTCCTCGACCTGCGCTCTGACAGATTCAAAGGCTCAGATTATGGACAGAGACTATATGATCTGACATCAGCTGCCGCAAAGGATCTGGTAAGGGAACTTCAGTGTGCTCCAGTATCTGCAAGAGTTATTGATACCAAAGGGGATGATATCATCATCAACATGGGTAGAGACAATGGACTTCAGAAGGATATGAAATTTTCTCTGGCACAGTTTACAAATATGACTAGTTCCGTTGGCAATGATTACGAAATTCATGAGAATGCCAAGGGACTGTATCGTGTTACCGCGGTCTACCCACATTCAGCAAAACTTAAACCTGTTGATCTGCAGAACAATACCCTAAACGTAGACGTGGATGATATTGTTACTTTAGAGTAGCCTATTAACAAGAGTATGGTAGAGGATCTTCCCTGCTTCATTTTTAGGGATTCTCTCTACTACTCTTGTTTGTATAGCAGTATGATTCAGACCTAGCCGTTCCTCAAGGAAGGTCTTAACTGAATAAGATAGATTATCTGAGAGCATACATACCATAATTAGATCATCTCTACCGATAACGGCACAATCCAGCTCAGAAAACATTTCCTTCAGGTTTTGCTGAACCTCATCAAGGTTGACTCGGTTTCCAAATACCTTGATAAATCTGTTGTTTCTACCGGTAATATAAAAATAATTATCCTCATCAAAATAAGCTAAATCACCGGTACAAAGCCTGCCATGCCTTTCATCACCTAAATAGAGATCCTTATAACCATGGGCATATCCTAAAGTTACATTAGCTCCTTCGTAGACCAGTTCGCCTTCTAAGTGACACTTATCGATCCTCCTGCCCTCGGCATCGATAAGAGAATATTTCCCACCAGGTATTGGAATACCAATAGAACCAAGTTTATCTAGAGATTTATCATATGGCAGATAACCCATTCTTGAGGTTGCTTCACACTGGCCATACATTACATAAAAAAGTCTATCAGTATCACGAGCGTATTCAGAAAAATACTTCTGAAGTTCAACAGAAAGCTTTCCTCCTGCCTGTGTCAATGTTTTTAAGGAAGGAAGCTCCATTGTAGGCATTCTAAGTCGCTTAAGCATCTCATAGGTATAAGGAACACCACTAATAGACGTTGCTCCATATTTCTTCATAAATGCCCAGAATTCCTTCTGCATTATGGACTTATCAGTCAAAAGAATAGTTGCTCCTGCTTTTATATGGGAATTAATTACAGATAAACCAAAGGTATAATGCATAGGAAGAGAGGTAATTGCTCTCTCTTTATAATCTATCTTTAAATACGAGATAATCGATTCTGCATTTGAACTGATATTAACATAACTCTGTCTTACATATTTCTGACTTCCGGTAGTCCCAGATGTCGTGAGAAGCAAAGCCAGTTCTGGATATAACTCGTAATCTGAAGGATAGTCTGTTTTTAAAAGAGAATAGTCATATAAGCTGAATACTTCAGGACAGTCGGCAAATTCAGAGCGAATCTCCGTTGGAAGCCAAAGATATTGGGGATGATAGCTATTTATAAGCTTTGTTTTCTGATCTGGATTTAGAGCAGTACTTACCATTATGGGAACAATCTTGTTATCCAGAAACGAGATATAGCCAATAAAAGATCCCAGAGTATTTCTGGCAAACTGCATCACAAGAGATCTTGATTTAAGATGTGAACACAGAGCTTTTTCATAAGCTTTAAGCTCTGCATATGACAAAGCATTTCCCCTGTCATCTATAACCGCTGTATTCTCTTTAAATCTCTCTAAATCCCACATAAAAACCTAAAAACTTAACAAATTCAATAAAAAACAAAATACTGCCCCAAATATACTGTATAATGTTTAGCTGTTCTTTATGAGGCTGTCCCTGTAGCTCAGTTGGATAGAGCGTTCGCCTCCTAAGCGAAAGGTCGGCGGTTCAATTCCGCCCAGAGACGCCATAAAGTCAGAGCATCAGCCCTGAAGAAATAGATATTGAACTTCTCTTCATCAAATCAATAATTGAACTCAGCTTTGCAGTAGTAAAGTTATTGATGGTTCCTACCACCGATATTGCACCAATCAGATGATTATCCAGATCAAAAATCGGTACAGCTATACATCTTAATTCGAGCCCGACTTCGGCATTATCAAAGGCATAGCCTCTATTTCTGATCTGAGCTAATTCCTTACGCAGAGCTTCCGGAGTAGTTATAGAATTTGCTGTAGCAGGGGTATAATCAAGATTTGTAACAATTCTCTCTCGAAGCATACTATCCTGATATGCAAGAAGACACTTGCCTAGCGCAGAATGAACAAGAGATACTTCCGCACCTTCACGTGAAAGAATTCTCATCCCAGATTTTGAGCTGGTTCTCTTTAAGACATAATAGGCCTTATCATCGTCCATAATGCCAAAATGAACAGCAAGGCAGTCAACAGAGGAAATCAGCTTATCAAGATAAGGGGAAATCATTTCCTTGAGATCAAGTGAATCTGATGCAGAGTTACCCAGAGATACCAGTTTCATCCATAGCTGTACCGTCTTGTCAGAGTTCTGTCTTAAAAGACGTAGCTTAACCATATCATCTACTAGAACATAAACAGAACTTCTTGGAAGCCCTGTAATTGAAATTAGTTCTGAGATTGTACAGCGATGATGTTTTTGAAGAACCTCAAGGATATTAAGAGCTCTTTCCAGAGCAGGAACTCTAATTTTTGAGGCCATAAAAAAAACTCCTTAGATTCGACTTTAGGATTAGGTTAGATCTGCTAGAGGATTTCCAGTCTTTGAACTCTATCCAGGAATAATCATTCCCATTTCTCTCATTTTAGCTATTTTATATCTTAAGGTACGAGGAGATATGCCTAATTTTTCAGATACTTCCTGTCTTGAACCTCTATATTCAATCAGAGCATCTAAAATAATCTGATATTCCTGCTGTTTTAGCTCGCCCCCCAGATCCTGAGGGATCTTCTGATTTCTTACTGCATCATCAGACACGCCTGAGGATTTCTGAACCTGCTGTTCAAGTTCAAGTGCAGGAGAAATTCCTTCTATATTAAGAGACTGAGTTAAAAGAGCCTCTTCTAAAGAATTCTCATCAAGAATAATACAGCCGGCATCAATTTTACCGCCAGAAGCTAGAATCAGAGCGCGCTGCATAACATTATCCAGCTCTCTGACATTACCCGGCCAGGCATAGGATAAAAGCTTTTTCTGAGCATCTTCAGTAAGCTCAGGAATTGATAGTGAAGCCTCAGTGGCATGCTTTGACAGCACAGCCTTGGCTATTGGGATGATATCTAAAGGACGCTTTGATAATGGAAGCCATCTTAATGGAAATACATTTAATCTGTAGTATAAGTCTTCTCTGAATTTCTTTTCTGCAACGGCCTGTTTTAAGTCTCTGTTTGAGGTTGCTATAACTCTTACATCAAGAGCAATGGTCTTGCGGGACCCCAGTCTTTCAACCTCTTTTTCCTGAAGAACTCTCAAGAGCTTGGCCTGCAGGGATAAATCCATCTCGGTAATCTCATCTAAGAGAATCGTACCTCCCTGAGCCTGTTCAAACTTTCCAGGACAGGCCTGAACTGCACCGGTAAAAGCTCCCTTTTCATAACCGAATAGAGTTGACTCAAGCATAGTATCAGGGATAGCAGCACAGTTGATAGCTACAAAAGGACCTGAAGCACGGGCAGATTTGTCGTGAATATATCTTGATAAAACCTCTTTACCAGATCCTGATGGTCCAGTAATCATTACGGTAGCATCGGTGGAGGCTACCTTAAGTGCCAAAGCTAAAAGCTCTGCAGTAGAAGGATCAGCAAATACAGGTTCGCCACTTACGGTCCTGCTTACAGGGACATAGCGAGAAACCTGATTTAAAAGAACTTCCGGTGCAAATGGTTTGGATAGATAGTCAATAGCACCGTCACGCATCGCTCTTACGGCACCGTTGATATTGGCATAGGCGGTCATCAGCAGCACTGGAAGCTGAGGGTACTTTTCATGAATGGTATTTAAGAGAGTATGACCATCCATTCCATCCATCTGGATATCTGAGATAACCATATCAATTCTGTTCTTTGACAGCATCTCCAGAGCAGCTTCTCCGCTTGATGCCTCAAGACAGACATATCCTGTAAGCATTAACGTATCGACGATAGCTTCTCTAAGTTCGCTATCGTCGTCAACAATCAGAATCTGGCTATTACTCATTTACTTATCCTTAATTCAGGCAACATTATTATGAAGCCCCATACTCTCACTCGGCTCCAATGTACCTTCATATTTTGGAATTATCATTGAAAATACAGTTTCATTTTCATCTGATAACAGTTTTAGACGTCCCTGATGAACTTTTGCTACTGCGGAAACCACGGCCAGACCAAGTCCGGTACCGTTGCTCTTTGTTGTAAAAAACGGCTCAAAAATCTTTCGCTGAACATTTAGCGGGATCATTGGACCATCATTTTTAACACTTATAATTATATTTTTTTCATCAGTTTCCAGCTTTATATTAACTTTTTTTGCTCCAGCTTCAATGGCATTTGTCACTAAATTAGTAATTGCTCCATTTAATGCGGTAACATTTCCTAGAATTATCATTGGACGAGGGCCTATATCCGTAGATAATTCAGCACCATGTTTTTCAACAAGAGAAACCACACTATTGGATACATCCTCAACAATATCTACGGCATCAAGAGCTTTAACTGACTGTTCACCAGATCGGGCGTACATCAGAATATCACTTACCTGAGATTCTAATGCCTGAAGTCTGGACATCAGTTTTTTCTGGAATAAAGCACGAGACGCAGGAGGCAGTTTTATATTTCCCAGATTTGCAGCATACAGAATTGCAGCAGACAAAGGAGTTCTTATCTGATGAGCAAGAGAGGCTGCCATTTTACCGAGGGAAGATAATCGCTCCATGTGATTAAGCTTGTCAGTTAGCTCACGAGTTGCAGTCTGATCGGTCATCTGTACCAGCTGACCATGAGATAAAGGCTTGGTTGAAACCTGGAGTCTCTTTCCATTTTTGGTTGAAATTTCCTGGCCATCATCCTGCTGAGGACGGAATACCTCTCCGATCACCTGATACCATTTTCTGCCAATAAGATTTTCCACGCCCAGCATATCAAGTGCGGACTGATTAACCTTGCATACAACACCACGTTCATCAAGAATGATGATTGCAGAAGGCTCTTTCTCAAATATTTCCTGATATAGTTCAGAATCATTAACAAAATCTGGCATATAAACTCTCCAAATTACATTTTTGGAAAATTATTCAAATTTTATGCCATTAAAGATTTATGATGATGAATCAATAAGATAATACTATTGTGATAAACAATATGACAATTTTATGGCGAGATTATTTTAGATCAACTGTTCTTGTTAACTCTTCAAAAAGATTGTATCCATCCCAGTAGAAATCAAAATCTAAGGTATGGCCAATTTTTACAATCCTATCTACGCCTTTTAGTCCATGTAACAGAGCAGCTCTTATCATTGAACTATCACCTAAATAGGCAATACTCTGACAGATATTGTCATCTAATATCTGCTCTATTTCATTGAGCTCATCACATTCGACTTCAAAGAAATAGCCTGAATTTCCTTTAAATGACATCAGGTTAGGATCAATTTTATTAACTTCAACTCGATAAATATAATTATCCAGTTTGCAGACCTTATCGATATAATCCGTTGTTGCTGCTGTCTTATATGCTAGAGTCAGTTTATCAATAGACTGAATTGCCTGAAGACTATACTTTTCCTTTACCTGTATAGCCAGTTCCTTCCAGAAAGATTCTTTTGCTTCACTTATACTCTTTCCTATCCAGATAATTGCCATAGGACTGGTGCAGGCATTCTGGTCTGAAATAAAAGTATCGTTATAAAAATCAACAGCAACTCTCTTTTTATCCTGATTACTGTTATAGTAATCAGCATCAATGACCGCAATCGAATATCTGTTTGCAAAAGTTATCTCTTTAGATCTAGGGGGCAATAAAGACTGTCTTAATTCCGTGATTGTATTGTTTCCTCCCCAAACAACTCTAACATTGCATAAAGCAGAGAACATATCATTCACTTTCTTGTCTCTGTCATATCTGACTATATTGATAAAAGGAGCAAGAGCTTTAAATTGATCCGTTTTCAGAAGTTCGTTTATAGCCTGATTGATGATATCAACCTGAGGAAAATTCTTGCTTGAAACTCTTACAATATTGGCATTACCACACAGTAATGAAGAAAATAAAGAATATGCAAAATTAACAGGAACATTTGACGGAGCAATATGAAAAACAGTTCCTCTTCCTAAAATCAGTTTATCCGGATTTAAGAATCTCTTCTTTAAACTCTCCACGGAGGCTTTTCTAAGCCAAAAACCAAAGGTAAACACATCCGGAAATTCCTTTGATAAAGGGGAGTTCATCAAAATAGTAGAAAGAGATTCGCAGAATTGGGTTATTTCATAATCAAAAGGGCTCCTTACTTTTAAAGAGGAAAGATTCTTTATGTTCGCTATTGAACCAACAAGGAACACAACACTTTTATAAATAGAATCAGACTCACTTTCTATAGCAGTCTTAACTTCAAAGGTATCGCTACAGCCTCTTATCTCTGCCTTTGAAATTCTTCCTAATATTTCAAAATATTTACCCTTTCTGCCACAGGGACAGTCGTCTTCACCGATAATAACGCCTTCGTCCTCTGTTAATAAGCTATGTCCAGGATAAGATTCGGGAATTGAAGATATAACCTGAACAACGCCCTTTTCTCCGAAGTCACACTCAGAAAAATCATAAGGTCTTCTCATTATTACATCAGAATATGTTGAACAATGGAGATGACCGTGTTCACATTCCATGTAAATACATCCTGTCTGTTCAACCATTCCATAGTAATTGTATACCCTTTTTATATTACAGACTTTATAAAGGCTTTGTTTAAATTCTTCATGACTTACAGCTTCCTGTTGAAGTTTTTTCCAGCCCCCTCCATGAATCAGGATACACTCTGATAAATCAAGGATATAATTCTGACTTGCTAGCTTTTGAAGTGTCTTATAAAAATATTGCCACACTATATATGTAAAACCAAAAATTAATATTTTCTCTCCTTTATGTTCATCAATAAAACGCTTCAATACATCGAAATCAAGATTCATATCATCATCAAAAGCATATATTTTTTTTGATCCAAAAATGGAATACCCAAGAACTGCCGCGCCACGCGCTGAGAACTTATATCGATCTTTTAAAACAGAAGGACAATCCAATATGATCATCGGCATACGTTGTGATGAGCCAATAAAATCAGAAACAATTTTTACCATTACCTTCTGCTGGTTAGTTGCAGTACTGCGATCAAGGAATATTTTCGAAACCTGCTGTCCTGTTGTACCTGAAGAAGTCATGATTTTTATAATTTCTTCAGATGGAACACTCTTTAACTCAAGTTCCTTAAACAGCCTTACAGGAAGAAAAGGAAGATTATCATAGGAAGAACATTCATCCGAAAATCCAAAACTATCCAACATCTTTCTGTATTCAACACAGTGCTCTCTATGGAATGCTGTGAGATAACATAATATGCTGTTTAGGATTTTTTTCTTTTCATTCTTGCATAAAGAAAAAGGAGGATTCTCTAATATATCGTCAAATTTCATAAGCAATAATAACAACAAATAAATTTACATTTACGTTTTTGAGCAGGAGAGGCTGCTGCATACAAAGAGTATAAAAAGAACCAGTAATGAGACTAAATTTTGAATTTCTATTCCATTTTTGTGTGAGTATAGATCAATGAATTCGCCGCCTTTAAACATAATATCTGTCTTTTTTAATTCTAATCCAACAATATAAGTGACATAAAGCCCAATCCAAGGAATTTTGATACTGTAATTATCTAACGAAATCTTCAGAAAATTGTGTAAGCATAACACGTTCTTCTGTAAATCTTATTACGGTTTTCTCTTCAATATCTTTACTGTTAAACTGTAAATAATTCTTTTCAAGCCCCACGTAATTTAACGTCTAAATAAAATCTAATTTAGATTTACCAAAAAATAGACAAGTTTAATTAGTATTGAAGTACAAAATCGTGATTTATATATGAATAAAAAAAATCGCCATTGTTCATCGAAACAACAGCGACCTTTTCAATAATACTTATAAATTACTATGTTATGTCTGTTTTAGCCAACAAATACACGAGCATTTCTGAATAATCTTACCCATGGGCTATCCTCTCCCCAGTCATCTGGGTGGTATGAGTTAGCCACTGTACGCATTACACGCTCAGGATGAGGCATCAGAATAGTAAAGCGTCCATCATCATTGGTAACAGAGGTAATACCATTTGGAGAGCCATTTGGATTTAGAGGGTATTCTTCAGTAACCTTGCCAGCGTGATCAATATAACGAACTGCTACCTGACCTGAAGCCTCCAAAGCTTTGAGATGATTCTCATCCCTGAACTCTGCTCTACCTTCACCATGAGATACCACGATAGGAAGACGAGAGCCTTCCATTCCTGCGAACAGAACAGACTTGGTCTTCTGAATCTCAACCTCTACAAAACGGGCCTCAAATCTCTCTGACAGGTTTGTAACAAAACGAGGCCAGTTTTCTGCACCAGGGATCAGTGAAGATAAGGTTGACATCATCTGACAGCCGTTACATACGCCTAGAGCAAAGGTATCTTTTCTGTTGAAGAATCTTGAGAATTCATCAGCGGCAACAGAGTTGAACAAAATTGACTTAGCCCAACCTTCACCTGCGCCCAGAACGTCACCGTAAGAGAAGCCGCCACAGGCAGCGAAGCCCTTAAAGTCATCAAGTTTAACCTTACCGGTCAGAATATCTGACATGTGAACATCGATACAGTTGAAGCCTGCGCGATTAAATGCCGCAGCCATTTCACCGTGAGAATTTACGCCCTGCTCACGCAGAATTGCAATCTTAGGAGCAACCCCCTTAGCAATATAAGGAGCAGCGATATCTTCTTTGATATCAAAGGTTAATTCAGCAAACAGACCTCTGTCGTTTGATTCATCCTTTGCCTCAAACTCCTGCTTAGCGCAGTCAGGATTATCACGAAGAGACTGCATATGATAGGTTGTCTCAGCCCAGATCTTTCTGAAGTACTGACGAGGCTCGTTGATTACATCGTTACCGTCTCTGCTGAAGACAATGCGATCATCATCTCTTAGAGAACCAATCTCAAAGATGCAGTTTGCAAGGCCGTGTCCTGAAAGAATATTCATAACAGTTTCTGCTTCTTCAGTCTTTACCTGAATAACAGCACCGATTTCTTCAGAGAACAGTACAGGTAAATCATCCTCACCTAAATGATCGATTCTTACAGACACACCTGTATGACCTGCAAAGGCCATTTCACATACAGTAGTGAACAGACCACCGTCTGAAATATCGTGATATGCTAAAAGCAGATTCTTTCTATTTAGGAACTGAATAGCATCAAACAAGCCTTTCAGACGAACTGGGTGGTCAAGATCTGGACACTTGTCACCAAGCTGACGATATACCTGAGCTAAAGCAGAACCACCTAAACGATTCTGTCTTTCACCAAGAGTGATATAGATAAGAGTGGTCTCCCCCTTATCTGTACGCAGCTGTGGAGTCAGAGTCTTTCTGATATCTTCAACACGAGCAAAGGAAGAGATAATCAGAGACATTGGAGCGGTAACTGATTTTGCCTTGCCGTCCTCTTCCCAGGTAGTCTTCATAGACATTGAATCCTTACCAACAGGAACGGTAATACCAAGCTGAGGACAAATTTCCATACCCACAGTCTTAACAGCGCTAAACAGACCTGAATCCTCACCAGGATGTCCATTAGGAGCCATCCAGTTAGCTGACAGTTTAACTCTCTTTAAATCGCCGATATCAGCAGCAGCAATGTTTGTAATTGATTCAGCTACAGCAAGACGTGCAGAAGCGGCATGATCTAGAAGAGCAACAGGTGTTCTTTCACCAACAGCTCCAGCTTCACCCTGATATGAGTCATAGGAAGCTGCAGTAACTGCAACATCGGAAACTGGGACCTGCCAAGGACCTACCATCTGATCTCTTGCAACCAGACCGGTTACGGAACGGTCACCAATGGTAATCAGGAAGGTCTTCTCGGCAACAGTAGGTAAACGTAATACTCTTTCTGCAGCATCTCTTGCAGTTATACCAGAAAGGTTCAGTTCAGGAGAATTCTGTTTTAGAGTCTTAACATCCTTGTGCATACGAGGAGGTTTACCTAAAAGAATATCCAAAGGAAGATCAATTGGCTTATTGCCAAAATATGGATCCTCAAGAACAACTCTTCTCTCTTCAGTTGCTTCACCAATTACGGCATACTGAGCTCTTTCACGCTTACAGAAAGACTCGAATAAATCAAACTTGTCAGCAGCTACGGCAAGCACATATCTTTCCTGAGATTCATTACACCAGATCTGTAATGGTGACATGCCAGGCTCATCGTTTGGGATCTTGCGTAAATCAAAACGTCCACCAACACCACCGTCAGCAACCAGCTCAGGCATTGCATTTGACAGACCACCTGCACCAACGTCGTGAATGAACATAATTGGGTTGTCTTCACCAAGCTCCCAGCAGGCATCAATTACTTCCTGACAGCGTCTCTGCATCTCAGGGTTTCCACGCTGAACAGAAGCAAAATCAAGATCTTCTGAAGATGCACCGGAGTTCATAGATGAAGCTGCACCACCGCCTAAACCGATATTCATGGCAGGACCGCCTAGAACAATCAGTTTTGCACCAGGATCGATATGATCCTTGATAATGTGCTCTCTGCGGATATTACCCCAGCCGCCAGCAAGCATAATTGGCTTGTGATAACCTCGGACTTCCTTGCCGTTGAAGCTTGTAACTTCTTCCTCGTAGGTTCTGAAATAACCGCAAAGATTTGGTCTTCCAAACTCGTTATTGAAGCTTGCACCGCCTAAAGGACCGTCAATCATGATCTGAAGAGCGGAGGCCAGACGATCCGGTTTACCGAAATCATGTTCCCATGGCTGAATAGCACCAGGGATCTTCAGGTTGGATACGCTGAAACCGCTGATACCAGCCTTTGGTTTTGAACCTATACCGGTTGCACCTTCATCACGGATCTCACCACCTGAACCGGTAGCTGCACCAGGGAAAGGAGAAATAGCAGTTGGATGATTGTGGGTTTCAACCTTCATTAAAATAGGCATATCTTCCTGATGATATGCCCATTCATGATTTGGATTTGGGAAGAATCTTCCTGCAGAGGAACCTTCCATAACCGCAGCGTTATCTTTATATGCTGAGAGAACATAGTCAGGAGTTGACTCGTAGGTATTTTTAATCATACCGAACAGGGAGTTATCCTGTTTCTTGCCGTCAATTTCCCATTCAGCACTGAAAACCTTATGACGGCAGTGCTCTGAATTCATCTGAGCAAACATGTAAAGCTCAATATCGGTAGGATCACGTCCGATTCCCTTGAAGCTTTCTAACAGATACTCCATCTCAGGCTCAGATAAAGCCAATCCCAGTTCAACATTGGCAACCCTTAGAGCATTCATTCCCTGAGTTGTCAGAGCTACGGTCTTAAATGGCTTTGGAGTCTGCTTTTCAAAAAGTTTTGCTGCTGCATCAAATGAAGGAAGAACATTCTCCATCATGCGGTCATGAATCAGAGCACTGATTATCTTCTTTTCATTCTCATCAAATGCTCCCTGCTCCTTCTGAATATAGTAGGCAATACCGCGCTCAATTCTTAAAATCTTGGTTAAACCACAGTTATGAGCAATATCGGTAGCCTTTGTAGCCCAAGGAGAAATGGTACCAATACGAGGAATAACAAAAAATAATTCTCCTTCACTTTCTGTATCTGATTTTGATGGGCCATAGCTCAAAATCTTCTTTAATACAGAATTTTCCTCATCTGTAAGAGCTTCCTTAAGATCGACTAAGTGAACAAAATGAGTGTTGATTGATCTTACCTTGATGCCATCTTTTGCTAAAGATTGAATGATTTTTTCAAGTCTAAAGGTAGAAACGGCTGGAGAACCTAAAATGATATCCATCAGTATTGTTCCTGTAATGACTATGATGTGAAATGAAATATCTTGTCGGAGTACCCGGCTAAAATATTATATGATTTTACCATATCAGAGCACCTTGGTGGATATTGTCCGTTCAAGCTCACACTTTTGGAACATGGTTAGCAATTGTTACAAAAATTCTTAAATAAAACAGCTAAATAATATCTAAAGAACTCGACCGGTATTCCAGATTGCTGATTTGCACTTGCATTAAGAACAGGAGGGTGACAAAATGACCTTTCGGAGGTTTTAATCGTGAAAAAATCAAGTCGTTTACTTCATAATAGTACCGCTCAGAGACGTTCTCGCCTAAGACAGGCTTTTATTAAAAATGCCCGCTCACGTCGTCAGGCAAGACAGGAAGTATTCTTCATTCAGGAACAGTCTCACTCTTAATCTCGGCACTCTTCTTGCATTAATAAATCAAAAATGCAAATGGTGGCAAAAACATGCCACCTATAAAAATTATTGTAAAAGCAAGGAGAGATCTATGTATGGCCGTAATCTAAAAGCCTATCAGAAAACCAACGTCAATGCTGAATTGTCTGTTGCAGATCCCTATTATGTCACTAAGCTTCTGTATCAGGGATTATTTGAAAGAATTGCTCAGGCAAAAGGCGCAATTGAAAGAGGTGATTTAGCCCTTAAAGCAAGAAAACTGTCATCAGCAACTGCTATTTTAGAAAATCTTAGAAGTACCCTGGATTTTTCACATAGTCAATCTATTGCCCAAAGTCTTTTTGACATATACTCGTACATGATTGATCAGATAGCTGAAGCTTCAATTCAAATCAAAACCGATCCTTTGGATAATGCGCTTAGAGCCTTTATGCCTATCAAGAAGGCATGGGATGCTATTCCTATCGAAGCTCAGAGGGAAGCTCAGGCAAAGAGATCAGATGAACAGCTTAATATTGATTTAAATCATGATGCCAATATAGCAAAAGGCTTTATATAAGATGGAACTGCAGGAAATAATTAGAAAAATAACCGAAACCGAATCCTCTATATCAAAGGAGCTAGAAAAGGATAATCTTGAACTTGCTCAGGATTATCTAAACCGTTCTCATGAGCTATTAAGGGAATTAGTAAAAATAAAAGACTCTCTGTCTGAAGAAGATCTCAATACAGCTAAGGAGTTTGCATCTGCCTATGCCGAGCATATAAAGGAGCAGGTAAAAATTCTTGCTGTAGAGCAGGCAAAAATATCAGATGAATTTAAAAAAGTAAGAAAACAGCATCAGGTATCAAACAAGTACGCAAAAATTCAGAAAATGCCACATTAGATGTAGCAAAAAGACAGTTTTAATGAAAAATAATCCATTTAAGTATTGCTTAATTCAAACCTCCGTCAACTCTTAAGACCTGACCGGTTACAAATGAAGACAGGTCTGAAGCTAAAAACAGCACAGAGTTGGCAATCTCCTCAGGCATTCCCTTTCTCTTCATAATGTTCATTGATAAAGCAATAGCTTCATCTTCAGGACTCATTGAGTTTCCCATATCTGTACTAGTGAGTCCCGGTGCTACAGCATTAACTCTAATTCCGCTTTTGCCAAGCTCTACAGCTATTCTTCTTGTAGCTCCTATCATGGCAGCCTTTGAGGCACTGTATTCAAGGCAGGCACCTCCATCATAAGCGGCAGAGGAGGAAACAAAAACAATACTTCCCTTACGCTGCTTCATCATATTTCTAGATAAAGCCTGGGTTAAAACAATCGAGGAGAAGAAATTGACATCAAAGGTCTCTTTGATGGTTTCAAGCTTTGTCATTGCAAACAGTGACAGCGGATTTGCAATTCCGACATTGTTTACAAGAATATCAAAAGGAACCTTATAGGACAGGAGCTTCTTTGAAACATTTTTAACTTCATCGGTATTGGAAAAATCAGCATAATCAATTGTTATGCTGCCCCCATACAGACTCTCAAGTTCCTTTACAGAAACAGAGAATTCAGGATCTTCTTTACGGTTTACAAGATACAGGTTACAGCCGTTCTGAGCAAAGACTTTTGCTATGGCAAGACCAATACCTCTGTGGGCACCGGTTATAACTGCTGTTTTATTCTTCAGAAGATCCATTTTATCACCTAGATTTCGATCTGATATTTCTTTAAAAGCTCAATTCCTTTCTTGTAAGAGCTTAAATCAACAATATCATCAGTATCCATAGTTATTTCAAAGGCATCTTCAATGGCGGCAATTAAAGACATATGACCAACTGAATCCCAAGAGATAACGCCCTGATATTGCAGTTCCTCAACCTCCGATGGCTCTACATCTAAAGCTTCTACAAAACAGTTAATATACTTTTCTTTATTAGTCATAGTATTTCCAAATTCTTTTATTAAATCTTAGCTGAAACTCTAAGTACATCCACGTTTCTGCTCATTGTGTCGATCATATCATAACCATCCCAGTAAAACTCAAGATCCATGGTATGACCAATAGGAACGATTCTATCTACACCGTACAGACCATGATTTAGTACCAGAGATTTAATATTTTCAGGATCAACTCCAAGATAGGAGACGGTCTGACACTCCTTGGAGCATAAGGGAACAATCTCCTCAAGATTATCAATAACGTATTCAAAAAAATACCCTCCGCCCATCTTGTAGGACATAAGATCATCATTAAGGCTATTCATTTCAACACGAATAATTCGGTTGTCAGCCCCCTCCTTCTTAACGACAAAATCTGAAGATTCTTCAGATAGTACAAGATCACAGAAGGAATTGAGCTTATCCACAGCAAGAATCGGTTCCATACGGTATTTCTTATCAACCAGATTCTGAATACTCTCCCAGAAAACAGCTTTGGCCTTTTCAAAATTCTGTCCACACCATATAACAGCACGAGGAGATGAGCAGGCATTCTGATCGGTAAAGAAGGTATCAATATAAAACAGTTCTGCTATCTTCTTAGGATCTTCCTTTAGATAGGCATCAGCATCAATTATCACAAAGGAATGCCTGTCAGGAAAGGTCATTTCTATGGCTCTTGGTTTTAACGGAAATGCTCTGAATTCATTGACCGTTGCATTGCCCCCCCAGACAATCCTGAGATCACATATGGCAGATAATAAAGAGCTTATCTCATGATCTCTTTCATATCTTACAATGATGATATAAGGGGAGAGTTCCTTAAATTCATCCTGTCTTAGAACAGAAGTTAGGGCTTCACAGATTATTTTTACCTGCACAAAGTCCTTTGATGACACTCTGACAATACTTACATTGCCAGCTAAAAGAGAGGAAACCAGAGACACCGCGAAATTGACGGGAACATTAGAGGGAGCAATATGAAAAGCAATACCGCGACCTAGCTTTGAATCAAGTTTTGACACATATCTTCTCTTCTCATTTAGAATCGAGGCTTTTCTGATCCAGAAGGCCCACGCGATTACATCTGAATAGCTTCTGTTTTTAGAATCCGCTAACAGCACATGAGCCACTTTATCAAGAAAAGAAACTACTCTGTCATCAAAGATTTTTCTGCAGGGAGTCTTATCTGATGATAATAAGTAATCCTCAGAGCCGACCAGAAACTCAATTTTTTTGAGAACATCAGAATTTATCTGCATAGGTATCGCTACATCCTCTAAGTTCAGCATTTTTCAGTCGACCAGTAAGTTTGAAATATTTGCCAAGTCTGCCACACGGACAGTCATCTTCACCTAAAATAATGCCCTTATCCTCAGTTAAAATGCTATGCCCCGGATAGGAGTGAGGAAGTACAGATACCACCTGAATAATCCCTTCTTCCCCCTTTTCGCACACACTGAAATCATCTGCGCGTCTAGGAATTACATCAGAGAAAATACTTGCATGAAGGTGCCCATATTCACATTGAGCGTAAATACATCCAGTCTGTTCAACCATTCCGTAATGATCAATAAAATGCTCGATTCCACACTGAGAATTAAGAGCAGCTCTGAAATCAGCGTTGGAAATATTCAAAGAGACCAGTTTTTTCCAGCCACCGCCAGTGATCAGAAAGGCATTGCTTAAATCAAGCTTTAAGCCTTGTTTTAGCAGTTCCTGATACAGATGCTGCCAGACCATGAAGGTAAAACCAAAGATAATAATCTTTGAATCACGGTTCTTCTCAAGAAAAGCCTGAACCTCATCAAGCTTAAGCTGCATATTGTCATCAAGGGCATATAAAGTTTCTCTGCCAAGCATTCTCAGGCCTAAAATTGCAGCTCCACGTGCGGAGAAAAGATTTCTGTCCTTAACCACATTAGGAGAATCAATTAAGAGCATTGGCAGTCTTTTCTTGCCAATAAAGTCGGACATAATTCTGATTAGGGTTTTCTGCTGGTTATTTGCGGTAGTCTTATCCACAAAAATCTTTGATACGCTTTGACCAGAAGTTCCAGATGAGGTCATGGTTTTAAAGATCTCATTTCTGCCTATACTGAGCAGCTCGTAGTTTTTGAAAAGCCTGACAGGAATAAAAGGTATATCGTAATGGCTTTTGACATTGTCTGGATTAAAGCCATAAGCAGAAAGAATTTTTGCGTAAGCCTCGCAGTTACGACGATGATGCTCTGTGAGTAGAAGCAGCTTGTTTTTTAAGAGGTTATCCTTTTCAGTCTTGTTTAAACTAAAAGGAGAAATCTCAAACATATCGTCAATAGAAACCATTAAAACCTCTTAGTAACAAAACCAGAAAAGATTAAACATGTTTAACAAAAACATGATTTACATAGGTTGGGAAAAACTCATTCTGAATCAGAGCTCTAATCTGAATCATATTATTGGTGGATACACCTAAAACCAGTTTTTTTCCGCCCCTTTTCTTAACCTCGTCAGGAGTCTGAACATTTGTTCCTAATCCGCCTTTTCTCCATTTCATGAAGGTTCCGCCTAAAGCAGAGGTGTAGACTCCCTTTTCTATTTCTCTTATAGAAAAGAAACCGGTCATCTCACCTTTAATCTGGCCTTTTAAGAAAATCGCACCACGATCAACCTCATCTAAGATCCAGTTATGGAACCTGGTAATAGAAGCCTTTTCAGAGAAAAAAGGATCATTGCTGATACGGTCAAAACTAAAGGAACCAGAATCAATCTCTTTAAATAGGATATCAAAATCTTTTGTATCCATCTCAGATATTGTAACAGAATCATATAAGCGCTGCTGTAGAGGTGTTCTTTTTATTTCATGAAGATCATGCTCAAAAAACATCATGTCCTCTACAAAGCAGTAGGATAATTCAGATACCATCCAAGTAAGATCGGTTCTAATTGAAGGAATCTTTAGTGCAATATAATCATAATCCTTTTCTATTTCCTTAAGAGTCTTATGACAAGTATCACGATCATCATTAAGTTCAAGTTCAACTTCAGCACATTCAATACCGAAGTTTCTTTTATCCCAGATGGCATTTACTACTTTCATAATAATCTCTTCTTATCTACCGCTAGTTTTCATGAAATCAAAAAAACTATCTGTTAAAAATGTAATTCTGATATTCGATTCTGTTCGTCTACAGAAATCTTCAAACATATCTTTTATCTCATCGTTGAACTTATCCCAGTCCTCAACATCATGAACTGTTGGCAGTTTAGGATCGGCATAGCTGTCATTGTACCTAGCAGAAAAAGCATCAAAGCCTGCAATAGTAATTCTTTTTACATTTAGCTTATCCAGAAGACGAAGCATACAGATAACGGCATTGTCAAAGTGTTTCCATCCTCTCTTTATGGCACGCTCATAGCGGATAGCCCTTTCATCAGGAAGCAGGCCGTCCTTTGAATTTTTTACATTTGATAACAGAATTTTTGGAGCTGACTTAAAAATATCCGGATATGAATTCTGAGCATAAGCGTATCTTACGGCACTTTTGAAAAACAGAAAATCATAGCTGTACTGTGGCAGAATAGCGTTTACCCCGATAACCACAGGATGATTTTTCACAATGTAATTGCTAATCTCAGAGTAATTCTCGACTGATGATCGACCTGGAGCTAATAGAAGTATTTCTCTGCCGTTAAACTCTGTCTCTAGAGATTTAAGTACCTCACCGTCATCCACTTCATGGTTCTGGTTTTCTATATACTTATTCTCAAGAAGATCATAATCGTATCTAATCCTGTCCTGAGGTTCCATGGATGAAATCACACTGCGGATTTCTTTGGCGGTAGCACGATGATTTTTTAACAGATAGTCAATGTTATTGACGTGAGAGCAGTACATGCCTGCGATAAAGGTAGGAATTGAATAGCCCCACTTATATTTCTCTTCAAATGGCACCATGTACATATCAATGGTATCCATTATCAGATCAAGATCGTAATTACCAGAATACTTCTTATTTAAAAAGCTTGTCAGAAGTTCAGTAGTGGCATTACCGGCCCCTCTGCCCATACCGCATAAAGAGGAATCCACAACAATGGAACGCCCCTGAGCAGTCATATATCTTATAAATTCAATGCACAAGGCAAAGGAGAGCTGCTGATTGTTATGAGAGTGGAAACCGATCTTAACATCAGGATGAAGATTATTTGCAAAAAGTGAGCAGATTCTGATGAGATCATCAGGAAACATAGCGCCAAAGGTATCAACAATTGATATACATTCAGGCTTAACCTCATTCACTTCAGAGATTAAATCCAGAATCTCCTTATCGCTATAGCCTAAGGTATTAGCAGCCTGACAGAAGATTCTGTAGCCTTTTTCTCTGATTCTTCTGGCAACCTCAAAACCTTCTTTTGCCTTTCCGCGAGGAAATACCACTCTTACAGCATCAATAGAGCTACCATCATTTTGAGGGAGATTTGAAAGATCATAGCGGTCATAGTCAATCATAACCACGTAGGTAACAGCGGGATCTTTATTTTCAAGATAAGGGATTACATCTTCTGGAACATGAAAATAACTGCTATCTTGTTTATGTGAATCATCCTTAAGCCAGCCGCATTCAATTATCTCAACTTTAGAATGCTGTAGATTACGGATGAGGCCCTTTATGGTTGAATCACCAAAATCTGATTTGTTTATATAGGCACCATCTCTTAAAGTACAGTCTAAAACCTCTATTTTTTTAAGGTTCATCTTTCAAGTTCCTTAGAAATTCTTTTAGCTATTTCCTCGTGACTGATTCCGGCAAGAGACCAGATATATTTCTGAGAACCAGCCTCAGTAAAGCAGTCGTTAAAACCAAGAAATACCTGCCTTGGGGTATTACTCAAAGTTGCCTTGAACTCAGCAACCGCACTGCCCATACCACCTACTATATTATGTTCTTCTACGGTTACTATCAGAGGATATTCAGAGAAAATCCTTAAAAGTCCTTCTTTATCCAAAGGTTTTATCGTATGCATATCATAAACAGCACATTCAATTCCCTTTTCTGCCAGTAATTCTGCAGCAAGAAGAGATTCTTTTACCATAAGACCTGTTGAAATAATGGCAGCAGCATTGCCTTCTCTGATCTTTACCATTTTGCCGATTTCAAAATCATAGTCATTTTCATAGACGACCGGACAATTGGCGCTTCCGGATAATCTTAAATATACTGGGCCATCAACCCGGCAGGCGGCATTAAAGGCCTTATAAGCTTCGGTACTGTCAGCAGGAGACAGTACGGTTAGATTAGGCAGAGCTCTCATAAATGCCAGATCTTCTGTTGCCCAGTGAGAAACTCCAGACTTTGCAGAAACCACACCGGCAAAGGTGCCGATGACTTTTACATTAGCCTTTGTATTTGAAAGGTTCTGTCGAATCTGCTCAAGACTACGTACCGCAATAAAACTGCAGTAGGTTGAGGCAATGACAAGCTCTCCTTCCATAGCAAGACCGGCCGCAATTCCCATCATATTCTGCTCGGCAATACCAACCTGCAGAAACTTATCAGGATATTTACGGATAAATTTATCCATGCCTGAAAGGTATGACAAATCCGCGCAGAGAACCCGTATATTGTCATTCTCTGAAGCTAAATCTATAAGTCCGTAATTAAAGACGGTTCCTTTCTGCCCTAGTCTTTCCCAGGCTCTGATATTGCCACCGGTTACTTTCATAAGCTCAAATCTCTCAACCCTTTATGTTTGTCTGGATATATTTCTAGATACGTTTAACACTTATCATTTTTTTCTATGATTAAGAACCTTCACGCTAACATGTATTTCACTAGAAAGAGCAGAATCCTAGTCTTAAGAGTTCATTATCTCAGCTTTGGCCTGCTCGTACTGTTCCTCAGTTAATGCATGGTGATGCCATTCTCTCTGATTCTCTATGAAGGAAACGCCTTTCCCCTTTACAGTATCAGCAATAATAATATTAGGCACTCCTGCCTTTATTGAAGAGAAAGCCTTCAGAAGAGAAGCTATATCATGCCCATTGCATTCAATTGGATTCCAGTGAAAAGCCTTTAATTTTTCAGAAATTGAATCAAGTCCCATCACCTCTTCCGTATCGCCATCATATGAAAGATGATTTCTATCTATAATCACCACCAGATTGTCCAGTTTGTACTGATTGGCCGACATAAAGGCCTCCCAAATAGAGCCCTCATTCAGCTCTCCATCCCCCATGAGCACAAAGACTTTTTTATCTATCCCCTTTCGTCTCATGGCAAGAGCTGTACCTATACCGACACTTATTGCCTGTCCCAGACTTCCTCCAGAGTATTCAAGTCCACATTCCACTCTTTTAGGATACCCGGTAAGGCGACCGCCATCCTTCTGAAATTCTAGAACCTCAGACTCTTTAATAAAGCCTTTTAAAGCTAGCACTGGGATATGAGATAAGGTACAGTGATTTTTGCTTGGATAAAAGCGATCTCTATCAGGATTAAACGGATCGTCAGGATTTAGCTCCATTACCTCAAGATAAAGCACTGTCAGAATTTCTACACAGGAAAAGCTTCCACCTAAATGAGCCCCTCTGGTACCGGTTGTCATAGTCATATCAAGGCCCTGCAGTCTGATCTTCCTTGACAGCTCCTTTAACTCATTAACTCTTTTTGAAGAACAATCTAGTTTTGTTTTCACAGATTATCTCCCTCCATCCACTCTGATCACCTGACCGGTTATATATTTAGCTTTATCTGAGGAAAGATAAAGCACCATCTGGGCGATATCATCAACCTCTCCGGTACGTCTCAGAGACGTTCTCTGTACAACCTTATCCTTTTCGTCTTCAGATTTATAGTTACCCATTTGGGTTTCTATAAGTCCAGGCGCAATTGCATTTACTCTTATGCCGTATATACCGACTTCCTTTGATAGACACTTTGTAGCATAAATAAGAGCAGCCTTACTTGAACCATAAGCAAGATACCCAGGATTTGTCTCTATCCCTCCGACGGAGGCCATATTCAGAATAACTCCTGATCTATTTTTAAGCATTGATTTTACAATCATCTGCATAATCATTATCTGAGAGAAATAGTTAACCTCAAAAACTTCCTTGAGTTTTTTCACTGAAGTCATAAGAAAAGAAGCGCCAAAAGCAATTCCTGCATTATTAACCAGAACATCTATGACTTTGTTTTCAGAAACGATAGACTTAAGAGTAGCGTTCAAAACATCATGGTCGGATAAATCAGCATAATAGCGTTTTATTTGTATTCCACATCTTTGCTCAAGAGAGGATAAATAACTGTCAGTTTCAGAAGAATGGCTTCTGCACAAGGTAATAAGATTAGCCCCTTCTCTTGCAAAAAGCTCGGCGATCCCTTTGCCTATTCCCCTGTTGGCACCTGTAATCAGAACCCATTTACCGTCAAATTCATGCATATTATTCAGCCTAAAAAACAAGGGAAAGAAAAAGGTTAGTTTTAAAGACAGTCTTCAAAATAAATAATCAGGTGAAGCTGTCGTTTTTTTTCAGAAAGTCTGATGGAAACAATAAAAAAATATATAAATTATGTCTAATATGTAATTTACATAATTTATGTAAATTACATAGTTAATTACACATGAAATATAAAAAATACATTTAAAGTGTAATTACATATAAATAATTCCCAAAACTTACCTAAAAAAAAATAACTAACTATATAAATAATAGGATATTTTTATATAGATTTTATATAAAAAAAGAGGTCAGATTGCAATAATTTGACCTCTATCTGTTTTAAAAATAGATTACCCTAAATCTTCTGACACAACCTGCACTCTGAGCCAACAAAGACAATGGCATAGCAGTCGAGAGGATGATTACCGACCTTTTCTTTAAGCACTGAGCCCTGTCGATATTTTTCGATTTCCTCTCTGGCCTCGGCTAGTTTTGCGTCTACTGCTGAGTTGCTGTCATCCTTTTTATGCAGATATTTTAGTTCTAAAAGGAAATAGTGTCCGTGAGGATAGATATTCTTTACAAAGACATCTGCAAAGCCTTTACCGGTATAAAATTCTATACAAGAGCTAAGCTGTCTTTTTCTACTGTTGTTGATGATGCTGTCACATATCAGCTGCAGCGCCATCTCTGTAAATTTACCTAGTGACTGTGGATTAAGCTTGGTCTCTATCTGTTCTGTTATTACCTGTAAAAGAGGAGTTATATCAGCAGACTCTTCAAACATAGGCGATAAATCTTTGTAGACATCTGCTCTGTAGCCTATAGACATGCGGCAGTAG
This sequence comes from Succinivibrio dextrinosolvens, assembly GCF_900116345.1. GTDB lineage: Bacteria > Pseudomonadota > Gammaproteobacteria > Enterobacterales > Succinivibrionaceae > Succinivibrio > Succinivibrio dextrinosolvens_B. Next base: position 1,582 of record NZ_FPAH01000036.1, on the reverse strand, counting down.
TCTAAGAACAGCTTCTCATAGACTTTATTTGGTATAACAAAGCTTGTAACACCTTCTTCTCTGGTAGCATCAGGGTCTATTGTCAGATAGCCTAAATGATAAAGCAGAGATATCATCTGAGATTTATCAAAATAATTGGTACTGTTCAGATTCATCTTATCAGGAAGTTCGGAGGCAATAGGCTCTTTATTAAACATTGACCTAACTATATCTTCTCTAACATCATCCTCACAGAGATTCAGCATTCCACTCAGCTTACTTGAGTCATCATTTAGACTTATTCTACTTGGATTAGGAAGTTCCTTTTCCAAAATCATATTTCCAAGATAGGCAAGACAGAGATTGGAGTTAAACATTTTATCTTTTGCTTTTTTCTCAAAAGAATAGCCATCAAAGTTCTCTTCCATAATCTGCATAATCTGATCTTTGGTTATACCAGGCAGCAAAGAAAAATCTACAGTCTCATCGATGATCTCTGACAGTTCATCATGAGTAAATCCTATCATCTCATTAAATAGTGATACTGAGCTGATGTTAGTTGCTATATTAAAACCGGAAGTTACAGAATCTAAAGAAACCGATGAAACACCGGTAATAAAGAATCTGTCGATAGCACCGCTGCCCTCACCTCTATAATACTTTTTCAACAGAGCATAGAATCTCTTGATGAGACCTTCATGACCTTCTGCGGTTGAGGTTATATCTTTGAAGGCTTCCTTATCTCTGGTCAAAATCTCATTGGCAAAATGATCATATTCATCAATGATGACATACAGATATTCATCTTCTTTAGCATGATTTGAAAAATGATCTAAAAAAGCGCCCATCAAATCTGTAGCAGAAGGATATAAAGATATATTTCTTAACGACTCTGGCAGACCATGTTCTGGGTATCTGGTTGAGAAAGAGTTAATACTATAGGATACAGATCTTAAAAAAGTATCATTTATCATTGAAGCTTCAGATGCAACATCTGAAAAATCAAAATGGATTACATAGTAGGAGCTGGCAAGAGGCGTTCTGTGATCATAAATCCAGGTACCTTTGAAGTTCTTTTCAAACTTATCTTTTTGGGAAATATCATAGTAGCAGTGCAGCATATCCGCTGTAAGACTCTTTCCAAAACGTCTTGGGCGTAGGAATACAGGAACTTTAGTGCCAGCACTATTTTCAAGGTAGTCAATAAATTGGGTTTTATCGATGTAAATGCCGTTACTTTCTCTAATCTCGGGCAGAGAACGCATTCCTACTATGATTTTTTTCTTTGCCATTATGATTCCTTATACAACTCTTATCCGTTTTATATCCAGAAAATAAAGAGATGTATTCAAAAAAAAGGTCAAGAACTATAGACCTTTTGTATTGTGCGGATACATACAGTAACAGTCTGTATCCATACTCATATCTCGATCTATTTATTAACAGTATAACAGACAAATATTAGGATAAGGCGCGATAACAGAAAAGAATCACCATCTAGACAGGCTTTCCTCCACTGGTTGGTAAAGGCTCAACAATCATTTCCTTGAAGAATTGTTCACGATCCATATAAGGAGACTGATCTTCAATTGGTCTGAAGCCA
>NZ_FPAH01000011.1 GCF_900116345.1 Succinivibrio dextrinosolvens | reverse complement strand
CAGCTGGAGCAGTTTCTAAAATACAAAGCTCAAGAGACGGGCTCTGAAGTACTTAGGGTAAGTGCAAAAAACACATCTCAGAGATGTCCAGTATGTGGAAGAATCCACAAACAGAGCAGAGATCATAACAGACATCTGTATAGCTGCCCATGCGGTTATAAATCCAATGATGACAGAGTTGGAGCCATGAATATTCAGAATCTTGGAAAGAGATGGCTGTCAGGAGAAAAGAATCCTCGATACAAAAAGGATAATAACTGTTAAGAGTAAACTCTTTTTCAAAGCGGGCATTGTCAATTGTCCGATGATGCTGGCAGTGTAGGGAGATTGCCAATTGGTATCGCTTGTACCTATATTATGCTGACTAGCAAGTCCTCGGATTTATCCGAGGGTATTTGACAAAGTTTCTTCTGCGGTTATAAAACTAACTGGTCTTTTTTATATTCCTGCTTCTTTTTTCTGTTATGTTTTTTGCTTTTGTTAAATTGGCAGATAAATTGCATTTATGTTGTCGTGGTTTGTGAATTTTAAATAGATATTGTTCATAACCATTTGATTATAAAAGTAATATCCGGGAATTTTAAATGGGAAAAGGAGATGTGGAATGCAAGCAGTAAGCAGCTCATATCAACTTGAAGATGCAAAGGTTGCCATAAGTGGCAATCTGAAATATCAGTCTGCCCAGAATTCTGGATTGGATTTTTCTAAGATTCTTAAAGATATTTCTATCTCTCAGTCAGACAGAGTATCAAAAGAATCTTCTCCTCCTCGAGTTTTGAAGCGAGAGCTTCCAAACAGAGACTGTTCAAATGAAAGATCTGGTTTAGATTCATCTGGAAGGAAAGATAGCATTGATTCAAAAGCAGACAGACCTGAGATAAATTCTAAAAGAGAGGAAGTAAGATTAGAGTCAAAACCACAAAGAGAAGAGGTTATCTCAAGAAGAGAACAACCTGAGAATATCAAAGATAAGGAAACAGTTTCATCTGTTACTGAGTTGTCAGATAACTCAAAGAAGACTGTTGGTGTATCTGAATGCGAATCAGAATCCGTTCAGGTAAAAGATAATATCTTTTTATCAGCTGATACCTCTGTATCTCAGCAAACAGAGAGCGGAGCTTCAGATAGACTGTCACAGCTTGCTGTCAGAACAGAAAATCCTGAAATCATCTTGGTATCAGAGAAGGTTGCTTCAGATTCTTTAGAAGAACTTCCTGAGGTAAAGCTTCAAAACCTGAACATATTTACCAAGGTATCTGAGCTTGCACAGGAAAACGGTATTGATCTGACTGTTGTTGATCCAAAGATTTTAAATGAGCTTGTATACAAAATGTCAGCAAATCCTCTGACTGATTTTGATACCAAGGCTTTTGAGGATGCCGCTGTACAGTTCCTTAAGGGGGATGTTCAGGCATTAAAGACTTTCATGGTCAATGACAGCTCATCTGAAATTCAGCAGTTCTCTGCTGCAGAGGATGTAATGAGCATGTTAAGGGAACTTGACGGTACAGTTAAGGTCAATGATGAAAAACCTCTGTTTTCTATGACTGAGGACTTTGGTGCAAAGGATTTTGAGGTTATCGAGGACAGCATAAGAGCTTCACTGAATCTTGATGAAATTCTTGCCAAAGAGGATATAAAGACCAAGATAGAGTCTATTCTTGCTGATAAAAAGGAAAGTCTTCAGAACTCTCTGGAGAAGTCTGTGGAATTGCTTAAGAAGGTTGTAAATACATCTGTCTCAGAGGCCAGTGTCAATAATGAAGTGACCTCTTCAAGGGTAGATGCCTTTGCAGTAAATCCTCGTAATCTTACTGAGAATAGTCTGGGAATCAATTCACAGAACCTGATGTCAAAGTCGTTCTCAGAACAGGGCAGTTCATCAATGTTCTCTCAGTCCAATCCAAATCTGTACAGTTCGCTGAATACTTCAGGGAAGACTGTGGATGGCTTTACACTTTCAGGGGCAGATGCGCAGAAATTTGATTTACTGAATATGTCATCTGATCTAAAGGAGAATGCAAAAGCACTGGCAATGAAGGTGATGGAGATGTCCTCCCGCAATCTGAAGTCTCTGGAGCTGGCTCTAAATCCTGAAGGTTTAGGCAAGATGAGAATTGTCATTGATGCTGCATCTCCAGAAGAAATTACAAAGATTTCCATCAGTGCCTCTCACTCCGGAACACGTGCAATGCTGGAAAGCGGTATTGATGTACTGAAGAACCTGCTTGAATCCAACAGTATTTTGGCTAAGACAGAAGTTTCTGAATATGGTGAAGAAAGGGCATTTAATGGCTCTTCCTCTGAGGAGTTTTCTCAGAATTCCGGTCAGAATCAGAAGCAGCAAAAAGAAAATGAAGAAAATCAATCTGATAACGGCACAGTCTTTGCAGGAGGTAAAATCGATGCCGAGGCGTCAGAAAATCATCATATAGAGAATAATGAAAATTTAAATAACTCACAAAATAGCAATACAGTAAGCTATTTTGCATAGAAATATATGATAATTAAATGAATATTTTTATCTGTGTGCCATAATATAAAAAAAAGGAGAGAATTATGGCTAAAGAAAAAAATGATGTTGATGTAGCAGATTCAGATGATGCTCCTAAAAAGAAAGGTAAACTTTTCTTAATCATAGCTATTCTTCTGCTACTTATTATCGGTGCAGGCGGTTATTTCGGTGCTGCTTATTTCATGCATCTCCCTCCTTTTGAACCTCCTGGGCCTACCCCTGAGGAAATAGCCGCACAGAAGGCAGCTGAGGAGAAGGAAAAGATGTTGCTTCAGCGTGACATTTATGTTCCTTTCGATCAGACTTTCACATTCTCTATAAAGAGTGACAGAAGAATTCATACCGGACAGGTTCAGGTAGTGCTGGTGGTAATTGGCGAAGAGAATGAAGCTCTAGCCAAGAAGCATCTGACACTGATGAACAGTGTTATTTTCGAGAGACTTTCAGCCCAGTCATATGAAGCTTTACTGCTTCCATCCGGAAGACAGAGACTAAAGCGTGACCTTTTGGATGCTGTAAGAGCAAAGATGTCAGAGCTTAACAAGACTCCGGTCGTTGACCAGATCCTGTTTACCAGCTTTGTTCTGCAGTAAGGAGCTTATAACGTGACCGAGTTTTTATCTCAGGACGAAATCGATGCTCTGTTACACGGAGCGGATGATGTTGAAGAGGAAAAACCCCAGGAAACTACGGGCGTAAAGAGTTTTGACTTCGGCTCTCAGGAACGTATTGTTCGTGGCCGTATGCCAACTCTTGAGCTTGTGGACGAACGTTTTGCCCGTCACATGCGTATCAGTCTTTTCAACATGATGCGTCACAGTGCTGAAGTTACCTGGACAGGCGTGAACATGATGAAGTTTGGTGAATATACTCAGACTCTGTTCGTGCCTACCTCTCTTAACATGGTTCGTTTCCGTCCGCTAAAGGGTACAGCTCTGATCACGCTGGAAGCAAGACTGGTATTTATTCTGGTTGAAAACTTTTTCGGCGGTGAGGGTAGATTCAGAACCAAGATCGAAGGTCGTGAATTTACTCCTACAGAAAGAAGAATTACTCAGAAACTTCTGAAAATGGTATTTGCTGATTACAAGGATGCCTGGTCTCCTGTAATGGACGTTGAGTTTGAATACCTCGACTCAGAAGTTAACCCTTCAATGGCAAACATTGTTTCGCCATCTGAAGTTCTGGTTGTAAATCAGTTCCATGTCGATCTGGATGGCGGTGGCGGTGATCTGCATATCTGCTTCCCATATTCCATGATCGAACCTATCAGAGAGCTTCTTGATGCTGGTGTTCAGTCAGACAAGGGCGATACTGATGTAAGGTGGAATAAAGCTCTACGTGAAGAAGTTATGGATGTCAGCGTTGACATGCGCGTAAAGCTTCTTGATACCCTGGTTTCCTTACGCGATGTAATGGATTTTAAGGTTGGAGATGTTTTACACGTTGATATTCCAGATAATCTTCTAGTATATGTAGAGGATCTGCCAAGCTATCATGCTAAGCTTGGACAGTCAAAAGATAAGATGGCCATCAGAATCTCTGAGGTACTGGAAAGACCTAAGAGTGCTAAGAATGACTTCAGCTTTATTAAAGGTAATGGAGTTAATATTGCTGATGAAGATGAGATGGAAGATTTTGATGACGATTAGAAGGTGATGTATGTCAGAAGATCAGAAATTAGCCGACGAGTGGGCTGCCGCTCTTGGTGCCCAGGAAGGTGGCAGCGAAGATCCCGTTGCTCCTCCTGTCGAAGAATTTGAAGAAGAAGGCGGTGCTCCGAGCAAATCTCCTTTGACTGCAGAAGAGCGTAAGAAACTTGATTCTATTCTGGATATTCCTGTAACCATTACAATGGAAGTTGGTCACGCAAAGATATCCATTAGAAATCTGCTGCAGTTGAATCAGGGTTCTGTTATTGAGCTTGAGCGTATGGCAGGTGAACCTTTGGATGTGCTGGTTAACGGTACACTGATTGCCCATGGTGAGGTTGTTGTAGTTAACGATAAATTTGGTATCCGTTTAACTGATGTAATCAGTCAGGTTGAGCGTATCAAGAAATTACAGTAGTCATATGATTAGATGTTTAATATGCGCTTTTAGTATTTTTGCAGCAGCATCGGCTGCTGCAGAGGATAAGGCTGGTGGTCCAGTACTGGACACAGCCTCTATTTTTTCGTGGGTAATCTCAACCTTTGCAATCCTGTCTTTAATTGTCGCCATGGCATATCTTCTGAAAAAGACCCGTTTTGTAAAGGTCAACAAGGGCACTCTGGGAATAGAGAATCAGCTTTATGTTGGACCTAAGCAGAGAGTTGTTATTGTAAAGGCCGGCAGTAAAAAGGTTCTGCTTGGAGTTACCCAGACTCAGATTACCTATCTTACTGATGTTGATGATGTAAAACTGGAATTTGAAAGAATTATGTCTGGAGCTGATGCTCAGACTGAAAAGAGCTTGAAAGAGAATGATTCTACAAAAGACAACTGATCATAAACTTATGGGAAATACCAGGGCACTTTTAAGTACTCTCTCTTCCCTTAAGAAAACCTTTGCCATAAGTCTTTTTATAGCACTTGCGAGTGCAGGAATCCTCTATTTTGTCCCTACAGCCTCAGCAGCAGGCAATCTTGATATCAATGCCTTTACTGTAAAAATCAATCCGGATGGAACTTCTGATTATGCCCTGAATCTTCAGGTCGTAATCCTGATGGGGCTTCTTTCCTTTATTCCTTCAATTCTGGTTATGATGACATCTTTTACAAGAATTGTTATTGTAATCGGTATTCTGCGTCAGGCCATAGGTCTGCAGGCAGCTCCTTCCAATCAGGTTGTTGTCGGTATTGCTCTGTTCATGACAGTGTTTGTTATGACCCCTGTTTTTGATGATATGTATACCACCGCTATTGAACCTTATATGGAGGAGAAGATTGAGGCTAGAGAAGCTTTTTCTCTTGCTCAGAAGCCTCTGCACAAGTTTATGCTCAATCAGACCCGTATGTCTGATTTGAACGCTTTTTCAGAGTATGCCAATGTAAAAATTGACAAGCTTGATGATGTTCCAATGCGAGTGGTTATCCCTGCTTTTATCATCAGTGAGCTTAAGACTGCATTCCAGATTGGCTTTATGCTCTTCCTGCCATTTCTGATTATCGATCTGGTGGTTGCATCCATTCTGATGGCAATGGGTATGATGATGCTGTCGCCTATGATTGTGTCTCTGCCATTTAAGCTGATGCTTTTCGTACTTGTTGACGGCTGGTCTCTCATTATGGGAACTCTGATGACAAGCTTTGGTATAGGCGTCGGAGGTACATAGTATGGAAGCCGAGGTCTTTATAGATATTGTAAGAGAAGCTTTGGGCCTTGTGGCTATTCTGGTTAGTGCCAGTATTCTTCCTTCTCTGTGTATCGGTTTAGTGGTTTCTGTTTTTCAGGCTGCAACCTCTATTAACGAGCAGACTCTATCTTTCCTGCCTCGTCTGGTGGTTACCGTGGGAGCTCTGATTTTTGGTGCTCACTGGGGCCTTGAGAAACTAATGTCCTTTTTCAGACTAATTATTGAGCTTATTCCTCAATCTATCGGGTGATGAATTTTTTAGAGCCAATTTCACTTACTGCCATAGCTCAGATTGTCTGGCCTTTATGCCGAATCGCCGCTTTTTTCGGCAGTATGTTTGCGATATCGTCACGTAGTGTTCCTATGCTGACCAAGGTTCTTTCTGCCTTAGCCATCACTCTGTGTATGCTGCCTAATATTCCTGATCTTGCTCCGAATACTGAACCTTTCAGTGTTAAAGGCATCCTTATCACCATAAAAGAGGTTTTAATTGGACTGGCTTTAGGAATGGTGACACTGTTTGTGTCTCAGGCCTTTATCATTGCAGGACAGGCGGTCGCTATGCAGACTGGTCTTGGCTTTGCGTCTCTGGTTGATCCTGTGTCAGGAACTAATACTCCTGTTGTAGGTCAGTTCTTTACTGTTTTATGTACTCTTGTTTTCTTTTCAATAAACGGACATCTGCTGTTTTTTAATCTGCTGATGGAAAGCTTTACGACTCTGCCGATGGGATCATTTGTTCCTACTCAGAGCTTAAATGATCTGATGTATTTTTCCGGATCCATGTTTAAGGCCGGTCTTGCTATGTCCATGAGTGCTATCTGTACCATGCTGGTGGTTAATTTCACTCTGGGGGTTATGACAAAAGCAGCGCCTCAGCTCAATATTTTCTCTCTGGGATTTGCTATTTCCATGATTGTTGGTATTTCTGTACTTACCTTCTCACTAGGTGCATTCATGAGCAATTTCCACAATAACTTCAATGATCTGTTCTCTACAGCCTGCACTCTGGTTGGAAGAGAATGTTCAGATGTGCTCCACTGATATAGAATATTTTTTAATTCCTTTCTTTATTTATCTCTGCGCTTATATTTCGTTTTTTTACCAAATTTATGAATTTTTGAACTACATCAAATAAGAAAAATTAAAATTCTTTATAATATTAATATCTATAAAATCTGTAGAAGAATTTTTAGTAACACAGTTTAATGTTCTAACTGAATGAAATAAGAAAGAAAAAGTTAATAAATACATACAGGAGTTAATATGAACGGTGCTGAACTTATCAGACAGCTAGGTCAGAAAATCGGTATTGATGATCTTTCCTTTTCCAATGATAACAACTGTGGTGTGCTGTTTGATGAAGATGATGTTCTTTTTGAGCTGACAAATGGAAATCTGTTTATAGCTGCTGAAATCGGTCATGTTGAGAATTCAGAGCGCGCAAAATTTTTTGAGATTTTCATGAGCTCTAATCATTTAGGCCAGGGCGCTGCTTTGGGCAGCATCGGTTTTGATGCTGAAAGAGATATGTTTACTCTTACTAGGGTGCTTCCTGAAAACATGGACTATAACAAGTTTGAAGAGGCTTTGGTTATTTTTATCCGAGCCTTACGTCAGCTGAAATCAAAGCTGCAGGATGGGGTTGATACTTCTGATGAAAATCAGAATTCATTTTCAATTTTAAAAGGTTTTTCATAACAGCTTTAGTCATTAGCTGAAGATTTTCACAGAGTAAGTTTTACACTTACAGATTGATTTTAATTATAAATTTTCTGCTTTTTGAGGTAATTAATATGACAGATCGTGTTGGTGGAGCTAGCGTTTCAAACGTAAATACTACATATAATCAGGAAGTACAGAACAAAGCTAAGGTTGATAACTCTGCACTTCCTCCTGAACTGCAGAATGCAAAAAAGAGTGGATCCAAGCTTGGATTGGCTCTCAAGATTTCTGCAACTATTCTTACCGGCGGTCTGTTTGGTATAGGCTGGGGTATTTATTCACTTGTAAAAAGCTGCAAAAAGAGTGGAGCTCAGGCCGCAAATCAGCCTGTTCAGCAGCATCAGGCTGATAACTCCAGAGTACAGGAGAATAATGTAAATCAGGTACATGAACAGCCAAAGGTTGAAGCCAACCCTGTTAAAGAGTCTTTTGAAAGTGTTAAAGACTATGATCAGCAGGTTATGACATCTCGCGTTCAGGATGTTGTTGATATGAATTACCTTAACAGATTTAAGAGCAATAATCTGAAAGATGCTGTAAAGACAATAGTTGATGATGCATTTAAACGTAATCCTGATGCTGTTAAAAATCTTATCAGACAGACTTTTTCTGTCTTACTGAATATTGATGAGCAGATTGCGAATATGAATGAGCAGCAGCTTAAGAATGCACTTGCATGCTGTGTCTTTGGTAATAGAGATAGAGAGCACAATGTATTCTCATGCAACCTGAATTCTGAACAGGAATTCATTGCTTCAATCAAAACTCTGTTTGATTATCATGTTCCTGCTGCTCCTGAGGCTCCTGCAGAGCCTGAAGTTCAGCAAGTTCCTCAAGACGAGAATAACGTAGAAGCTAATCAGCATTAGTTTAAGCTGATGAAAAAATCTTCCACTAATCCTTTCTAATTTTATCTTTAGTATGGGCTCCATTAGGAGCTCATATTTTTTCTGATGTATTTTGTCATTGTTATAATACTAATCTATTGAAAAATAACGTTAATATAATTCTTATTAAGAATGATTATCAGTAATGTTTTATTTAATCAAATTAAATGTTATCATTCATTACATGAAATGAACGAGAAGTTTGATTCAGCTTTGAAACCTTCTCATTTTTTTAGAAAAATAAGTTGTCTAATGCTAATATAAGTTAGCATTAGATAATTTAAAAGATTTTTAATTTTAGTAAGTTATATATTAACTAGGAGATAATATTATGTCACTAATCAACAAAGAACTGGCAGACTTTAAAGTTAACGTATACCAGAACAAAGATGGCATCAAAGGTAAGGGTGAATTCAGGGAAATAACCAAGTCTGATTTATTAGGCAAGTGGTCTGTACTGTTCTTCTATCCTGCAGACTTCACTTTTGTATGTCCAACCGAACTTGAAGATCTGGAAACAGAGTATGCAAACTTTAAGAAGATTGGCTGTGAAATCTACTCTGTATCCTGTGACACTCACTTTGTTCATAAGGCATGGCATGAGAGCTCAGAGAAGGTTGGCAAGATTTCCTATCCTATGATTGGTGATCCAACCGGAGCTCTGGCACGTGATGTGGATGCTTATATTGAAGATGCCGGTATGGCTGAACGTGGTACCTATATCATCAATCCTGAAGGTAAGATTGCCGCTTATGAGGTAAGTGCAGGTAATGTCGGTCGTAATGCAGAAGAACTGCTGCGTAAGGTTCAGGCTTTACAGTTTGTAGCAGAGCATGGTGATGAAGTATGTCCAGCTAAGTGGCAGCCTGGTAAGGAAACCTTAAAGCCTTCATTTGATCTGGTTGGTTTAATCTAAAACAAAAAGGATGGTGTCTCATGGAAAAAATGTATGATGCCATTATTATCGGCGGTGGCCCAGCGGGGCTAACCGCCGCTATATACCTGGCAAGAGCAAGATATAAAGTTCTGGTTGTTGAAAAAGAGAAAATCGGCGGACAGATTACAATCACCTCAGAGGTTGTGAACTATCCTGGAATTATCAGTACCAGCGGAACAGAACTTACTGCAACCATGTATCAGCAGGCTCAGAATTTTGGAGCAGAATTTCTAAGTGCTGATGTAACTGATCTTAACTTAAACAATAAAATCAAAGAAATCATCACCTCAAAAGGAATTTTAAAAACTCTATCTGTAATTATTGCTACTGGTGCCAATCCAAGAAGAGTCGGTTTTGACGGAGAAGATAAATTTCAGGGAAGAGGTGTTGCCTACTGTGCCACCTGTGATGGTGAATTCTTTACCGGAAAAGATCTTCTGGTTATCGGTGGAGGTTTTGCTGCTGTAGAAGAGAGTATCTTTCTTACCAAATATGCTCGTTCCATTACTATCTGTGTCCGTTCTGCCGAGTTCAAATGTGCCAGAAGCGTAAGTGATGAACTCAAAAAATACCCATCCATAAAAGTCCTGTTTAACACCGAGGTCGTGAAGGTGGATGGAGAGAACTCTGTAGAATCTGCAAAACTAATCAATAATCTTACCCATGAGGAATCTGATTTCAGATCGGAAGACGGTCAGAATTTTGGAGTGTTCGTTTTTGCCGGTTATGTTCCAAATACTGCTATGTTTAAAGACAGGATCTGTCTGGATGAAAACGGCTATGTCATTACTGATGAAAACCGTATGACCTCTGTTGAAGGTGTTTATGCTGCAGGTGATCTGTGTGTGAAGAATCTGCGTCAGGTAGTAACTGCTGTATCAGACGGCGCCATAAGTGCAACCGCAGCTGAAAAGCATATCTCAAGGGTGCATGATGAACTGAATCTGCCTGAATTCAAACAGGAGAAGGCATCTGTTAAGACTCAGAGTACATTATCTGTGAAAGACTCTGTTGCAGAGTCTGAGTCTGATTCCTTCCTGTCTGCAGAGATTAAGTCTCAGGTTGGAGCTGTAATCGCTAAATTTGAAAATGATGTGATTTTAAGAGTTCACGACGATAATTCAGAACTAGCCTCAAAGCTTAAAGGTTTTTGTGAGGAATTTGCTTCTTTATCCGAGAGAATTCACTATGAAGTTGTAAATACAGATTCAGATCCGGGGATTCATATCCTCAATCAGGAAGGCTCTGCCGACAGAATTGTTTTCCACGGTGTTCCTGGAGGACATGAGTTTAATTCCTTTATCGTGGCTTTATATAATACTGCAGGCCCTGGGCAGACCATAGATGAAGCTCTCTTAGCCTCAATAAAGTCAATTGATAAAAATGTGGATATTAAGATAGTGGTTTCTTTAAGCTGCACTATGTGTCCTGAAGCTGTGATGGGATCCCAGAGAATTGCATCTTTAAATGACAGAGTCAAAGCTCAGATGTACGATATTCAGTACTATCCTGATTTAAAGGATAAATACAATATCATGAGTGTGCCTTGTATTATTCTCAATGACTCAAAGGTTGTTTTCGGCAAGAAGAATGCGGGCGATTTTGTTGAGCTGATTAAAGAGCTTTAATCAAATCTGTTAATTGCTTTGGTAGAAACAAACAGAGAACTCATGCCACAATGCAGGCAGGAGAGTTCTCTGTAATCTTTAAACGATTAGTCTTTGCACAGTTCGTAGCAAGGCTTGTATTCTTTCTTAGACAGAAGTACACGTCCCTGCTTGATATAGCTGCGCAGAAGCTTATCCATTGATCTGATGATATCCTTGTCTCCGTGGAGCTTGAATGGTCCTTTCTGGGCAACAAGCTTGATACCGTATTCCTTAACGTTACCTGCCACAATACCGGAGAATGCGGATCTCAGATTGCAGGCAAGCTTCCAAGGCTCCTGATCTCGGTTTAGATTCAGACTTGCCATGAACTCATGAGAAACCGGCTTGGATACCTGCAGTTCGTAAGGGATCTTTAAGGTCCAGTTGAAACAGTAGGAATCGTGAGTAATGGTTCTGTGATCAAGTACAGACTCATTGTTCTGCTTTACCTTGGTGGCTACTGCTACAGGATCATCAATAATCAGATCGTAATATCTGGTTACATCCGGGCCAAAGCACAGAACCAGGAATTCGGTTAATGCATTGAAGTACTCTTCTGAATCCTTGTTTCCGGTGAGGATCAGAGGCAGGAAGTTATGCTTATTCTCACCGCTCATCTTGATGGCAAGAATATATAGCAGCTCCTCTGCAGTACCTGGTCCGCCAGGGAAGATAATCAGGGTGTGCCCCAATCTTACGAAGGATTCAAGACGTTTTTCAATATCAGGTAGAATAACCAGATCTGTAACCATGGCATTAGGTGGTTCTGCTGCAATGATGGATGGTTCGGTAAGTCCTATCATGCGGCATTTATCCTGATCACACTGCTCGGAGAAACCCTGGAATGAGCCCTTCATTGGAGCTTCCATTACACCAGGTCCGCAGCCTGTGCAGATATCGATTTTTCTTAAACCAAGCTCTAAGCCAACATTGTAGGCATACTCATATTCTGCTTTGGAAATGGAGTGTCCGCCCCAGCATACGGCGATATTTGGTTTTACTCCAGCCTTGAGTACACCTGCATTACGCAGAATAATAAAGATCAGGTTGGTGATATAAGCACTTTCTGATTCATACTGTTTGCGCAGGAAATTCTCACCATCCTTTCCTAAAGACTGTAACTGAACGATATCTCTCAGAACGGAATAAAGATGGTTTCTAAGCTTTTTGATTACCACACCTTCAACTACAGCACTCTTTGGTGGATTGATAAGTTCAAGCTTCAAACCACGCTCGTTTCTGATAATGCTGATTTCAAAATCACTGAAATTATCCAGTAATTCCTTTGAATTGTCTGTAATGTTACCGCTGTTGAGCACAGCAAGTGAGCAGTTGCGGTAGAGCTCGTAAAGCTCACCCTTACTGGATAGAGACAAAGCATCGGCTTCGCTTTGGGTTAACAAAGCCATGGAACCTGATGGCCATACATCAACAATACTCATATGGTCTCCTTATTAATAGTTATTACCATTTGATTATAGCCTGCAGGTGCAGGCTAGATTTTGACGAGTATTGCTTTTTGAAAAAAATCCCGAAATTATAAGTGGTTATTGTCTAATAAACCTTACAGAAGGGAATTTCTGATCTTTAAGAGAGGTTCTGACAGGATTGATATCAATACCGCCTCTTCTGGTGAAGAAGGCTGAAACTGTTAACTCTGAAGGCTCTAGGGCATGCATGATATCAGAGAAGATAAGTTCAACACACTGCTCGTGAAAGCCCTGATGATTTCTGAGAGATACCAGATAATCAAGCAGAGATTCTTCATCAGGAGCAAGGCCCTTGTAGTCAATCATCACTGTTGCATGGTCTGGCTGGGCGGTAACAGGGCAGAGTGATCTGAACAGATTGGTGTAATAGGTTTTAGATACGGTCTTTTTACCATCTGCTGTTTTCAGAACCTTTGGAGAATACTCGTAGTTCTTGAAAATCATGTCATTGGAAAAATTCTGCTCCTCAAGACAGATTCCTTTAGGAGTCTCAAAGCCAAATTCCTTGTTTTTGACCTCAAAGAGTTTTACCTCAACCTCGCACTCAAGCAGTCTGGACAGGTCCCTTGCAAATACGGTCTCAACATCTTTCAATGACTCAAATTTTGTCATGGTGAAAGAGAGCTCATATAGCTTCAGGGACTTTGACTCCACAATATATCTGCTTGAAGCTGGCACCTTCATAATACCCATGCATACTTTTGGCAGACCGTTTAAATTAAGATAGGTCATCTCATAAAGACGCCAGATATCCATGCCGTAGAAATTCTTAAGATGCTTTATGGCAGAACGGCCTAAGGCTCTTTCAATTCTGTGCAGTCTTGATGGCGCATACTCGTTATCGTAGGTAGTATTCTTTCCAAGAACCAGTGGTGAATTCTCCATTTACAGATCTCCGTATTTGCTGCCGAGAATACATAATGCTGCCAGGGCTGCAGTCTCGGTTCTTAAAATTCTAGGGCCCAGGGTTACTCCAACAAAGCTGTTATCCTTTGCCTTTGTAATTTCCTCGGCATCAAGTCCACCTTCAGGACCAATTAAAAGCCTCAGCTGTTTACCGACTTCGAGTTCGGTAAGTTTCTTGTCAGCTCTAGGATCAAGGGTTAAAGATAGAGCCTGTGGATTTTTTGCATACCAGTCATCAATATTGGTGATTTCATTGACACGAGGTACAACGTTTCTCCCTGACTGCTCACAGGCGGAAATTGCAATCTTCTGCCACTGCTCTACCTTTTTAGACTGTCTTTTTTCATCCAGCTTAACCCCGCATCTTGCTGAATATAGAGGGGTTATCTCGCTGATTCCTAACTCACAGGCCTTCTGAATGGTGAATTCCATCTTATCGCCACGGCTTATAACCTGTCCTAGCTCAATATATAGAGGAGATTCCACATTTCTTATAATCTCCTTTACACACTTATAGGTTGCCTTTGATTTTGATGCAGATAAGATTACTGCCTCGTATTCGTGTCCATTGCCGTCAAAAACAACAAAGGGATCATTCTCTTTGAATCTTAAAACTCTGACGAGATGTCCAAAGCCATCCTCATCAAGCTCTAGCTCAACATTAAGTGCAAGGGCTGCGTTATACTGGCAAATTCTTACGGTTCTCATATATATACTCGGCTATTTTTAGTCTGAGACGAGATGTAATTCGTCATTAAACTGTCTGGCTTGAAGTCAGTCTTTCCTGATTATCAGTAATGACATGCTCTGCTTACAAAAGGATTGTCATGTCCCTGAATTTTTTTGATCTGACTGTTTCTTAAACACTCGTTTTTATCAGGAGCGTACATTTTATTCCATTTTTGGAAAAGTTGCTGTTTTTCTTTGCTCAAGGCTATATTATATCGTGAACTCATATAAAGATAGGCTCTGGCAATTATACCGCGGGCCCTTTCTGGAGGCATTGCTTCTTCATGAGTTCTGTCAATTACCATCTCACAGTGACCATAGCCTTTTACTTTGTGTCTTGAATAGTTCTTAACAGACTTATGGGATGTATAGTCTTTATGATAGTTATCATCTGAAAGTCTATCAGTAAAACTGTAGTTGTTGCGATCGCTGTTGACTTCTCCTATGGCAGGGTATAGATTGTGCAAATCAGCATGCATCTCCTGAAACTCTGTATCTTTATGCTCACAGTTAGCTCTGTGTCCCTTAATCCAGCAGTTTCTCTTATGTCCGAATTCCCATGCCGGCATAATGTGTTCAGCCTCAATTCTTTTGGCATTCTTGGCGTGCTTATCGGAGTGATAGCCGCAGCTTTCTAGATCAGGCATATATCCTCCGCGTTTAGGAAACTTTATGCTGCAGCCACAGTATAAGGTTTTAGGATCATGCATTTTTCTGAAGATCTCAACCATATTTAGTTTAGCTTCACGAAAGGATTTATGCTGGTCAGCCTGTGCTGGGGTGATACCTAAAAGAAATGTTAAAAGGGGAATAAACAGTAATTTTTTCATGTAATTATGTAACTGGGTTATATCGTCAGGTGCCGGGATTGCCTTTGAACCTTAATATTACGCTTTGTTTTGTCTGCATATATTTTAAGTGTGCAATGGACCAACATCAATGTAATTAGGGCAAAAAATTGCTAAAATACATCTAGTGAATTAAGGAGTTTTATATGGCTATTAACTTAAAAATGATGGCTACCTTCGGTGTAGCGGGTAATTTTACCGGACATTTAGAACAGGCTGGTGAGGCTGTTGATTTTACTAATGTTAAAACAGCAGAGGCTAAGGCTCCAAAGGCTGTTTTCCCAACATTTATTCCTCATGCATCAAAAGTTACCCCTGAGTTTTTAGGCGTATTTCCTTTTGATTCCAACAAGATTATCTTCCCTCAGGGCGAGCAGAAGCTTCAGATTGAACCTGAGTGTGCAATTATCTGTAATGTTGAGTGGTCTGAAGGCAAGGTGGTTTCACTGACACCTGTATTCTTCGGTGCTTCAAACGACTGCTCAATCCGCAAGGAAGGCGCTAAAAAGATTTCTCAGAAGAAAAACTGGGGAGCATCCTCAAAAGGCTTTTCAGATAATGCCATTGCCATTGACCGTTTTGATGACAAAGGTATTCTGAATAGATACAGAATTGCCTCATTTTTAGTTCGTGACGGAGTAGTTCATCCTTACGGTGAGGACAGTGCTGTCCGTGATTACAGCTATATCTACGGTAAGCTGATTGAGTGGCTTATCGACAAGCTGAACAATCAGCAGAACGAAGGTCCTGCAGAGATGATTAACAGCTATCTTGCAGAGGCTGGATTCCCTGCACAGATTCTGGTTTCAGTAGGAGCTACCCGCTATACCGACTATGGCGAGCATAACTTCCTTCAGAATCAGGATAAGTCTGTAGTGGTTGTATATCCTGAGGATAAGTATTCACAGGAAGACATTGTAAAGGCTGTTGAGAACGGTACTTTAGATGATCCTGATGTCAGCGTACTGAGTCAGACTGTAGTAGTTTAAAAATATGATATGCATCACATTGGACCGTTGTTAGTCTGATGGGATGCTTTGTAGTAGAATAAGTCCTCAAATACATTTGAGGATTTTTTTTTAGAGCGTTTCTATGCCGAAAAGAGTTTTACTGATTACTGATATGGCAGGTCAGACCAAGGTTGCCATGACTGCCATGATCCCTATTCTTTCTCATATGGGCTACAGCCTTTTTAATCTGCCAACGGCACTGGTTTCAAACAACTTTGCCTATGGAGATTATGCTCTTTTAGATACAACAGAGTATATGCGAAAGTCTATCTCTGTTTGGCAGAAGCTTGATTTCAGATTTGATGCCGTAGGTACCGGTATTGTTATCTCTCACGAGCAGCTTGAGATTGTCAACGAATACTGCAAGTTCCTCAAAACCAAGGGTATAACTATTTTCTCTGATCCTGTGATGGCAGATAACGGAGAGCTTTATAACGGTATTTCAGAGAGCATCGTCAGCTATATGCGTGAGCTTATCGGTGTAGCTGACTATATTGTTCCTAACTATACTGAAGCCTGTTTTCTGGCTGGTATTCCTTATCAGAGCGGTTCAATTTCTTCATCTCAGATGCGTGAACTGATTGATGCCTTAAGAAAGTACACTTCTGGCACAATTGTGGTGACCAGTGCTTTTGTGGATAACAAAAAGCAGGTCTGCTGCTATGAGCCTAAGAGCGGTGAATACTTCAATCTGCCTTATGAGGAGATCCCTGTTTCCTTCTCTGGAACAGGCGATATCTTCTGTTCTGTCTTTATGGGGCATATTCTTAAGGGGGAGCCTGTAAAGCAGAGTATTGAGGTTGCCATGACTGCTGTAGGCAGAATGGTTGAACGCTTCAAGACTAAGGAGGACAAGCTA
Source organism: Succinivibrio dextrinosolvens (assembly GCF_900116345.1). Classification (GTDB taxonomy): domain Bacteria; phylum Pseudomonadota; class Gammaproteobacteria; order Enterobacterales; family Succinivibrionaceae; genus Succinivibrio; species Succinivibrio dextrinosolvens_B. Next base: position 60,916 of record NZ_FPAH01000011.1, on the reverse strand, counting down.
GAAGGTCTTCCTGTAGAGAGCTGTCTTGATCTGCTTTAAAAAAAACTGCCTCAGAGACTGAGGCAGAATAATCTATAGCTTCATAAATTAAGTCTTTTCTATCCTTTTCGTCTTAAATCCTTGTACTGATTGGATGCCTTTGGAGCATCGTGCTTCTCGTGGATCTCTTTTTTAGGTTCTGTTTTTCCATTGTGAGCCACATCGTTCTTATGAAGCTCTTTTTTCATATCTGGATTTCCTGGTTTACCATCCTTGGCATGAAAGTCTGGACCGTGTCCATCTGGATGTGCCGGAGCCTTTCCTTCAAAATGAGGAGGCTCTTTTCCATCTGGGTGATGTGGGCCTTTGCCGTCATGAGGTGGCTCATGTGCAAAGTCTGGATGATGTCTGTCTAAATCATCAGGCTTTGGGGCATGATGTGGAGGAACTGAGGTTGTAGAACCTGTTGTGGAATTCTTGCTTACGCTGATAGATGTATCACCAGTACTGTAGGTTACATCTAAAGAGCTGTCATCTGCAGCATTTGCCAGATTCACAGCGGATGCTAATGCAGCTAATACTAATACTGCCTTGAATTTCATTCTTATATTCTCCTATACAAGTTGTATGTTTGTTTGAAGAATAGAATCTAACTCTTAGAAAAAACTTAGATTTTTTACTGTTTAATGAGTTATACAGAGAGTGGACTTGGAGAGTTATATATAATCAATTATCTGATATAAAAGATAAATTTACTTGACTGCAAAAATATACATACATTTTGACCAATCTTTCACGTTCAAGATCCGTTAATTTGTCTGCATCTTTTAATAATTTTCGTCTTTCTTTTTCCCAGAATACGTACCGGTTCACTCCTTAAAAACCAACCGTTTTATATAATCGTTTTAAAGCTGCATAAGGATACGAGTCATGAGTAATGATAGAGTTGAAACAATCTTAAATCACTTAAAGCTACATAACCTGGTTACGGTTGAGGAGCTGGTTGAAGTAACAGGAGCTTCTCCTTCGACAATCAGACGAGAGCTTTCCAAGCTCACACGAAAGGGCACAATCAGCAGAGTTCACGGCGGCGCAACCCTGAATCGCTATATTCCGATTCAGACTCCTGTTACTGAAAAAGCTGTTACCCGTCATCAGGATAAAGCTCTGATAGGAAAGAAGGCCGCTTCTCTAATCAAGGAGGGGGACTGCTTAATTCTTGATGCCGGAACTACCACGATGGAGATTGCCAGAAACATTCCAAATATTCCCTTAACTGTATTTACTCCTGATCTTAATATCGCGCTTGTGCTATCCGAACTGTCGCAGGTAGATGTGATTGTAACCGGGGGGCGCATCGACAAAACTACCAAATCCTGTGCGGGCGATGATACCAAACAGTATTTTGAGAAGATTAATCCTAATCTGGTGTTCTTAGCCTGCAATGCCTGGATTGATGAGAGTCCAGGTGTTTCAACTCCAAGTTACTCCAAGGTGATAATCAAGAAGGCTCTTTTAAAGAGACATGCCAAGAAGGTTCTGGTGGTTGATTCAAGCAAGTACGGAGCAACAAGTCTTTATAAGATTTGCGATATAGATGATTTGGATATGGTTGTTACTGATAAAGGTCTTCCTGAGGATATCTGTGAATCTCTAAAGAAGCGTGGTGTCATCATGATCAGAGCATAAAGAATTCTTTCTTCTCAAATAATATGATCTTTCTTTTGTATCGCTCTAATTTTATCCAAATTCTTCCGTTCTAAACTTTAATGGTGGTTGGAGGACTCACTAAAAAAAATAGTGATCCATGTAACCAGTTGAAATCAAAGTAATAACTTCTGATAAAAAAAATGGATAGCTGACTTCGTGTAGGCAATCTTCATTTTTTTGACGGGATCACAAGTTTTATTTGTGCTGTTCATAGAAAATATCAGCATAACAAACATAAAAACAACATTAAGGAGCACTTTATGAGCGAACTATCTACAGCAGAACTATCATCAGCAGATCTGACTTCTGCAGAGCTAATCGAGAAAAACAGAAGAATTGAAGAAATGGCTTCAATCAAGGCTTTTTTCGATATTAATATGAAAGGTCATCCTGATCCTCGTCTGGTAAAACCATATGAAGACTACATCAATCTCAAGATTGACTTTGATGAGTATTTAAAGGAAAGCCGTGACGCCCGTACAGAGGTTTTCTTCAAAGGCTAATTATAGAGAATTGCTCAGGACAGCAAGTATTTGTTGACTTCAGAGACTAGTACCTGAGCAGTTTGAATCTGTGTAAAGTTCAGCTGGTACACTTTTCTGTATTTGTTCTATAAATGCGCACCAGCTGTTGCTATGTAGTAATCTCTTTAGATCCTGGAAAACACAGATAGATACAGTATCCCAATCCAAACAGTGGAATCAGAATAAACCAGGCATGGTAGGTGTTCTTTCCGCAGTCTCTTAATCTTCCGGTCAGAAAATAATAAGCGTAAACAAATAATACCAGAGCTGGCATAAAGCCAATTACGGTGTAAATAAGCAGCTCTTCGGGACTTACAATATTATCTATTAAATCTTGTGCTCCCCAGCTGGTTACACAGCTTATGGAGAAGATAATCAGAAAAACAATCAGACTGCATATGTAGAAGCGTCTTTTTATTATTGTTTTGTCTGTTATAGCTCTTGGTGGACAATAATGTTCCGTCATATTAAGCTCCTTAGCCTGTTTGAATTAGGAACAACAAATGTCTTGCTTTTGATGCCAAGTATACGCCGGAAAAAATTATAAAACGTATAGTAAATTGACCGTTGAAGTACACAGAATTAACCAAAAATGCATCCAATAAAACATGATTTTTATGCTGAACGCCTACTGTAACTGGAGCTAATATCCTAATTCACAGGGGAACACTGCTAAAATGAAAAGAGCTCCCTTTTTTTAGAGAGCTCTTTACTAAGGTGTTAAACAGATTTTATTGTCTATTTTTATTCCTGCTTACATGAAGACTGACAGAATCAGAACTTCAACACAGCCGATAGCCCAGGCAATGGTGGTTGGAGCGGTCCAGACCTTCAGCTGATCCTTTACCTGACTGATACCCAGCAGTCTGTTTACAACCCAGAAGAATGAGTCGTTGAAGTAGCTGGCGAATAATGAGCCTACGCAGCAGGCGATTGCGCCTAACATTGGGTTAGCACCGGCTGCAATTACGATTGGAGCGGTAATACCTGCTGCAGTAATCATTGCTACAGTACCAGAACCCTGAATGAAGCGAACACAGGTTGCAATAATCATTGGCAGTAGAACTACTGGAATGCTTGCTGCTGCAAAGCCCTGAGCAATATAGGTACCAAGTCCTGAGTCCTTGATAATCTGACCTAAGGCACCACCGGCTCCGGTAACCAGAAGGATGATTCCTGCAGAGGCCATGCCTTTTTCCATCTCTTTTACGGCAGTTTCCTTATCAACTGTTGGAATCAGGGTTGCGATAGCAACCAGTAAGCCTATGCCTACAGCGATAATTGGCTGACCTAGGAAGATGATGATATTAAAGATACCTTCCTTTAATCCCAGTGCTGAAAGAATGGTATTCATCAGAATCAGGAGAATTGGCAGTACCAGAGGAGTAAATGCCATGAATGCACTTGGCAGATTTGAGTCATCCTCATTTAAGGCTGCATCTGGATTGTAGTCGCCGACAATCTTCTCCAAAAAGCCCTTGTCATTTGGAACCAGATCAAAGTGCTTGTTCAGGTAGGTCTTTGCATAGAACAGTACACCTAGAACCATTGGGATGGATAGAACCAGGTTAATCAGAATGAAGGTACCGACATCAATGGAAAAGATACCAGCTACACCAAGAGGACCTGGAGTAGGTGGCACCATGGTATGGGTGATAACCAGACCTGCTGCTAAAGCTGCACCTAGAGCTACAACTGATTTATTTACAACTTTTGCTATGGCTTTGGCGATAGGTGAGAGGATCACGAAACCGGAGTCACAGAAAATTGGAATTGATACGAAGAAGCCGGTGATTGCCATTGCCTCTTCTTCCTTCTTTTTACCGAACAGCTTGATAAAGGTATAGGCCATACGTTTTGCTGCACCGGACATTTCAAAGATCTGTCCTAAAATTACACCAAAACCGATGATGATACCGATTCCTCCTAAAGTTCCTCCGAAACCTGAGGTAATGGATTTGATGATGCCGATTGTATTTCCGTCAGCTAGTTTTGTTGCGTTAACAGGCATTCCTCCAACAACGCCTATGATTACAGTTGCAATAATCAGAGCTACAAAGCTGTGAACCTTGGTTTTGAGTACCAGGAAGAATAGAACTGCAAGTCCGATAAACAGACCTAACAGCATCTGGCCTCCGTTTAGTCCTTCAATCATAATTAACTCCTTTGTGTTTGTTTGTGTTTAGTGGTGTTTTACCTGTTATAGTTTGGTCCGTATTCAGCGGCCAGTTTAACGGCCTCTACCATACTTACCTCGCTAACAATATTCTTTCCTGCAATATCAAATGCCGTACCGTGATCTACAGAGGTTCTTAATATAGGCATTCCTGCAGTGATGGAAATGGTTCTTTCAAAGTCCAGTGTCTTGGTGGCGATATGTCCCTGATCGTGGTACAGAGACAGAACGCTGTTGTATCTTCCCTGATGAGCCTGGTGGAAAACTGAATCTGCAGGAACAGGTCCAACCACGTTGAAGCCCTCATCCTGAAGTTCCTTACAGGCCGGTGCAATTACGTTTACTTCTTCCCAGCCAAAGAGTCCGTGTTCACCTGAATGAGGATTTAAACCTGCAACAGCCATGGTACCTTCGGTTACACCAAGTTTCTTAAGCGCATCGGTGCAGCGTTTTACATAATCCTTGATTCGATCCTTTTTGATCATGCCCAGCATTTCAAGAAGAGAGACATGTCTTGTCAGGAAGAATACTCGAAGCTTGTGAACCTGGAAGAGGGTCAGAGGATCTGGTGTCTTGGTGAGCGCACCGAAGATTTCGGTATGACCTATGAAATTGATATTGCCCGCACGCAGAGATTCCTTGTTGATAGGAGGTGTTGCCACTGCAAGTACTTCACGGTTCATGGCAAGCTCAATTGATTTTTCGATATATTCATAAGCTGCCTTTCCGCACATGCCGTTGACTTTTCCAAAGGCAAATTTGGACATGTCTATATTATTAAGATCAATAAGGTTTAAAACTCCCTTCTGATACTTTCCTTCCTTAGGAGAGTTAACAATATTTACACTCAGATTTACTTTTGTGATTTTAATTGCCTGCTCGATGATCTGATGATCACCAATAACTATTACATCAGCAACATTCATTGCTTCATCGGATACCAGAGTCTTTACAACAATCTCTGGACCGACACCGGCCGGATCACCGATTGGTACAGCAATTAGTGGTTTTGTCATTTCCTGTTTCTCCTAAACTTTACGTTAAATTGATAATCTCTTCTTCAGGTAGTTGACGCAGTCTATGAGCGCGTCCTGATTTCCCTGACTTCCGCCTTTGGTAACGATCTGACAGCCATCAAGAGGACCTCCCTTGATATAGCCGTAGGCTGCAAGTGGAAGAACCTCATCCTCAAGAGTGATACCAGCTGCCTTCACTTTCTCACAGACAGCAACGGTAATGTCTCCACCGCAGCAGTAGAGTCCCTTGAAGGCTTTAACTCTGTCAAAGATTCGGATGGTAATCTCAGCAAAGGCATCATTGATGATTGCGGATACTTCATCTAAGGAAAGATTCATTTTCTTCATATAAGGTTTAAAATCAATTCTTTTCTTAAGATCAAGTCCATCTCCGATAACTGTTGAGATAGGGAATTTGTCGTAGTTCTCAACAATAGCTTCGACAACTCTGGTTATTTCTTTCTCACGTCGCTCGTCAGATTCTAAAAATTCCTTTGTAACCACTGTTTCGCTTACGGTTCTCTGCATAATCTTCAGTTTGTCCACCTGACTTGCAGTAGTTGGATGGACGCTTCCTACAACCACCAGCACGTGACTTTTTGCAATCTGGTTCTTTGGTTTTATAGCCTTACGGGCTAAGGCTGCAGTGAATGCTCCTGAGTCTACAGCCAGAACCTTCTGTTTACTGGTCATAACTGCGTCAGCAATCAGATCAAGATCTTCCTGTGTTACCGCATCAAAGATGATTATTCTGTTTCCTTTACTGATTTTTTCCTTGATTATGTCGGCCAGATGATGTTTGCCGTTCATCATGTCTTCAGAGTAGATATTGGTGGTTCTGTATTTGGACTGCTGCTTGATGATTGTTGAGACTTTAGCTACCTTAACAGGGCATTTAGGATCAATGGCTATATCTGTTTTGTGCAGCAGGGCTCCGTTTACCAGCAGATATCCTCCTACTACTGTTCTGCCTGAGGAGGGAAAGGTGGGAACCACAATGGCTGTGTACTGTTCTCCTAAAGAATCCAGCATTGCATCGGTTTCTGCTCCGATATTTCCTCTTAGAGTACTGTCGATTCTTTTTGAATATACCTTGGTATCTTTGCTTTTAAGTTTTTCGCAGACCTCATATATTCTGCTGTAGGCTTCTTTCTTTGGAATTGCACGGCTGTCTGTAGGATAGATAATACAGTCAATATCATCTGATTTCATATTATCTATCATTGAGGCGTTGAGAACGCTTATGGATTTGAAATCACTCTGTTTGAGCTGAACACCAGTAGCGTTTCCTCCCGTCAGATCATCCGCAATAACAACACACTGTGTCATATTGTCTCCGTTATGTTTGTTTGATGGTTATATTTAGTTATATTGACTGATTTAAATCTACTTTAAGTATATCTTAGATGTTAAGAAAAACTATTTGTAAATAAGAGTGATAAATGTGTTTTAAAAGGTGTTTATGCGCATTTTTATGATTGTTTTATATGACTGATTTAATTGTCGTGACTGAAATTAGTCAAAATGTAGATAATATACTATACAAATATTGACTAGGCTTAGCAGAATACCGGAGGTTAATTTTGTTTGAAAATATACTGATTGATTCTCAAAGCTTTTTTTGAATAACAGAAAAAGGTAGGAAAATTGAATTTTGTGATTCAGTTATAAAATATGTGTTCGTAGGCAGGATAATGCACTGAAAAATTACAAAAAAATTGCAGTGTCAAAATCGGCACTGCAATATCCAATCACAACATCAAATTCATCAGTTAGATTTTATCCAACTAGGACAACTAACAATGACGAAAGAATATCAGAATCATTTCTATAAATAAAAATGAAAGTACAAAAGTTGCTAACTGTGTAGCGATCATTTGTTAAAAAGTGTTGTGTATGTCATGGATTTTCCGAGTTTTTTTATAAAAATCCTCTAAAAAATGTCAATTCTGTGTCTTGTATAACTCTATTCCACCTCCGAAGGAATAAACATTATCAAAGCCATTCTGATTTACAATTCTTGATGCAACATAGCTGGTATATCCTGTGTTGCAGAACATTACCACTTTCCTATCCCTAGGAATCTCATCAAGACGATTTCTAATCTCGGTTACAGGTATATTTACAGCTCCTTCAATTGTCTGCTTCATAAATACAGCCTTTGGTCTTACATCAATCAGATAGCTTTCCTTAAGATCTTCTGGAAAAGCCATTTTGACTTTGCCTTCTATGATATTAAGCGCATTCATACCCAGAATGTTTACAGCATCCTTAGCAGAGTTGAATGGAGGGGCATAACACATCTCTGAGTCCAGAAGATCGTGAACTGTGCCGTTAAGTCTCATCACCGTAGCCACCACGTCAACTCTCTTTTCAACACCATCCATACCAATGGCCTGTAGACCAAGTATTCTGCCTTCCTTTGTGAAAAGCATCTTATAGAGGATCTGGTTTGCTCCTGGATAGTAACCTGCATGTGAATTAGCATAGATAAATGTCTTAAGATAAGGAATTTCAAGTTTCTTTAATCTCGTCTCGTTTGCTCCAACTGCTGCAAGAGTCAGATTGAAGATTTTGACAACTGAGGAACCCTGGGTATTCTTATAGGTTTCGTTTTTACCACAGATGTTATCTGCAATGATTCTTCCCTGACGATTCGCAGGACCAGCAAGAGGAATCAGAGCACGTGTTCCTGTTGCAAAGTCGGTAATTTCAACGTTATCTCCTGCCGCATACACATTTTCATCAGAGGTCTTTAGTGTGCTGTCGACAATAATTCCTCTTGAAACCTCAAGACCAGCATCTTTAGCAAGCTCAATCTGAGGTTTGACTCCAATTGACATGACCACGATGTCGAACGGAACAGTCCTTCCTGAGTCTAATATGACCTTGTCCTCAGAGAAGCCTTTAACCCCGTCCTTTAATATGATCTCTATACCGTTTTCTTTCAGTTTATTCTGAGCAACCTTTGCGACCTCAATGTCAACGTTAGGCATGATGTGCTCAGACAGTTCCACAATAGTGGTGCTGATACCAAGTTCTGAGAGATTCTCTGCCATCTCAACGCCGATAAAACCAGCTCCTACAACCACCGCTCTGGAGACCTGGTTGTTTCTGATGTATGCCTTAATTCTGTTGGCATCTGAGAGTGTTCTTAAGGTAAAGGTTTTATCCCTGTTCATACCCTCAAAGTCAGGAACAAAAGGGGATGCACCTGTGGCAATAACAAGTCTGTCGTAGCCAAATTCCTTATTGTCTGCTGTTTTTACGACTTTTCTGTTTCTGTCGATTGCCACCGCTTTTGTATTTAAAAGAACATTGATATTGAACCAGTTTCTGAATTTGTTTACGTCAGAAACATGCATCGTTTCTTCAGAGTTGATTACATTGCCTATGTAATAAGGGAGTCCGCAGTTGGCTATAGATATTTCATCTGATTGTTCTAAAACTGTAATTTCTGCATTCTCATCATTTCTGCGCAGTCTTGCTGCACAGCTTGCTCCTGCTGCTCCACCGCCAATAATCAATGTTTTCATGAAATCCTCCTTAAATATAACAATATTAGAATATTACAATATTGTTATATTGTCAATTCATTATATTTCTGTTAACATTCGCGCCATGAACACATTAAATATAGAAGAATATACAAAGATTTTTTCCGCCTTAGGCCACCCTATAAGACTAAATATAGCCTGCGGTCTTTACCGTAATGGCAAATGCAATGTGAATACCATGTCAGAGCGACTTAATATCGGACAGGCTCTGGTATCTCAGCATGTGAAGATTCTTAAGGAGGCAGGAATTATTGAGGGTAAGAGAGAGGGTAATATTATCTGGTATTCAATCTCTTCTGAAAACACCAGGAAACTTCTGTCCTGTGTTGATCTGAATCTTTGTGAATGCGATGAAAAATAAAAATCCTCAGACTCAATAGAATCTGAGGATCCTGTAATCAGTATCTTCTGATTATAGTGCCTGCTTTAAAGCATCCACCTTATCCAGAGCTTCCCAGCTGAATTCATCTCTTCCGAAGTGACCGTAGGTTGCTGTCTTCTGATAGATAGGACGAATCAGATCCAGATCCTTGATTAGACCGTATGGTCTTAAATCAAATACATGTGGAACGATCTCTGCAATCTTGTTGTCATCGATCTTGCCGGTACCGAAGGTGTTAACAGCAATTGATACAGGCTGAGCAACACCGATTGCGTATGAAACCTGAACCTCTGCCTTGTGAGCTAAACCTGCTGCAACAATGTTCTTGGCAACATGTCTTGCTGCGTAAGCTGCAGAACGGTCAACCTTTGATGGATCCTTTCCTGAGAAAGCACCACCACCGTGTCTTGCTGCACCGCCGTAAGTGTCAACAATAATCTTTCTTCCGGTAACACCTGCATCACCTACAGGACCGCCGATTACGAATCTGCCTGTTGGATTGATGAAGATCTTTGTTTCCTTCTTCAGATACTCTGGAGGGATAACCTTCTTGATGATTTCCTCATAAACAGCCTCGTGAACAGTTTCCTGAGAAACGTCCTCGTTGTGCTGTGTTGATAGAACGATGGTGTCAACGTAGTCAATTGAACCATCATCCTTATAGGCAATGGTAACCTGGCTCTTAGCATCAGGACGCAGCCATGAAATGGTGCCGTATTTTCTCAGCTTTGCCTGAAGCTTCATCAGCTCGTGAGCATAGGTGATAGCAGCAGGCATGAACTGTGGAGTCTCATCAGTTGCATAACCGAACATAAGGCCCTGGTCGCCTGCACCCTGATCCTCAGGAAGAGTGCGGCTAACACCCTGATTGATGTCAGGTGACTGTTTGCCTAATGCATTTAGGAAGGCACAGTAGTGACCGTCAAAACCAACTTCAGAGTTGTTATAGCCGATATCACATACAGTCTTACGGGCAACAGCTTCAAAATCAACGTTAGCTGTGGTTGTAACTTCACCTGCAACCAGAATCAGTCCGGTTTTTACTAAAGTTTCACAGGCAACGTGTGCTGATTTGTCCTGTTCTAGAATTGCATCAAGAATTGCGTCAGAGACCTGATCACAGATTTTGTCTGGATGTCCTTCTGATACTGACTCAGAGGTAAATAATCTTGACATGAATATTATTCCTTAAAATTTAACCTTACCAATATATCTTTTGATTATAGTCTATTTAATCGTAATTTCTATATTTTTTATAAAAATAAACAATTATTTTTAACAAAAATTATTCAAAAATATCAATTAACCTACTGAAATATAAATATAAAAATATCAATTAATTATGGGATTAATTTTTTTTAAACAAAGGGGATTAATATTTTTTTTAATTATTGTAAATTTTTTCAAAAAACTATATTTTCGTATCTATTTTGAGATTTCAACAATTCGCTTTAAACAATACCTTTCAAATAAAAAAATAATGAAACACATCACACATTTGAAAAATTACAAACGTTTACGAAATAAAAAAGTGTAAAATTCTTTTCTGTTTAGAGGTCATTTCTTAAACAAGAAAAAAATTAAATTAAAAAAAGGAGTTATCATGCGCTTTTTTCTAGACACAGCTCACGTAGAAGATATTCGTAAGGCTAATGATTTAGGCGTTATTTGCGGTGTTACCACCAATCCATCACTAATCGCAAAAGAAGGTTTAGATTTCAATGAGGTTATCAAGGAGATCACCTCAATTGTTGACGGCCCAATCTCAGGTGAGGTTAAGCCAACTACTCTTGATTTTGAGGGGATGATGAAGGAAGCTCGCGAAATTGCAGCTATTCACCCTAACATGGTTGTTAAGATTCCTATGACTGAGGAAGGCTTAAAGGCTTGTCATCAGTGTGCTAAGGAAGGCATCAAGACCAATGTTACTCTGATCTTCTCAGCTAACCAGGCTCTATTAGCAGCTCGTGCTGGTGCAACCTATGTTTCTCCATTCATCGGTCGTCTAGATGATATTTCTGAGGATGGTCTTGATTTAATCAGAACTATTTCAGAGATGTTTGCAATTAACGACATCAAGGCTCAGATTATCTGTGCTTCAGTTCGTAACCCAATCCACGTAATGCAGTGTGCATTAGCTGGTGCTGATATCGCTACTGTTCCATACAGCGTAATCCAGACCATGATTAAGCACCCTCTGACCGATCAGGGTATCGCTAAGTTCCAGGCTGACTACAAGAAAGTATTCGGTTAATATTCTTTCTGATGCCGGATTTTTATCCGGCATTGGTTTATATGGAACACTAAATTAACATATCTAATCGTTTTGATGGTTTGTTCTGTTCAATAAATTAACTAATTCCTCTTTAAATTCAAAATGTTTTGACTTGACGTATAAACCAAGTAAACTAAACAGACGGTTAGATCCAGCAGTGCATAACTATGCCGCTTAACAATAAACAATACAAATAGAAATCTTGTCCAAGGAGTTTGTATGGCAGATTACAGAGAGCTTGCCAATGCAGTTCGTGCATTGAGCATGGATGGCGTTCAGAAAGCTAAGTCAGGTCACCCAGGTGCACCTATGGGTATGGCTGATATGGCTGAAGCTTTATGGCGTGGATTCCTAAATCACAATCCTAAGAATCCTAAATTCGTAAACCGTGACCGTTTTGTTTTATCTAATGGTCATGCTTCAATGCTTATCTATTCTTTACTTCACCTAACCGGTTATGATCTATCAATTGAAGATCTGAAGAATTTCCGTCAGTTAGGTTCAAAAACTCCTGGTCACCCAGAATATGGCGAGGTTCCTGGTGTTGAGACCACAACCGGTCCTCTAGGTATGGGTATCGGCAATGCTGTTGGTATGGCAATGGCAGAGCGTATGCTTGCAAATGAGTTCAACCGTGATGGTTTAAACATTGTTGACCACTTCACCTATGTATTTATGGGTGATGGCTGCTTAATGGAAGGAATTTCTCACGAAGCTTGTTCATTAGCAGGTACCTTAGGTTTAGGCAAGCTGATTGCTCTATACGATTCAAACGGTATTTCTATTGACGGTTCTGTTAAGGGCTGGTTTGCAGATGACACCAAGAAGAGATTTGAGGGTTACGGCTGGCAGGTAATTGAAGTTGCCAACGGTAACGACGGTGCCCAGGTTCGTGTAGCTATTGAGCAGGCTAAGGCTGATACCAAGCGTCCATCTCTGATTATCTGTCCTACTACTATTGGTTTTGGTTCTCCTAAGAAGGCTGGTACTTCAGCTTCTCACGGTGCACCTTTAGGTGATGAAGAAATCGCTGCAACCAAGGCTGCTTTAGGCTGGAAGTATGGTCCATTCGAGATTCCACAGGATATCTACAAAGAGTGGGATGCAACTGAGAAAGGTGCAAAACTAGAGTCAGAGTGGAATTCTCTATTTGCTAAGTACAAGGCTCAGTTCCCAGAGTTAGCTTCAGAGTTTGAGCGTCGTATGTCAGGCAAGCTACCAGTTGACTTCGCTGCTAAGGCTAAGGACTGGGTTCAGTCACTTCAGAAGGCTGAGGATCCAAAGGTTGCAACCCGTAAGGCAGGTCAGTTAGCTCTGAACTTCTTCGGTTCAGTTCTTCCTGAGCTTGTTGGTGGTTCAGCTGACTTAGCTCCATCAAATCTGACTATCAACCAGTCATCAAAATCAGTACAGCCTCATGAGCTGAACGGTAACTACATCCACTGGGGTGTTCGTGAGTTCGCTATGTGCGCAGCTATGAACGGTATGCAGCTGCACGGCGGCTTCCGTCCATACGGCGGTACCTTCCTGATCTTCTCTGACTACGCTAAGAATGCATTACGTATGTCTGCTCTGATGAAGATTCCTACACTGTTCGTATTTACCCACGATTCTATCGGTGTTGGTGAAGATGGTCCTACCCATGAGCCAATCGAGCAGATCGCAACTCTACGTTTAATTCCTAACTTCGACGAGTGGCGTCCATGTGATATGGTTGAAACCGGTGCTGCATGGTCTAAGATGATCGAGCGTCAGGATGGCCCAAGTGCAATCATTCTGTCACGTCAGACTCTAGAGCAGATGCCACGTTCTTCAGAGCAGGTTGACAACATTGCCCGCGGTGGTTACGTATTAAAGGATTGCGATGGTACTCCTGATGTAATTCTGATGGCTACCGGTTCAGAAGTTGCTCTTGCTTACCACGCAGCTGAGAAGCTGGCAGCTGAGGGCAAGAAGGCTCGTGTTGTTTCAATGCCAAGCACTGACGTATTTGACCGTCAGTCAGAGGAATACAAAGAGTCTGTATTACCTAAGTCAGTACGTGCTCGTGTCGCTGTTGAAGCTGCAATCTCAACCACCTGGTTCAAGTATGTTGGTCTTGACGGAACAACAGTATGTCTTGACCACTATGGTGCTTCTGCTCCTGCAGGTCAGCTGTTTGAGAAGTATGGCTTCACTGTTGACAACGTTGTTGCAGCAGCAAAGAAGGTAATCAAATAGTAAGAATTTGAACATTTAGTTCAATAAGTTTCTCGGATCCTTTTCTTGCTCCTTTGGAATTGGTCCGAGAAATCCCTAAGAATCCATCCAATTTTACTAACGGATGGATTTTTTGTTTTTTGCTAATACAATAGTTCTCGCTGTATTTGTCTTTTGACTTAAAACCATAATGTGGAGAAATGGATAATGAATGAAAGACTAAAAAAGCAGATGGAATTTGCTTTAGAGATAGACAAGGAAAAGAATATATTCCGTCAGACTCATTTATCAGGAAACGGCCGTAGAGAGAACGATGCCGAACATGCCTGGCACATGGCTATCATGGCTTATCTTTTAAAGGAACATGCCAATGAGAAGGTTGATATTTCAAGAGTTCTGATGATGTGTCTTATTCACGATATTGTGGAGATTGATGCAGGTGATACCTATGCATATGACTCTAAGAGCAAGGAATCCCAGAAGGCTCGTGAGGATGCTGCTAAGGAACGTATTTTCTCCATGCTTCCTGATGATCAGAAAAAGGAGCTGATTGCTCTATTCGATGAGTTTGAGGCAGGAAAGACTCCGGAGGCTAAGTTTGCCAAGGCAATGGATAATCTTCAGCCTTTGATGCTAAATAACAGTAATAATGGTGCAGACTGGAGAGAGCATAAGGTGAAGGCCGATCTTGTATACGGTAGACACAATAAAACCCGTGAAGGTTCAGAAATTCTCTTTGAGCTTACCGATCGTATCCTTAAAGACAATATAAAAAAGGGAAATATCTCAGAATAGAGGTTATTTCCCTAAGTTTGTCTATTGAGCGTATCTTTTCTAACCTTCTACGGATACGCTCTTTTTCTGTGTACTGAATACATATAGTCCTGCAAAGGTCAGAGCTCCGTTTAAGAGCAGGAGTTCATAACCGAATTTATAACCAAAAAGCTTTAGTGTCAGCTGAGAGATTACAAAACATGCAACCGGAGAGAGCATTGCTACATATGGTGTAAATCTGTCTGCAACAGCTCTTCTGCCGAAAATAGCAAAGGTGAACAGTCCTAACAGCGGACCGTAGGTATATCCACACAGAATAAAGATGGCATCAATCAGGCTTGTGGAATTGAAATAGTTAAAAATCAGTACTGCAAGAGAGAACAGAACCGCCATCATGGCGTGGGTATTTTTTCTCAGGCGAACATCACTGCTTTTTTCTTTAATATCCACACAGTATGTGGTTGTAAGAGCTGTCAGTGATGAATCTGCACTTGAAAAGGCGGCCGATACAATTCCTATGACGAAGAATATCTTTGCACCAAGACCAAGTGTACCGTTGGATATAGCTTCAATCAGCAGACTGTCGAACTTCTCTGGAATTGCAATTCCCTTTGAGGTAAAGGCGCAGATAAGGAGAATACCTAAAACCATGAACAGCATGTTTACAGGAGTAAAGGCAAAGGCGTAGGTACACATATCCTTTTTTGCCTCATGCAGTGTTTTACAGGTTAGATTCTTCTGCATCATGTCCTGATCAAGTCCTGTCATAACCACAACAATAAATGCACCGCTGATAAGCTGCTTAAAAAAGTTCTGTGGTGATTTAAGATCAGAAAACTCAAAGATTCTGCTGTGTTCACTTGCAACAACTTCTCTATATGCATCCATTACACTGAAATCTAGAACATCCATTACTCCGTAAAGGATTACTCCTAATGAGAGCAGCATAAAGAAGGTCTGAATCACATCGGTATGAACCAGGGTTCTGATTCCTCCATTTCTGGTATAAAGCCAGATAAGGGTCATCAGGAATGGAACTGTAACAAAGAAAGGTATATTGAATTCCTGAAATACGAATCTGTCTAGGATCAGACACACTACATAGAATCTTGCGGCAGCACCTATAAGTTTGGATATAAGGAAGAATAGGGCTCCGGTTTTATAGGAGGTATCACCAAGTCTAATCTTTAGAAAAGAGTAGATGGTAGTAAGGTTATTTTTGTAAAAGATTGGCAGCAGGACAAAGGCAACAATAAAATATCCAAGAATATATCCAAGACAGGTTTGAAGATAAGTCATATCAGACCACATAACCATACCTGGTACTGAAACAAAGGTTATTCCTGATAGGGAAGCTCCGATCATGCCGAAGGCAACCAGATACCATGGAGAATTTCTGTCTCCTCTGAAAAATGTTTCATTGGAGTTTTTTGCACCGTGAAAATAGCTGTAGGTGTAAAGAATTGCAAAGTAGGAAATTAAAATAATAAGAACAAACATAATGGTAGCTTATATAAAATGCCTCTAAATTCTATGGAGTGGGATTGTATCAGTAATTATCAGATATGCAAGCTAATAAATACAGAGAGCGTCTTAAGCAGATCTTCAGAAAAAAACATTTCAATCTGGAGACCTATTTTGGAGCAGAGTAAACAATTATTAGAATTGACTCTATAATGCGTCATCATAATTAAAATAAATGCTACTTGTAAGAACTATGTTACATACAAAAAATCTTCTGGCACAGCTGCTTCTGTTAGGTGGTTGTTTTTCCATTATGTCGGCAGCACTGGCCACAGACACTATTCACACCTTCTATTTTGATTTCCGTTCCCAGTTTGTTGAGCGATTTGACCATAGCCTTGATGCCTATGCTAAAGGACACGGGATTGAGCTTGAAAAATACGACGGCAAGACCAAGTCTAATCTACAGTTATCTCAGATTTACTCTGTTATTTCCTCACGTGATCCTCTGCTTATTAACCTTATTGATCCAAATCTTGCTCAGGACGTAATTGATCATGTAAAGCTGTATGGAAACAGAATTGTATTTTTTAACCGTAAGCCTTCTCAGCAGGTTCTGGACAGTTATGACAATGTCTTTTACGTAGGAACTAACGGTGAGTTCTCCGGTCAGATTCAGTTTGAGGTTATTGAGGATTATCTTGAATACGAAAAAGACCATGATCGTAACAAGAACGGCTATCTTGATGTTGTTTTCCTAAAGGGAGAGAAGAATTCTCCTGATGCGGACGGTAGAACCGGCAGAATTCTTAAACTCTTTGCCGAAAGAAATATAAAAATAAATGTTATTTCTAAAAACCATGACAACTGGATGGCTCAGGATGCTTTTGATGATTTGAAAAGTCAGATTGCAAAAGTTGGAGCGGGCAATATTGACATGATAATTGCCAATAATGATGTTATGGCCACCGGTGCGGTGAAGTTTTTAAACACCATCGGCTATAACACCGGAGAATCCACATCTGTTGACAACTATATTCCCGTGTTTGGTGTTGACGGAATTCCTGAGGCAATTGATCTAATTAGGCAGAAGAAAATGACAGGAACTATCTTTGCTGATTTCTCCGCGCTTGCAAAGGTTGCAAGTATTCTGTCAACTGAAAGTTCCACTAATGAGGAAGAGCTCACTAGAAAGATCTGGTTTAAGATAAAAAACAAAAGTGTAATGATTCCTTTTGTAAAATTCTCTGACTTTAAGGATTATTCTTTAAAGACCTATCCTGTGGCTAGCTATTAAACTATCCGTTGATTCTGTTTCAAAGTGTAAACGATATCAAAAGCTGTCTTGGAGCATATAAAAAGGATCGAATTTGATCATAATTTCTGATGGAAGTTTTTGGTTCAGCACCCCAGAAAAAGCTGATAAAAAAGGTGATCATGTTAACGCTTATATACAATTAAAGAAAATTTGTTTCAAAATAGCTAAAAATACGCTCTAAAAATTGAAATGTTGTAAACATGTGCTAAAATCTAAGACTGTTAAAGCTTAGTTTTAAGTCTAACAAAGACGATTTATATACGAGGAAAAACGAACTATGGCAATCAAAAAGATGACCGACCTTGACCTAAAAGGCAAGCGCGTTCTAATCCGTGCTGATCTTAACGTACCTTTAAAGGATGGCAAGGTTCAATCAGATAAACGTATTATGGCTACATTACCTACAATCAAGAAGGCTCTAGAGCAGGGCGCTAAGGTAATGGTTATCTCTCACTTAGGCCGTCCTGAAGAGGGCGTTTATGCTGAGGAATTCTCTCTAAAACCTGTTGCAGATTACATCGCTACTAAGCTTCCAGGTGTAAATGTTCGTTTAGAAAAAGATTACTTAAACGGTGTTGATGTTAAAGAAGGCGAGTTAGTTGTTCTAGAGAACTGCCGTTTCAACAAGGGCGAGAAGAAGAACGCTGAAGACCTATCTAAGAAGTACGCTGCTCTATGTGACGTATTCGTAATGGACGCTTTCGGTACCGCTCACCGTGCACAGGCTACTACCTATGGTGTAGCACAGTTTGCTCCAGTTGCATGTGCTGGTCCTCTACTAGCTGCTGAGCTAGAGGCTCTAGGCAAGGTTATGGATAACCCAGCTCGTCCAATGGTAGCTATCGTTGGTGGTTCAAAGGTTTCAACCAAGCTGACCGTTTTAGACACCTTATCAAAGGTTTGTGACCAGTTAATCGTTGGCGGTGGTATCGCTAATACCTTCATCGCTGCAGCTGGCAACAAGGTTGGTAAGTCTCTATGTGAAGAAGACTTAATTCCAAATGCTAAGGAACTAGCTTCAAAGACTCAGTTACCTGAGTTCGTTGATGTTGTAGTTGGCAAAGAGTTCGATGAGAAGACTCCTGCTGTTACCAAGGATCTGAAGGATATCGCTGATGACGATATGATCTTCGACCTAGGCCCTAAGAGCATGGCTAACATCAACAAGGTTATCAAAGAGGCTAAGACCATTCTTTGGAACGGCCCTGTAGGCGTATTCGAGTTCGAGCAGTTCGCTGCTGGTACCAAGTCAATGTCACAGGCTATCGCTGAGTCTGCTGCATTCTCAGTTGCTGGTGGTGGTGATACCATCAACGCAATCCAGAAGTTCAATGTTGCTGACAAGATCTCTTACATTTCAACTGGTGGCGGTGCTTTCCTTGAGTTCGTTGAGGGCAAGAAGTTACCAGCTGTTGAAATCCTAGAGAAGAGAGCAGCTGAATAATAGCTTTTCATGATAATGCCAGTCTATTTGACTGGCATTTGTCTGTAGAATTTTTCTTATTTTTTTATAAAAAGGTAATAATCTTATGACTAAGATTTTAGACGTTATCAAGCCAGGTGTTGTAACTGGTGAGAATCTTCAGAAGTTATTCAAACTAGCACGTGAGAATGGTTATGCATTCCCATCTGTAAACTGTGTTGGTACTGATTCAATCAACGCTGTTATCGAGGCTGGTGCAAAGGCTCGTTCAGCTGTTATGGTTCAGTTCTCAAACGGTGGTGCTCAGTTCATCGCTGGTAAGGGCTTGAAGTCAGACGTTCCTCAGTTCGCTGCTATCAAGGGTGCTATTTCTGGTGCTCTACACGCACGTAACGTTGCTGAGTACTACGGTGTTCCAGTTGTTGTTCACACTGACCACTGCGCTAAGAAGTTATTACCATGGATCGACGGTCTTCTAGATGCTGGCGAGCAGTACTACAAAGAGCACGGTGAGCCATTATTCTCATCTCACATGATCGACCTTTCAGAGGAATCATTAAAGGACAACGTTGACATCTGCTGCAAGTACTTAGAGCGTATGTCAAAGATCGGCATGACTCTTGAGTTAGAGTTAGGCTGCACCGGTGGTGAGGAAGACGGTGTTGACAATTCAGGTAAGGATGAGTCAGCTCTATACACCCAGCCAGAAGACGTTGCATATGCATATGAGAAGTTATCAGCTATTTCTCCTAACTTCACTATCGCTGCTTCATTCGGTAACGTACACGGTGTTTACAAGCCAGGTAACGTTAAGTTAAAGCCTACCATTCTACGTGACTCTCAGAAGTATGTTCACGACAAGTTCCACACTGAGTCAGAGAAGCCTCTAAACTTAGTATTCCACGGTGGTTCAGGCTCAACTGAGCAGGAAATCCGTGAGTCAGTATCATACGGTGTTATCAAGATGAACATCGATACCGATACTCAGTGGGCAACATGGGATGGTATCCTACAGTTCTACAAGCAGAACGAGAACCGTCTACAGGGCCAGTTAGGTGATGGTACCGATCCAGACGTTCCAAACAAGAAGTTCTACGATCCACGTGTTTGGTTACGTAAGGGCCAGGAATCAATGGTTGAGAGATTACAGGAAGCTTTTGAGCGCTTAGGTTCAAAGGATTCTCTATAATTTTGAGATCATAAGTCTTTTACATTTGCTGTAAAAGATGGAAGGGCACAGATTCATGTGAGTCTGTGCCTTTTTAATTTTGTAAATAAATAGCAATTTACCGGTATATTACCTGTGTCAGTGTTAATAAAGCAGTAGTATGCATTAAAAAGTCTAGAAAAAAAATGGAGGCCTAAAGCCTCCATCAAATCTTTTATGGAATTTCTTATGAACTCTTGCTCGAAGTGCTTACACTTGAAATTACACTTGACAGGTAGGATAAAGAGGTTTGATAGCTTGCCATTAGAGAATCAAGATTACCATACTTGGTTCTAAGGCTTGCTTCATACTGCTCAAGCAGCTCGTTGTTTCTGTTTTCCTTCTGTGTCCAGTAATCCATCTGGGACTTCAGCTGAGTCTCACGAGCAGACAACAGACCACCGAACTTGGTGTACTCATAAACTTCATCAGATACCTTATCAATCAGACCGTCACTGTCGGTGAAAAGTTTCTGTACAGCTGCGGAATTTTCTTCAAGAGCTTTACTGAACTTTTCCGTATTCAAAGACAGAGTTCCGTCCTTATTATATTCAAGACCACAGGTAAAGTAGTTCATTCCTGATACTTCGACATTACCTTTGGTAATCAAAGCTACCAGGCTGTTCTGCAGGCCTTTTACTTGCGAGTCACCTGCAAGATCTCCACCATCGTAGTTGTTGGTTCCATCTGTATAGGTGTTTCTTGCTGTCAGTGTACTGAAGGTAGAAATCAGACTGTTATAAGCGTTTACAAAAGTCTGAATTTTGTTTGCAGCAGCATCAATATCAGAGGTGATATCTACCTGATAGGATTTTAGTCCAGTTTCACCGTTTTCTGTTTCTGATTCTGATACTCGCTGAGCAACAATTTCAACACCAGCTATCTGATCTTTAAATTCATTCGTTTTTGAGGTAAGCTCGTTGCCATCTACTGTAATTATGGCATCTTGACCATCAGAATAGGTCCAATTAGCTTTTGAGGCAATTTTTTTGCCATTCTCATCTGTTGTTACATTACTATCGTGATCAAATGCGAGTAAAGACAGGCTGTCATGTCCTTCTGATGCTTCAGAACCTGAAAATGAAATAGAAAGATTCTGTGAATTCTGACCGGTCTCGCCTGCAACCAGGGAGAAAGAATATCCATCTGAAGTCTTGATAACATTACAGCTGACACCATAGGTGTTTTCTGCACTAGTATTGATTCTTCGGCGGATAAGCTCTAGAGTATCGCCTTCAGATATCTCAATATCAAACTTACGCTCGTTCTCATTTTCATCTTTACCTAGACTAATAGTCAGAGTTCCTGCAGAGAAGGAATTATTAAAAACTTTGTTTCCACTCTCGTCTTTTTCTTTTATTTTTGTAGCGATGGATTCAGCCTTTGCCAGCTGGTTAACCTGAACAGACATACTGGTATTAGAGCAGTCTGATTTTGCGGTAATAGAAAATGCAGTATAAGAAGAGGTCTGAGAGGTAGAAATCTTATGGGTATTCAATACATCAATACCCTTTGAATTATCAATGGTTGATTTAAATGATTTTAAGGCTGATGTAAGCTTTGCTACACCATCCTGTTCAATTTCAGTCTCTGCCTTTTTTACAGTTACTCTTTTATTTAGAAGCTGTTTTCTTGATGAAACCATAGCAGAAATGATTGATTCAAAATCATTTCCTGAACCTGTACCTGCATTTGTTACTATTGATGCCATAACTGTTAACCTCTGTATTCCCTATAAACAATTATAGGTTAATCCCTCTCTTCATTATTTAACGGCAAATGAATCCCACTTCTTTACATTTGGGATAAAAAAAAGCTTTTCTCTTGTGGAGAAAAGCTTTGCAATAGTTATGCCAGAAAACTTTAATCTTCTAATAACTGCTCATGTAATGCTATAAGAGCATCAGAGGTATCGCCGTCCTTAAGCAGGAAGCACAGGTTGTGCTTAGATGCGCCGTAGCAGATCATTCTTACAGAGAAAGACTTGATTGAGTCGAAAGCTCTGGTAATAACGCCTGCATTCTCGGACATCTTATTGCCAATGATGGCAATAAGTGGCAATCCTGTTTCAACCTTAACATGGCAGAACTGACGTAATTCATTTAGCATGTTTTCACTAATCAGTGCTGAACCTGAGGTACTGGTTCCGCCGTCAATAGTTACTGCAATTGAAATTTCTGAGGTTGAGACCAAATCAATTGAATGATTGTATTTTGCAAATACTGCGAATACATTTGCCAAGAAACCTGTTGCACCAACCATAACAGGAGAAGACAGAATAATCAGGGTCTGATTCTTTCTTAAAGCCAGGGCTCTGAAGTTAGGCTCATAAGAGGTTTCATATCTAACCCAGGTACCGCCTTTTTCTGGTTCACGAGATGAACCTACGAAAATAGGGATCTTCTTCTCTACAGCAGGCAACATTGTTGATGGATGCAATACCTTTGCACCAAAGTTTGCCATTTCTGCAGCTTCGATATATGTAAGCTCAGGAATTGGGCGTGCATTTTTAACAATGCGTGGATCGGTGGTAAATACACCTGGAACATCAGTCCAGATAGAGATAGTGGCAACGCCAAGAGCATCACCCAGTAGAGCAGCGGAGTAATCAGAACCGCCTCTACCTAGGGTTGTGGTCTCACCGATGATATTAGAACCGATAAAGCCCTGAGTGATGATAACAGTTGAGTCATTGATTAAAGGCATCAGTTTGTCGCGTGTTAAAACGCGGATATCATCAGTTAGAGGCTTAGCTCTGCTGAACTTAGAGTCAGTTCTCATTACCTCTCTTACATCAAACCATGTTGCGTCGGTTCCGAAGTGCTTGAATAGAGCGACGAACAGGTAAGATGACATTAACTCACCGTGAGAAACTAGACTGTCAGTTAACTGATCTGATGTCTGTTTTGCTGCCTGAGCAGTCTGTTCTCTAATCTCCTTAATGTGTCCTTCTACGAACTCCCTAAGTTCCTCTTGATTGTCCAAATGGGAAATAATATCTTCATGGATATCGCGAAGTTTAGTAATAATCTCTTCAACTCTTGTCTCATTGCATTTACCAGATGCAAGTTCCACAAGAAGATTTGTAACACCTGCACATGCGCTGACTACAACAACACGTGACTTTTTATTGCCGATGACAACCTTGTAGCTTGAAGACATTGCTTCAAAATTACCTACAGAAGTTCCACCAAACTTTGCTATATCTAAATTTTCCATATATTATTGTGTATCCAAAATTTGTTATCGAAAAAAACTTGCATACGTACATATTAAAAAGACTTAAGATCTTTATCAATTGTAATATACATTATGTCTATAATGGTGCATAATGGCACCTTAAATGAGCAGAATGAACAAAAAGTGGAAGCTAAATTGAATAATAAACAACTTTTTCTGTTAGGTGCCCGACATTCCATACCTATTTGTCTTGGATATATATCTGTTGGTACTGCTTATGCAGTGATAGCTCTGCAGGCGGGGTATACCCAGTTTGAAACTATTCTTATGTCTGTCCTAAGCTATAGCGGTTCAGGTCAGTTCTTTGCTGTAACCATGGCAAAGGAGCACTCATCATTAGTAGCTATTGCCTTAGGTCTGTTTCTGCTGAATTTCAGATACTTCATTATGAGCACCTGTATTTTCTCCAGATTTGAAAAGCTCTCCAATTTCTACAGAACTATCTTTGCTCATTGGGTTACCGATGAGCCTTTCGCGATATTTACAACTGCTCCAAAGGATCTGGTGAAACTTTCTTATTTTGCCGGACTGGTTCTGACTTCCTGGTCATCATGGATTTTAGGTGCGGTAATCGGTGTTACTGCCAATGATTATCTGCCTGTTGATCTGGTCAATGCGATGAATGTTGCTTTATATGCTCTGTTTATTGCCATTATTGTGCCTCCAGCCAAGGTTAACTTTAAGCTGATGCTGATAATTCTCAGCGCAGCTGTCATGAACATTATTCTTACCTCAGTTATGAATGCCTGCTGGGCGATTCTGGTGACTATCGTCTGCTGCTCACTTATCGGTGCTCTGTTCATGGATAATAAAAAGTCTGCAGCCAAGGATGAAAACGAAGTCAAGGCAGGGGAGAGTTAGAAATGGAAAGCAATTACTACCTATATATTATTCTTATCTCTTTTCTGGTTACCTATCCAATAAGAGCTATTCCTGCTTTGTTCATCTCAAAACTGACTTTGAGTTCATACTGGCAGCGTGTTCTTGATTTGGTTCCATATACAGCTCTTACAGCTTTAGTTTTCCCTGGAATTTTCTATTGCATCGAAAACAGTCAGTATGCTGGCTATATTGGGGCAATTTTTGCGATCATCGCTGCTCTTTGTAAAATGTCTTTATCAGTAGTTGTGCTTATTGCTGTAATTTCAGTTTATTTATCCATCATTATCTGATTTTTCAACTATAAGAAAGATATAGACCAAGGAATAATTATGCTAAAGAATCGTAGAAAAGTTTCTGATAATGAAGCATACAATCCTTATGAATGTGCTACACAGCTTAAGGATTTGCTGATTGAATCTAATCTTTCACCAATCATGACAATGGTTGTGTATGAGTTTCTGTCCGATGTAATTGAGCATAAGGTACCAAGAGATGCCTCAATTTATGAGCATATTCAGAAATGTTTCGAAGAAAAATTAAGATTTGTTATTCTTGATTCAAACTCTGAAGCAGAAATTCGCAACAAGGCAAAAGCTTATCTGATCCTGCTTTTAGAGATTATTTCCCATTCAAAGTTTGTCGAAGGTATAGATATTGATTTATATCGCGTGAAGATGGACGGAGGGGAAACCAGTGTCAAAGTACGATTTGATGCTAAGAATTTCAAGGTTGACAAGCGTGGCTATGAGTTTATTGAAAATGTAAATCAGATTAAGGAGAAACATCAGTCTGGCTCGCAGCTTATTACTTCATTAAGTAAATGTACAACTGATGCTGTTGATTATATTCTTGAGCGCTACAAGTCTCATGCAGACAAGTTTGATGACGGTGACATCATCGTTATCGATTCAATTCAGGCCTAATCTTAAGATCCGAGAGCTTATTTGCTCCCGGATATCCTAATCTCAATCCATTAAATTTCAGATTTCAGACCGTATTTGTCAATTAAAGCCTGAAGATCCTTGTATCTCTTCTCTGAGGTTGGATGAGTGCTGGTAATTGAGTTCAGAAGCGCTGCTGCCTGTGAATTTCCAGCACCTGATGCTGCAGTAACCTTCTTCTCATAGGCATCCATCTTCTTCATAACACTAACAGCTCCCTGAGGATTGAATCCTGCCTTGTACATCAGCTCAAGACCGTATTTGTCAGCCTCGCTTTCCTGATCACGAGAGAATGGCAGGGCAACTGTGGCATTGTAAACAGCATTTGCTGAATCAGTAATAGTTGAACTTACACCGAACAGACCCGCAACAGAGGTAACACCTGACTGTACCACCTGCTTACTCATTGCCTCCCTTGAATGCTCCTTTAGGGCATGAGAAATCTCATGACCTACAATAGCTGCAAGTTCGTCATCATTAAGATTCAGCTCCTTGATAAGACCAGTGTAGACAACAATTTTACCGCCAGGCATACACCAGGCATTTACGGTGTTATCCTTGATGGTATTTACTTCCCACTGCCATTTGCTGCAGTCTTGTCGAAGAGTTGGAGCAACCTTGATCAGCTTCTTTGATACCTTTGTAACTCTCTTTGCATAATCAGAGGTGGTATCTAGCTGGTTCTTCTTTTTTGCATCAGCAATTACCTGTGAATATTCTTTAGCTGACTGTGCGTTAATAGTATCCTCTGATACCAGCATGAACTGATTTCTGTCTTCACCGAACATTGATTTGGTGGTCTGGGCACATGAGGTTAGAAGAGCACAGCCTATTAGAGCTGAAGCAATAAGATTTGAATATTTCATTCTATTTTGTCCGATTGTAAATATATCAGGCATTCTCCTGTTTAAAAGAGTCTGCTTTTTAGAACTTTGGTTATAGAAAATAAATAGAGGGGGCGAAAATTTCTTTTCACCCAGAAAAAACGTCCTCGTTATGAGGACGTTTTTTAGAAGCTAATCTCTTTTCAGAGAAACAGACATTTCCATGATGGAAGTGTTGTCTTTGTTAGCAATGTTGAATTCAACGTCCTGTTCAGAGTCAATTTTGATGTACTTCTTTAGGACCTCGAAGATTTCCTGTCTTAGTTTTGGCATGTAATCAGGAGTATCTCTGCCAGCTCTATCACTGATCAGAACAACGCTTAAACGCTGTTTTGCAGATTCTGCTGAGCTCTCATTCTTGTCTCCGAAAATGGCATCGGAGATTGCCTTTAATAATGACATGCTATCTCCTTATTTATTATTTTTTAAAGATCTTAGCGAAAATACCTTTCTTCTCGGTAACAAATCTTAGAGGAACCTCGTTGCCAAGAAGTCTTTCTACGGCATCACCGTATGCCTTACCGGCATCTGAAGTTTCGTTAAGAATGATTGGGTTACCAGAGTTAGATGCTTTTAGAACATCCTCTGACTCAGGGATAACACCTAATAGAGGAATAGTCAGAAGCTCCTGAACATCTTCAACAGACAGCATCTCTGATCTCTTAACTCTGCTTGGAACATAACGGGTTAACAGTAGTTTTGCTGCAACTGGTTCCATTTCAAGTTCTGATCTGCGTGATTTTGCATTCAGAATACCGATGATACGGTCTGAGTCACGAACAGATGATACCTCTGGGTTGGTGGTAACAATTGCTTCATCGGCAAAGTATAGAGCCATCAGAGCACCGGTTTCGATACCAGCAGGTGAATCGCAGACAACGTATTCGAAGTTCATGCTGTCAAGTTCACGGAATACCTTCTCAACACCCTCAAGGGTCAGAGCATCCTTATCCTTGGTCTGGGAAGCAGGTAGAACGAACAGGTTCTCTACGTGACGATCTTTGATTAAAGCCTGGTTTAATTTGGCTTCATCCTGAATTACGTTGATGAAATCATAAACAACACGACGCTCGCAGCCCATGATCAGGTCAAGGTTTCTTAGACCTACGTCGAAGTCTAGAACTGCGGTTTTGTGGCCCTTCTGAGCAAGACCGGTTGCAATAGCTGCTGATGAGGTGGTCTTACCTACACCGCCTTTACCTGAGGTAACTACGATAACGTGCAGGTTCTTGAAAGGCTCCTTGCTGATAGCAGGCTTAGCTTCTTTCTTTTCTTCAGCCTTGGTCTCCTCAACCTTAGCTTCTTCCTTATCAGAATCGTTTGCCGCTAAAACTTCTTCAACTTTCTTTTCAGCGTCATCTTCTTTCTTAATGATTTGATCTGCCATATTATTTTAATCCTTGTTAGAATCTCGATTGAATTGTTTGTACGTCTTTTACGTGGCAGTAGTTTAAACTTCTGCCGTTTAGTGAAACTATTACTGAACTGTCTTCTCCATATAATGATTTTAAGGACTGGTTATTCTCCATATCATCAGCTGTCTGATAATTACCTGCAATTGCAACCAGAGTAGGGGCAAATACGCCGCTGACGTAGATTATGCCTTTCTCATAACCATCTGTATCTTTATCTTTTGGGGAACCTGCATAGACTTCTCCATGCATATCTCCAAATACAAACACATTATGGCTTGCAATAATTCTGGCTGTTCTGGCCACATTACCTAAAATCAAAACTGAAGTATCAGGAGCACTTATGCATTCACCTGAACGTAGAGAGTGTGATATCACCATCATAGGCTCAGGAGTACGGACCTCGTATGGGACCTTTACTTCATAAGGCTCAGGAATATGTATTGGAACCTGTATTTCTACAGTTTTGGTAATAACTCTAGGCTTAAAGTTTTCCTCGCGCATTCTGGCGAATTTAGTAGAGTTGACTACCGGAATGTTCCTTTTTAAAAGGATATCGGCGCGTTCCTCTGTAAGGATTCCTGAAATACCAATAAGAAACAATCCGTAGTTCTTACAGGTTGCAGCTAACTGATCGTAATCAAGATCCATAAGGTAGTTTATATTTGCCGCGTCAATAACCACAGGCGAATTCTTGTAAATCTCTGCTCGAGGCAAAACTTTTTGCTCTAACAGTTCGGTAAGCTCCTCTACAGTTCCTTTATGCATCTCAATAGTGTTAAAAGAATATCCTGTTCTTGAAATGCTGGCGCTTATTGTTGTATCGCCAGTATCTGCAAAAGAGTCCATTTACCTGCCTTATTTATCTATAATTCCTTATCAAAAAACTATCTTACCATAATGGTCGGAAAATGTATTGTTAAAGACAGTCTGAATCTCATTTTTTATACTGCTGAATATAAAAAATAATGGGTAGGTCCGATTTTTGAAAAATCAATTATTCAATTTTTTTAACAGTTGGATTTTTTCTCACCAAAATGGTGTGAAAAAGCCATTTTTTAGTGAAAATTTAAATATTAAAAATAAGATGGTAAACTACGGCGAGTTAACTGCTAACTATTATTACAAGAGATTTTTAACATGCTAGATATATTGAATTCATTGGTTAACGATGTCAGTGGATTTTTATGGACATATATTGTCATAACCCTGCTGATTGTCATTGGCCTGTTTTTTACCTTAAGTACCGGTCTGGTTCAGATCAGATATTTCTTTGAGATGTTCCGTGTATTAAAGCACGGTATTACCGGTCAGAAGAAGAAAGGAAAAGAAGTTAGTTCATTCCAGGCATTCTGTATCAGTACAGCATCTCGTGTCGGTGTTGGTAATATTGCAGGTATTGCTATTGCTATTACCCTAGGCGGCCCAGGAGCTATTTTCTGGATGTGGGTGATTGCTCTTATCGGTAGTGCAACCGGCTTTATTGAGAGTACTCTTGCTCAGATTTACAAGGTTCCTTACAGAATCGGCGGTTATCACGGTGGTCCTGCCTACTACATCAAGAATGCTCTGCGTCAGCCATTTGTTGCCGCTATCTTCGCAGTTCTCATCAGTATCACTTTTTCTCTGACCTACAACTCAGTTCAGTCAAACACTATTACCAGTGCTATTGTTGTTGCCTTTGATCTTCAGACATCCTTAGATGGCTATGCCAACTACATTACCGGTCTGGTTCTGTGTGTCCTGGTTTCAATGGTTATTTTTGGCGGTGTTCAGAGAATCGCAAGAGTTACAGAGTTTATGGTTCCAATTATGGCTGTTCTGTATATCCTGATTGCCATTGTAATCATCTGTATGAATATTACTGCTGTTCCTGATGTGCTGTATCTGATATTCCATGATGCCTTCCATCCTCAGCAGGCTGTTGCCGGCGGTTTCGGTGCTGCAATTCTGACTGGTGTTAAGAGAGGTCTGTTCTCAAATGAGGCTGGTGAAGGTTCTGTTCCAAATGCCGCAGCATGTGCAACCACCTCTCATCCTGTAAAGCAGGGACTTATTCAGGCTTTTGGTGTGTTCATCGATACTCTGGTTATCTGTACAGCCTCTGCAGCTATTATCCTGCTTGCAAATCAGTACGAGATTGGCGGTGAGCTGACTGGTATCAATCTGGTTCAGGCTTCTCTGACTTCTCAGTTAGGTGCCTGGGCTGGATACTTTATGACCTTTACCATTGTGCTGTTTGCTTTCAGCTCCATTATCGGTAACTACTACTATGGTGAGGTTAATATTCAGTTCCTAACCAAAAATCCATTCATCATGAGTGTATTCCGTATCATTGTTGTTGCAATGGTATTCTTTGGCTCATATGCAAGTCTTTCACTTGTATGGGATCTTGCCGATTTATTTATGGCCCTTTTAACCATTACCAACCTTTACGCAATTGTTAAGCTTTCAAAATTTGCTTTCATTGCCCTAAAGGACTACAAGCTTCAGCAGTCACTTGGTATTAAGGATCCGGAGTTCTCACCTTCTATTCTTCCTTCTCAGCAGGGCATTCACTCCTGGGGTAATGAGGCAGAATACCTAAGAGGATTAGGAGAAGAGCCTAGTGATGAAGCCTTGGCTTCATGGGAACACTCCCGTGTTAAAAGAGAGAAGGCTCAGAGCTTCTGTCACAGTAAGTAAGACCTAATCTTCTCTTTTCAAAGAACGCTGTCAGTGAGAATTCATTGGTGGCGTTTTTTTTGTGTTTTTTTGTTTTGTTGTCGCTTTTCTTATAGAATACTAAAGAACTTGTTTCTTTTTGAAAAATAAATAAAAAGGCTCTCGAATGTCTGTTGTATGTTTTCACAATCCAGATGAGGAAAATGGAATCTTCAGTAACTGGTATCTGTCTGAATTCTCTGTTTTGGGCAATTCTTTTTCTTCAATGGAACAGTACATGATGTACAAAAAAGCAGAATGCTTTTGTGATACCGAGATTTCAAAGAAAATCCTGACAACTGACAATGTTGCACAAATAAAGAAGTTAGGACGTGAGGTTCACAACTATGATGATCATGTATGGAACGGAGTTAGACAGATAATTGTTTACGAAGGTCTTCTTGCAAAATTTCAGCAGAATGAAAATCTTAAGAAGTCTCTTCTAGCAACTGGCAATTCAGTATTGGCTGAGTGTGCTGTAAGAGATCTTATCTGGGGAATCGGACTTTCTATGACTGATCCCAACAGATTTGACAAAAAAAAATGGAACGGAAAGAATCTTCTTGGCTATTCTCTGATGATGGTAAGAGAGCGACTTTCAGCCTAATTATTAAGGATAAAAAATGGCAGATAGACTGGTATTCGTATATAAAAGCAGAAATAAACAGGGACGTTATCTTTATCTAAAAGAGAAGGATGTTTTTGCTCATATTCCAGCAGGACTTCTTGATGCTTTTGGTGTTCCTGAGTTTGTAATGATGTTTGCTTTATCAAAACACAAATCCCTGCCTAAGGTAAAGGTTGAAGATCTTGAAGAGGCACTGGATACAAAGGGATATTTTCTGAGAATTGATCTTGAGGATGTAGAAGAGAACCTTATCAATCAGGAAAGAAAGTACAGAGGTTTAGAACCTCTGTCTAAGGAAGAGCTGTCTGAACTTTTTAAGTAAGAATCAGACTGTGTAAGGATTTCCTTCCATTTCATCGCCGATGGTACTGTTTGGTCCGTGACCTGACAGTACATCTGTCTGTGGTGGCAGCTTGAAAAGCTTGTTCTTAATAGAATCAATCAGATCGTCAAAATCTCCTAAAGGAAAATCGGTTCTGCCGATTGATCCTGCAAAAAGAGTATCTCCGCTAATTAAAAGCTTTTTCTCTTCACAGTAATAGCAGACTCCACCAGGAGTATGACCAGGAGTTGTGATTACCTTAAATTTAAGCCCGGTAATTGGTTCTAGAATCTGTCCATCAGAAACCCACTGTGTATCAAACTGCTCTGGTTTATTAAGACCAAAGGCTACAGCCTGATTATCCAGAGTTTCATATAAAGGTCTGTCTTCAATTGCGCTGCCGTAGACAGGAACCTTCTGCATAGAAAGCAGAGCAGGAATACCACCGACATGATCAAGATGCATATGGGTGATAAGGATTGCCTTTAGGGTAAAATCCCTTTCCTTAAGCTCACTCATAATTCTGTCGGCGTTATCACCCGGATCAATTACACAGGCCTCTAAAGTCTCCTCGTTATAGAAGATTCGGCAGTTCTGCATAAAAGGGGAAACGAAAACTGTTTTGTAATCAATCACGGTAAACTCCTTATATAATTCTTCTGCTTTCTACATTACAGCAATATCAAGACCTTTTAGGTAGAAGGTCTCAGGACATGGCAGGGATACCACATGATCCTCATCCTGACGGAGGGTTCCTACTACTCTGCCGTCTACCTTGGCATCAAGAGCAGCATCAGCAACGATTTTCTGGAACAGGGCAGGATCAACAAGCCCTGAGCAGGAGAAAGTCAGAAGATGGCCTCCTTTTTTAACCAGCATCAGGCCTAAACGGTTGATATCCTGATAGCCTCGGCAGGCCTTTTTAAGATTTGCAGCAGATTCAGCAAACTTTGGAGGGTCAAGCACAACAAGATCATACTTGGTTCCTTTTTCAACCTGCTCACGCAGATAGGCAAACACATCCTTCTTTAAGAACTTGCAGCGACCAGGATCGAGGTGGTTGAAAGCTACACCTGTTTTAGCTGCATTTAGGGCATGTTCAGAAACATCCACATTCTCAATCTTGGATGCGCCACCCTTTAAGGCCCACAGACCAAAGCCTCCGGTATAGGAG
The DNA here is from genome assembly GCF_900116345.1 of Succinivibrio dextrinosolvens. GTDB lineage: Bacteria > Pseudomonadota > Gammaproteobacteria > Enterobacterales > Succinivibrionaceae > Succinivibrio > Succinivibrio dextrinosolvens_B. The sequence continues at coordinate 28,726 of NZ_FPAH01000011.1, read as the reverse complement.
AAGCAGTTTAGAACTGTAGCATTCTTTGATAGAGAGCCGACCTTGATACGGCTCAGTCTCTGATCAAGATAGGCTCCAGTCTTATGTCCGTTCTTAATGTCTACAGGAATATAAACCTGACCTTCTTCCTTTACATAAATGGTATCCTCAGGCTCTTTTCCCAGAATTACACCTTTATGTTCCTCAAGGCCTTCCTTGCTTCTTGACTTGGTATCTGATCTCTCATAGATGGAGCACTCAGGATACAGCTCATGCAGAGTAGATACGATTACATCTTTGTAGTATTCCATGCCGCAGGAGGAAATTGAGATCACAATGTATTCATTGTACTTATCGGCAATAAGACCTGGCAGCAGATCACCTTCAGATGAGATAAGACGAACACCGTCATTGCCACGGGCAAATACTCTAGCTCTAAGCTGATTGGCCTGAACAATACGATCATGAATCAGTTCTGAGCTGATTTTAATGTTCTCATCAAAGGACAGAGCTCTGATGCGGATCTGAGAGCGTGGACTGTACAGTCCGTAAGCCAGAAAATTATCCTTATCATCAACTATGGTTACGGTTTCTCCGTTCTTTGGATCGCCGGTAACAGACTGAATTGCCTTTGAGAAAACCCAAGGGTGATGACGCAGTAGAGATTTCTGTCTGTCAGCGTTGAGTTTTACTACAGCTTTTGAAGATGAATCGGTCATAAATTGCCTTTAAATAGTTATGGTTACAATCAAAAATTAAAAAAAAGTTTGTTAGTTAATTCTATCGAATAATATATTATGGATACTAAGTTTGCACTAAGTGAATGTACATATATTCTGCGTCATTATCTCACATTTTTCGGTTAAATAACGGTTTCATATGATTGCTCTCAACTCCCTGAAAAACTCAAGAAATCTAAAAAGAAACGCAATTATTGTTTCAGCTCTGATTCTTGTAGGCGGTTATTTTGTATTTTCATCCTGTTCAAAATCAACAGTAAGCTACATGACCACCTCTGCTCAGATTCGTGATATCTCCAAGAAGGTATACGCTACCGGAACTATTGAAGGCTCAACCATGGTAGATGTGGGCGCACAGGTTTCAGGACAGGTGATTAAGCTTTATGTAAAAACCGGTGATGAGGTCAAGGCAGGCGATCTGCTCTGTGAAATTGATCCTAAGCTTTTAGAGACTTCTCTTAAGACAGCCAAGGCTTCTGTAGATATTATTGATGCTCAGATTGCCTCAAAGAACGCAGAGCTTAAAAAGCTTTCACTGGAGAATTCCCGTCAGAAACGACTGGTGAAAATGGATGCCACCTCAAAGCAGGATGCAGAAGCTGCTCTTGCGAATTATGATATGGCCAAGGCTGCACTGGATGAGCTTAAGGCTCAGAAGGAAAAGGCTCAGCTCTCCGTTGATGAGGCTGTAACCAATCTTGGTTATACCAAGATCTTAGCTCCTATGGATGGAACCGTATATGCAACCGTTGTTTCTGAAGGTCAGACTGTTAATGCCAATCAGACCACTCCAACAATTTTAAGACTTGCAAATCTTGACACCATGAAGGTGGAAACTGAGATTTCCGAGGCTGATGTGGTCAATGTAAAGCCTGGTATGGAGTGTACCTTTACAATTTTAGGTCTTCCATACAGAACCTTTAAGGGTACCTTAGAGTCAATTGCTCCAGCACCATCGAGCTATGAGTCTTCAAGTACCTCTTCATCCTCAAGCTCATCCTCATCTTCAAGTTCTTCAACTGCGATCTACTACAACTCAGATATTCTGACCGACAATCAGGACAGGACGCTGCGTATTGATATGACTGCAGATGTTGTGATTGATATTGCCGACAAGAAAGGAGTTCTGGCTCTTCCTTTATCAACACTGCGTTCCTCCCGTGAAGATGTGGCAACTGTATATGTCCTAGAAGGTGCCGACAGGGTGGTTGAGAAGACCATCAAGACCGGTCTTAAGGATGATCAGTATATAGAGGTGCTCTCCGGACTGACAGCTGATGACAAGGTTGTAATCGGAGATGATGTTAAGACAGCTGAAGCTGCAGCTGCAGAGAACGGCAGACGCAGAAGAGGTCCATTCTAATGGCACAGCCTATTCTGAAGCTTGAGAACATTACCAAATCTTATGGTAGTGGCGTGGCCAAGGTTGAAGTCCTTCACGGTATCAACCTGACCATAAACCGCGGAGAGCTTGTGGCCATTGTAGGTCCTTCAGGCTCAGGCAAGTCTACTCTAATGAATATCATTGGCTGTCTTGATACTCCAACTACGGGAAGCTATCAGGTAGACGGTAATGATACCTTTAATATGCTGCCAGATGAACTTGCTGCACTACGTCGTGATTTCTTCGGTTTTATCTTTCAGCGCTATCATCTTTTAGGTCATCTTAACGCACAGGAGAACGTGCAGGTACCATCCATATATGCAGGTATCAAGGAAGAATCCCGTTCAAAAAAATCAGTTGAACTTTTGACAAGACTGGGCCTTGAGGATAAGACTTTAAACAAGCCATCCCAGCTTTCAGGAGGTCAGCAGCAGAGAGTTTCCATCGCCCGTGCCTTAATGAACGGTGGTCAGATCATTCTGGCTGACGAGCCTACCGGAGCACTTGATTCGAAGTCCGGTGCCGAGGTTATGGATATTCTAACCTCTTTAAATGCACAGGGACATACCGTCATCATCGTGACCCATGATCCTAAGATTGCAGCTCATGCTCACCGTGTGATTACCATCAAGGACGGTAATGTTGAGTCTGACAGTATCAATGACGCGGTATCAGATCATCAGGACGTGGCTGAGCAAAAAGATATCTCCCTAGGAGATGAGATAAATTCGTTTCATGCCTACTTTGACCGTTTCCGTGAAGCCTATGTCATGGCCATCAGAGCTATGATTTCCAACCGTATGCGTACTCTTCTAACTATGCTCGGTATCATCATCGGTATTATGTCGGTGGTCTGCGTGGTGGCTCTGGCTCGCGGTGCTTCAGATAAGGTTATTGAGAATATCTCCTCCATGGGTACGAATACCATCACCATTATGCCCGGAGAGAAAATGGGCGATATGCGTTCCGGTAAGGTTCGTACCCTAAGCGTTAAAGATCTTAAAGCCTTAAAAGGACAGCCTTACTGTGATTCAGCTTCTCCTACTGTTCAGACCTCATCCACAGTCAACCGTCTGAATGTGGAGGCAAGTGTGACCGTATACGGTGTGAGTGAGGATTATTTCCGTGTATACGGTATGGAGATAGACAAGGGCAGAATGTTCAGCAAGGATGAGTCTGAGATGTCTCCTCAGGTCGGTGTTATTGACTACAATACCAAGAAGACTTTCTTCCCATATGAAGATCCTATTGGCAAGAGAATTTTGGTAAAAGGTAAGCCAATTACAGTTATAGGTGTGCTGGTAAACAAGGAAGTTGCCTTCAGACCATCTGACAATCTGTATGTGTATATTCCATACACCACGCTTATGAACCGAATCATCAAGCAGAACTATATCTCATCCATTATTGTCAGAACCAAGGACGGTTTCTCGCCTGCTGTTGCTGAGGCTTCCATCACCAATCTTTTAAAGACCAGACATGGTCGCAAGGATTTCTTCCTGCAGTCCTCTGACACTATTATGAAGTCTATTTCCCAGACCACCGGAACCTTTACTCTTTTAATCTCCGCTATTGCAGTTATTTCTCTGGTGGTAGGCGGTATCGGCGTTATGAATATTATGCTGGTGTCTGTAACCGAGAGAACCCGTGAGATCGGTATTCGTGTGGCAGTTGGAGCAAGACGCTCTGATATCATGACGCAGTTTCTTATTGAGTCGATTACGGTATGTATCATCGGCGGTCTTTTAGGTGTGATTTTCTCAATGATCCTGGGCTTTGTGCTTTCGATTGTAATGCCGGCAATTCCTTTATCCTTCTCTGTGACCTCTATTGTTGTTGCAGTAATTACTTCGTCTATAATAGGAATTGTGTTTGGCTATATGCCAGCCCGCTCGGCCGCACGACTGAATCCTATCGATGCGCTGGCTCGTGAGTAGAGAATAAGGAGTAGATATGCAGACAGGAACTTCAAAGGACTTTGACAATCTTTGCGGAGTTGATCCTTTAGTTAAGATTTTTTCTGATCTAATAGCCTTTGATACCAGAGCTGACGGCAGCTCTAAAACAGTTCCTTCCTCGGTGGGACAGCTTCGCTTCGGAGCCTATCTCTCCTCAGCCATCTCTGAGCTTGGTTATGACTCAAAGCAGGATGAGCATGGCGTGGTTACGGTAAAGGTTCCTGCTTCAGAAGGCTGTGAAAAGGCAAAATCCCTATGTCTTCTGGCACATATGGATACTGCTCCTGACTGCAGCGGTGCTGATATAAAACCAAGACTTGTAAGAAAGTACAGCGGCGATGGCATAAAGCTTGATAATGGCCTTGCCATTACCCCAACTTTCTGTCCAGAGCTTGCTTCTCATATTGGCGAAGATATCATTGTCACCGACGGTACTACGCTGTTAGGTGCAGATGATAAAGCCGGCATAGCCTGTCTACTTTTGCTGCTGCGAAATCTTAAAACCGACAGTTCTCTAAAGCATGGTCCCCTTAAGATCATCTTTTCAGTGGATGAGGAAATCGGACTTTCCACCAGATATCTTGATATAAAGGATATAGCCTGCGATTACGGTATTACGGTTGACGGTACTGAGCTTGGTGAGCTTGATGTGGCTACCTTTAATGCCTACGGTGCTTTACTTAAATTTCACGGTACCTCTGTGCATACAGCTGTCGCATACAAGAATCTTGTAAATGCCATTACTTTAGCAAATGAGTTTATCTCCATGCTTCCTCGAGATGAAAAGCCTGAGAACACCAGATGTGATGAGGGCTTTTATCATGTGCACGGCTTTGATGGCGAAGTTGAAAACGCCAGAGTTAAAATGATTATTCGTGATTTTACTGAGGACGGTATGAAAAAGCGCCTTGATTTTGTAAAATCTGCAGTTGATTTTTTAAATAATAAATATGGTCAGGGCAGAGTTGATCTCGAGATTATGTTCCAGTACTCCAATATGGAGAAAGTCTTAAAGCAGAATCAGGAACTTCTTGATATCTGTTCAAAAGCCTTTAAGGATGCCGGAGTTAAGGTGATATTAAACCGTGTCCGCGGTGGAACTGACGGCTCAAATCTATCCAATCAGGGACTTCCAACTCCGAATATTTTCACTGGAGGTCTGAATTGCCATGGCCCATATGAGTGTCTGCCTGTTGACTCCTTCAACAGTTCCTACAGGGTGGTTGAGGCACTTGTAAAGAGAATGTCTAAAACAAAAAATACAAAGTCAAAGAAATAGGTTATTTTTATGAAACAGATTCTAGTTACCGGAGCAAAAGGTCAGGTTGGTCTTGAAGTATGTGAAAGACTGCTTTTTTTAGGATACAGAGTTATTGCCTGCGGACATGCAGAGCTTGATATCACCTCTGAGAATGAGGTTTCCTCTCTTTTTGATTCAGCTCAGATTGATCTTGTAATAAACTGTGCCGCCTATACTGCAGTTGACAAGGCAGAGGACGAGGAAAAGTCAGCCTATGCCGTAAATGCACTAGGACCAAAGTTCCTTGCTGCACAGTGTCGTGCAAAGGATATTCCTCTGATTCATATCTCAACAGATTATGTTTATGATAATGGTAAAAGCGGACAGCACACTGAGGATGAACCTTTAAATACCCGCTGCGTATACGGTAAGACTAAGCTCTTTGGCGAACGCTTTATTCTTGACAGCGGCTGTCGTGCGGTAATTCTTCGTGCAAGCTGGATTTTCGGTCGCTACGGTAAGAACTTTGTTAAAGCTATGGCTAATCTGGCATCATCAAGAGATACTCTTAAAGTTGTCTGTGACGAGCTTGGCAATCCTACACCTGCAAGAGCTTTGTCTGATGATATCTGCTATATTGCCGATTCCATTTTAAGCAAAGATTTCGACTCATACGGTGTCTATAACTACTGTGGTTATCCTGCCATTGTAAGAAATGATTTTGCCAGAGTTATTCTTGATAAGGCCCGCGCCATCGGTATTGTTGATCATGAGGTTAATGTTCTTCCTATTACCTCAGAGGAGTTTGGTGCTAAGGCAAAAAGACCAGCTGACTCCCGCATGAACTGTGGTAGTTTTGCTAAGACATTCCACAGAGACCTGCCAGACTGGCGTGAATATCTGGAAGAAACCCTCAGAGGTCTGTAAATGTTAAAGAAGCTTTCTGTTGTATGCTTGAGTGCCTGCCTGTGCGGCTGCAGTCTTTTTTTTACCGATTATAAGGCACCTGATTTCCCTACGGTGGCCTCTTATCATGATGCCTACCGTTTTGTTGGAGCTCCGATCGAGTCTGATTACTGGAAACAGTTTAAGGATGAAAAGCTCAATACTCTGATGGAGGTTGCTCTTAGGAACAACTTTGATATGAGAACCGCCTATGTTAATGTTGAAAAGGCTCTTATCAATGTGGATATCGTTGCAACTGACAATCATCCAACTGCATCTGCCTCAATAGGTTCAACAGCAAAGAGAGCTCTTGATTATCATGACTCAATCCACAAGAGTTCAAACGGTAACTTCTCACTGTCCTATCAGCTGGATTTATTCGGTAAGCTCAAGGCTGCAGATGAAGCCGCTTTTGCAAATTATCAGGCAACCGCCTTTGATTATCTAGCAATGAGACTTACTGTGATTGAGTCCACTGCGGCTGCTTACTGGCAGTATGCCTACGCAAAGGAGGCTGTTGCTATTGGTGAGCAGGATTTAAAAGACTCTCAGGTGCGTCTTGCCCTGGTGCAGAACAAATTCTCCGCAGGTGCAGCAGACTCTCTGGATGTGGATGATGCTCATATTAATCATTTAAAAGTTCAGGCAACGCTTGATACTCGCAGAAACAATCTTAAGAAAGCAAGAACAGCTCTTGCCACCATGCTAGGTACAACTGCAGATCATGATTTTGAAATAGCCTCTCTGGATACTTCTGTGGTTCCTGCTTTCTCGCTGTCTGTTCCTTCAGAGCTTCTGGCAAGACGTCCTGATCTTATGAAGGATGAGGCCTCCTTAAGAAAGGCCTATGCCAACTACAATGAAGCTAAAATGGCATTTTTCCCTGACTTTACCTTAACAGCGGGTATCACCACCGGAGATACCGGTTCTATCGGGCGCTTTCTAGCAAATCCTGTAGGTGCTTTAGGTTCTTCCATAACCTTCCCGTTCTTAAACTTCAACAAACTATCCAAGCAGAAAAAGAGTGCGCTTAAGGATATCGATCTTGCAAACATCAACTTTGTAGCTGATTACGTCAAGGCTGTTCAGGAGGTTTATGATGATATCTCCAATGTGGATTACTACCAGAAATCTCTTATGACCTATAAGCACTCCTATGAACTTGCTGTACGAAATTATGAGCGCTACAAGGTAAGATATGAATCTGGTCTGGTAGCTCTGACCGACTTTTTAACCTCTGCCGATACCATGAGAAATGCCAAGATTTCTTATCTTGAGGCCAAGCTTAATAACCTCAAGTCCACAATGGCTCTTATGACAGCCATCGGTGGTGACAATGACAACAGAATAGATGAGATTGTAAAGGACTGATATGCAGATTACCCTAAGTTCCTGGAATGTTAACGGCATCAGAGCTGTTGCCGCAAAAGAAGGTTTTGACTGGTTCCGTAACTCTTCCTATGATGTGATTGGTCTTCAGGAGACCAAAGCCAGCGTAGATCAGCTTGATGATGATCTTAAGGTAAAACCTGGCTATGAGAGCTTTTTCTGCTCATCTACTGTAAAGAAAGGCTATTCGGGTACGGCAGTATTTTCAAAGCTAAAAACTATTTCAGTTGAATATGAACTGCCTGATCCACAATTTCAGGGCGAGGGTAGAATAATTCATCTTGAGTTTGAGAAGTTTCATTTCTTCAATGGCTACTTCCCAAACGGCGGTGCTGCCATCTTAAACGAGAAGGGCAGACCTACCGGTGAATTTAAACGTGTTCCTTATAAGATGGGCTTTTTTGACTGCTTCTTTGATTATGCTCAGAAGCTTCGTGAGGATAAGCCTATCGTGGTCTGCGGTGACTTCAATATTGCCCATAAGCCTATTGATCTTGCCCGTCCTAAGACCAATGAAACCAACACCGGCTTCCTGCCTTTAGAACGTGAGTTTTTAGATAAGATGGTAGGTGCGGGCTATGTTGATACCTTCAGACATGTCAACGGTGACAAGCCTGACTGCTACAGCTGGTGGTCCTATAAGACCTTTGCAAGATCCAAGAACATCGGATGGAGAATCGATTACTTCTTTGTCTCAGATGAACTGAAAAATAACATCGTCGATGCCCGTATCGAAAATGAAGTTTTGGGATCTGATCACTGTCCTGTAACTCTTGTTATTGACATCTAGTTTTTCATTTGTTAATTGGATGGTTTTTCCTTGCTGGAACCATCCATTTCTGTCTTTAATCCTGTCTAAATTTTATTAAACAATCCCTTTTTTGCTGAATTTCTGTATTCTAGTAAACAAAACCGGCATTTTCTGCACATATATTGAGCATTGCACAAATTCTGAGCACTAAAATTTTCATTACCGTTTTATCCCCATTTTGCTTGAATAAATTTTCAATCCGTATTTATAATGAACTACGAACTTTTATGAACGGGGCATTGTAAGGTTTGCCTCGGAACAATATTTTGAACATGTAATTTTTAGGAAGAAAATCGTGAATACTAATAATATATTTTTAAAAGGGAGTGCTCCTAGCAGCATATTTAAGCAAAGTAATCCTTCAGCTTCAAAGACCTCTTTTAACTATTATTATTGGCGATTTTACAACTTTAGATAATTAGGCGGTTTATATGACTATTGATAAGAATTTGAACCTTACCCCGCCTAATGAAGCGGGGCATGGTATCGTAGATACGAGAATCAGCGAAATGTACCAGGTAATTCCCCCAATTGCCGTGATCGAGAAGTTTCCGGCAACAGATTTCACAAATAACGTTGTGGATCAGACAAGAAGAGAGATTCACAATATTTTCAACGGTTTAGACGACAGACTAGTTGTGATTGCAGGACCTTGTTCTGTACACGACACCAGAGCTGCCATTGACTATGCAAACAGACTGATGAAGCTTCGTCAGAAGTATCAGGATCAGCTGGTGGTTGTAATGAGAGTTTACTTTGAGAAACCTCGTACCACTGTAGGCTGGAAGGGCTTAATCAACGATCCTACCCTGGATGATTCACATGATATCAATCAGGGCTTAAAGATTGCCCGTAAGCTTCTTTGTGACATCAACAGTCTTGGTATGCCTGCTGCTACTGAGTTCTTAGATCCGATCACCGTTCAGTATATTGACGACTTTATTTCATGGGGCGCTATCGGTGCCCGTACCACCGAGTCTCAGCTGCACCGTCAGCTGTCCTCAGGTCTGTCATGCCCAATCGGCTTTAAGAATGCTACCGATGGTTCTGTAAAGATTGCTATTGATGCTGCAATTGCCGCTGAGAATGAGCATACCTTCATGTCTGTTACCAAAATGGGCCATGTAGCAATTGTTCATACAAAGGGTAATGAGGACTGTCATGTGATTCTGCGTGGCGGTAAAGAGCCTAACTACAGCTCAAAGGATGTTGAGAAAACCTGTGTCGCTCTTGAGAAGGCAGGTCTGAAGCCAATGGTAATGATTGATGCTTCTCACTCAAATTCTAACAAGCAGTACAAGAAGCAGGTGGATGTTTCACGTGATGTTGCTGAGCAGATTGCCTCAGGCGACAACAGAATCTTTGGTCTGATGCTTGAGTCAAATCTTGTTGAGGGACGTCAGGATCTGCCTAAGGATTTAAGAAATCTTGTATACGGACAGTCAATTACAGATGCGTGCATCGGAATTGATGATACAGAGCAGATCTGTGCGATGTTGAATGAAGCCGTTTTAGAGCGTAGAAAGCGCAACAAGAAATAATAAAGGAATTTAGTGCCCGCCATCTGACGGGCATTTTGTTTTAATAAGTATGTATCATAGAGGTTAACATGCAGCCTTCATTATCTTTAGAAAAATCAAAGATCAAGATCCTTCTTTTAGAGGGCGTTGATCCAAGTGCTGTAGATGCATTAAACAAAGCTGGATATACAAATGTTGAGTATCAGAAAAAGGCTCTTGACGGTCAGGAGCTTTTAGATGCCATCGAGAACGTTCATTTCATCGGTATTCGATCTCGTACTCATTTAACAGCTGAAGTTCTGCAGCATGCTAAGAAACTGATCGGTATCGGCTGTTACTGTATTGGTACAAATCAGGTTGATCTCGATGCAGCTGCTGCACTGGGTATTCCTGTATTTAATGCTCCTTTCTCAAATACCAGATCTGTTGCTGAACTGGTAACCGGTGAATATCTGCAGCTGTTACGTGATATTCCTGCCCGTAACGCTCTTCTGCACCGCGGCGGCTGGAACAAGGCTGCTACCGGCTGTCATGAGGCTCGCGGCAAGACTATCGGTATCATCGGCTACGGTCATATCGGAACTCAGGTGGGTATTCTGGCTGAAGCTTTAGGTCTGTCTGTTCTTTTCTATGACGTAGAGAACAAGATGGTTTTAGGTAATGCAAAACAGGTTAATACCTTAGATGAGTTACTTGAGAACTCTGATATTGTTACTCTGCATGTACCAGAGTTACCAACCACCAAGAACATGATTTCAAAGGCTCAGTTTGCCAAGATGAAGGATGGCGTTCGCTTCCTGAATGCATCCCGTGGTACTGTAGTTGATATTGATGCTCTGTGTGAGGCTTTACGTTCTGGTAAGGTAGCTGGTGCTGCTGTGGACGTATATCCAAAGGAGCCTTCAAAGAACGGTGAGGAATTTGTAACTCCACTGCGTGAGTTTGACAACGTAATTCTAACTCCTCACATCGGTGCTGGTACTGAGGAAGCTCAGAAGAACATCGGTACTGAGGTATCAGAGAAGCTTGCTCTGTATTCAGATAACGGCTCTACTCTTACCGCTGTTAACTTCCCTGAGGTATCTCTGCCAACCAAGAGAGCCGAGGTTTCAAGACTTCTTCACGTTCACAAGAATGTTCCTGGTGTAATGCGTCAGATCAACGAAACCTTTGCTAAGCTTAATATCAACGTTGCAGCTCAGTATCTGCAGACTACCGCTGATATCGGTTATGTGGTTATGGATATCCACTCTGACAAGCCTCAGGAGGTTGTACCTTCACTGCGTAACATTGAAGGTACTCTAAAGTGCAGAATTCTGTACTAATAGGCTAGTTAAACAGTCAATTTAAATTAAGAAATCTTCCGGTTCAAAAGGCTGCTCTGAAAAAAGAGCATCTGAGGGCTGGAAGATTTTTTTATTTGAAAGTTTTATATATTTTTTGAGCTGTTATATAAATCTTTCCTTTAAACTTTCTTCTTTTTTTGTTGTCTTCGCAGTATCTATCAGAATCTGGAATGAACATCTTTTATTCTATTAGAAAAATGCGGAGGTTCAGTATGGACTTTATAAGGTATGTTAACTCAAAAGATGTAAGACAGTATCTTTACGATATTGACTACAAACTTAGTGCCGATCAGGTAATTTTTGTAGTCTTAACCTGCCCGTTTATAAGCGTTGATGAGAAAGTAAAGTCTTTAGAGGCATATCTTCAATCCTCAGATGCTCTACCTTTAACTTCCATTACCGATATGAGTTTTCAGGAAACTTTTGGTCTTACCTCCCATGAATTTATCAGAAGATATAAGAGTTGTATTTGATGACTGATGAATACTTTGAGTGGTATTTTCTGATGGACTCTGACACATAGTCTCCATCACCTTCGTAGGTCTTTTCCAGTATTTCTTCAGATGCCTTAATCAGGTTCAGATATTCACTGAACCGGCAGGTATCTACTGCATCCTTAAGCGTAAGTATTACTTCTTCATTAGGCACATATACTCTGTCGTCTGTATAGGCAAGATAGCCTATATTCTGAATATATGTTTAAAAAGGATAACTGAATGAGATTCCGATTGATTTTAGGAAGTTTTTCTGGGGATAATTTGTTCCGCTATCTGCGCTCTGTTCCATTTCTACTCAGTTGAAATCTGAATTTAAGGCAAACCCAAAATATAAATCTGTCTATACCGTGAGGGAAATCTTCTAATTATTATGGTTCTATTAGTTTAGCCAAATCTTAAATCTGACTGCTAGTTACTGTTTTGAGGATATTCTTTTTCATATGGCCAGTTTGAAATACCTCCCATATCAAGAATGTAGTAATAGCCCATCTGTTTAAGTTTTTTTCCTGCTTCTATGGTTCTTCTTCCGGTACGGCAATATATGATTAGTGGAGTTGCAAAGTCAGGCGCAACTTTTTTTGTATTTTCCAAAGTCATTTCATTCAGAGACAGGTGAATGGCTCCTGGAATGAAACCAGATTCAAATTCATTCTTCTCACGTATATCAAGAAGGATACATTTTCCTGATTCTATAAGCGCATAGGCGGTAGGATAATCAATTTTTGTTACGCCTGCGTTAATTGTAATTTCTGCCATAAAAATTCCTTCATTTTCGAAATTTTTACTTTATAACATATTTCCGCTAAATAAACGCTGTTTCGTTGTTACTAGTTGATGATGTGAAATCAATTTCCGTCCTTGAGTGAAGTGATAGAATGTGCTCGATATAGTAGCTTTTCAACATCAAACGAGAGCGATGACAGAGTTTTCAACTTTCTTGTACATGGTGATCTGACGTTTGTTCTTATCACCATTGAATACGCAGGCAATCTGGATTAGTTCTCTGTCACCAAGATTCTCAAGACCATAACCTTTTTCTATGATCTGCTGTTCTGCTTCATCAAGTTTATTTTTTTCTTCGTTAACTTTATCTGTGTATTTAAGCTCTAGCACTACTCTGCGTTTAGGAAAGTTAACAAGAATATCGCTTCTGCCTTTGTAGTTATGCTGTTCAACTCTGACATCATGATTCTTGCCAATGAGATAAACCTGCAGCAGGGATCTTAAAACAGATTCATCCTTTACCGGATATTTGTCATAGGATAAGGCTGCTAATACCTCGTTAAATAGAGATATAATTTCATCCACACTGCCGGTTTCAATAACATATCTGTTTTTTAATGAAAATGCCGGTGTTGTTGTGTCAAAGATTCTAAGACCTAGCAGCATGAACAGAGCTGATTTTACTTCTCTATTGGCTGTTCCTAAAGTGACAGCATATCCAGGAACAATTTCAGATTTTAGTGTCAGGTATCCTGTCTGACACATCAGTACATTCTCGTTGATGTCAATAAGAGAAGTTGGATTTTTAAAATCGTTGTATGGAATTTCAATCTCTGATGTCAGAAGTTTTTCGATATTAAGATTATGAGACTGCATGTAATTCATAAGAATAGATGGAAGTCCACCGACATCGTACCAATAGTCTCCGAACTCCACACATTTTTTTCTGTATAAGGACTGAAGAAAAACGTTTACTGAATACGTTGAGAATACCTTATTCTTATGACACTCATCAAAACTAAATCCATCGTAATTATCAGCAATTCTTTCAATAAACTCTTCAATTTCTTCATTTGTAACACTATCGGCTGATTTTCCCTTCTCGGTAGAGATTCCAAGCTTAAGATAATCGTCATAGAATTTCTTTATCTCATCTCTGGTAAAGCCAATCATGGATGAATAATCATTTTCATAGCTTAAATCCATAATATCTGAACCAACTGAGAAGATTGAGACATCCTTAAGACGGGTTACTCCGGTAACAGCCATGAATTTGATCTGTTTTTTACCTTTGATTGCTCCATAGAAATCTCTGAGACAGATTCTGAATTTCTCATATAGTTCAGGATTGTTAATATTGGCGGTCAGCTGACGGTCGTATTCATCAATAAGAAGAATCAACTGTTCTCCATCTGACATGGCGTCAAAAAGATTTGTTATATAAACATTTGGTTCTTTATCTTCAAGCACATCCTGGATTTTTTTTGCTCTTGAGAATTTATAAATTGATAGACACAGCTGTCTTTTAAATTCCGTCAAATCAGTTGCAGAATATTCGAGAAAACTTAAATGAAGTACAGGATATTTATCCTGATCCCATTTATCATAAATCCATGTTCCCTTGAAATAAGGGTCAACCCCTTTTTCAAAAAGAGTGCCGATGGTGTTTAAGGTAAGTGATTTACCAAAACGACGAGGTCGAGAGAAAAATACTCGGTCAAAATCTTTAGTCAGATTGTAAATATATTCAGTCTTATCAACGTATATTGAATCCTTTTCAACAATGTTCTCAATATTTTCTGACTGAGCAATTAGCTTCATAACCACGTCCTAAAATCAAATTCATTATAAATATTATACCATCGTAGCTTATACAATCAGATTGGTTCAGATTATTTTTATGATTTTCTTTGCCTTTGATCAGTACTGATATCCCCCCTTTAAAGACAAATAATAATCTCTCAACTTGTTAATTTGTATCTGACATACAAAGAACTATAGTCAATTCCACAATGTGGAAAGGTGAGAGATAATCATGGAAAAGATCATCACATAAACGGTACGTTATCAAAACACATTTCCTGCATTGACCTTATGACCGCATCAGGAGAAATGATCACGGTGACACCGGAGAAAAACAGCGATTTGTTCTGGGCTACCTGTGGTGGGCAAGGGCTCACAGGACTTATTATTTCAGCGACAATAAAAATGTTGAAAACAGAATCGTCTGTTCTAAGACAACGAATTACTGTATGTGAAAGTTTAGACAAGTTAATTGCTGCAACCTTAGAACAGAATAATTCCCAGTACTGTGCATCATGGATTGATCTGTCTGCTACCCGAACTTACGGTCGAGGAATTGTATTCTCGGGGCGTTTTGCATCTGCAGCGGAGGTAATGGAGCAGGGTTATCAGTATCTTGAAAAGAAATTCACCAACTCTAGGTTATCAGTACCGTGTTACTGCTCATCTAAGCTGTTTAACAGTAAAGGCATTTAACTCCCTCTACTATTACCTAAACAAACGCAAGAACAATCCTTTTGCCAGCATTAACGGCTTTTTCTCTTCAGCAAACTTGGCGGTTTTGCAAAGGACATTTCTGAGTTCAAAGAGTTCTCAATAGACGGTTTCAGATGTTTTTCCGCCAGACTTACCAACAGATCTGTTGACTATTACATCGGATATGTCGCTTTTGGTAATGAATACAGTACAGCGGTTGCTCTTGCTATTGAGAACAGCGGAGAACTTCCAGAGGAAGTTGAAATCACCTGGGAGAAGAAGATTCCTCCGATACTAAAGAGATACGAGCATCTTTTTGAAGGCCTAATCTTTCTTGGAGTGGATCTGAATCATATGTATGACAGAGAGAAAGGCGTATGCCTTGATGAAAAGATGCTGCATTACGAGCTTAAGACAGTAATTGAGTTTGTTAAACAGTTTAATGATGTTTGCTCTAAATAGCATTAAAAGATGTTTTAAACACAAAGGATAATGCGCAAATGACAGTAGAAAAAGAAACATTTGTTACCCCTTTTTACGAGGTTAAAGGCTTCAGTCCTACAGAAAAACTTTTTGTTATGACTGACCTGCATGGCTGTAGTCAGGCTATGTCACGTCTGCTTAAGCATTATGACGGTAAATCAAAGCTCGTATTTCTAGGGGATGCAATTGATCGTGGTCCCGACAGCTACGGTGTCGTTAAAAAACTTCTGGAGCTGGATGCCCTGTGTATTCTTGGAAATCATGAATTCATGTCCTTAGAAGCTCTTTATCCAGAGACGGTTTACTACAAAAACGGGGCTCCGCTATGGCATACCGTAAACGGTGGAGATAAGACTCTTGATTCCTTTGAAAAGGCTATTGCAGAAGGTGCTGATTACATCGAGAACAAGAACAAAATCAGGTTTCCAAAAATCTATGACGAATACATCAGAAGATGTCAGTCTCATTATCTTTGCGGAAATATTCTTTGCACGCATTCAGGTATTCCTCTCCATGGTGAGGTTAAGTTTTATGAAGATCCGTTTGATACCGAGAACTATGACGATTCTTTTCTCTGGTGGCGACCTAAGTGTAGTGCAGAAAGGTATTTTTATGAGCCACACATATTAAATGGTAAAGAGGTATTTTCAGTCAGCGGTCATACTCCAACTAATCCTGGCTTTGTAAGACAGAACTATGGAATAGAACTTGATCCCGGTCATGTATTAAAGCTTGCGCTGGAAATTGAGCCTGCCTCGGATAGAAAAAAATGTAAATACAGAATAATCGGTACCCTCTGCTCAGAAGTGTATCCATGTGAAAACATATGTCCTTCGGCTACTGTTGAACAAGTCTTTCAGAGTATAAAAAAATGTATAGAAGAACAAATGCTTCTTAAAGAGTGCAATTATGGATGGCATTAATGTTATGAACTCAAACGAATTAAGAATTATCTAAAAAAAATCAAAATATCAACTTGTTTTATTTTTGAATTAAAAAAGGAAAATACTATGCGTCTAATTATCGCTTTAATCCTGCCATGGCTAACTTTCTTCTCAATCGGTAGACCATTATCCGGCATTATCTGCCTGATTCTGCAGATCACACTGATTGGCTGGCTGCCAGCTACAATCTGGGCTGTATTTGCTTTAAATGGCTATAACACCGACAAGAAGATTCAGAAAGCTTTAGGCAGCAAACAGTAATGCATTGCTTTTATGCTCTGATCATGTCATGTCGATGCTCAGAGCATACTACGTATTGATCCCTCTTAAAATGTAATACTTCTCTTTTTCTTATTGTTATTTCAGCAATTTTTATCAAAAAACTTTTTCTATCATCTATAATGAAAATATCAGAGCTCAAGAACAGTATCCTTAGTTAGCTCTGAAAATAACAGATATTTTTATTGCAGACTGCCTGATTATTCTTCTGCAGCATAAGGTTTATCAATATTATGAAGTTCAGATCCAGATTTTTAAAAACTATTCTGTTAATTCCTGCACTGTGTATGTCTCCTTCATATGCAGCGATGCAGTCTGGCTGGGAACTGTCAACTTCATATATCTGGAGACTTAACGACGATTCAGATTTTGTTTTCACTAAAGGTTCTCCTGCTAAGATTCTGCAGATGGACCGAACCATCCGTCATAGACAGGCTGTTCTTAATGTTGTCCAGTCTTTAACAAAAAAGTTTTCCTTCAGAGTAGGGTGTATGTATCAGAGTCAGACTCCTGCACTAGGACTTGATCTGACAACTCTTGATATTGGCATACGTGATCTTGAGCGCGGCTTTGTCTATGCCAGAGTGATTGTAGACAGTGGTCAGGAGTATTCTCTTCGAGGAGAAATCATTCCTCCTGCAAGGATAATATTTGCACCTCTAACCGCCGCTCAGGAAAAGAAACTCTCCGATCTCTTTTTACAGATCTCCGAGGGCGGTCATCTTAAGATTGCTGTGCTGCAGGGAGAGAATACCGATCCTCGAATCTATAAGATCCCTCTTGAAGGCTTCTTTGATATTTCCAAAACTGTTCTGGATGACTGTAAGAATTTAAGTTCACTGGCAAAAGATCACCGTGGTCCGGTTGCATTGCTTCCAGACTATATTTCAAGAGAACCTAAAGGCCTTGCTCCTAAGGATTACTCTGTAAAACCTAAGCCAGGTTCTGACGGCTTAACTGCTACGGAAGATGAGGATGACGGTTCTATTGAGCCTGTAAGTGAACCCGAGAAGAAGAAAGAGCCAGAACCTGAACCAGAACCTACAATAAAACCATTTGAACCAGGTGGCGGTGCCGCTTCAATTGGCGAAGATGGTAAGCCAATCATGACTACTGAGGAGAAGAGTGAAGAGAGCAATCTAGGAACTGCCAAATCCATGCAGATTGGAGATGACGGCAAGCCTGTAAGTCAGTAGCAATCATAAGCGTAAATGTATAACCTCAATTCCTGAATCTTTCTCTCTTCAAATCTTAAGTTATAGAGGTTAGTTCCTGTCATTTTTCAACACACCTTATAAATGCAAACGGGAAAGAACTCTCGCTCTTTCCCGTGCATCTATAATCCTCCTTTAGAAGATATCAGAAGAAATACTGTAACATCAGTGACCATGCAACGTAGCCTAAACATGCAAGCAAGAGGATAGGTACAGCAATGGAGAAAATATCTCTGATAATGTATCCGAAGTCCTGAATCATAGAACCGCAGTATACAAATGGTACCTTTAGCTTCTGTGACATATTCAGCTTATTGAACTCAGCCTTGAACTCGCTCCAGCTGATCTGATTCCTGAAGAAGGCAAATACGAAGCTGTAGTCCTCGATAACGTCGACGTTCTCATCATCAGGAAAGAACTGATCGTCTGCAAATGGATCATCGTCATATCCTGCAATCTGAACTTTCTTCTTAGGAATCTCAAAATGCCAGTCAGAAGATTGCATGTGTTCTGGAGCAATTAATCTGTTGGTTATAGTCATATCGACCTCCAGTAGCTACTTATGTTTGTTTGACTGCTGTGGAAACTTATAAAGTTAAAAGCAAAAAAATCTAAAGCAAAAATATTTCCACCTTGCATTTTAAGAATAGTTCAGTTTTTAAAAATTGCCTTATCCTATTTTTTAAACTTTTGTTGTTTGGGATAATTATTTCATTTTTTTATAAGTCTGCACTATGTTTACGCAGTAATGCACTGAAATATAACAAAATCTAAAATACTGTATTTGGATTTATAATAATATATTATACAAATACCTTATACAAAAAAATGCATTAAAAAAATAAATTTGCCTAAAATTATCAAAAGTAGTAACTATTACTATTATGAAAGTTACGAAAACGTTTGGCCTCCCCCTGCGGCTCTAAGCATGAGCTTTTGTTAAGTCATTTTCTATTAGTTCTGCCGTTTCTGAGAAAAAATTGCATATTCTTTTGTTACTTAGAACAGACTTAGAATCACCTTTTTGTATACTTACTTATCCAAAAAATACCCCTGTTTAAAAAAATCTTTTTTCTTTATTTTCAAAGCGCTATTCGGAATTCCGGAAAAAAAGGACCCCCTTACGCGGAGGTGCATTTTTTTATGCCTGATAATGTGCCCCGAGGTAAAAATGAATAAGGACCACATGAGAATTACTGAAAATCTGTACAGTTCTCTATATGAGAGCTTAGGGGAGAGATTTGTCAGTGCTCTTGATTCAGGAGAGGTTGAAGAACTGATGCTTAATCCTGACGGCAGACTCTTTGTGAAGTATACCGACGGACATGTTGTGCAGGAGGATAACTTTTCAAAGGCACGTGCCGAGATTGTTGTCAGAACCGTAGCTTCTCTTTATGAAAGAGATATTGATGAATCATCTCCAATGCTTGAGTGTGAGCTTGAACGCTTTAGTGCAAGATTCTCCGCACTGATGCCTCCTTTATCCAGAGGCACCTGTTTTAGCTTAAGAGTTCTTAAAGCTCTAAATCTCTCATTTGAGGAGCTGCTCTCTTCTGGTTTTATGAATGAGAGTCAGTTAAGAGCAATAAACTCTCTTATAGAGCGACGTATGAATTTTCTGATCTGTGGTCAGACAGGCTGTGGCAAGACCAGTTTTATCAATTCTATCTTAAATAGAATTGCAATATTTGATCCTAGCTGCCGCATTATTTGTATTGAAGACACTCCAGAACTGAAATTAAGTGCAGATAACTGTGTAAATCTTTTTACCTGTAACAGAACTTCAATGAGCGATCTTCTTCGGGCTTCCCTAAGGTTAAGTCCAGACCGTATCGTCGTGGGCGAGATCCGCTCCATTGAAGCATTAGATATGATTGATGCCTTTTCAACTGGGCATAAGGGAGGAGTTGCATCTATCCATGCAGGTTCAGCCCTTCAGTGTCTGGACAGATTAAAGCTTTTAATCTCAAGACATCCTTATGCTCCTAAAAAGGGAATAGACGAGCTTATTGCTCTGTCTTTAGATGCAGTCATTGTTTTAGGGAAACGTCCTTATCGTCATGTGGAGAGTATTGTTTTAGTCAAAGGCTATTCTCAGGGACAGTATGTTCTTGAAGAGATAGGTCTTTAGAGAAGTGTAGGCTTAGCAGCTACAGAAAGAATCTGGTTTAGATATTTAAGATTGCATTTATTTTCCTTTTTAATTGAAAAAACTTAATAAGTTTTAGATCAGATCTGACTTTTCTTAATGACGATAGGACTCCTTTTTTTAAGAGGTATGAAATGAACAGATTTTTAATTACTTTGGTTGCTCTGGTTTCACTGTGTACGGTTATGACTTCAGCCTATGCTGCAGATACAGCCTCAAGTGCAGTTCTGCCTTATGAGGACTGGCTTAAAACTATTCAGAAATCACTGACCGGTCCGGTTGCTTTTTCTGTTTCTATCATTGGTATTATCTCCTGCGGAGTGACTCTGATCTTTACCGGCGGTGAGATTAATCGCTTTATGAAATCCGTGGTTTATCTTGTTTTTGTGATGACTCTTCTTGTGGGCGCCAACAGTTTTATGTCCAGTGTCTTCAATGGGGCAACTATAGCTAACTCCGATAATAAGGATCGTGTGGTCAACAGAGTCTTTTCTGACTATTCAAGACAATGCATTTTTAACCATATAAGCTCAGCTTTTAAAAGACAGAATATCTGTCTGCCTGCTGATGATTACAAGGCTTTAGCTTAGTTTTAACGTTTTTCTTTAAAGTCTTATTTACATATACATACCTCCTAGGGACTTTTTACAGGAGCTATTATTCCTGTCATCCTGTAAGTCCCGATTCCTTTAGGGAAATTAATTTTGCAGCCTGTTTTTATTCCAGGCAGGCTGCATTTTTTTTGTGTGAGGTAGTTTGGTAAAGTCTGACTTCGTTTTCTTCTCCATAGGTTATGAATAAAAAACATCAGCTCTATCCTTCACTATTAAGAACTCATACCATTTTCGGTGCTGAGAGAACTCTTTTTCTTCTCTGGCTGATGCTATGTATGCTTGGCTTTATTCTGAACATTTCGCTTTTAGGCTCCATAGAGACTCTTTTAATGCTAGGTTTAGGCTGGGCGGTCATAGCACGTATGAGCAGAATTGATCCACTGTTCAGACAGGTGTATGTAAGAAACATCCGCTATAGATCTTTTTATCAGGCTCAAGGCTCTGAATATTCAAAATACCATTCAAAATATAACCGCTGATTATGCTTCTTGTTTCATTCTTTATGCTGACAGGCGTTCTTTTAACCGTGCTTTGTATCAGCCTTAGTGCAGGAACTTTTCTGCCTTATAAAAAGTTTTGCAGAAATTACAGTTTTACCGACCTTCTGGATTACGCCATTCTCGGTCCACAGAATACAGTGCTCCTCAAAAACGGAGCCCTGATGAAGTGCTATAAAATCACCCCGAGGTGCACCTCCTATTTATCAGAACAGGAGCTTGAAAAACTGCACTCCATGATCATGAGAAGCATCAGAAAACTGGATAAGTCCTACATCTTCAACTGTGATGTGATTCGCTCTAAGGATATGTCATATTTGCATAATAATGATGAGTGTTTTTATGGCTCTAATGAAGCCCGTACTCTTTATGAGAGAAGGGTAGAGTTCTTTGAGAAAAACACTACCTTTTCCAATGAGTTTTTTATAAGCTTCACCAAGCTTAACTGCAATCTTACCTCAGAGGATATTGCCTCCCTTCTCGGAGATGATGAAAAGCTGCCATTCAGTCTTTCTTCTTCAATTGAATCCTTTAATCAGGATGCCAGAAGCTTTATTGACGGATTCTCCTCATTCTGTGAGATAAGGGAATTAGATCTTAAAGAAATGGATAAGAGAGAGTGTGGGGGGCCGTTTATTTGTGCGGATTCGAATATATCATCAGAGACATCGGGATCTTCTTACGAATCAGGATTTTCATTGTCAGAGGTTCCTTCATTACCGATAAGACAGACTCATGAGACTGTTAACTATCTTTTTAGTTGTATAAAAGGTGTGAAGGTAGAGCTTTTATATCCTAAAAAGCATCCGTTTTTAGATTTGCTGTTATCATCTGAGGATTTCACTCCTGGCTTATGTCCCAAACTTGGAAACAGATATATAGGTGTCATCAGTATTGACGGTTTTCCTTTAGCTTCTGATTTTGGAATGCTTAAGGCTCTTTGCTCTCTACCTTTTGAGTACCGTTTCTCTAACCGCTTTATCTCCTATTCAAAAGTGGAGTCTTCTCTTAAACTGGCACTTTTACGTCGTCTGTGGATTCAGAAACGTAAATCTTTTCTCTCCATGCTTTCATCCTCCTCTAATACCGAGGTGGACAAAGATGCCGAGGAAATGGTGGAGAATGTGGATGAGGCCAGAAAATCCATGGCACAGCAGGAGCATAATTTCGGAGCTCTCTCCTCAACACTGATAATCTTTGATGAATCTCTTAAAGCCTTAGATGATAAGGCAAGACAGTGTCTTAAGCTTTTTGAGAGTCTAGGCTTTACCGGTAGAGTTGAATCGGTAAATGCCACGGATGCTTATCTGGGCTCACTTCCTGGACACAGTATTGAGAACTTAAGACGAGCCATGGTTTCAGGTGAGGTTATAGCCGATTTACTTCCTCTGCATAAAAACTACTGTGGAGAGAGAGTCTCACCTAATCCGAATTACGGAAAGGGAGCTCCTTATCTTATGAGTGTTGTCTCAAAAGATCATGAGCGAGCCTATCTCAATCTGCATGTAAAAGATCTTGCCAACTGTCTTCTGGTAGGTCCTCCCGGTTCTGGTAAATCGGTGTTCTTAGGAGCAACGCTTTTAAGCCTTTTGAAGTATGACGGCATGAAGATCTTTGCCTTTGACAAGGGCCAGTCCTTCTATGCGTTAAGCCGTTATTTAAAAGGAAATCATTTAAGTCTTGATGATACCTCAACTCATAGATTCTGTCCTTTATATGATTTATCTGAGCCATCAAAGATAAGTGCCGGAGCTTTATTTGTTGAAAAACTGTTTGAATATACCGGAAGAAAACTTACTGACGCTGAGCGTGAACTAATCTTCAGTACGGTTAAGCTTTTATCTCAGCAGCCATCAGTAAGACACTCGCTTACAGATTTTTACAATCTTTTAAATAACAGAGAACTCAAGCTTTCTCTGCGTAACTATCTTGTCAGTGTAAATCCTGACAGTCCGCTTGACGGTACTGCCAATCCGGATCTTGAATCTGCTCTTACTGTATTTGAGTGCGGTAGTTTTTTTGAGAGCGGTAATAAGAATCTTTATCCGGTTCTAGACTGCATCTTTAGTTTGATTAACTCTGAGATTATGAAGGTTAAATGCTCAGCCATCATTATTGATGAGGCCTGGCTGATGCTCTCTAACCCTTATTTCTGTGCTCAGCTTTTATCATGGATTAAGACCGTAAGAAAACACAATACCATGGTGATTCTTGCAACTCAGTCAGTAAATGACTTTGCACGTTCACAGATGCTTGAGGACATCCTCGACTGCGTTAAAACTAGAATCTATCTGCCTAATGCGGATATTAAAAGTCCTGCCTTAATGGAGCTTTACTCAAAGCTTGGTCTTAATGGGTTGCAGCGTGAAGAAATATTCAAGGGAAAAGCCAAACAGGATCTCTTTTTACATAAGGAAGGAAATTTTATGCCCTTTAAGCTTGCTCTGTCTGAAAGTGAGCTTAAGCTGCTTTCCTTTGTAGCAAAAGACAGGAAAAAGCTTGATTTGAGATTTAACAATGAAGGAGGTGATTTTATATGGGAACTCTAAGACATTTATTTCAGAAAAAGGTGCAAAGAGCCTCTGTAACTCAGTACTCCATTGCCTCTGCTAATTATACAAAAAATGCTCTGCCTCTGATTTTGGGGCTTGGCGGACTGGCAATGGGATTTTTCTGTTTAGGTTATCTTCTGATGTTAAACAGAGAACCACAGGTTCTGCCTTATATTGTGAGCGTGGACCGTCAGGGCAGTGTGCTAGCCTCAGAAGTACTTAAGCCTTCACAGAGTATTCCTGAAACAGCACTTGCAGCCTTTATGTGTGAGTTTACAGAAAAGGTGTTTTCTATATGCCAAGATGGCGATCTTCAAAGAGAGTACATCCGCAAGATCTACTCCATGGTTGATCTTGAGAGTCCTGCCCGCCGTTATCTTGATGAGTACTACAATGACTCACAGCTTTTCAGGACAGGTGCTAACACTTTATCATCCGTAAAAATCGACAGTGTCTCAAGGCTTTCTGACAACAGCTTTCAGGTGGATTATACGGTGATAAGTCAGAGATTTGATGAGAGCACTGAAAAGCACTTCAAAACGGTTCTAAGCTACCGAATAGGCAATATCAGCTTTGAGAATGTGGAGGAGTTAAGGCTCAATCCGCTTTCAGTTCTTATTTATGAAATAAAGACCTCAAAAAAGCTTGTAAAGGAGATGAATCATGCATAAAAAAATCGCAGTTCTGACTTTTCTGTCTCTCTCCTTTGCATGTCATGCGCAGGACTACAATGAATATACCATGGAGGATAGTAATCTTGATGCGCGTGATCTTAATACCATACAGAAACTTGATTCTCTTGATAGAAGACAGGTTTCAGCCCAGGCGATACTGCCAGGACAGGTAGTCTTTACCTTCGGCAGTGGTATACCTACAGTGGTCTGTGCGCTGTTTGAAATAACGGATATCTCAATGGAGCAGGGGGAGCGTGTCTTTACTGTACAGCTAGGAGACTCTACCCGCTGGCTTATAGACAGCGCAGTATCCGGAAGCGGAGCGCAGAGAACTGAACATATCGTGGTTAAGGCTTTGGATAACGGACTTAAAACATCACTTATCATCACCACTAACCGCCGTACATATCATATTGCCTTAAAATCCTCCCAGAAAGATTTTATGCCGGCGGTAAGCTTCAATTATCCGGGACAAAGCCTCAAACTTAATTCTCCTCTGTATGAGGGCTCAGAACCAAGACCTCGTTTTGATTACTCGCTTGCTTCAAATTCAGAGAGTTCATCTGGAGTTTCTGCTGTTTCCTATCAGTATGATCCTGTGGAGGGAGGTAAATCCGTAGGTAATAATATTGCCGGTGGTCGACTCAACTATGCCTATTCCATAGATGGCGATGATTCTCTTCTACCATTAAACGCCTTTGATGATGGAGTGAATACCTATATTCAGCTCCCCTCAGACCTGAATAATCAGGATCTGCCTACAGTATTCAGAGTCACATCTGACGGTATGCCTTTAATAGGAGGAGAGAAAACCGCAATTCTGAATTTCCGACTAGAGGACCATACCTTTGTTATTGACGGTGTATACGATCATCTGCGACTGGTCAGCGGTTCTGATGATAAATCCGTCTGCGCGGATATTGTTAAGGAGAGCTAGGGTATGTTTGACAGGATCAGAACCGGTCAGGTCTCAAAAAAATGGGGCTATATCATCATAATAGGCGCCTGTACCTGTATTCTTTTGATCGTTCTCTCCGGCTATTTTTTTAACTATCAGCGCAGGATAGAGGTAAAGGCTGAGGAGAGACGCTATAGCGTGGAGAACAATCTTAAATATGCTGATAGGATCGCCTCTGGACTTGCTGCAAATACCGCCTTTGAGTCAGAGAAAGTAAAGGAACAGAACAGGACAAAGTCAGCAGAATATGATGCTAAAGAGGCCTTTTCGGATAATTCAAAAGAGTCTTCAGGGTACAGCTCAAAGTCTCTAGCTTCACTGGATGACAGACTGTCGTCTCGTGAAAGCCCATTATCCTCTGAGGATTATATAAGAGAGTATATAAGGTACAGAGAGAGAGGTAATCTTTTAGATAGAAATGAAAAAAACGAGGAATACTCCTATACTGCGGAGGCCTCCGAGGAAAGAGTAAAGGATAAGAGACAGAAGGTAAATGAGCTTGATCTAAACCGTGCTTCTGAATATCGCAAGGCCAAAGCGGCACCAACGAGAGTGGAGCTTCGCTTTAATCATGATGAGGCGGCTGCACCAGCAAGTCGTAGAGATGAAGTTTCTTCCTCCTCATCTAACAGAGGTGATTCTGATGTTTTTACAACTTCTGATGAGAGAAGTTCATCCTTTGATAAGGCTAATCAGACCCTCACAAAATATGAGGTTTTTGAACGTGACAGCTTCAGTCTTGATAATGAGGTGATAAAGCCTAAGACTCCTTTTGCGCTGATGCAGGGAACTGCAATTCCTGCAGTTCTCTCCACTGGCATCAACTCTGAGCTGCCAGGGCAGATAAGTGCCATGGTTACCCGTGATATTAAGGACAGTATCCGCGGCAGGTTCCTTTTAATTCCAAAGGGCTCAAAGCTTCTAGGACAGTACGGCTCTACTGCCGCCTTCGGCTCTCAGCGTCTGTTTCTAGGCTTTAACCGTATTATTTTTCCTAACGGGCTCTCTATTAACATTGGTTCAATGCCTGGTCAGTCACCTGATGGTTTTGCCGGTTTTGATGCTGATGTGGACAATCATTTCTTCAGAATCTTAAGCAACTGCTTTTTCCTCTCCTCAATTACCACGGCTGCCTCTTCAGTACAGCAGACCTATGGTAACTCATCTGGAGTCGGAACCTTGTATAACACTCAGGCAAGAGAGCTGTCCTCTGACGTCTCTGAGGCTTTAAGCCGCATCATTGAGCGCAATATCAATCTCGCTCCGACTCTGATGGTTCAGCCGGGCTACAAATTCACCATTTCTCTTACCAAGGACATCTTTTTTAAGGAGCCTTACGGAGCTAATCATGAAGAGTACTTTATTAAATACTAATTTTATTATTCTGTGTCTTGCAGGTTTTGTTTTTATCAATTTGGCAGTTGCTCAAGATAGAGGGATCTCTCAAAGTCAGGGCAATGAGATGATTGAAAAGCTTAATGCAACCTATCAGGCTATTAAGTCCTGGTCTGAGGATAATACACGTAAGGCCAACAGACTTGAGTCTTATTTTGTAAAGGAGAATTCCCGAGAGGAGAATAACTCCAGCTTTCAGAACAAGGAGGCTTGGAAGGAGGTTTATGAACTCAATCAGAACTCCATGCTGCTTTTAGAGGCCAGTTATGCTTTTGCCAAGAATACTGAATCAACTGCGCTCTATTCAGAGGATGCAATCAGATCGGAGGCCTGGCTTAAGTGTCTTAAAAGCGAAAACTGTAATTTCAGAAAGCTAAATCAGATGATTGATAATGAGGCCTTATCTGTCTCCGCCCGAACAAAAGAGAATGCCGTAAAAACACAGAAGCTTCTGCTTGAAAGTATCGACAGACTTAATGAGTTTTCTATGCAGTCTGAGGAATCGCTCGGGCTTAATGATTCTATTGATACTCTTTCAAAGGTGAATGCTACTCAGGCTAATGCTCTGGTGCAACTTACAGCCCAGATAACTGATCTCAACAGAATTTCCTCAAGTGAAATCACCAAGGCTCATGAAAAGGAGAAGATAAAAGAGAAGGCTGATGAGCTCTTTTTACGAAATGAGACTAAGACAAAATCGCGTCATCTTGATGTAACCATGTAGGGACGTGACTTTGTGAAGACTTTATTGATCCTGCTTCTTTTTATATCTGGTCCAGCGAGTGCAGCCGTTGAACTTAGTGCGGACGGAATTCTAAATTCTCTTATCGATGAGTTTGTCTCCTGTGTAAATGACAGTGCAGTTCCTATTCATCAGGCAGCTATGAGACTTTTCTGGTTTTTAGTGCCAATGAGTCTGGTTATGACTGGCATACGCTGCGCCTTTAATGGGGATATGTCGGAATTCTTTCTGTCTTTAGTTACAGGGGTACTCTTTACTGGAATCTTCTTTTATCTTCTGAGTAATGACTATGCAATCGGTAAGTCAATTATTGATTCCTTTGTAACCATGGTTGATAACGACTATATGGGACCATCGGAACTTATTGATCTGGTGTTCAATATCGACCGGCAGATCACCAATCTTACAACCTCAAATGTTTTAGGTCTTGTCTCTAAGGTTCAGATCATCATCTGCATGATTGTCTTTTCTGTTGTGATGTTTTTTGTGATCCTGCGTTTTGTCAGTATTTATCTTACAGCTCAGATCTTATGTGTAATCGGTGTATTTGTACTTGGTTTCGGTGGTTTTAGGTCCACAAGATATCTTGCGGTGAATTATCTGAAGCTTCTGATCTCAAAGGGGCTTGAACTGATTACAGTTCTAATTATAACTAAGGCAGGCTGCAGAATTCTTAATGATGTTATTGAAGCAACCCGACTTTATGAGGATGGTATCACCGTGTTAAAGCATAATGACTGCATGGTATTAATTTTTATTTCTCTGTTTATTTTTGTGCTGTCTAAATCTCTACCTCCTGTTATGGCTTCGCTGATGATTGGAAACAATGGTTTTGATACAGGGGTCGGAGGTCATTCCTTAAAGAAATACAGATTTCTTGTTAGCAGAAATTCTGGAAAGTAGGAAGGAGACAAGGAGAGGTCGGAATTTAAAAGTATTTTGCAACAACGAAAATAAGGAGTTTTGTCTACAAATTCATTTAAGAGGTAAAAATGGAAAAGGAAAAATAATTTTACATGCTAGAATAAGTGATTAAAACATGCCTTATGATCCCATGTGGATTAATACCTTTTTACTCTATCAACATAGAGCAAATCCAGTTATATAATGACTGTATAAAAAGCATCATAGCCCCTATAATATGGGTAGACATATGTTTTTTTGTTTATATGAATATAAGACTGTTGTTAATTA
>NZ_FPAH01000055.1 GCF_900116345.1 Succinivibrio dextrinosolvens | reverse complement strand
CAACTTTGAGTAAACTACAAAGACCAAGAACAGAAAAAAGAGAAGAAAATGTATCAGTAAAATTGCTAGAAGAGGTATTTTTAGGTATCATATTCATGGTGTGTTTTTTTATGTTAACTTTTTGTTTTAGCAGATAAAATTATAACATATTAAACACACCTTTTCATCGGTATCTATCAGATATATAAGCATTTTTTTGCTTATAATCACACCTCTTCCCAAAAATAAATCAATACAAGTTTTTTAAGAGCATCAAACCTAGAGTGAATCTAGTTTTGTTTTAAATTTCCATGTGGGAAACTAGAGTTCATAAACTTATAATTACCTCAAAAAAATTTAACCTGGCGATTATCACATCCGATTTTTGAGGTAAATTCGTAAGGGGGTCAAAATTTTCCAAAATAAGCGCTAAATTTTTCTATTTTTTTGAAAAAACAAGTAAAATAATCTTTAAGTTAGGTCAGAAAAATTACGTAAATACCATGACAAAAATACAGAACCAGTTCCTGATGAAGGAACAGACTATAAGATCAACTACCTGGGCTCACCATTTCATATTTCTAAACTGTATTCTGGCGATCCTGACAGGATTTACCTATGTCTACGGTTCACCTCAGACAGAAAGTTTCATCTCCTTTCTGTATCTGATTGTCACCTGGCTGGGACAGATCAGTTTTCTGGGATTTCTGGCTTTTCTGATTTTCTTTTTCCCGCTTACCTTTATCGGAAACTTCAAGGTATACAGAATTATAAGTATCGTTGCAGCCATTCTGCTGCACAGTCTGCTTTTAGTGGATGCCAAGCTGTTCCTGGCACTGAAGGTTCATCTGACCTGGTCCGTGGTCTCGCTGATGATAAGAGATCTGACCTTCAATACAGGTCTGAACTTTAATTTCATGTATATTGCGATTCCGCTGGTAATATTTTTAGAGCTGATATTTGCAAGACTTGCAACCCGCGAAATCTACAGACGCGAGGAAAGAAACAACTATTTCCCAGCAGTCATCATGACACTGGTAACAGCATGCTTCATTACCTCTCACGGTATCTATATCTGGGCGGATGCTGCAAACTACGAGAAGATTACCAATTTAAGATCGGTATTCCCAGCTCATTACCCAATGACTGCAAAGTCCTTCCTGACCACCCACGGCTGGATTGAAAACATTACTGCAAAAGCTGATGGCAGCTCAACCTCAAACATCGCCTACCCTCTAACCGAAATTAAGTTTGAGGAGAAAGATGTGCAGAAGAATGTGGTTACGATTTTTGTGAACGGTCTTTCATATTCAGATCTGGATGCAGAGAACACTCCTAATCTAATGAGACTTAAGATGGAAAACCTGAGTTTTGAAAACCACTTCCTGCCATACGACAACCTTTACAACAATCTTTTTGCTAGCTGGTTCGGTCTGCCAATCCAGTATGAGCAGATCTTCACCTCTCACAGCGTTGAAAACGTCTCAAATGATGTAATGCAGAAAGAAGAGTATCTGATGAGAGGCTTCATCTCTGCAATCAACGGTGCAGAAGGCAAGAAATTAGCAAGAATGACAGGCATGAACAACAATAAGCTGAGAAATCTGACCTCAGATACAGTGCTTTTAAATGAAGCTGCTGACTTTATTGAAAAGAATGCAGAAAATCGAATGGCTGTTACCCTGTCACTGAATTCACTTTTAAACATATACTCGGCCGATGCGCATAAACGCCATCTGAAGCTTCTGGATTCTCAGATCGGCAAGTTTATTTCAAAGCTAGAGGAAAAGAACCTCACAGAAAGAACCATGATTATTATTTCCTCAGCGCTAGGAAATAAGCATATTGGAGGCTCTTCCGTTTACTCAAAGAAAAAGCAAAGGGTTCCTTTTATCATCATCAATCCAGATGCAGAGAACAAGGGAGTCTCAAGAAATATTCTGACCTCATCATTTGATATTAATCCAACCATAGCAGTTGAAATTTTGGGGGTAACGACCCCATGTGTAAATTATGGAATTGGGGATGACGTGTTAAAAATTCAGCATAGAGATTACATCCCAACAACTCAGGGTAACAATCTGCTGCTGATTTCACAGGATGCAGTTACCATTTACAAGAGAAACGGTAAGGTTGTAACCACTACGGAAGAAGAAATCAGACCAGCCAAGGCAAATCTTGAGAATCTGATCCGTGCCATGAGAGATTTCAACCGATTTAAGAAATAAAAGGATAAAAAATGCGTTTAACAGAACAGAATGTAAAGGAAGTGATTGTCGATGCTTCCATGCAGAAGGCTGTATTTATTTTCTTTTTCATGAATGCGCCTGAATGTGAGAAGGCAGGAACTGCATTAAGAAGTGCCATTTCTGATAATAATGCATACCTTTCTCTGGTTGAGGCTGATGTATCAGAGCCTGTAGGCCAGGCAATCGCCGGACAGTTAGGACTGCAGTCTGTTCCAACCGTTGTTGTTATGAAGAACGGACGCCCGGTAGATGCTCTGCAGGGTGATGAGATTGTAGAGAAACTGCAGGAAACCATTCAGAAATATATGCCTTCAGAGGGTGACATGCTTTTAAAGGCTGCACTTGCAGAAGTTGAGAAAGGTAATATTTCCGGTGCAATCGTCAAGGCCAAGGAAGCCTACAGCCTTGATTCAAAGAATCTTGAGTACAAGCATTTCTATGCTCAGCTGTGCATCAAGGATAAACAGCTTGAGAAGGCTCATGAGCTTCTAGACAATCCTGGTCGTGAAGAGCAGGAGATGCAGGAGTACAAGGATCTGATCTCTGCATTAGCTCTTGCTGATCAGGCAGCTGACAGTCCTGCCTTAAAGGAGCTTGAGGCTAAATTTGCAGCCGATCCTGAGAATTCAGATATAGCTGTAAGCTACGCTGCTGCTTTAGCTGAAGCTGGCAAGAAAGGAAAGGCTCTTGAGATTCTGTTTAACCTTTTGCAGAAGGATTTATCCAATGCCGAGGTTAAAAAGACATTCCTTGATCTTCTGAACACCATGCAGGGTGATCCGCTGCAGAAAGAGTACAGAAGAAAGCTTTACACCATCATGTACTAAAAAAACGGCCTTACATAAAGCCGCTTTTTAGGAAAGGAGAAACCGCAGTTTCTCCTTTCTTTTATGAGTTTCTTGAAAGTAAAATCAGAACAGGCTCTGGATTCCGCTGCTTCTTGAGCCGTTTGTTTTTATAACAGTCAGATTCTTTTCTCCAAGAGCTTTCTCCATACGTTTAACCTGACGCATCTCAGAATAGGTAATAGGGCCATACATCTCTCTGTTCTTAGAATCTCTGTAGCCCCTAGCATATGATTGATGGTGAAGAATACATTCTTATCCACCAGAGGCCAGAAACTGTTTACATCAGCGTGGAACCAGCTGAAAAAAAAGCAGCACCCCCAGAAGATTAAGGCTAAGGATTAATGACAATTTTTTCATTTTTATATTTTTCTTTCTTAAAGGTAAAAAAAGAACCATAAGCTATGGTTCAAAACAGAACTTATTTGTCGTATTTAACTGTTATTGTTTTTTATACCTGTCATTTTCGCAAGTTATATTTCAGAGATCTTTTGCTTATTTAGTTATACTGCTATCTCATGACGTGCGTTACAGGCTCAATTTTACCTATAACCTTGTCGCATTTGATTGCTGTGTCAATATCTTCAGCAATAGTCAGACCGGCAGTCGTCAGCATATCACCAGTAATCTCCGCATTAATGCCGTAGTTGTACAGATCGGAGAAATATTTCTGTATCAGAAGTCGTCCTCCGGCAAGACGCAGAACTGTCTTTGGAAGCAGATACCTGAAGACGGCTATACAGCGTCTAACCTCGTCAGGAGTGACAATTTCTCTGTTCTCAAGAGGAGTTCCCTTTATAGGATTGAGTATATTCACAGGTGTACTGTCAACCTGAAGCTTTCTGAGATACAAGGCAATGTCGACTCTGTCCTCAATACTCTCTCCCATGCCAATAATGCAGCCTGAGCAGATTTCAAGACCGGCCTCTTTTGCATAGGCTATGGTTCGCTCTTTCTGCTTTAGGGTATGTGTAGTACAGATCTCCTTGAAGAAATTAGGTGAAGTTTCAACATTGCAGTGATAACGAGACAAACCGTTTTCCTTTAGAAGCTTAAGATCACTTAAGTTTAAAAGTCCTAAGGAACCGCAGCAGGAGATCTTAAGCTCTGTTGAAATCTTTTTATAGGCCTCTGCTATAACCTTAACCTCATAATGAGTTAGCTTTGGGCCAGAGGTAACGATTGAGAATCGGTGTACACCTCTGTCAGCGTTGTATTTTGCCTCTGCAAAAAACTCATCAACAGTTTTCAGTGGACTCTCGCCAACACCGGTATTGTAATGACGGCTTTGAGAACAGAATTTACAGTCCTCAGAACACTTTCCACATTTACCATTTGAAATACAGCAAAGCTCTATTGTCTCTTTAAAAAAAGCGGAGGTTATTTTTGAGGCTCCTTCCTTAAGTAATTCAAGAGGAGCATTATAAAGCTCTAAAGCCTCTTCTTTTGTGAGTTCATACCCATGAATAACATTATCTGCAAGATCTTTGAGTTGCACTTTCTAGTCTCCAGAAAAAAAACGCAGCTCTCTGCTACGCTATAAAACAATGTCGGTTATTATACTACGAAAAATCATACAATTAGCATAAAGTAAAACGCAGATCCGAAGATCTGCGCCTTAATCTATGATTGAAATTCTATGCCTTTGACGTTGGAGCAGATTCTTTTTTATCTCCGGATTTTTTGTAATCCAGAGTTGCTTTATTATCAGCTGATTCCTTGTTTGGCCAGTTTGTAAACAGAGATCCAATAAAGGTTGCCAGAGGAATTGAGAAAAAGACTCCCCAGAATCCCCAGAGTCCGCCGAATATCAGTACCGCAGACAGAATTGAGAAGGCATCAAGGTCCATTGCCTTAGAGAACAGCATTGGAGTCAGGACATTGCTGTCTAGAAGCTGTATCACCAGATAAACAGCAAAGATCCAGATCAGATAAGAACAGAAACCGAACTGGAAAATTGGGATAAGGACCACCGGAATCGTAATAATAGCGGCACCTACGTATGGCACAATTACCGACAGACCAACTCCGAATCCAAGCAGAAAGGCGTAGTTCACTCCAAGGATCATAAAGGCCAGAGTATTAACAATGGTAATAATTATTATATGCAGAATCTTGCCTCTGATATAGGATTCAATCTGGAAATTCATCTTAGGCCAGAAGTCACGCATAACCTTCTGATTATGGGGCAGAATATATTTGCCGAAGCGTTTCTGAAGTGTTTCTTTGTTAGAGAGCATCAGGAACGTGAAAATCGGTACGATAATCATGTACATCAGCCAGGTCATAACATTAACAACTGACGGCATAATCTGATTTCTTATGATACTCGTGATATTGGAAAGAATTGATGATCTGGCATGAAGCACGTACTGATCAATCTCCTCCTGAGAAAACATAGAAGGAATCGGATCAGGTAGAGATTCAATAAACTCATAGGTCTTGGTTGAGACCAGAGTATCAAAATCATCCCGTCTGTCGCCTTTGGCAGAGATAGAAATCTGCTGCAGATTGGTATAGAACTGATTAGCCTGCTGGACAATCTTAGGAACAATAAACACCATAATGCCTATGGACACCCCTACAAACAGAACCATAGTGATTATGGAGGCAGGCATTCTTTTCATATTAAGCTTTTTGATCAGAAGTCTGACGAACCAGTCAAGGCAGTAGGCGATACACAGAGCCACCACCAGAGGCCCCACCAGCCACATGAAATAATAGACAACCACGAAAGAAGCAAGAAGAACAAGAGCAAACTCAATCGTACCTGGTGTTGAAAAATGTCTGGAATACCAGCCTTTAAATAACTTAATCATATAAAATCCTTTTCTCTCAGGATCATTATATGCAAAAACACGTCAGGACAAGTAGAAAAGGCTTTATTTTTTAAAAGTATTTTTAAATACGCTCGCAGAATTGAGAATTATTTCCTCATAATCATAAACTATACAAATTAAGGTATTCTCTGTACTGCCATGCGTGATAGAATTTCAGACAGTATATTTAAGGAGTATGTATGAAAAGGTCAGTTAAAAAGAGCCTGTATTCTTTGTTATGTGCAATGTTTCTTACATCAGCAGCACAGGCGGCCGATCATATATCCATCCCCGAAATTGGAACAGCCGGTGCCAGAGGCATGACAGTACAGACCGAAAGACTGTACGGCGAATATTTCATGAGAAAAGCCCGAGGCGCAGGAATCATCAGTTACGACCCTGTCATGACCGAGTTTATCAATTCAGTGGGACAGAAACTGGTGCTAAATGCCAATAACGTCTATTTCCCGTTTGAATTCTTCCTGTCAGCTGATCCTTCTTTAAATGCATCAGCCTTTTTAGGCGGCAAGGTTCAGGTAAATGCGGGACTGTTCCACTATACAGATAATGAGGACGAGTTTGCATCAGTACTTGCCCACGAAATATCCCATATAACTCAGAGACATATTGCAAGATTTATCGAAGAGCAGTCTGACCGAACAGCAATTTCCATGGCTAGCATCATCGGTGCCATTGCTCTGTCAATTCTTAATCCAAATATGGGAGCTGCAGCCCTTTCAACTACTACAGGACTCATAGCTCAGACAGGTATCAACTTTACTCGCGACAATGAGTATGAGGCTGACAGAATTGGAATTTCAGTACTGAATAAAGCCGGATACAATCCAATGGCCATGAGCACTCTCTTTAAAAAACTATTTTCCATGCAGGGAAATATCAACAGCGCCTATGCTCTTTTAATCGACCACCCTTTATCTGAGATTCGTGTAGCTGAAGCTTATAACCGCGCCAAAAGTATGCCAAAAAGAAAGAACACCACCGATCCTAACTTCATGTTTGCAAAGGCTCGTGTGGATGTCAGATATATGAATTTAAGGCTTAATGATTTCAAAGAAAGACTTCTGAACACGGAAAAGGTTAACAAATACTACAAGAACTACGCCCTGGCTCTTATCTTCTATGGAGAGAAGAACTATTCAAAGGCTAAAGAATATCTAGAGAGAATTTCCGATCTGTCTTCCAATGACTTTGTCGTTGATCTGTATACTGATATCGATCTTGAAAGCGGCAACACTTCATCAGCCATATCAAGACTAAGAGCAATTTACAGCAGAAAGCCTTACGACAGTGCTATCGCCATCAACCTTGCCAATGTCTATCTCAAAGCACGAGAAGGAAAACAGGCACAGCAGGTCTTAGAAAAGTTCCTGCAGAAATATCCAAATGACTCATTTGCATCAGAAATGCTGACCGAAAGCTTCCTGCTGCAGAAAAACAAATGTCAGGCCTTTATTACCCATGCCCAGACCATGGCTATGAGGTCAGATTACACCAGAGCATTCAACAGCCTTAATGATGCCATGCATACCTGCAAGGGATCATATGCTCAGATTGCCCGCGCTCAGTACTCAAAAATCTCCGATCAGAAAGATTTTGACGAAAAACTCGAAAAGAGACACTGATTTCTGTTCAAAAATCGTACTGTGACATTTCAGAGTACGATTTATATGCCTTTTTTTTGAGAAAAGTCTCCAATTCTCGAATAATGTAGTAAACTTGTTTAGATTTTTTTCGTTTAAATGAAATAAACTAAGTGAGTTTGTGTTATGACACAGTGTTTTCATACTGTTAAAGAATTAAGAGAATATCTAAAACCTTTAAAAGCTCAGGGAAAGACCGTTGGTCTGGTTCCTACAATGGGTGCACTTCATCAGGGCCATGCAGCACTGATTTCAAATTCAGCTAAGGATAATGACATCACTGTTGTCAGTGTTTTCGTAAATCCAACTCAGTTCGGTCCAAATGAGGACTTTGATGCCTACCCAAGAACTCTTGAGGCTGATCTTGAGGTTGTGTCAGAGGCAGGCGGAGACATTGTATTCGCTCCATCCCCAAAAGAGATGTATCCAAGTTCTGATGACACCTGGGTTGAAGTAACGGGAAACATCACCAAGGTTTTATGTGGAAAGAGCAGACCTATCCACTTCAGAGGGGTAACCACCGTCGTATCAAAACTCTTTAACATTGTCGGACCTACCCGCGCCTACTTTGGACAGAAGGATGCCCAGCAGGTTGAAGTTCTTCGCCGTATGGTCAAGGATATGTTCTTTGATCTTGAGCTGGTAATTGTTCCTATCGTAAGAGAGGAATCCGGTCTTGCAAGAAGTTCAAGAAACACCTATCTGTCAGCTGAAGAAAAGAATGCTGCAGTAATTCTTTCAAAGACTCTTAAGAGTGCTTTAGAGAAATTCAAGGCTGGAAGCACTGGTTTAAACGACATTATCAGCTTTACTAAAACAGAGATCGCAAAAGAGCCACTTGCCAACATTGAATATGTTGAATGCTACGGTCTTCCAGGTCTTTATGAGCTGAAAGATGAAATCACCGCCCCTGCCCTGCTGGCAGTTGCAGTTCGTTTCGGTACAACTAGACTGATTGATAATATCATCCTGGAGTAAAAGATGATTTATACCATGATGCACGGTAAGATCCACCGTGCAACAGTTACAGAAGCAAATCTGGAATACGTAGGATCGATCACCATTGACGAGGAGCTGCTTGATGCATCAGGAATTCTTCCTGGAGAAAGAGTTCAGATTGTAAATAACAACAATGGTGCCAGACTTGAGACCTATACCATTCCTGGAGAGCGAGGTTCAGGTGTTATCTGTCTGAACGGAGCTGCAGCCCGCTGTGCCATGAAGGGGGATATAGTCATAATCATAGCCTATGCCCAGATGGATGAAAAGGAAGCTCGTGAACTAAAGCCTAAGGTAGTTTTAGTTGATGAGAAGAACCATATTGTGAAGAATTTTTCTGAAAAGGCTAACGCTACAGTCTAACTGAAGTCACTTATACAGAGATTTACAGATACGTTTTTAAATGCTCCACACATTAGTGCGGAGCATTTTTTATAGGCCTAAAAGGGATTTTACAAAAGGAATGGTCAGATAGTGTGACTGTTCAATCTGAGCCTTTTCAAGCCGGTCCAGAATTTCCACCAGAGATCTCATGTCGCGGTTACAGTGTCTGACCAAGAAGGTGGCTGTATTCTCAGGCAGATTGAAATGTCTGTTCTGAGCTCTTCTGCTGATAGCCTCGATACACTCATCCTCATTTAAGTAATTAAGCTGGAACTTAACTCCGCTTGAAAGTCTGGTGGTCAGGTCTTTTTTTCTGAACGGAATGGTGTCAAAAGAGGTTCTGCCGGTCATAATCAGAGTTCCCTCGCGGCGGTCATACCAGCGGTTATACAGACCGAACAGAGAAATCTCAAACTGCTCATCTCCGGCAATGGCGTCAACATTATCAAGCATAATGTTCTTAGGAAGATCAACGTCCAGAACCATTGGCCCCAAGTTTTTGGCAAGATTCAGATCTAAAAAGAAACAGTTGTTAATCTGAGCAGAATTCAGCTGGAACAGAGCATTCAGAAGATGACTCTTTCCGCAGCCCTCCGGACCGAAATAATAGTAAAACTCATTAACCTCGTTCTCGACAGCATGCTTCAGAGAGGATACGGCATAGGAATTTGAGCCTTCCACAAAGGTTGAAAAATCACTTTTATCCGAAATCTTGAAATCTAAAGCCTGCTGGTATGGAACTTTGTTATTCTCTTCCATTTCTATCCTTAATGTTTCTGATGATTATCTTTCTAAAGCAACTGATGAATTGTCTGAATCATCAGTAATAGTAATCACAGGAACATCATTTGAGGTATCACCGACAGGTTTCTGAGCAGGAACAGTTGTAGTAACTTCCACTGTCTGCTTTACGGTCTCTCTGGTATAGGCCTCATTTCCGAAATTATTGATAGAAGAGGTAACTCTCTGAGAGGTTGTGGTGGTTACTGAGCCAACATTGTCAGCAGGCTTTGCAGTACCCTTTGACTCATTGAATCTATAGGTCCATGGAGCAATCTTGGTGAACTCTGAGGCATGGGTAAAGGTTCCATCCAGAATTGCTGGAGATGAACCGGTTGGGATCAGGAAGATAACGCCCTCGGAGTTATAGCCTAGAACCTGAATATCTGATTCATAGCCGTAGGTGATGAGAATTCTCTTGATTCTTGGATAGTCAGCAACATTCTCAATATCGGTAATCAGAACTCTTACACCTCCCTTTACAGGTCCAAGCTCAATAGAGCCGTCACCGGTTACAGGAGTAATGGTATCAGCCTCGTTTGCAGAGGTGGCGGCAGGAACAGCTGCAGCAGTACTTTGTGGCTTTGAGCTGTTCATAAGTACCTGAGCAATCTGTGAAGACATCTGAGAGGATGCGGTATCAGCATCACCACTGTTGGCTCCGCTGCCTAAAGACTTTCCCTCGG
The DNA here is from genome assembly GCF_900116345.1 of Succinivibrio dextrinosolvens. Lineage (GTDB taxonomy): Bacteria > Pseudomonadota > Gammaproteobacteria > Enterobacterales > Succinivibrionaceae > Succinivibrio > Succinivibrio dextrinosolvens_B. The sequence goes on along the minus strand of NZ_FPAH01000055.1, from coordinate 5,424 downwards.
AATCACACAGATTCCACTTGACTGAATAGCTGTCATTTGAAGCATCGCGCTCCATAACACCGCTTACAAAATACTTGGCGTCATAGCGTTTTGAAGCCTTGGCAATCAGTTCATCAGAATGAGAAACAATAGTCTGAGAGTTAACCTGCTGAACATCATCAAGATCCATTACCGGAAACATGATATTGAATTTGTTCTGATTAGCAGCACTCTGAAGCTTCTTCACAAAATCAGCCTCACCCTCACCTGAAAGCAGCGCTGAATCAGATGATGAAAGATCAGCAATCCAGGCAACAATGGTTCCACTCTCGCCGTTCCAAACACCGATACCCTTTGAGGATAAAAGATTCTTTACCTTATCATCATTGAAGCTTACACACAGATTATTACCGTTGATGCTGATAGTTTCAATGGTGGTACGGATATCTTCAAGGGATAGAGAATTAGAAGGATCAGTAACATTAGCAGAAGTTGCATCAGAGAACGCCTTAACAATTGCATTGTCCATACCATTGTCCAGTGGAGTCTCAAAAATCTCGGTTGCACTTGCACCACAACTGAGCATTGCAGCACATAATAATGTAATTATTTTCATGGAATTCCCCAAGCCAAATTTCTGCATTTTATTCACTAAAATTAAGAGATATTTCCCGTATTTTTATGATTTTCTGCTCTCTAAAAAATATGATATCTATCAGATTTTTAAGACAGATTTTAACAGAACCTCATATTTCGTCAAAAACGAAAAAACACAGAAAACACCTGTTCATAAATTATCTGAACACAAAAAGCATATATCAATAATAGCAATCAGAGCTGATGAAGCTAACTCATTATAAGATAAGGAGTTTTAATAAACATCTTTATAAAAAAACTGCTGATTTACCATAAATTCATCTGCATAATTCTACCACATACTAAGACACATGAAATTTCATATTTGAGATGAAATTACCCTTCAATTTTTGTAAAATTGCGCACATAATTTTTCGTTTGACCAAAAGTTTTACCTGGAGACTAAAATGGCATCAAATTTGACCTACAAAGAAGCTGGTGTTGATATTAATGCTGGAGATGAGCTGGTTCAGCGCATCAAGGCCCCTGTTAAAAAGACCACCAGACCAGAGGTTATTGGCGGACTAGGCGGATTTGGAGCTTTAACCAGAATTCCAAAGGGATATACCAATCCTGTATTGGTTACTGGTACAGACGGCGTTGGTACCAAACTGCGTCTTGCAATCGATCTGAAGAGACACTCAACCGTAGGTCAGGATCTGGTTGCAATGAGTGTTAATGATATCGTGGTTCAGGGTGCTGAGCCTTTCTTATTTTTAGACTACTATGGAACAGGTAAGCTGGATGTTGATACAGCTACCACCGTTGTTACCGGTATTGCACATGGCTGTGAACTGAGCGGCTGTGCTCTGGTTGGTGGTGAAACCGCTGAAATGCCAGGCATGTACGAGGAAGGCGATTATGACCTTGCCGGTTTTGCTGTTGGTGTTGTTGATGAGGACAAAATCATCGACGGTTCAAAGGTAAAGGTTGGCGACAAGCTGATCGGTATCGCATCATCAGGTCCACACTCAAACGGTTACTCACTGATTCGTGCAATTCTTAAGAAATGCGGTGTAAATCCTTTAGAGGATAAGCTGTCAGACGGTACCTTAATTGCCGATGCTCTTATGGCCCCAACCAGAATCTATGTTAAGCAGATTCTGAAGCTGATTAAGGAAGTTGATGTTCACGCTTTAGCTCACATCACCGGCGGCGGTTTCTGGGAGAACATTCCTAGAGTTCTGCCTGAAGGCACCTGTGCAGCCTGTGACGGCGACTCATGGCAGCGTCCAGAGGTATTCAAGTTCTTAAAGGCACAGGGCAACGTTGATGCCTATGAGATGTTCAGAACCTTCAACTGCGGTGTTGGTATGATTGCAGTAGTTAGCGCAGCAGAGGCTGACAAGGCTGTAGAAGTACTGAACGCACAGGGCGAGAAAGCATGGGTACTTGGTGAAATCGCTCCTACCGGTGCAGATGGCAAGCAGGTTACCATCAAGAACTACGAAAACTTCTAATTCTTCAGCAAGATTTTCACCAAAAAGCTTCACTAAAAAAGTGAAGCTTTTTTTATGCATATATAAAAACAAATATGTTATATTAGGCCACTTATAAAAGTCCTTGAAAATCTAGGTAACTCAGCGATTTTTATCGGCTTTTTCTCTGAATTGTCAGAGACAGAGAAAAACGATTCCGCAGATCCGGTAGCAACCGGCTGCAAAAAGAAAAAAAAAAGAACTTAAAAATCAGGAATATATTTTAGCGTCCTTTGGAGGTGCTACTTGTGAACGCATACAACATTGACTGGTGGGGAACTAAGTATTTCGGAGTAAACAGCAAGGGTCACGTTGTTGTACATCCAAACCCAAATGAAAACGATACAGAAATTGATCTTGCTGATCTGGTTAAAGAAAGAGCCAAGCTAGGCCAGAGACTGCCAGCTTTATTCTGTTTCCCTCAGATTCTACAGAACAGACTTTTTGATATTAACAATGCTTTCAAGGAAGCCCAAGAAGAATACGGATACAAGGGCGGTTACAACCTTATCTATCCTATCAAGGTTAACCAGCATCGCAGAGTTCTAGAATCAATCACCAGCTGTTGTACAGAGTTCGAGCCAATCGGTCTTGAGGCAGGTTCCAAGGGCGAGCTTATGGCAGTGCTTGCACATGCCGGCAGAAATCAGTCCATGATTGTATGTAACGGCTACAAGGATCGTGAGTACATTCGTATGGCCTTAGACGGTGAGAAAATGGGGCACCGTGTATTCCTGGTTATCGAAAAGATGTCTGAACTTAAGATTGTACTTGAAGAGTCAGAACGTCTTGATGTTATCCCAAGACTTGGTGTCCGTGCACGTCTGGCCTCTCAGGGTTCCGGCAAGTGGCAGTCATCAGGAGGTGAGAGCTCAAAGTTCGGTCTGGCTGCAGCTCAGGTATTAAAGCTGGTTGCAACTCTGAAAGAACACGGTAAGCTTGAGTGGCTGCAGCTTCTGCACTTCCACTTAGGTTCACAGATGTCTAACATCCGTGATATCACCCGTGGTGTAAGAGAAAGTTCCAAGTTCTTCGTTGAACTGTCTAAGCTTGGCGTTAACATCAAGTATTTCGATGTCGGCGGCGGTCTGGGTGTTGACTATGAAGGTACCCGTTCACAGACTGACTGCTCAGTTAACTACTCTTTAAAGGAGTATGCCAACAATATCGTCTGGACCATCGGTGATGCCTGCCGTGAGAATAATCTTCCAGAACCAAAGATTCTTACCGAGTCAGGAAGAGCTCTGACCGTATATCACGCAGTTTTAGTCTCAAATATCATCGGTATTGAGCGTAACGAATTCACTGTTCCAGAGAAGCCTCTGCCAGAATCTCCTCGTGCCCTGTTCAACCTGTTTGAAACCTGGGAGGAAATGCACAAGGATGTTATCAGACGTTCTTTAAGAGAATGGCTGCATGACTCTCAGTATGATCTGCAGGAAATCCATGAAGGCTATGTTTCAGGCGATGTTACCCTACAGCAGAGAGCAAAGGCTGAGCAGATTTATATCTGTATCTGCAAGAAGATTCAGCAGGCCTTAGATCCAACCAACAAGTCTCATCGAGTTCTGATTGACGAACTAGATGAGAGAATGGCTGACAAGCTGTATCTGAACTTCTCACTGTTTCAGTCTCTGCCAGATGCCTGGGGCATCGATCAGATCTTCCCGGTTCTGCCACTTGAGAATCTGGACAAGCCTCTGACAAGACGAGCTGTACTTCTGGATATCACCTGTGATTCAGACGGTGCAATTTCTCAGTACGTTGAAGGCGACGATATTTCCAACACCATGCCATTCCCAGAGTATGATGTGGATAATCCTCCTATGATCGGCTTCTTCATGGTAGGTGCCTATCAGGAAATTCTGGGCAACATGCATAACCTGTTCGGTAACACCGAGGTTTATGATGTATATGCCTATGGAGATGGAAAAGTCAGCGTTTCTCTGTCAGATGAAGGAAGTACTGTTGCAGATATGTTACGATATGTACTGCTGGATCCATCCAAGCTGCTTAACGAGTTCAGCAACGAGGTTTTAAGAAATCAGAACAATCTTGATGAAAAGACACAGCGAGCCTTCATCGAGGAATTCAAATCAGGTCTATATGGTTATACCTATCTAGAGGAAGACTAAATGCAGACATTAAATCACAAAGAAGATATTTCACTGGTATCTAATGCTTTTGGATTTTTACGTACACCATTGAACTTTGATCCATACAGCTCTGATGCTGATGTGGTTATCACCGGTGTTCCTTTTGATATGGCCACTTCCGGACGTTCAGGCACCCGCTTTGGTCCTAATGCCATCAGACAGATTTCAACCCAGCTGGCCTGGGAGCACTGCCGATACCCATGGAAGTTCAACGTATTAGATAAACTGAACGTTGTAGACTGCGGTGATCTGGTTTACTCCTTCGGTGACAATCAGGATATGGTAAACAAGCTGACCGAGCATGCTGACAAGCTGCTTGCTACCGGCAAGAAGATGCTGACCTTCGGCGGAGATCATTTCATCACTCTGCCTCTTCTGCGCGCTCATGCAAAGAAGTACGGCAAGCTGTCTCTAATTCATTTTGATGCCCACGCAGATACCTATTCAAACGGTTCAGCTTTCGATCACGGTACCATGTTCTATCATGCTCCAAATGAAGATCTGATTGATGTTAAAAAGTCAGTTCAGGTTGGTATCCGTACCGAATACGATGAGAAGGACGGTTTCTTAGTATTAGACGGTGCAACTGCAAATGATATGTCTGTTGAGGATATTTCTCTTGCTATCCACGAGAGAGTTGGCGGCAACAAGTGCTATATCAGCTTTGATATTGACTGTCTAGATCCTGCATATGCTCCTGGCACAGGTACTCCTGTAGTAGGCGGTATGACAACCGACAAGATCATGAAGATCCTGCGCGCTCTAAAAGATCTTGATATCGTAGGTATGGACGTTGTTGAAGTTTCACCTGCATATGATCACGGTGACATTACAGCTTTAGCCGGTGCTTCAATTGCACTTGAAATGCTGTACATGGAAGGTTACAAGAGAATGTAACTTCACAATCTCGTCATCTTCGTGTGACTATGTGAAAATATAACTAATCCTCGGCAAATGCTGAGGATTTCTTTTATTTAGATATATTCGATAAGACACAAATCTGTCAGAAAAATATAACAATTACTCTGCACCAACGGTGTTCACCTCTTTTTAAAATCCATAAATAATTCCCGGTACTACCGCAAAACTGTGATCCTTCACAGAGATAAACTAAAAAATAATAAATCCAAACTGACAAATTCCGAAAATTAAACAATAGTTAAAGTAGTTAAGAT
>NZ_FPAH01000014.1 GCF_900116345.1 Succinivibrio dextrinosolvens | reverse complement strand
GCATAGAAGCCGGAGACCAATTGAACCTGAAGCTGTATTCGGTGATATCAAATATAATCACGGTTTCAAAAGATTCAGACTGCGATCTAAAGCGAAGGTAATAATTGAATTTGGGCTTGTGGCTCTGGCTCATAATATAAGAAAATGGGCCAATATAAGAAATGAAATGAATGCGGTAATAAGTTAAAAAAGAACAAGAAATACCTTAAGCTTCCCACCTTATCTCTCTAAAAGTTCTAAAAATCTCCAATCAAAATAAATATCTCAACAAAATCGTATTTGAAAATTTCAATTCCCTAGAAATAACAAAATTCTATGTTTGAAAAAAGAAAGAGGCTGACATACTTTTTAGCCAGCCTCTTTTATTTAGTAAAAAAAGATTGCGATTTCACAGGAAATGCAATCTTTAGTCAAATAGAAAAAAAATTCAAATTCGATAAAGAATCAGCTTAGGATACCTTCTGAGCTAAACTCTTAAGCATATCTGTCATTGATTTGGAAATGTTGGATACGGTTTCAACCATTGCATTGTACTGACCAAGCTGAAACTGAAGCATAATCATATCTTTCTGCTGATCACCAGAACCGCCGTTGGACACCTGAGCGATTGCAGCCTCTAGAGAAGCCTTCTGCTGATCCATTTTGTTAGCTAATGCTGAAATACCGATTGAAGCTAAATCCATAATTATCTCCCAGACAAATCCTATCTAACCCCAATTAACTCTGTGCATTGCAGATATCAACTGCAATATCTACAGCATTCTTTAAAGCAGAAAGCTTTTTGAATGTTACGGAATCCAAGCCTTCATCCATAGCCTTTTTCAAATCAAAAGACCAGGTTGAATACTCCTTTCCCAAATTATAGAAGACTTTCTGATCTTTTTCTTCCCAGGCCTTAAAAACATCGTTTTGCCCTAGATTGTAATTCATAATAAACCTTCCTTATATTTGCCCGTTACCTTTCTGCACTGTAATCCATAAACTGCTTTGCAGTTAGTGCCTCTGGTGACTGCTTGTCTTTAATCTTGTTGTAAAGGCTTCCAGCCTCATCACTGTTGCGCTGTAGACTTAATGATATAACCTTCAGAGAAAGAGTATCATCATCCTCTGAGAGTTCATCTAAAATGGTCTCAGCCTCCTGAAATTCATCAGTGACAATCTTTGAAAAGGCCAGACCTAATGAAGCAGCTCTCATATCAGGCTGATACTCTAGAAGGTTCTCAAACAGTTTTCGTGCGTTATAGACATCGCCATTCATGCAGGCAGCCATTCCAAGCTGAACAAGCATTGAAATATCATCCTTAGTTTGTGTGGTTACCATAATATTTTCCTTCTTTCTACTTGAGCTGCAACTCTTTAACTTCGTTACCCTTCATAAGCACGACCTTGTTGAGATCGATTGAAGTTACCACGTATCCTGATGGCAGAACACCGCCCTCAAAATACTTTCTGCCATTCTTAAGTGTAATAAATCTCATAGGTTTCATTGTTACACTAAGTATAGCTGTTTCATCAGGATTCTGCTCCAAAGCCTTCTTTTTCCTGTCTTCGGCAGAACGTTCGCTTAAAGAGGTAATTCTTTCATCCGTTGCGGCACTCAGCTCAATAGTTTCTGTGCCGTCAAGACGTTCAACACTTGAACTTGCCTTAGGATCATACTCGGTGAACATTAATGGTATACCAAGTTTCTTAGATGTCTTATATCTGGCGGTTTCAAGTGCATTCTGATCATCAAGAGTAGTACGTCCCTTATAGAAAACTCTACCCTTACCTAAAACCAGCTGAATATTATGAACACCAAGATGCTCACAGTTATCCTTTAACTCGTTTTCAAGTTCACTTCTGAATACTATTCTGCCCTTGAGTCTGTTCTTATAACGAGCCTCCATGGCATTAAAGGCCTCAGCTTCAATATAGGCATCAGCCATATAAGCATCAACGCCAATTTTTCCGTCATCAATATAATGAGCATGTACGTAATAGCCAAGATTCAGGAAATCTCTCTCTACGCCTAAAATCTCATCGTCCCTAACTTCAACATTCAGATTCAATGTAGTCTTAAGCTGAGGTAAAACCTCGACAAGCTTGGCGAATCTGACCTTAGATTCCACAGAACCATTAAGATCAATGATGCCGTCATTAACTTCAGTTTTAAGATCCTTGAAGTTATTTTCTGCAATAACTTTATTCAGAGCCTCAAGATCGGTCTCAAGTTCACTGGTCTTGAAAAGAGTTGATCCGAACATCAGGAAGATCAGAAGCAGGATCAGAAGCAATGCACTTGCAGCTGTCAGGAAAATTGTACGTTTATCTAAACGCTCAATAAGAGCAGCCGGCTGTAGTGGCTCCTCAGCCTTTGCCTCAGCTCCTTCAACAGCTTCTGCGGCTACAGCTTCCCCTTCTGGCTTTGGCTCTTCACCTTCAGCAGAAGGAGTTTCACCGCTCTGCACTCCCTCAGTCCCTTCCTTAGGGGACTCTGCTGCGGGCTGCTCTGAGGCAAAAGCAGGCTTTGCCCACGGTCCTTTGATTGAGGATGCGCGATAACAGAGAAGAGTATCACCTAAAAGGATGAATACGCCGCTTTCCCATTTATGCTGACCAGGCTCAAGTGGCTGTCCATCAATCTGAGCAGGATCATTTACAGTAATATTGATCTCAAAAGGTGAAACCTCAATTACAGCAGCAGAACTGCCCATTTCCTCATCAGAGAAAATTAGATCATTATCTGTGCCACTACCAAGCCTGTAGGTTCCTGGTTTTAAATCAAATACCAGTCCGTTATGAGGTCCGGTGAACACCTTAAAGGTGTATGAATCAGCCATATCGTTCTTCTGTATCTTATCTATACTAATTTAACTGTTCTTATTTGAAGCTCTGTTTGAACTGCATCCAGAACTGTCTTTCTGTTTTACAGGACGCTTCAGATAATTATCCTGAGTAGCAGAAACAGAGAAATCAGAATCATCAAGATCTGCAGGAAGAGCCTGAGCCTCACCTAAATCTAAAACCTTTGGTGTAATCAGAATCAGACGTTCTCTTTTGAACTTGGTCTTAGAATCGGTACCAAAAAGCTTACCAATAAAAGATACATCCTTAAGTCCAGGAACACCTGATGAGTCATCCTGCTTATACTCAACATAGTAACCGCCCAAAAGCAAACTCTGACCTTCTCTTACCACAGCCTGAGTATTGATCTTAGTCTGCTTAATTGGTGGAACAGAATCACTTTCAGTTGCGGTATTATCATTAGAATCCTGATTACTCTGAACCTGAACTACCATAGAAATCATTGGCTTTTCACCAGGAGCGCCCTCAATAATGTGAGGAGTTACCTGCAGTACAGTGCCTGACTCTACCTTGAAAAGATCAACATCCTGATAGCCGGCAACTTTTACATATCTAGTAGTAGTGTTCTCCAGAGTGGCCTCAACATTGTCGAGGGTCATAACAGACGGTCTGCCAAGGGTTTTTGCCTGCTGATTCTCCTCAAGTAAATTGATTGCAGAGAAGAACTGACCAGAAGCAGAATTCAGCACAGTGGAGAAAATCCCTCCATTGGTGGTGTTGGTTATAGCATTAGTTCCGCTCCAGTTAAGATTTGCAGACTTACCTACACCTAAACCTACATTAGCGACTCCAATTTTCTTGTTTCCCTGCCAGGAAACACCAAGGTCTTTAGCTGCAGAAACATCAACATCCACAATAGCGGCATGAAGTTCAACGAGCTTAACAGGAAGGTCGATATCCTTAATCACCTTTTCGTAGTAACTCATTCTGTATTCAGCATCATTGATGATCACAGCATTTAGTCTGGTATCAGCCATGATATTTACAGAGGTCCCCTCATCATTACCTGGATTTGCGTCACTTAAAGTTGGAGCCTTAGGACCTTCGTTGTCTTCTTTTTTCTTTTCGGAGGCACCGATTGATGCAAGACCTGTTCCCTTAAGCTTGGAAACAGTTGCCTTCATTGGAGTTACAGTATTGCTTGAACCTACAGTTGCACCGTTAACCATCTTCTGAAGAATAGTAGCAACACCAGGGATCACTATGGTTCTGTTCATAGAGGAAATCTGAGTATCATCAGCCTTGGCATGCTTCAGCTTGAAAACACGCATTACACTCTTGGTATCAAGGTTCTTACTAAAGGATATTGCAAGAGTATCAATTCTTGTAACCAGATCGGAAGGTCCCTGAATTACCAGCATACTGCCCTTTGTCTTCAATGGAAGTTCAGAAGGAACTGTACCGCTGTTTAAAAGGGTTTTGGCAAGAGTATTGGCCTGCTGAGGAGTACCAACATTAACCAGTTTCTGCTCCCAGTCATTCTCATGGAAGAAGTAGATAGTGTCATTTACAACATAATAGCGAACGCCATAGGCGATTTTCAGACCGTCTAGGAACTGATTACCAGGAACATCGGTAAAACGGCCGCTGACAAGACCTGTAACCTTGTCAGATACCACACAGTCCTTTCCCATCACTCGGGCAAAATCCTTGAGAACACTCTTGATGTCTTCGCCATCAGAATAATGAGAATATGATGAAGAGAAGTTATAGGCAAAGGCCGGAGCGGCTATCATTGCCCATAGAAAGAAAAATATACAAAGAAACTTTTTCAAGGTACATCCCCAAAGTTCCCTTCCTTGGAGAATGCAGCTAATTGTTTCTATAAGAAAAACTGCATAGCCGAGAAAGGAGACGCTGTTACGCTATTTTCTAATCTACCTTTAATATAATCAAAGTCGTTGAGAAAATCTTCAAATACTTCGTCAATATGTGACTCATTTATTTCTATTGGTAACAAAACTTGCTCTAAGATAACATCTTGACCATTCAGAACTATCCTGCAACGGGATAATTTGACAAGTCCGGCATTAAGTTTTGCTATCTCACGACACATACTGCTGCGATCAGGTTCGTCTTCAGGAAGTGATTTAAGTTTCTGTTGAATAATAATGCAGACAGCATCTGGAGAATAAAAAGAGAGAACACCACTGTCGAGTTCGACAAGGTATTCTCCGTGTTCACCGATTTCAGGACTCCATCCTGTTAATTTCAGGATGAAGTCGAATGCCTCTTTTGGATTATGAATTTCCATAGATTAACCCATAACCTTATTCAAGGTCTGACGGTTGGTCTGATACATTTCGTTGACGTTAGACTGACAGCTTGTAATTGCGTTACGAGCATCATCAAGAGCCTTCTTGATCTCTTCCATAGCTGTACGTAATACTTCTGTCTGAGCATCAATATCCTTGTTTTCAGCCTCTGTCAACTTAGATAAATACTCGTTAACGTTACCTCCAAGCTGTCCGATACCTTTCACGACTTCAGTAAAACCGTTCCACCACTTGGATTTATTATCAACAACATCCTTTGCGAGATCGAAAGCATTTTTATCCATTGTTCCTGCCTTTAGCTCACTAGATATAGAATTTAGCTGCTTTAAACTCCTTCCAGCAGAAAACATCGACAGACCACCAGCAGCTATGGATACACATGAACAGCAAATTCCCATAATAAGAGCTCTCTTGGCATCTGCTCTCATATTCTCTGCCTGAGTCTGAATATTATTACAGATATTCTGACACTCAGCCCACATCATCTTAACTTCCATATCCTTACGGTCACGGTTCATTTTGATGATTGCCATAAGAAGCTCTGTAATACTTGTCACAGCAGTGTCAACTTTACCAATTTGAGCAAATAGATCCTGAGTATTCTTAGGAGTAATTGGTTTGGTTGGCTTCTGCAGCGTAGTTTTATTAGGGTCCTCTTTATTCTTTGTATCATCAGCTGCAGGAACAGTATCTCCACCGTCGGCTTTCTTAGTCTTGTCCGCACCATTTACAGTTGAATCAGTCTCTGGGTCCTGAACAGTAGCTGGAGCTCCTGCGGTTGCGCTAGGAACAGAAATATTGCACAGTAATAATGAATCTAACTCAAAAATTCCGTCTTCAAAATTAAATCTTTTCATAACACACCTCTATATAATTAAGCCATTCCGCCGCTTGGAGCCATAGACATCACATTCATTTGAGCCTGAGCCTTGTCCTTAACAACCTGAGAAGCATCTTCAGTCATCTTCTGGAAGAACTCAAGGATAGCCTTAACAGCCTTCTGTGTCTCCTGATCCTCGATAAGGAGTTTTTCTAAAGCTTTCTTAAGTTCCAGCTCATCAGCCTTAAGCATAGCTCCATCATATTTGTAGACAGCATTTGCAATACCGGCTGCACCTTGACCTACAGAAGATAGACCGTTAAGGAATGCACCTCCGTAGGACAGTCTTGCACAGAAGATTGCACACTTAGTACCAATATCAGCAAGCTTTGCAGCGTGAGCAAGACCATTTCCGGTACAAATACCAGCTATGATTCCGCCGATTGCGTCGATAGCCATACCGGTAATAGCGATTGTTGTATCTGAAAAGCCCATAGCTTTCATCATTGGTTCAAGCATTCGCGTTGTAAGCCCCTTTCCTGTAACCTGCTCTGTGATATTTGATGAAAGGAAGTACAAACCAGCGACACCGGCAGCAACCAGAGCAACGTTACCATGCATTGCACCAACGACAATTGCTGCAACTGATAAAACAGCAGTAACGATATTAGCAAGCCAGCCAAAGGCTTTTTTCCACCAGCCAGACTCTTTTTCTTCTTCGGCTTTCTTAATAGCCTCATTGATTTTATCCATAGTCTGCTGGTAGTTTGCTTCTTTTTCCTGCTTGTTGTTTTCAATTCTGCTTTCTGCAGATTTCAGCTGAGAACTTCTGTTCTCACCTGTAATAAACTGAAGCAGAGCCTCAAGACCCATACCTTTTAAATCACCTAAAGCTTTGTCAGATGGAGTCTCAAGTTTTACTTTATTAGAATCAACATCTGATTTTTTCTGCAACTCGGCAAGCTCAAGTGCTTTTAGCTGTTGGGCATATTCTTTAATAGAAATCTTACCAGCAGCAAAATCCTGTGTAAGGTTATATATTTGTGTCTCATAACTTACACCTTGAGAACCATATTTGTTAATAGCACTGTCAGACATAATATACGCTCCTAGTTACTCATTTTTTTCAACGTTCTTTAAAGTTTCAAGCAAAGCTTTTGCTTTTGCCTTGATCTGTAAATCGTGAGGGCTGTTTCCCTTTCCCATAAGGTCAATGAACTCTAAAGCTGCAATAGCATTCTCTTTCTGATCTGCCTTGAGACGGCATAATGCAGAATAGTACATAGGTTCAGGATCCTGTAATCCGCCCATGGTTGCACCCATTGCATAAAGTTCTGCTGCTTCTTGGAAAGCTTTCTGGTTTTCACGGCAGGCAGCTAAACCAACCCAGTATTTGGTAATTGAGCCGTCATAAACAACTAAAGCTCTGAATATTTTCTCAGAATCGGCATACTGGCCAGATGAATAAAGATTGTAAGCATATGCATACATAACTTCTAATTTATCTGAATCAAGACCAACCAAATCACCAAGACTTGAACCTTTCTCTAATAGTCTATATGCGCTTAATACAGCCTCTTTCTGCTCATTGCTTTCAAAGAGGAAATTTAATTCATCTGCATTATCGATTTCTACTGCCATAATTAGCTCCTAATTATTTTGACAACTTAACGATCTATGTCTGACAGAGCATTAACAAATTTAAGTTATGCTCACTATTTAAATTTATCTCATAAGTCAGGAAAAAATCGTTGTATTTGTCAAAAAACTGTTTTCTTATTTACTAGTATAAATATCAACTAAATGTTTGCAACTAATTTTGGTACTATAATATTAAATATTATAACTAGATCACACTTTATTTTTTGTAGATGCATTTTTAAACCATTATTTATTTTACTTATTGTTTTTTATTGATATTCTTATTTCTTAGTTTTATGTTAAAAAAAAATATTCCGAATATTTATTAAATAATAAATAAACAGAATAGCAAAAATACAATAGTGAAAAAAATTTATCAAAATGTGACAAAATTCGAATTTTCTGTTTTAAATTCAAGCTGATAAATAAAGTGCGTGGCTTCTAATAATAAAGAAGCTTTATGTCAGAAAAATATTTTTTTTTATAATTTTGTTCGCCTCGGGGCTTTTAACAAAACAAAATACTTAAAATAAAAAAATCTCCTTACTACACATAGGTAAAAAGGAGATTTTGCTGAAAAAAAATTTTATAAACAGAATCAGCTCAGAAAATACTCAAACTAGAATCGAATTCTCTCAATAGGCTGTACAGAAACCTCTGGGGTAAGCTCCTGATAATCCAGTACAGGAACATCATAAAACTCACCTTCAATCAGACGGCGAACATAACGTCTGATATCAATAGAGGCGATAATAACAGTCCTCTTGTTAGTATTTGATCTGATACGCTTTAGCTCTTCAATAAACTTCTTGGTACTGTCCGGATCTAAAGCTAAGAAGGAACCTGCCGAACTCTGTCTGATGGACTTTCGAATCACCTCTTCTACATTAGGGTCAATCAGCACCGCAGGCAGAAGGTTCTGATCTGCTGTATAACGATAGCTGATCTGACGCTTCAGACCGACACGCACGTACTCGCAGAGCATAATGATGTCCTTTTCACGAGGTGCCCAGGAGATGATATTCTCAAGAATACATCTTAAATCACGAATAGAAACCTGTTCCTGTACCAGACGCTTGAAAATATCAGCAATCTTCTGCAGTGGCAACAGACGAGTAGCCTCATGTACCAGATCAGGGGCACGCTCCTCCATCTTGTCAAGAATATACTTACTCTCCTGCATACCAATAAAGTCACCGGCGTGCTTTGCCAGAAGAATCGAGGTATGAAGGGTAATAATATCCTCAAAATCCAGAGCAGTAATATTGATCTTGTCAAGATCCGATCTGTATTTCTTATCAACCCACCATGACTTCTCGCCAGGAAGGAAATCCTCACCCTGCTCCAGATCGATACCAAGCATCTTAACGTTTTCAGGCTGATCACGAACCAGAAGCTTACCCTTGATAAGTACACCTCTTGCAATTGGGATCTCATCGAGATTCAAGGCATAGGAAAGACCAGGAAGCCCCGGATTATTACGCAGATTGATACCAGGGAAAGGAACACCTAAATCGTAGTAAAGTGCACTTCTAAGGTCAATCATACGATCATCAAGTGCAGCGTAATCCAAGGACTCATAAAGCTCATTGGACAGGTCAAGAATAATCGGCACAATAGGAGAAAACTCCTCTGCGTTGGCACTGCGCTTTGCCTTTTTTCCATTTCCTTTTACCGCAGGAGCAAGTGTCTTATCCACAAGCTGTGTCTTGATATCCGGTTCAGCAGCACTCGGCTGATAGGACATTTTCTCAAGGCCATAAGAAATCAGATACATAATAATAGACAGAGAGAACAGCTGTGGCTTAGGGAAGCCAGGAACCAGAGCAAAGAGGAACACCATTGCAGATGCAACCTTCATTGCTTTAGGACGGGCGAAGATTTCACCTCCGATCTGCTCACCGACGTTATCAACCTTACCGCCAGAACGGGTAACCAGAATACCGGCAGAAATTGAAATCAGAAGTGAAGGGATCTGAGATACCAGACCGTCACCAATGGTAAGAATACCGTACAGTTTCAGAGAGTCAGAAAGTCCCAGACCATTCATACTTGAACCGATAATGGTACCGGCAATAACGTTAACCGCAGCAATCACAAGACCCGCAACCGCATCGCCCTTAACGAACTTCATGGCACCATCCATGGAACCATACAGCTTACTTTCAAGACCTACTTCATCACGGCGTCTCTGAGCCTCTTCACCGTCAATGGTTCCGGCTCTTAAGTCCGCATCAATGGACATCTGTTTACCAGGCATAGCGTCCAGAGAGAATCTTGCACCAACTTCTGATACACGTTCAGAACCTTTAGCAATAACCAGGAACTGAATGATAGCAATAATAATGAAGACCACTGCACCTACAACGAAGTTACCGCCAACAGCGAATTCACCGAAAGTAAAGATGATTTCACCAGCATCAGCCTGCAGAAGAATCAGACGGGTTGTACAGATGTTAAGGCCCAATCTGAAAAGAGTTGTAAACAGCAGAACCGTTGGGAATGATGAAAATCCCAGCACCGACGGAGTATACAGACTCATCATCATAATGATGAAGGATACCGCAAGATTCATAGAAATTAGTAAATCCACCAAAGGAGTAGGCATTGGCAGAATCATAAGGGCAATAACCGCAATAACCGCACCCACAAGCATAATGTCGGCGTGCTTGGTTACCATACCCACAGAAGTTCTTGCAGTATTGATTAGTGACATTGGTAATCCTTATAGAATTAAGCTTCAGGCTCTTCTTCGACTTCGATACGCTCGTCGATTTCTTTTTTTATTTCTTCAATAAGTTTTGAAGATTCCTTCTGCCTGTTAAGCATAAACAGAGATCTTGCCTTC
Organism: Succinivibrio dextrinosolvens; assembly: GCF_900116345.1. Lineage (GTDB taxonomy): Bacteria > Pseudomonadota > Gammaproteobacteria > Enterobacterales > Succinivibrionaceae > Succinivibrio > Succinivibrio dextrinosolvens_B. The sequence continues at coordinate 52,206 of NZ_FPAH01000014.1, read as the reverse complement.
AATTTTTTTATTTCAAGTAGATCGTAATCAAAATTCTTCAGCTGCAGGACTATATCTGCATAATAGATTGCAGTTTCATAGTCCTCTTTTAGAAAATATAGAATAGGTCGGGCATAAAAGGCCCATGAATTGTTCGGATCAACAACCAAGATCGCATTAATAGTACTTTCGGCCTTCCTTACTACTCCAAGATTGAGGAAAAGAAAGCCTATCATCTCAAGAGCTCTGATTTCTTTTTTGTTGAGAGTCTTCTTTTGCATTTAAGACATTAACCCCCAACCATAAAGCCTTTGTAGATCTTGAGCAGTAGCTGATTCTCCAGAAGAGGATTTGCAACTTCCTGAGAAAAGTCATTGGTTGCAGGAGTATCAAATTCTGCAAGCTTCTCCACTGCACTTTCAAAATTCATTGAAAAGTTAGCTGGATCAAGCTCATCAGGGTTATCAATGTTAGGTTTGGCCTTTGACATCATTCTCTTGTCAAGAGAACGTTTCTTATACATGTTCTCCAGGCGGATATTAGGATTACCCACTGGAACATAAGACATGTTCTTTGGAAGATGCGACTGGGTCGTTGGTCTTTCAAGAACCTGATCAAGACCAATATTGGAACTTAGAAGGCTTGAGCTTCCATTAATTCTAGTGGCCATGCTTTACCTCATTCCAAAGTTTTATAAATCCAAAAAGGATTTTCTCAAAAATCTCTGCTGAAATTGATGGATTAGGCAGAGATGTTGTAAATATGATTAGAGGATCCACATAAGTTGCACTGTATACAAAACCACCACTGTATCTGGTTTTTTCCAGTGCTTTCTTCAGATAATTGTCAGTCTCTGATATTTCAGGAGTAACTGCATAGCTTATTGCAAGGTATGTTCTGTCGGCGTTCAGCTCAAAGGAGAGCTTTGCCCCTTCTACACCAAAGGTCAAAGCCTTATCCTCATCAAACATCGGCATGTTTGTCATGCCGATGCGACTGCCGAAACGAAGTAGTTCTCTCCTGACGACTTCAGGATCTACTACTGTTGTGATTCCAGCCATTCATCCTCCGCACGAATCTTATTGTCAATCAAGACAGAGCAGGCTTCATTGATACGCTCACGAGCCTCAGGAGTCTCATAGAAGATATCAGACAAATCTCTAAGAGTCTTGCTCAGCTCCTGACAGATAACAACCTCCTGAGCAGGATCCTTTGAGTTAATGGTAATTAACAGGTTTCTGACATCACCTGGAGATACGAAGGTTGACTTGATAAGCTCACCAAGCTTCTTTACAAATTCGATCTTGTTGATGCTTGAAATGTCAATACCATGAACCTTATCCAGACGATCCAGCATTACCTCTTCATGGGCAAAGCAGGAGTACAGGACTTTAGTCTGCTCCAGACCTTCAGCTACTGATCTTAAGAAGGCTGGCTCATGACTTCTCTGAGCAGCTTCAAGATCGGCACTTAGAGCCTTGTTGATAAAGTCCAGACCTTCTTCAAACTTCTCACCATATTTTTCATGGATGAAGGTCAGCATTGACATGCCATCCTTGAAATTAAGCAGAGCATCAGAATAGTTCTCAGCATTATCCAGAATGCTTAAACCGGCATAGTTCTCCTCAGAAACATCAATTGCATTTATAACAGCCTTAATGCCTTTTTCATTCTGCTTGAAAATCTCATTGGCAGCATCCTGCATCAGCTTCTGCTTGACAGGATCCTGTTCCTTGGAAATCAGCTGCAGCAGTAATGCATAGTTTTCTGCATCATGACCGCCCTGAGCCTTCAGAGAATCAACAATCTCACGAGGTGTACAGCCTACGCGGGAAGTTCTCTTAAGAATATCCTCAGTCTTGGACTTAGCGTTAACTCTCTCTGAAACAGCCGCCTGCATCTTCTTGAGCAGCTCTGCAAGTCGGGCGTCAGCATTCTTCTGCTTACGAAGAGCAAGTTTTGTCTGTTTGGAATTATCCTTAGAGAAGGTCATCTCCTCCATGGAATCTTCAAATAATGACTTCTCAATATCAGCAGGCTCAACAGATACCCCGTTGATCATGCCGCCAGAGGCAGGACCTGTAGTACTGGTACTGCCAGGTACATTCTGCTGATCAAAACCGGAAGGGTTGCGAATACCATTAATATCTGACATAAAGCACCTCGAATTCTTTTTCCAGGTCCTTTTTCCAATTTGAGGAAAAATGAGACCTCTATAAATAATATTAACTGTTAAAAAATTCAATAAACCAAACGCTTATTGCAAATTTAAAAATTTATTAAATTTTTTTTAAAGTATAGTCAATATACTACAAAAATTTCTTACTTTTTTTGCTCTATATATAAAAAATAGTTGCTGATCACATAATTTTGCATAAAACAACTATTTTTCTGCGTAATTTCACTACTTTTAACCGCCTATCTATATTAAATAGTTATTTCTTTCTAAAATAATCAGAAAACGGATTGAGTTATGGCAGACGAGAAAACAGAACAACCGACCCCCAAACGACTGAGGGATTCCAGAGAGAAAGGCGACGTACCAAAATCCCAGGAATTGCCTTCTGCTCTGATTGTTACATGTGTTGCAGCCTTCTTTTTGGTTGCATCAGGAGATGTTTTTACCCTTTTAAGTGAACTGGTCAGCAAAATAATCGAAGACACCCTTAAACTACCTTTTGATGAAGCCTGGCCACGATTAAGCGCATTTACTCTTTTAGTCATGCTCAAAATAGCGGCGCCTGTGGTGTTGATTGCCATGAGTGCAGCCCTGATTGCCAACATGGGACAGATCGGTTTCCTATTTGCACCTAAGGCGGCAGCACCAAAACTTGAAAACCTTAATCCTAAAAAATGGGTGCAGAAGGTTTTCTCTAAAAAGAATATGTTTGACTTTGCCAAAAACGTGGTAAAAGTAGTGGTTCTGTCCTACGCGGTAAAGATCGCCCTTTTAAATAACCTGCGACAGCTTTTTGTGCTCCCCTATCTTGATGTATCTCATGTATGGATCATGATGGGAGTTATGCTCAAGGAGCTTGCTTTCTTTGCAATCGGCGCTTTTTTGGTGGTAGCTCTGGCAGATTTCCTCTACACCAGAGTTAAATACACCAAGGATCATATGATGTCTCCTGATGAAGTAAAAAGAGAATTCAAGGAGTCTGAAGGTGATCCTATGATTAAATCAAAAAGAAAACAGCTGCATCAGGAGCTTTTAAATTCTAATACCCTAGGTCAGACAAAAAAATCAAAAGTGGTTGTGGTAAACCCTACCCACTATGCAGTAGCTTTAGACTATGACAAAGAAAAACAGCCAATTCCGGTTATTCTTGCAAAAGGTAAAGATGATGTTGCAAGACGTATGATCAAGGTAGCTGAAGAGGAAAAGATTCCTGTTATGAGAGAACCTCCTCTGGCTAGAGCTCTTTATGCAGAAGGCAATGAAGGTGAGCAGATCCCTGAAGATCTGCTAATCCCGGTTGCCAAGGTACTGCGTTATGTTGAGGCATTAAAGAAGATCTGATGGCTACATATCCGCTGGCAAAACTGATAGGACTTCGTTCTCATCGTGTTGATGAGGCGCAGAGAGCTCGTCTGCTTGCACAGAAGAAGGTGGAACAGGCACAGACCGCCATCAAGAAGAAAATCCAGGAAATTGAGGATTACAAGATCTGGAAGGAAGAGGAAACCGTAAGACGATATGACAGCGTGATGTTCAAAGAGTTAAGCAACGAGGCATTTGAAAAGTTTAAGCAGGATCTTGCAAATCTGAATATCGGTGAACTCAAGCTTGAGGATGAACTAAGAGTTCTTAAAAAGGATGAAGAAACGCTTAAAACTGAGCTTGAAAAAGCAAAAGAAGTCGTAAAACAGGCAACGGCTGATCTGAACAAACTTGAAGAACATAAGAAAATCTGGCTTGAAATGCAGCGTATTGAACTGGAAAGAAAAGAAGAAAGCGAGCTTGAAGATTTCCATACTAAGAAAAATGAATTCTAGAACAGCAGATAATTTGTATATATTTTTTTTTGATTTAAATCATATAGTTTTTATGTCTTATTAAGATTTTATTTGACAGTCTTCATAATTTTTTAATGTAGAGTAAAATCTATTCTTTACAAAAAATTTATTAGTTCTATACTTCGGTTAAAAGGTAAATGAATTCTGGTTTTTAACCACAACAGTTAAGTAAAGAAGGTACAGATTATGACACAGATTAACAGCGTTAACGGCACAAATTCAATGAATCTTGATGGCATTGATCTAAAGGGAATGAGTCCATTCGCAGCTGCAGCTTTGGTTCAGCTTGAAATTGCTAAAACCAATAAGGATTCAGCTACAAGATATATTAGTGAAATGAAGGCTCAGAATGATCAGGCAAGAAAGTATCTGGAGCAGGCTGATGCTTTAAAAGCAATTAATACCAATCCAGCATATGCAAAGTACAAGCTTCCAGAAAATCTTGAAGAAATGAAGAAAACTCTGGCAGATGTTGAATATGTACAGGCCACCTACGAGAAAATGGAGTCTCAGATTGCAGATGGAACCCTTAAACCAGATAAGAACGGTTTATATACAATGGATAAAACCTCTGACGACAAGCTTCATGATTTTGTAAACAAAGCAGGTCACGACAATTTCCCTAATATTGTCAGAACCGCAGACGGCTCTTTCGACAATCTGCACTTCAAGTATGAGCTAGATGACGGTCTGAAGGAAATCAAGCAGTACAAAGAGTTCTTAACTTCAATGATTAAGGCTACTGAAAATGGAACCATTCCTCAGGATATGCTGGGTAAGAACAAAACATTAAATACAGCAACCATTGACAGTATTATTTCTTCTCTGCAGCATCAGGCTGAGAACTGCAACTCTGACAATCAGACTCAGATGGTTAAACTGCAGGATAAGATGGGTCAGTACAATGCATTCGTATCAGGCTCATCAGACATGATTAAGACAGGCGCACAGTTACAGCAGAGCATTCTGAGAAACTAAGCGCAGCACCTACAGAAATGATCGAGTAAAAGAGGCTTCACCATATGGTGAGGCCTTTGTTTTTTATGTTTTAACGATATATTAGCCATTACTTCCCCGACGCAAGGCATATTCGACAACAAAAGATAGGCAGGAAAAACAAAATTCATGCTGAAAATTTTCTCCATCCAATAAAAAAGAATAACTTTAAAAATATCAAAACATTAGTGAAAGTTTTTTTTTTTATAAAGGTCATAAATAGAGGAAAAGATTAGGACATTCCAAAAAGTAAATACTATATTGAAACGAGTTGATTTTCTTATCATAGAAAAAGAAAAAACAATATTTTAATTCAGTTTAGATTACTCAGATAATTTTAGGTAAACACTGGGTATAAATACGAGATAAATCACAAAAATAAACAAAAAACAGTATTTAATAATGTAGAGTAAAAAATATACTTTACAAAAAAAATATTAATCCTATACTAAAGTCAAAGGTTATTTTTTTTCAGGTGCTACAACCTCTCATACAACTAGGAAGGTACAGATTATGACACAGATTAACGGCGTATCTCAGGCAAACACTAACTTAAAGATTGATGGCGTCAATATCAAGGAAATGAGTCCATTTGCAGCAGCTGCTCTGGTTCAGTTGGAAATCGCAAAGACAAACAAGGATTCTGCTACAAGATATATTGGTGACATGAAAGCTGCAAACGATCGTGCAAAACAATTACTTGCTGCAGCTGATAAGCTAAAACAGTTCAAGGATGACAAGAGCATTGCAGATTACAAACTTCCAGGCAATCTTGAAGCTATGAAGAAAGAGATTGAAACTATCACTAAGGCTGAAAACACCTACAAGCAGATGATGAGCGATATTAAGGATGGCAAGCTAAAGCCATACAAACATGGCAATGATGACTGCTACAACCTGCCAAATGATGTCTACAAGGATCTGAAGGCTATGACCGACCGCGTAGGTAAAAAGAATTTTCCTGATATGACTCGTGGCGATGACAATATTCATATGGAATATGAGCTTAAGGGCGGTCTGAATGAGCTTGCAAAATACAAGGCTGTGCTGACTGCTGCTGTTGCAGCAATGGAAACCGGAGGTCTTTCATCAACTGACTTTAACGGTAAGATTGATACCACAAGAATTGATTCTCTTCTGAGCTCACTGCAGCATCAGGCTGAGAACTGCAACTCTGACAATCAGACTCAGATGGTTAAACTGCAGGATAAGATGGGACAGTACAATGCATTCGTATCAGGTTCATCTGATATGATTAAGACCGGAGCCCAGCTACAGCAGAGCATCCTAAGAAACTAATATTTCATTATAATCGTAACTTTCCCAAGCCCGAACTGACAGCCTCCATTTAAAATTGCAAAATATCCATATCGATTTAAGAAAAAGGATCAGATATGGATGCTCCAAAAATTGCAATAACATCTCAGTACCAATCATTCACATCTATTATTGATTGGCTCGAAATATATGATGCATATGTGGAATCTAAATTGTCATACAGAACCTTCTACAAACAGGTATTTCCCTCTCTCATAAAGAACCTCATGCCAGATGGCTATATTCCTTCAATAACGACATTTAATAAACATATTTTCAAAATAAAAAAAGACGGCAAGGATAATTACATACGGCAAACAAGAGGAATAGCAAATTATAAGAGATGGAATAACATTTATGATGAACTGGTTTCATCTGGTTTGAGTATGAATTCATTTTTTGAAAAATATATAAAAGGAAATGTGAAATGTGCAAGAAGTGGCTTTTACAAACGGATGCTCAGAATTAAGCAGGAGAGGTTAAAAATGATGAATTTAGATTCTAATGAGAAAAGAGTTGATGTTGTTACAATTGAGTCTCCACAACTTTCACAGACACAGAGAACCCCCTCACTCTCCGAACAAGTATCTCTCTCTCCTAAGAAGCCTGTAACCGTAACAGTCAATTTAACATGCGGTGCTTCTATTAGTTTTGAAAGCTCTAATCCTGAATATTCTGTGGCAAAAATCATTGCAACATCAGGAAGGATGTAACCATGAAAATAGACTTCAATAATGGAAAGATAACTCTAGTAATAGTACCTTTTGATTTAAGGTATGGATTTTATCGTCTGGCACAGATCTCAGCAGAGCTACTGCATATTGATATAAACAAAGGTCAGGACTATGTTGTGTTTATTTCAAAACAACGATCCATAGCCAAAATCATTTACTCTGATACCAAAGGAAATTTGCTGATTACAAGAAAACTGCATCAGAACAAGTTTCAGCTTTTACTGGCACGAGCTAACGGTCCTGCAGCTGAACCTTTAACAGCACGGGAATTAGAGTCTTATCTAGATGGAGAACCTTTGGAAATAAAGCGCACATCTGTACTTAAAGGCTAAATTATTTATTGAGATAACTCACAGATTTAAAACAAAATAATCATTAAAAACTGCCTGTTTTTGCATAAGAAATCAGCAGATATACCTCCACTTAAAAATACCTCGTATCGATCGATCCAGATCGACCGAGATCTCCAAATGACCTCAGGTATCTCCCCCTATTACAGCATAACAAAAGTCTCTCTGTATAGCTCTATACCGCAATCTAATGCGGTTTAAAGAGTGTTTTTAATAAGGTAAAATAATGATAGTTAAAGATGTAATAAACAAGAAAGCAAATGACAAAAAATAATCTCCAGAATCTGAGTAAAGACGAGTTACTAAAATTGCTTCTGCAGTCTCAATCTGAACTGACAGAAACAAAGGAGGAACTGGAAAATACCAGGAACGAGCTCAAAAAAAGTAATGAAAAGAACGTAATGTTAGAAGAGCAGTTAACAGGCGTTCAGAAAGTTACAGCAGAAGGATTAACTCAGTTGTCTGAGCTGACTAATAGTCTAAATAAGAGAGTATTCATTCTGGATGATGTACTGTCAAAGAGTCTTAAAGGTCAGCTGGAGTTTGCATTTGCAGAACAGGTGGAATGGATTCAGAATGCCAGAAGCCTGTTTAATCAGACTCCTTTTAATAAAGGCTCTGACGTCAAAGGCAGTAAGAAGAAGCTTGATGATGCAGAAGCCGCAACCAAAAAGCTAAATGGGTCAATTAATAATGCAGGCAGAAGCATTAAGCGCGTAGCAAAAACTATAGCGGAAGCCGTAACTGCAATGGCAGGAATTGATAAGACCACATATGGAAAAGCTGCAGCAGCTATAAATTCCTTTGTTGAACCTGCAAGAAAAGATGAAGATAAAAAGAAATCGAAAGGAAGAATTGCAAAGAACAGAGCTACTACCAAGACCGTATCCGCATCTTTAAAAAGTCATGTCTGCAAATCCTGTGGTGGTAACACTGTACCTTATGAGACAGGAAAGCTTGTAGACAAAGTTATCGGTGCCAACCATAAACTTAACGAGATTCTGGGAGTTATAAAGAATATCCATGAAGTTGAGGTCTGCGAAAAGTGTGGTCAGGTCTCAATTGCCATTGCTGATAATCAGGATGTACCAGTGGTGCCAAACCGAGAAATCGGAATTGATTACATGTTAGGCTGTTCTGATTTTATCTGCAGAGGCATGGCTCTGAATAACTATATTTCACCAATCAGAGATATGTTTGAGATTGGTAATGACACCATCAGCTATAACCTGCATGATTTTGTTGGCATATACATCAAGCCTTTATATGACGGCATCATACGAGCAGCAAAAGACGCTCCAGTATTATTGCTAGATGGAACTCCCTTTGAATGCCTTGAATCTCAGGGCTCAAGAAAGAGTAAAGACAGAAAGCCTGAGGAGGTAACTGTAAGCAAGTCCAATTACATTCTGAGTATGGCTGCACCTGCTCATGCCAAGGTTCAGTTTACCGCCTACGGTTATCTGGAGAAACGCAATTTCGATTCCATCAGAAAAATCATAACTCCAGATTATAAATTTAAGACTCTGGTTACTGACGGCTTCAGTGGATATGAGCAATTACTGGACGAGCATCCGGGAGCAAAACTGCAGCACTGTCTGGTTCATTTGCGACGATATCTGATAGTTGCCTTTGATTTTAAGAATTACTGTGAAAAACTGGATGTCCTAGATGATGAGGAATGCAGAGCCTTTGTAGTGAAGGATATAGAAGAGGCATCAGACAAGTATCTGATTTACTCCGCCTTCAACGCTATCAATAAAATCTATGCCCTAGAGGACAATGTTGACTATTCAAAAGATAACTATCTGGAACAGATAAACTCTGTCAGAGAAAAATCCCGTGAGCTTCTAGAAAATGCAGATATCGTCATGAGTGAAATGATTAAGCGTCACATGGTTACGAACAAGAATAATACCAGTCTGGTTGGTAAAAAGGGAGATATCTACTCCAGAGCATGTGTATACTGGTATCAGCAGCAACCTTTTATAAAAGAATTCCTCAATGATCCGCAGGTTCCTCCTGACACTAATATAGTTGAGCAGGCAATAAGACCGATCACCGTATTCAGAAAGAATGCAAACTGGAAAGCAACAATCTCATATATGGAAGATTTATGTATGCTTTACAGTGTATTCATGAGTGCAAAGAAAAATGGTATTGATGATGTATACGGCTGGCTAAGAACCTACTGTCGAGATTTATATAGGTATTGTCTACAGAAACAGTGGACAACCTACATCAGAGAAGGTAAATCTCTTACAAAGAAAATCCTCACCTGGAATATGGTATCCCTGTCAGACGGATTTGATTTCAGTAAATACCAGATAATCAAACGCTGATCCTGTCTGTCCACTTTACGCGTATATGGGAAATTTGAAAATTCCACTGTACGCGTACAGTAGACACATTATATTTTTAGCTTTTTACTTAAATCGTAACTGTAATCAGAATATTTTATCTAAAAACAGGTTTGGGAAATCTACTTATAATCCAAAAGGGAGTGATAGAAATATCGCTCCTTTTTTTTCGTTTGAAAGTAACCAGGTCGGAGAAAAAAGAGACGAAAGGATTTTTTAAAGCAAAAGACAAAAGACTGCTATTGCGGATAATCTGCAACCAGCATAGTGATATCATCAGACTGAGGTGCTGTTCCTCTGTAGGATAGAATCTCATTGAGCATACTCTCAGAGAACTCCTTCACATCCAGTGAAGCAAATTTACTTACGGCAAGGTTGATTCTGTTTTCACCAAACAGCTGCTTTTCCTCATTCTGAGCTTCACTGACACCGTCAGTGTACAGGAAGATTCTGGTATTCTTATCAATTAAACAGCTAAATTCCTTATACTCAAAGCCATCTGCAACTCCAGGAGCAGGACCGCTCAGACCTTCAAGGACACTTACGGAGTTGTTATGACATAGTACAGGCTGACAATGTCCGCCATTAGCATAGGTAAAGGCTCCGGTTTTACGATTAAGTACCCCCAGGAACAGAGTTACAAACATCATATTAGGATTGTGTTTACACAGAACCTTATTGACTTCGTTCATAACCTCGGCAGAGGACATCTTAAGAGAAAAACACTGTCTTATAATGGTAACGGTCATAACCATAAACAGAGCCGCAGGCACGCCCTTATCAGAGACATCTCCAATAATAAACGCAACATTGTCTTCATCCAGCTCAATGACATCATACAGATCGCCTCCAACTTCCTTGGCAGGGATCATCTTACCGTTAATCTTAAGAGGTGAAAAAATCGGACTATCCAGATTATCCGGTAGAATACCCAGCTGAATGTCCTTGGCAGTATTCAGCTCACCTTCAATCTTACGCTGGCGGTCCTGAGTTTCCAGAAGATTGCAGATATTCGAGGAAAGGTTGGTAGTCATCTTTGAGATGGCCTTGGAAATCTCTCCTACCTCATCCGTGCGTTTTCTGTCGAACCTGTTAATAAAACGTCTGACGCTTACAATGTCTCTCAGATCCAGAGTGGCGATTTTTCTGGTGTTGAGTGTTACTGCAGATAGAGGCTTTACAAGATCTGAAACCAGTACCATAGCAATCAGAATAGCAAAAAAAGCAACGATACAGCCAATTATAATAAACTTGCTGGTCTCCTCTCTCTGGGCATGCAAAATATCAGTTATAGGAGTAGCCGAAACAATATACATTCCCATCTGATTGTAATAGGAAATCACCATCTGATAGTCAACGTTGTTAAGGCTCATCTGGTATGTGGCACTGGAGTTCTGATTAAACCCGGCTTTGACTTCTTCCCTTTGTTTCTTCTCAAGAAACATGGGTTCATACCCATCCCTAACTAGAGGCGCTACCTGCTTTCCATCCGAATCCAGGATAAAGGTGAAAAGCCTCCTGTCTGAAGACAGCTCTCTGCCTTCAGGTCTCATAACATTATTCAATGCTTCAATAATCTGTTTTTTTACATTCATGAACTCTGTCTTCAGATCATTCTGCCTTTCACCTATTACCAGAATGTGTCTGTCATCCATAGCTGTAATATTCAGAAGATAGACTTCACTGTTTTTCTTATCAGTTAAAACATGGAAGGTTCCTGGATTATGAAATTTACCCTCCATTAAAAATTCCTGAAGAGAAATTCCCAGAATTGTTGTGTATTTTAAAAGACGTCTGTAGTCTGCTCTGACAAAATGAGATGATTCAGGCTTCTTTATGTCAAAGATAAAAGGCATCATTCCGGAGGATCTGGTACTCTCAAACATGATGTTTCGGATAATTGAACTGCTTCCGATTAACCCCGACTCTTCATCATTAAGAGAATAGGCTTTAATAATAGCCTTGGACATGAGCTTTAACTTCTCACGTCTACCGTTTAACACCTCAAGATCAGAAACTACAGTACGGTAATAGTAACTGTCGAAGATCTCAGAGAACATAATGTTGTTGGATGCCTGATAAAAATTATTCTTTGCTAAAGCTGCCTGAGCCTGAGTGTAATAAAGTACAGCCACTACCACCAGAATAGGCAGCATGGCAAATACCAGAATCAAAGCTAAAAGCCTTGATTTAAAACTCAGATCGGAAAACATTCTTAAACGTCTTATCATACTAATTTCTTACACAAAGAATCGTAATATCATCAGACTGAGCAGCCTTATTTCTGTATAAAACCAGCTCGCCCATCATCTTTGAGCAGACTTGGGCTGGATCTGTTTCTTTGAGATTCTCAAGGAAATACTCAATACGCTTTTCCCCATACAATTCCTGCTGAGGATTCTGAGCTTCACTTACACCATCGGTAAAGAAGAACAGATTGCTGTTAAGGGGCAACGTAGTCGAGAAAGATTTATATTCAAATCCAGGAGCCACACCAATAGCAGGACCGCTGAGGCCTTCAATAGTATCCACTTTGCCCGAGGAGAATACATAAGGCACACAGTGACCGCAGTTTACATATGAGAACTCCCCTGTTCTCTTGTTCAGGATTCCCACAAACAGAGTTACGAACATCATGTTAGGGTTGTGCTGACACAGATTCTTGTTTAGCTCAAGTGCAATCTTTTCAACCGGCATCTTTAAAGAAACACATTCTCTTATGAGGATAACAGTCATTGCCATAAACAGAGCTGCAGGTACGCCCTTATCAGAAACGTCGCCTATTACCAGTGCCACATGATCCTCATCATAATAAATGGCATCATACAAATCACCACCAACCTCTTTTGCAGGAACCTGCATCGCAGAAAGCTTCAGCGGACTGAACTCCTTGAACTCTAAAGATTCAGGAAGAATACCCATCTGGATTTCCTTTGCAGCATTAAGCTCACCTTCAAGCTGACGCTTCTGAGCATTGGCTGAAAGCAGTTCAATAGCTTTATCAGAAACAGAGCGGGACATTTCCTTCATAGTTTCTGAAAGCATACCAATCTCATCATTAGACTTCTCAGGGAGCATCTGAGCAATTTTTTCAATTTCTTCCTTATTGGTCAGATCTGCATGCTCAATATATTCAGCGGTTTTAGCAATGCTGGTCAGTGAGCTCAAAGGCTTTCTTAAAATTAAGGAGCACAGGAAAATACAGGTACCGGCAAGCAGAACAGTTATCACCCAGATGATTTCCATTGAATCATTCAGAGCAGAAACACTGTTGGCAAGATTAATCGTATACATGAAGAACCAGCCTGTCTGTTTGAAATAAAAGATAAAGGCATAGTTCATTTTGTCCAGATAGCCTTCCCAAACCTCATCCTGCTTGGCCTTTTCAAGAAAGGACTCATTCAGAGCATCGGGCAGCTTGTAAGCCAGCTTTCTGATGATAGACTTACGCTCTTCCGTGAATACGTAAATATTGGTTGAAACGGGATCTATTCGGTTAATGGCGGAAATAGTACCAACCAGATCAAGAGCAAAAGCTTTCTCCAGATAATTCTCATCGTAATTCTGCTTTATTGTTGATATATCATGCAGAAGACAGATTACATGATCCTTATTGAGTCTGGTAAGAGAGCCAAGAAAATGTCTGGTACCGTGAATAAAATAGTAATGATAGTATTTACCTGGCTCAAGGTCTCTGGTCCTGATAATATCTGCAAGGGTCCTGTCGGTTACTGTTCCAAGTCTTGATTCGAGGAGATTGCGGGCTTTATCAGAAATAAACATTCCCTTGTAGGGCTTGGTAGTATTGGAGATAAATGTGTATTCCTTGTCTGTATTACCAGCACCGAGAATATAGTCTTCAGCGATTTCCATCAGATTTTCATCATTAAAGGATATTGCCTGAGTAATGCCTTTTTTGATAATGAAAAGCTGCTCTTCATTGGTTTTTCTGATTGAGAAAAGAGGAACAACAGACTCGCTTAATACCCACTGGAAGTTTTCATGGACAAATTCCTTGAGGACCCGGGACTCAGAGGATAAGGCTTCCTTCTGCTCCTGAATAATATTGGATTTTAGAGCATCATAGGAATAGTATGAGAACAGAAGCAAAGGCACAATAAGCAAGCACAAAGACAAGAACATTACCTTTGTCTTGAATCTGAATCTGCGTTCAGCGTTCTTTGCAGGCTTACTCATTTACCTAATCCAATAAAAAAGAAAAGCTTCATGTTTTTTCATAGTGCGGATAAGGAATATTTACTTCTTTCCACTGTAGCCCTTGGCCTCTATGAAAATATCCACAACATTGCAGTCTTTCATACGGGAATAGATATAGTGATTAGACATGTTTTTCACGAAATGAATGCCTAAGCCACCAATAGGACGAGCTTCAACAGAATCCTCGGTATGAGGATCTCTTTCTTCTTTGAAAGGGTTGAATGGTTTTCCGCTATCAATAAAAGAGATTCGGATGTAAGGTTCACCGTCAAAGGTAACTACTCCGCATGAAAACTCTGCATTACCGCCTTTGCCGTCATATGCATAGTTGCAGATATTAGCTAGGAGCTCTTCAACAACCAGCTGGGTTTTCATCAGCAGGGGCTCTAGCTCACCGGTCAGGTAATCCTTGAGTTTCTCATTTATGGTCTCAAGCTGTTCGATTTTTGCAGGAAGTTTGATAGATATCATTGCAAATTACCTCTGTGTTAAGCAACTGCTGACTTGGCACTGTCCAGATTTTCACAAACAGTAATAATCAAGTCGAATCCTGAGATCTTGAAAACCTCATGAACCTCCGGAGCCAGATTACAGATAGCAACCTTACGCCCCTGCTCCTTACACAGCTTTGCAACCTTCAGAATAGCTCTAAGGCCGGCAGAACTGATATATATCAGTTTGGCAAAATCAATAATATATCCGGTTATACCTTCAGCAGAACACTGTGGAATAACCTTTTCTTCAAACTCACCAACGCTTAGAGCGTCCATTCTTCCCTCAACCTCAATAATAGCAATACCGCCATTATCAGGAGAAGTGTTAATGCCAATTTCCACTTTTATCCCCTCTTAACTAAAAAAGCTAAATACACTTAGATTATAGGTGTCCTATCACCTAAGCCTCTTTAATATTTCCGTAAATGTGAAATGCAACAAATGATTTAAGATCAAAATATTAGTAGAGTTCCCTATGTCACGATCACCGTATTTTTTTCATACACAAAAAACAGATCAGAATACAGAAAAGACAAAGAAACTGACCTAAAGTAAAACCGTAAAAATAACCAACCATTGCATCGGCCTCCCTGAAAAACTCAGTGAAGAACCTGAAAAAGCTATATCCTATAAGATACCAGCAGGAAATCATCATAGGTTTTGACAGATACTTTCGCTGATAAAGCATAACCAGCATAACAGCCAGTAACGGACCTTCAAAAAAGGCTTCATAGAGCTGTACCGGATGACGTGGATATTCATCTGCACCTTCAAAAACCACTCCCCAGGGCATTGAGGTTACCCTGCCCCACAGCTCTCCGTTTAAAAAATTACAGCATCTTCCCAGAGGAATGATAACAAGAGCAATCAGACAGGCACGGTCTACGGCCCTCATAAAAGCCCTTTGACCAAGTCTTGTCAGATAAGCACACAAAAAACAGCCTGCAGCAAGGCCAAATACTCCTCCATGAAAAGACATCCCCCCTTTCCACAGTTCAAATACCTCTATAGGATTTTCCAAATAGTAAAGAGGCTCATAACAAAATATATATCCCAGGCGCCCACCGATAATTGCTCCATTTGCGGCAAATAGAGCAAAGATAACTCTTTGACTTATGGAAAAAACAGCAGAGGGAAGCAGCACATATAGAAGAAACCCCAAAAGATAAACGCCTCCATATGCTAAAGAGCCTATATCCATATTCCTCTATTACTTTCCTATAATCTGTTTTATGAATCCGCCCCGTAAGACAACACGCCTGACGGCACTACTGCTTAAAAATTGTTTATTTAATCCCCTTCTTTTACTATTTTTATGCCAGTACACTGTCTACTTGCTCTTGATAGTATGGAAAATATCATCTACCGCCACCAGCACATCAAATGCAGGACGCCATTGAACAATGGAAGCAGTCTTTAGATTTACACCAAAAAACAGAGGTACAGAAAGCTCTTTTTTTTCGGCGATAACTTTTAGGTCAAAATTGTTTAAAACCAGATCCTCAATAATATCTGCAGCATAGGCACCACGTGTAAATTCATCAGGATCATAAACACTCAGAAGACTTCCTGCCTCAACCTGCGATTTGGAGTCATAGGATATGGTTGGTATTTTCTTGGAAAGAAGAGGTCTTAACTGAGTATAGAAATTGTTCATGTCTATACCATTTCCAACTTCAGGAATAAAAACTGCAGAAATTCGTTCATTAGACAGTTCAACAAGACAACGAGAAAACTCAGAGCGGGAAAGCTCCAGATCAGGTACAAAGAAAGAACCTTCACAAACCTTTATCTGGAAGTTTTTCTTTTTGCCGAAACGAATTACATCCTCATAAGCATTGTACAGATCAAAGATATGATTCCTGTCTCTTAAATATCCGAATCCGGAATAGCCGAACATGGTATGGAAAAGCTCAATGTCATCTTTGATATTTCTTGAATCATCCAGAATTGCTATATTCTTTTTACTCTTAGCCAGAGTTTTGAGTATTTCTGTAGAATTTGTGTCAAAACTGATTACAGGAATATTTATCTCATCCTCAATCATGAACTTGGCAGCAAGATCACCTAAGGCAAATACAACATCTACCTCTTTTTTTTCGACTCTGACCCCCAGATCATCAATAGCATCCTTTAAAACAGAAGCCTCCCAGTTATAAAAGAACCCTAGTTCAGGAGGAAACTCCAGACACCTTCCCTTCAGTGCATCAGAAAGATATTTCTTGTAGTCAGATTTTTTTCTGAGATCAACTGTTTTGGGAATATCATTCTGTGCAACAAAACCGTCCTCTCCAAGCTTTTTAAGAATCTGAGAAAAATAAGTCATGGTATTTTTCTGTAAACCGGCAGAAAGAACAGCAACCTTCAGAGGAGGTTTATTCATACAGGCATCACCTTTTAGAGCTGCCTTTGATACAGGTATGAAGCAGAAGCAGATTGTAAAGACCAGAACCAGTTTAAAAATGCATATAAACCAGCTTTGTAAAAAGTTATGATCCTTTACCTCATAAAACATAATCCAGCTCCTACTCATTTAAAACAGTTTAGTAAGATACATCAGCATATTGCTCATCTTATTCAGATAGATTTCACCAATTTCCATATAAGGCTGAATAAACAGCACAATCAGGGTTGCGCACAGTCCACTCTTGATAGGCATGGACAGAATGAATACATTCAGCTGTGGAGCGAATCTATTGATAAGACCTAAGGAAATATCCGTCATCAGGGCCACAATCACAAAAGGAGAACAGATCACCATCGCTGTGGCCATAAGAGTATTCAGACCGTATCCAGCATATTCAGCAACCTTGGCAGCAGTTACCCCAGGAAGCACTTCATATACAGGCCAGACGGTATATGAACTAAGAATAAAGGTCAGATAAGCGACAACTGCACCGGTAGAATAAAAAAGAATCACCAGCGAAAGCATCAGTACAGAACCAAAAGGAGAATTCTGCATTTCATCTAGCAGATCACCGCCCTGTGCCTGGCTCGCACCTCTCTGGTTATCAATGATCATACCGGCAGCCATAGCCGCATAGAAAAACACTCCTGAGATAAAAGCTATCAAAAAGCCGATGACAACCTCTTTAAATAGCAGAGCACAAATCAGAGAGGCTGTTAAATCAAGATTATGATGTAGCTCCGCCTGTGACATGAATATCGGAAAGGCTGGCAGAATAAAAACCACACATAAAGGTAACTTTACTATCGTTGCAATCTTTGGAGCAAAGAAAGGAGTAAAAGAAATTAGGATAATAAGTCTTGCCATGGCCAAGAGAACAAAGATAACCAGCTCTCTGTTTCCTGATTCCAATAGCAAGCTAATCATATTATCCATAGTCTTTTACTGCAGCAGGTAGAATTTCTCGAAGATAGTCTGAGCAATCTGAAGGATCTGACCGGTCATCCAACCTGCGGCCAGAAACAGAGTGATAGACACGGCAATCAGCTTAATACCGAAGGAAAGAGTCTGCTCCTGCAACTGAGTAATAGCCTGAAATAAGCTGAACATAAGACCAACAATTGATGCTACAAAGATTGGAGGCAAAGACAGCATCAAAACCAGAAACATTGATTGTCTAATCAGTTCGATAACAGATGGATCCATTTTTTCACCTTAAAACCTACACTTACATTTCAAGTATAGCAATACGCCTGAGTTATACTTAATATATTCAATCAACTATTTGATTAAGGTAAAAAAAATAAGGGGCAGAGCCCCTGATTTTTAACTAGAGACGAATCTTATTAGGCCATCATGCCACGTCTTGGAGCAGGCTTACTGCCAGTAGCACTTGCACCTTTCTTTGAACGTAGCTTGTCCTCATAAACAGCAGCACGCTGTCTGCCTTCAGCTTCAGCCTTACGCTTAGCTTCTTCAATCATCTTATCCAGCATCGCATCATGAGGAAGATTTCTGGTGTCAAAATCAGCTACTTCCTTAGGAAGCTGTGACTTTACAGAATCATAAAGAGCGTCAAGACGCTGTAACTCTTGTTCGATTTCATTTAATTCTGCAATGCTCTCATTTAGCTCTTCTTCAGTAAACATCTTTTATTTCCTTACTAAAAATAAAACAACAAATCCTATTCCCCACGCCTGCACAAACTATCCAGGATAAATTCTGCAAGAACGAAGAAAAACCGGGAACCTTAAATAAAGCAATATTTTCTGATATTAGTTATGAAAATCTTCTGTAATGCAGTTAATTCATAAAAACTGAGTTAGGATAATGCCTAATCCAATATTTACAATCAATTCCCAACAATTTCTTCTATAACTACATTTTAGATAAAAAAAAATATCTGACGATAATTACATTTAAAAAAATGAGAGTTCGTTGTAATAATTTCATTTTTTCTTTCAAAAAATTGAAATAGGTCACTTAATGAGTTTTATCGTGAGGCAAAACAAAATGCGATTCAATCTCCAAAAAATAGAGCCTCATAGGAGGCTCTGTTTTTTTACATTCATAATGTTCTTTTAGAAGTCATTTTCATCGTTTTTCATCATTTCATTCATTTCCTCAGTAAACTTGACCTCCTTAGGTCTTGCAAAGGCATATTTATCATCTGACTCATTGGAATCTCTGATTGAATACATTGTGTAATCAACGATACTTTCCTTAGATATTGTCTTAACCTGACCATATGGATCAAGAATCTTATACCCATTAGGAATAGCTTCAAGAACTGTAACTGCATGACCAGGAGCAATACCATCTCTAAGTGCAATTTTATTCGAGTTAATTCTATTATGTCCGATGATCACAGGCTTTCCAAGACTTAATAGTTTTGAGATAACATTATATCCATCCTGAGAATGATCAAAGGTTAAGACAATCTCTTTATACCCCGTATTAGGACCACCTTTTTTGTATCCCCCCAATGCTACAAGACCATCAGTTGTTGAACGTTGAGGCATATCAATACTCTTCTTATAGTCCTGAAGAGATGCAGGATCCTTTAAGTCAGGATTATCAGCAGATAAGGCCAGATGAATCAGCATTGCATTTTCAAGAGCGACAACCCAAGGAGCACTTTCACTTCCGAACTTATCTCCACTTGCTGAAGTTATTCTTCCCATTGGAACATCATAGACATTAGTGCCTAAACGAACCAGGACGTTGCCAGGAGTTTTACTCTGCGAAAATAATCTGTCAATAGACTCTGTTCCCTGAGACTGCAGAGTACCGGAAATTGCAGAAAGGAACCAGCAATCCTGCAGTTCCGGATTTTGTTTAATATCAGCTAATCTAGGTTCACCCTGAGGGAAAAGAACCTGCCTGTAATCCTTATTAGGTTCTTTCTCTAAGTTGTAAAAGAAATCAACTTTCATGCCCTTATAATCATAACCTAGTAGATTTGCATACTGATGAAGCCCAAAAATATAAGGACGACCTTTGTTCTCTACATTGTCAGGCAGAGGTGAAGGCTGCTTGTTTCTTAGAACTTGAAGCTTTTCATTGGATGAAAGAGTACTTGAGGATTTTACACCTTTAAAAAGATTAACCACCCATAAAACAGCTCTACCAAGCTTATGTAAGATGGTATTGCTTGCCTTCTGCTGTTTAATCTGCTCAATTGCAGTTTTATAATTATCCGGAATAGGAGAATTATGGGAAACTGTAGCGCCCCTAAGAGAGAGATGAGAGTTTCTGTCTGCAGGATTAGGAGCTCTGTTAGGACCAAAATTACCCTGTGTTCTGTTGGAGTCGTTCTGAATATTATTACTTCCTGTATCAATAATTCCAGAACCGCTGACTCTTCCAATTGGATCGGACATATTCCACCTCCGAAACAGTTATCCAACTATTATTGAATTTGAATAAGTTGCACCATAGTCTGAACCGTAATCCTCCTCAGGAATATCATTTATTCTGAAGACTGCAAAACGCACTTCCTCAATAAAATCCTGAAGGGCATCCGCCAGATTAGATACAGTCAGGCCAGGAACATCAAGCATCAGCTGAACAGTAAGAGCATTGTTGTCACCTGCAAGAGAAAAGGTAACTCCTTTACTTTTGTTAAAAAGAAACTGACGGTGCATAAGATCCTTGAAGACATCAGACTCTCCATCAGTATCTATAAATCCTGCTTCAGCGAAAATAAGTAATGAATCCTTAGGCTCTATGTAACAGAAATTTAAGGATGGCATCCAGTCATACTTCAGACGCATCTGACACATACCGTCATCGCCAAGATCTCCTTCCTCAACCTGCAGAGTCCTCAAGGTTTCCGCAAAGATAAGCCTGCATTGTTGAATACTCATAAAAAACTCCTAAACACAAGGTATTCTTTCTTTATTATAAGAAGAAATTAATTTTTTATTTTTCTTTGCCTTCATGTTTAGAAGAAAATGTGATAATACTATACAAATTAAAATCATCTTTCGGTCCTGCCTTTTACTGAAAATAAGAACCTACATAAAGTTCTTATTAAAAAAAACGATTAATCTTAATTACCTTGAATTATCAGTTAGTTATGAGTATTAACTACAAGTTTTTCTCTTGTTTTTTTTTCAAAAGTAAATCTTCCAAAGATTAACTTTTCTCTAAGTATAGCTTAATTTTTGTAACTTGTTATTCCTCTACATTAGAATAACTGTTTTTTTATTAAAAAATGATTATGTAGTCACAAATTTTATTATTTTTAGAACTACAGAATAATAATTTACAAGAAGAGGAAAAGAGGAGAAACTAGAAAAAGGAAAGCGATTATAACAAAAAACGCCCCGAAGGGCGCTTTATATAATCTTGAGTTAAGGATAACCCAAGATTTAAGATTTTATACAGAAGCTGTAAGCTTATGCATTTAAAGCAGCTTTAGCCTGCTCTGCAATAGCCTGGAAAGCAGCCTTGTCATTGATAGCAAGATCTGAAAGAACCTTACGATCGATTTCAATGTTAGCCTTCTTTAAGCCATTGATTAACTGGCTGTAGCTTAAGTCATGCTGACGAGCAGCAGCATTGATACGAACGATCCAAAGAGCACGGAACTGGCGCTTCTTCTGACGACGATCGCGATATGCATACTGACCAGCCTTGGTTACAGCCTGAACAGCAACACGGTAAGTACGGCTTCTTGCACCGTAATAACCCTTAGCAGCCTTTAAAACCTTCTTGTGACGAGCATGTGCGGTAACACCACGTTTTACTCTAGCCATTTGTCAAATCCTCCAACTTATGCGTATGGTAACTGACGTGCAATTGCGCGTAGGTTACAAGTCTTTACACAAACCATGTTGCGCAGCTGACGCTTACGCTTTGAGGTTTTCTTAGTTAGGATATGACGTAAGTTCTGGTGACGGCACTTGTAGTGACCACTACCAGTCTTCTTGAAGCGCTTTGCAACGCCTCTATCGGTCTTCATCTTGACCTTGACTTTTCCAGCCATTGTATACTCCGCATTATTGCATATATATAAACACGATACAGGAGCCTATTACTAGGACTTTGTAACCCTGTAACTATTTCTTTTTAGGGGCTAAAACCATAGTAGCCTGTCTGCCTTCAACACGTGATGCAGACTCTACACTGGCAATGCCTCTATCTTCGCATAGATCTTTCTCTACACGTTTGAGAACATCTAAACCTAAGGACTGATGAGCCATTTCGCGACCGCGATAGCGCAGAGTTACCTTAGCCTTATTGCCCTCTTCTAAGAAGCGAATTAGGTTGCGTAGTTTAACCTGATAATCCGCTTCATCTGTTCCAGGACGGAATTTAATTTCCTTAACCTGAACAACCTTTTGTTTCTTACTCTTCTGATCTTTACTCTTCTGATAAAGATACTTGCCATACTCGATGAGTTTGCACACAGGTGGTTCAGCGTTAGGACTGATCTCAACAAGATCAATACCCTGTTCCTGAGCCATCTTTAATGCATCGGCTGTAGGCATAACACCTAATAGCTCATTGTCAGCATCTAAAACACGCACTTCACGACATCTAATGTCACTGTTAATCCGGTTCTTCTGTAAAGTCTTACCGGTTTTTTTGTTGTTGTTTATAGCAAGTACTCCTAAATAAGTTTAAGACCATGATTAAGAAACGAATTTCTTAATCTGCTTGAGCAGCTTTTCTTGATTTTTCAATCTCTACGTCTGCATCAGGCATATTTTTGCGCTGTATGATATCTGATTTTACAAGATTGATCAAGTCCTCAATTGACATAGAACCTAAATCTGCACCTTTTCTGGTACGTACAGCAACTTTACCCTGCTCTGCTTCTCTTGCACCGCAGACTACAAGGTAAGGAACATGCATTAAGGTATGTTCACGGATCTTGAAGCCAATCTTGTCATTACGTAAATCAGACTTAGCACGTAAGCCAGCTTCATCAAGCTTTCTAACAACATCTTTTGCGTAATCAGCCTGATCATCGGTAATGGACATTACAACTGCCTGACATGGTGACAGCCAGGTTGGGAATGAACCAGCGTATTCCTCAGTCAGAATACCGATGAAGCGCTCTAGCGAACCTAACATAGCTCTGTGAATCATAACAGGAACATGCTCCTGATTATCCTCACCGATATATGCTGCACCTAGTCTTGCTGGTAATGAGAAATCTAGCTGAACAGTACCGCACTGCCATGCTCTGTCTAAGGAGTCATGCAGAGTGAACTCGATCTTAGGACCATAGAATGCACCCTCACCTGGCTGTAATTCATACTCAAGGTGATTTGCCTCTAAAGCCTTGATCAGATCGCTCTCAGCGCGATCCCAGATCTCATCTGAACCGATACGCTTCTCAGGGCGAGTTGACAGCTTAATGTCAACATTATGGAAATTAAATACATCATATACTTCGTATACCATACGGATACAGTCTGAAACAACATCAAGAATCTGACTGTCGGTACAGAAGATATGAGCATCGTCCTGTTCAAAACCTCTTACACGTAATAGACCGTGCAATGAACCTGAAGGTTCGTTACGGTGGTCCTTACCAAACTCAGCCATTCTGATTGGAAGATCACGATAAGAACGGGTACGAGAATTGAAGATCTGAATTGCACCTGGGCAGTTCATAGGCTTAATTGCGTAATCTCTGTTCTCTGACTTGGTGGTAAACATGTTCTCTGCATATTTATCCCAGTGACCAGAACGCTCCCATAGAACACGATCCATGATCTGTGGAGTATTAACTTCGATGTACTGATACTTATGCAGCATCTCTCTCATGAAGTTTTCAACGATACGGTAAATGGTCCAGCCATCATTGTGCCAGAATACAAGACCAGGAGCTTCCTGCTGGAAGTGGAACAGATCAAGCTTCTTGCCTAATACACGGTGGTCACGCTTTGCAGCCTCTTCACGACGCTGAATGTATAGCTTTAATTCATCCTTAGAAGCAAATGCACAGCCATAGATACGCTGCAGCATCTTGTTCTTGGAATCACCACGCCAGTAAGCACCGGCAAAGTGAGTTAACTTGAAATGCTGACAGAAGCCCATGTGAGGTACATGAGGGCCACGACACATATCAATATACTCATTGTGATGGTATAGACCAATGGTCTTATCTGACTTGTCGATGTTCTCTTCAAGGATCAGTTTCTTATATGGCTCATTGCGAGACTCAAAGGTATCATAGGCTTTCTGCCAGTCTACAACTTCCTTGATAACCTGATAATCTGTCTTTGCAAGCTCGTGCATTCTTGCATCTAAAGCTTCAAGATCTTCAGCAGTCAGCTTGTGGTCGATATCAACATCATAGTAGAAACCATTGTCGATAACAGGACCGATGGCCATCTGAGTATTAGGCCATAGCTGCTTGATAGCGTGACCTAAAAGGTGAGCGCATGAATGACGGATAATCTCAATACCCTCTTTGTCCTTTGGGGTAATGATTGAAACAGTAGCGTCATTTTCAATTAAATCACATGCGTCATGTAACTCACCGTCAATCTTTCCTGCAACACAGTTACGTGCTAAACCAGGACCGATACTTGATGCTAATTCATAAATTGAGATTGGCTTATCAAACTCTTTGATATCGCCGTTAGGAAGTGTAATTTTTGGCATTTTCTAAACCTCGATGCATACCCTGCATCTCTAGGCTCCATATAATAAAAGAAAGAAATTGTCCCCTATGACTATCCTTGCACCACTCGACAAGGCCTTGCATAGAGCAACGAACAGGGAAAGATTATACTCTTATTTTCGACTTATATCGCATAAAAAAAATATTATTCACGAACTACTTGATTAGTTTGAATTTATTGCTATAATGTGAACCACTTTTTGCGTCGTTAGCTCAGCTTGGTTAGAGCATCACCTTGACATGGTGGGGGTCGGTGGTTCGAGTCCACTACGACGCACCATCCTAGAAGGCAACCTATTGGTTGCTTTTTTTTGAAAAGGCCCCTCCTATATATTATTTATCCATCATCTCCATCCGTTTAAACAAATACCAATATATAGATAAATCTCTATAATAAGGTCATATAAAAAAGTCCCAAGAAGGCCGAATACTGCAATAGGAGTAATTATTATGGACGATTGGTGTAGATTCAAAACTCGATAAAAAAAGACAAAGGAATCATTAACAAATGATCTAGAAGAGATAGAGGAAATTTCAAAGATTATTGGCACGGTAATTAAGAAAAGGCAAGCGATCAAGATTTCACATAAAGAACTTGCTAGATTAAGTGAGCTGACTCAGACCTCGATTGCAAGAGAACTTTTCTAGTACAAACTTATTGTTATTTCGTCAGTAAAAATGTAACAAATACATTATTTTCGTCAGTAAAAATGTAACAAACACTTTATTTTCGTCAGTAAAAATGTAACAAACACTTTATTTTCGTCAGTAAAAATGTAACAAACACTTTATTTTCGTCAGTAAAAATGTATTATTATAAACATAATGGGGGGGGGGAAATAAAATGGAACGATTAGCCTACCAAAAGTTACTCGAATGGAAAAACAATAAAAACAGAAAACCTCTTATACTGAACGGAGCAAGACAGGTTGGAAAGACCTGGCTATTAAAAGAATTCGGAGAAAAAGAGTACGAGACTATAGCCTACATAAACTGCGATGAAATAGAAGATCCGAGAGTTGTTTTTAGTGATTTTAATACTGATAGGTTAATACGAGCATTTACAGCCATATCAGGCGTAAACATAAAAAAAGAAAAAACTCTGATTGTTTTAGATGAAATCCAGATCATTCCTATAGGATTAACATCTCTGAAGTATTTCTGTGAAAATGCCCCCGATTACCATATAGCAGTTGCTGGTAGTTTACTTGGTATTGGATTACACGAGGGCACTGGTTTTCCTGTTGGGAAAGTTGATGAGATAAATCTTTATCCATTAAACTTTAAAGAATTTTTATTAGCTCTTGAAAAACAACAAATTATTAGTGCGATTCAGGAGCATAGATGGGAAGAACTATCCGCATTATCTTCTATTTTTATTGATTTGCTCAGACAGTACTATTATGTTGGAGGAATGCCGGCCGTTGTAAAGGCATATACAGATAGCCACGACATATTTGAAGTCAGAAAAATCCAAAATCAGATTTTGGCTGATTATAGACGAGATTTTTCTAAACATGTTCCATCCGATATTCTTCCAAAAGTTAATATGGTCTGGGATTCTATTCCTGCACAACTCGCAAAAGAAAATAAAAAATTTATATACAGTAAAATAAAAAAAGGAGCACGAGCAAAAGAATTTGAAAATGCAATCCAATGGCTTGTCGATGCAGATCTAGTCTACAAAGTACTTAGGGTTTCAAAAGTTGAAAAACCATTGAAATTTTATGAAGATTTCGATGCATTCAAGCTTTTTATACTAGATTTAGGGTTACTTGGAGCAATAACAGACGTGGATGCAAAGGATGTTCTTGTAAATAATAACGCTTTTACAGAATACAAAGGTGCATTTACTGAACAGTATGTGTTGCAAGAATTACAGGCCTTAGACCAAAAAATTTATTACCATTCTAAAGAACGTTCCGAACTTGAACTTGATTTTATAGTTCAAAAATATAATGTTTACCCAATTGAAGTGAAGGCAGAAGAAAACCTAAAATCAAAATCTCTTAGAACGATATACACAGAAAATAATAAGTTAAAACCAGTCAGAT
Source organism: Succinivibrio dextrinosolvens (assembly GCF_900116345.1). Taxonomy (GTDB): domain Bacteria; phylum Pseudomonadota; class Gammaproteobacteria; order Enterobacterales; family Succinivibrionaceae; genus Succinivibrio; species Succinivibrio dextrinosolvens_B. The sequence goes on along the minus strand of NZ_FPAH01000014.1, from coordinate 25,632 downwards.
TCTCCATGTCAGATTATAAAGAACAGGATTGGATGATTAATGTTCCTTTATATCTTGTGGCAGAATGGATTGAACAGGCCGAATAAGATTACCTTATTCGCCTTATAAAAAGATCCTCTTTTCCAATCCAATCTCTTTTTTAAAAAAGTTGAACATTCATCATATTGTTATTTTCAGTAACATTAAACTGAACAGATTTTTTTTATAAGAGTTTAAATATACTTATCTTTGTATCCCATCAATAAAACACATAACGTATTTACGTTGTTTTTTATAAAGAAATTAATATGAAAATCAAATGCATTTTTGGAATTGTTCTCCTTGCGTTCACTTCATTTGAGGTTGTGTCCACTGAGGAACAAACATCAGACAGACTGGAAATTCATAAGATGAACAGCTACACACAGATTACTCAGGAAGAGGCAATGCAGATGATGACCAGAAGCGATGGTCATATCATTTTAGATGTAAGACGACCAGATGAGTACTCAAGAGGTCATATTCCCGGAGCCATCCTGATTCCAAATGAAACCATCGGCGCAACACCTCCAGATGAACTAAAGGACTTAAATCAGATTATTCTTGTCTACTGCAGAAGTGGAAATAGAAGCAAACAGGCGGCAGCAAAACTTGCAGCAATGGGCTATTCTCAAATTTATGAGTTTGGAGGAATCAACACCTGGACAGGTGAAATCACCCAAGAGTAAACCTAAATAGTTAACGTTATTTTAAAGCCGAAAACATACAAAGGAAAAAAAACAATGAGATCAACTAGACTACTGAATCTTCTGACACTTGGGCTTTGCTCGATGCTTATGCTTGCAGGATGTACCTGCACACAAAACCAGGATAAAAAAACAAGATTTGATGAGCCTCGTATGGCTTCATCTCCTGAGTGGGTAAAGGAGCTTGGAGAAAAGAATCAGGCTACTCAGCTCTTCGTTGTAGCAGGGGTTGGCAAGACTACTGCCTATGTATCAATGCATGAGAAAAAAGCAGACGGCAGCTGGGTTCAGATTACAAGTACACCTGGTTTTATAGGCAAGAACGGACTTGGTAAAACCAAGGAAGGTGATGCCAAAACACCTGTTGGCTCCTTCCACTTTAACTATGCTTTTGGCATTGCCGATGACCCAGGCTGCAAGGCATTCACCTACAAAAAAGTTGGTGATAACGACTACTGGTCTGGAGATACAAGAGAAAACTACAAATACAATCAGATGGTCAGCATCAAAGAATTCCCTGATCTGAATAAAGATGACAGCGAGCATTTAATAGATTATCTATATCAGTATCAGTATGCTCTGAATATAGATTACAACGAGGCAGGTATTGCAGGTCTTGGTTCAGCAATATTCCTGCATTGTGTTGGAGACCAGAAACCATATACAGGAGGCTGTATTTCTATTCCTCACCGCAATATGATAACTGTAATGCAGAATGTGCGTAAGGACTGCGTGGTAGTTATCGATGAGCTTAAGAATATAAGTCCTGAAACCTACAAAAAATGGGGACTTTAGGAGCATAAAAAAAGAGCAGGAACAATGTCCTGCCCTTTCTAAAAAAAAAGTGGAAAGTAACAATTTCTATAATCTAAATTATTACTCTCCTCAATTCATTTATCTTGAAGCTAAAGCTTCTGCCTCATCAATATCCTGAGTATCTGATAACATTTTCTTTTTCTGAAAATGCTGCATTGTACAGATGGCAACCAGCACAGACAGTCCAATCAGATCGGTTGTTATTCCTGGAACCATCATACATAAGCCACCTAAAGCCAGAATTACTCTGAATAATGGCTTGATATGGAAGAACAGATATCCGTTCAAAGCTGCAGCCACACCAAAGATACCAATGAATGAAGTTACGCAGATAAGAGCAATCTCCATAATCTGCAGACACTGAATCATAAATGGACTTGCATTTTCAATCTGAACTATAGGCTCAACATTTGAGAACAGCAGTGCAGGATTGAATGCAAAGATATATGGCACAATAAACGCTGCAATAGCAATCTTAGTTGCATTGAAGGCGGTTCTCATTGGAGGGGCCTTGGCAATTGCAGAACCTGCATAGGCTGCAAGTGCAACCGGAGGAGTAATATCTGCAACAATACCAAAGTAGAACACAAAGAAGTGTGCGCAGATAATTGGGATACCGATTGCAGGTGAAGTCAGGATAGGAGCACATACAGCTGCCATAATGCAGTAGTTGGCTGTAGTTGGAACCCCCATTCCCAGGATGATACAGCAGATCATGGTTAAAACCAGAGCTGGCAGAACATAGCCTGCAGATAAGTGTACAACCATAGCAATAAGCTCAGATGCAAGACCTGTAGTAGTAATACAGCCTGCAACCAGACCTGCCATAGCACAGGCTACAGCTACGGTAATAGTGCTCTTGCCACCAGCTTCTAACGCTTCAATAAACTTCTTAACAGAAATTCTCTGATCTTTATTGATAACACCAACCAGAATTGCCACGCCAATAGATACGGTAGCAGAGAACTGCATTGTAAATACATTTGCAGAAACCAGAGATACCAGCACTACCAATGGGGCCAGCAGATACATTCTTGGAAGAAGCTCTCTGAACTTAGGAAGATTCTCACGGGAGATACCCTGTAATCCAAGCTTCTTAGCCTCTAAATGAACTGAAACATAAATACCGGCAAAGTAAAGTACAGCAGGCAGAATAGCTAGCACTGCAACCTGAATATAAGGAACTCCCATATACTCAGCCATCAGGAAGGCAGCCGCACCCATGATAGGAGGCATAATCTGACCACCTGTTGATGATGCAGCTTCAACAGCACCAGCAAACTCAGGTCTGTAGCCAGCCTTTTTCATCATCGGAATAGTAATAGAACCTGTGGTTACGGTATTACCTACAGATGAGCCAGATACCATACCGCATAAGGCTGAAGAGATAACAGCAACCTTTGCTGGACCACCGGCAGAAGCACCTGCGATGATATTGGCAAGATCGATAAAGAAAGCAGAAATACCGGTTCTCTCTAAGAATGCGCCAAAGATAATAAATACAACAATGTACTTGGCACAGACATCAATAGGAGTACTTCTCAGTCCATCACCTGTTGAATAGAAAAGATCATAAATAACCTTTCCGAAACGAACAGAGCATAAGGCATAAACCAGAAGAGCGCCTACAACACATAGAATAGGAATACCCACACAACGGCGACATAACTCCATAAGTGATAACAGAGTCATAACCGCAAGAGAAATCATCAGATAGTAATCAGGATTTCTTGGGCTTGTAACCTTTAAGGCCAGCTGAATGATTGATTCTGCATTGATTGCAAAATAAACCAGAGGCACAACTCCCATAAACATCAGTACAATATCGTACCAAGGAATAGAGTTGATATGAGATTTTGTGTTCAGACCAAAATTGATGTGGAATCTTGAATCATTCTCATCATCGTTTTCGTCAAAATTGTTTCTGCGAATTGGATAATGCAGATATCCGATTACAATAACCAGAGCAATAAAGATATTTAATCTAACCTCTGGAATAGCAGTACTGAACATGGTTACATAGATGCAGTACAGAGAAAATGCAGCACACAGAAGTGTAATCACCTGAGAAGGCAATCCTGTCCAGATTCTCTGATTACTAGATCTATCGTATTTCTTTACAACGGATGAAACGTCTAATGCTGAAGGGGTCTCCTTCAGCGTAGTAAAGTTTGCATCCATATAAGTTGATTTTTCTGTCTTCATCGTATTCCCATTATTCTATTTATACATCACTGTGAAATTACTAGAGAAAACCGAGATTTTCTCTAGTCTTATGATGTACGGGTTTACTTACCTTTAACAGTAATGCCCTTCTCCTTGAAGAACTTTACTGCACCCTTGTGGTAAGGAACAGCTTCGTATGAAGCAGCAAATTTAACATCTAATTCATTACCCTTTGCGTGAGCTGCCTTGATTTCATCAAGGTGATTGTAAACACCGCACAGGAAGTTATATACGTCGGTCTCGCTTACTTCATCCTGAGCAACAACAACGGCACCTACAGCAACAGTTGAAACATCATCAGAGGTTCCGTATACATCCTTTTTAATGGTGTATGAGCTGTAGTAAGGAGATTCCTTGATTAAAGCATCGACATGCTGTTTATCAAGACTTACAAGACGAACTTCCTTTGAAGTTGATAAAGATGTAATTGCTGTGGTAGGTGCACCTGCAACAATAAATGCTGCATCAATCTTACCGTCCTTTAGAGCATCAACACTGTCACCGAATGACTGATAGGTTGGCTTGATATCCTTTTCAACATCAAGACCATATGCCTTTAAGACATCAACAGCATTGAAGAAAACACCAGAACCAGCAGCACCAACTGATACATTCTTGCCCTTTAAATCTGCAACAGTCTTGATTGCAGGATCTAAAGTTACAATCTGAACCTGTTCCATATACAGGTTGGCAACAGTTGAAATGTTATCAATCTTTTCCTTGAATAATCTGGTGCCATTGTATGCATAAGCGCCAACATCAGTCTGAACGAAACCTAACTGAGCATCGCCATCAAGCATAGCCTCAATGTTAGCTGCAGAGCCACCAGAGGTGATTGCGGTTACAGAAGTACTGGTATTCTCACTAACCTTACCTGCTAAAACACCGCCAAATCCATAGTAAGTACCCTGGGCACCACCTGTTGAAAAAATAAGTTTTGAACCATCAGGCAAGCCATCAGCATTTACATTAGTGCAGAATGCAGCTGCCAGCACTGCGGCTGAAAATAATCTTACAAATTTTTTCATGACAAAGTCCCCTTATTTACTTGAGTAACAGATCTTTTATTTAGGTAGATCCGTCGAACCTAGATATAACGATTCAGAATTTATCTGATCAAATTTTTATCACAGTGTTAAATTTGTAGTCAACAAATGCGAATTTTGTTTATTTTTTGTGCAGGTTTTACATTTTCTTGTGCAGAAAATGCATTGTATTGGTGAGAAAACTGGTATTTCTTATAAAAATACCAGTTTTTTATTAGATAAGACTGAGAGAAAAAGTATTAGATGTTGTTGAAGATATCCAGGTTCTCTCCCTCGGAATCCTTCCAGGCCTTATCTGCCTTGGCATCATCAGAACGCTGATTTTCAATATCTGAGAAATAATCAGCTGCAGGAGGAACAATATACTTTCCAGTAAAGATTGAGCAGTCAAATCTGGTCAGATTTGGATTCTCTTCAGTAATTGATGCCTCAAGATCTTCAAGCTTCTGATAAATCAGAGCATCAGCATCAATTGCCTTGCAGATTTCCTCATTGGTACGGCCATAGGCGATAAGTTCCTTAGAGGTAGGCATATCGATACCGTAGATATTTGGATAACGGATCTCTGGAGATGCAGAAGCGAAGTATACCTTGTTGGCACCTGCCTCTCTTGCCATCTGAACAATCTGCAGTGAGGTGGTTCCGCGAACAATGGAATCGTCAACTAAAAGAACATTCTTTCCTGCAAACTCTGAAGGAATTGGGTTTAGCTTATTGCGAACTGATTTCTTACGCTCCTTCTGACCTGGCATAATAAAGGTTCTGCCTACATAGCGGTTCTTTACATAGCCCTGTCTGTATGGAACGCCTAAGGTTCTTGCAATCTGAACGGCGATATCAATTGAGGTATCAGGAATAGGAATAACCACATCAATCTTGAGATCCTGATGCTCATGCTTAATCTGTTCTGCAAGCTTAGTACCCATACGTACACGGGTAGCATATACAGAAGCGCCGTCGATTACTGAATCAGGACGGGCAAAATAAACATACTCAAAGATACAGGAATTTAATACTGGATCCTTAGCACAGATACGTGAATGCAGTTCGCCATCCTTAGTAATAAGAAGAGCCTCACCAGGTTTTACATCACGAATCATCTTAAAGCCGATAACATCAAGAGCAACGCTCTCAGATGCAACCATATACTGAGACTTGCCGTTCTCATCTTTCTTCTCACCTAATACCAGTGGACGGATACCGTATGGGTCACGGAAGGCAATCATACCGATACCAAGCACTACGCTGACAACAGAGAAACCGCCCTTGATCTCATCGTATACGCCTGAAATTGCCTCAAAGATATCATCATGAGAAGGCACATCTTTATTGATTTTGGAAATTTTCCAGGCAAGGATGTTTAAAAGGACTTCAGAATCAGACTGGGTATTTACGTGACGATGTGCTTTTTTGCACTTTTCTTTTAATTCTTTTGAATTGATGAGGTTGCCGTTATGGGCGAGGGCGATGCCGTATGGAGAGTTAACATAGAAAGGCTGAGCTTCAGCAGCTGAGGATGATCCCGCGGTCGGATACCTTGTATGGCCTATTCCGATGTTTCCCGTCAGTCTCAGCATATGTCGCTGTTGAAAGACCTCCGTTACCATACCGTTAGATTTTCTCTGATGGAAATTATCATCCTCATCAACGGTAATTATGCCCGCCGCATCTTGGCCACGATGCTGCAGAACCTGCAAAGCGTTATATAGTTTTAAATTGACAGGAGAAGTACCTACGATACCAACTACGCCACACATTTAATTTTATGCTCCGGTTTCAGTTGTTCCCATATAAATGAAGAACCAGTTAACGATTCGTTGTAATTCAGGTATAAACAAAGATTCTTTATACCATGGATAATCCTGGATAAAAGAAAGGATATGAAGTTTGCCCAAGATTTGAACCAGCGCAAGAACAGCACTGACGATAAGAATACCTCGTGCAACACCAAAAGCAACACCAAGCAGTCTGTCAAAGCCGGAAAGACCAGCCTTCTTCACTAAAGAGCTTATTACAGTTGAAACAAATCCAAGAATAATAAGGCTTCCTATGAAAAGAACAATACTTGCAATTGCTTTTCTTGTCAGAGGATCATTTGAGAAAGAAATCAGAGATGCAACCTGTTCATAAAAGCGACTGGCAATGATGAAGGCTGCAACCCAGGAAAATATTGAAGAGGCTTCTTTGACAAAGCCTCTGAATATAGACATGATGGCTGATAAGCCAACCACGCCTAAAATTACCCAATCAAGAGCGGTAAGAACTGCCATTATTTAGTCTCAGCAGAAATAACTTCCAGTCCACCAAGGTACTTACGTAATACCTTAGGTACTGTTACAGAACCGTCAGCATTCTGGTAATTCTCTAAAACTGCAACCAGGGTACGGCCTACAGCAAGACCTGAACCGTTTAATGTGTGCAGAAGCTCTACCTTGCCATCCTTACGACGAACTCTGGCCTGCATACGACGAGCCTGGAAATCAACACAGTTAGAACATGAAGAAATCTCACGGTAGCAGTTCTGAGCAGGAAGCCAAACCTCAATATCATAGGTCTTAGCAGAACCAAAGCCCATATCACCGGTACACAGAGTAACAACGTGATAAGGAATCTCCAATGCCTGAAGAACAGCCTCGGCGTCAGCAGTAAGCTGCTCTAAAGCCTGCCATGAATCCTCAGGTTTAACAATCTGAACCATCTCCACCTTGTCGAACTGGTGCATACGGATCAGACCGCGGGTATCACGACCAGCTGAACCAGCCTCTGATCTGAAGCATGGAGTATGAGCAGTAATCTTAATAGGTAAATCCTGCTCAGGAATAATCTCATCACGAACCATGTTGGTTAGAGGAACCTCTGCGGTTGGAATCAGACAGAAGTGGTGATTTACACCGTCACCGTCACAGTTGCCATCCAGGTTGGTGTGGAATAAGTCCTCTGAGAACTTTGGCATCTGACCGGTACCGTACAGAGAATCCATATTAACAAGGTATGGAGTATAAATTTCGGTATAGCCCTGCTCCTCATGAAGATCCAGCATTAACTGAACCAGAGCTCTGTGAAGCTTGCAGATGGCGCCCTTCATGAATGCGAAACGAGCACCGGAAACCTTTCTTGCAGTCTCAAAATCGAGCATGCCCAGGCCTTCACCGATGGCAACGTGATCCTTTACCTCAAAATCGAACTGACGTGGAGTACCCCACTTTCTTACTTCAACATTAGCAGTCTCATCTGGTCCGATTGGGCATGACTGATCAGGGAGATTAGGAATGGTTAAAGCGATATCATTTAACTGCTTTAAAACTTCATCCTGTTTTACCTTAACTGAGGAAAGCTCTTCACCAATTGCAGCAACCTTAGCCTTAATCTCGGCAACATCCTGACCAGCCTTGATAGCCTGACCGATACTCTTGGACAGGGAGTTACGCTGTGCCTGTAGGTCCTGAGTCTTAGTCATGTACTCTTTACGTAATGACTCTAGCTGGTTAATCTTTTCTACGTCTAATTTGTAGTTACGAGTTGCAAGGCGCTGAGCAGCCTCTTCAATATCAGCGCGTAAATATCTTGAATCTAGCATGAATAAACGCCACAGTTATAGTAAACAAAAAAATCTTATTACCTAAGACCCTCTCAGGAGAGGTCCTTATCTTTTTTATCGTCTAAAGAATTGATTAAAAAAGGAATTAACTCTGAAAACGAAAGGAATTAAACCTATATACATAACAATCAGAGTGTTTTATTTCTCGATTAGAACGAGCAGATTGAGACTTTGATTGCAATTTTTACGGCGGTAATTTTAGCATATTAAGCTAAAAGTTGCTCAAAAAACTGTATGTAAAATAATAATCAGTACAATCCTACTGTTAAAGAAAAAAGGATTACAAATAAGGAATTAGCACGAAATGGACTCAGAAGAACAGTTAGAAAAGTTCTGTCAGGAAGGAATACCTGACAAAAGAAGAATATTATTATCTATGAGTAACTTTCTTGCCGACAAAGCCTTCAGGATAGCGTTTATCCTGTTCAACAGCGTCTCTCTGTCTTAAATATTCAATCTTTTTGGTATAAGTTACCTCTGCGCCTCTGTCAGAAGGATGATAGTATACAGTGCCGGTCAGCTCCTCAGGGAAGAAGCTCTCACCTGCAGCATAAGCCCCCTCAAAATCATGAGCATAGCGGTAGCCTTTTTTATAGCCCATATCCTCCATGAGTTTGGTAGGAGCATTTCTAAGATAGATAGGCACTTCAAGATCGCCATGTGCCTTTGCATCTTCACGGGCCTTGCCAAAAGCCTCATAAAGATGATTGCTCTTAGGTGCTAACGCACAGTAGACAGTAGCTTCTGCAATAGCTCTCTCTCCTTCAGCAGGACCTACACGCTCAAAGATATCCCACGCATTAAGACAGACTGTCATAGCTCTAGGATCAGCAAGACCGATATCCTCAGTTGCAATTGCAAGCAGACGTCTTGCTACATAAAGAGGATCACCTCCGGCTTCGAGGATTCTTGAATACCAGTACAGAGCAGCATCCGCGGCACTGCCTCGAACCGACTTATGAAAAGCGGAGATAAGTTCGTAATAGGCATCACCGTTCTTGTCATAGTTAATCAGCTTACGACCGGCTACGGCCCCAACCATGGCCAGGGTTAAAATCTTGCCGCCTTCTTTATATGGGGCTGCAAGATCGGAAGACATCTCCAGAATATTCAGAAGATATCTTGCATCTCCGCCTGCAAGATCAACTATGGCTTTCTCAACGCCATCAGCTAAATGAATCTCTTCCTTTTTTAGTCCGCGCTCAGAAGTCAAAGCATAATGAATAAGAGCCCTAGACTCCTCCTCATTAAGTTTCTGCAGCACATACACACGGGCGCGGGAGAGCAGAGCTGAATTTAAAGAAAATGACGGATTTTCGGTGGTGGCACCGATAAAGGTAATGGTTCCGTTTTCAATATGAGGCAGAAAGGCATCCTGCTGAGTCTTGTTGAAACGGTGAACCTCATCCACAAACAGTAAAGTTTTAACTCCGCGCTGCTTTCTTAAAAGAGCTCTGTCCACAGCCTCCCTGATATCCTTGATACCTGAGGTTACGGCAGGGATCTGCTCAAAGTAGGCATTGCAGGATTTTGCAAAAAGCAGAGCCAGAGTTGTCTTGCCCACACCAGGAGGTCCCCACAGTACCATGGAATAGCACTGTCCCTTGTCCAGGATTGTTCTAAGAGGACGACCTTTGGCAATAAGGTGACTCTGACCAATGTATTCGTCCACCGACTGAGGTCTTAATCTTGAGGCTAAAGGAGCAAAAGCATCAATCTGCTCAGAACCAGCCTGAGATTCATTGTCTTTCTGCTCCTGTTCTATGGCAGCAAACAGATCAGTTTGATTTGCGCTCATCGTCTATCTGTGCATCCTCTGGAATGGTGTAGGAAAATGCATCATTCTCAACAGTATATTTAATTCCGTTAAGATTATAGGTATTGAGGTTTCCATCCATAAGACGAATGGCAATTGAGCTGATATCATCTCCGTTAAACTTTAAGGAGAGTTCCTTAATATCTGCCTTTTTTTTTGGAACAAGTCTGTACATGCCGGACTCTTTAGTAACCTTGTACTGATTCCAGATATCAGAACGGTTTGAGGTTAAAAGCAGGAATGGAGAGGTATACAGGTCCTTTTTATCAAAAATAGTAACCTGATTGATAAACGGATCGTAGAAATATACGTCCTTGCCTCTGGTAAATAAAACCTGCTCATCAGGAGACAAGGTATGCATCATCAGAGAATCAGGCTTTTTAATTGCTAAACTGCCTTCTGCAGTTGAGACAACCTCACCGTTAGATTTTGTCACCTGCTGATTAAAAGAGGCTGACATTGAGCTGTGTTTTGCAAATATCTGCTGCAGTTCTGAAACCGCATCAGCATATACAGAACAACATAAAAATACAGCAGAGGCTGATATCAGTTTTAATAAACGTAATTTATTCATAATAATTAGTTACAGGATATTTCCCTTTGCATCAATAATGCCTTCATTCTGAAGCTGACGATGAATTCTCTTGGCTCTATTGTAGCCTACTGAATGGGTAGTCTGAATCTCAGAAATAGAAAGCTTGGTGGTATTTCCAAGATCGTTTCTAATCCAGTCTACAATAGCATCAAACTTAGCATCTAAGGAACCGGATGAACCTGCATCATTAGCATTTACGGTCTCTTCTGCCTCTTCCTCGTCAATAAACTCGGTCACACCTTCAACATACTCAGGCTCTCCAGCTCTGTCAATCCAGGCCTGAACCACTGCATGAACATCATCATTGCTTGCGTATGGACCATGAGCACGGAAGGACTGGGTATTGTTCAGCTTCTGATATTTAACGATCATATCTCCGTTACCTAACAGATTCTCAGCACCGTTTTCATCCAGAATAATTCTTGATTCCTGTGAATTCTGAACGGTATAGGCAATTCTTGAAGGCATATTGGCACGGATAGGACCGGTAACAATTTCAGCACGAGGTGTCTGAGTAGCCAGAATCAGGTGAATACCGGCAGCACGAGCTTTTGCAGCCAGACGTCCAATCATAGCCTCAGGACTGTTACCGCCTTTCTTACCAACACTTGCGACAGCCATTAAATCAGCAAACTCATCGATAACCAGTACGATATAAGGAACTGGTTTTAGTACAGGAGGCTCACCGCCCATATCTGCTGTCCAGATAGGATCATAAACAACATTGCCCTTAGCGTTCTCAGAACGGATAAGACTATTAACCTGATGAATGTTGGATACATTCATCATAGAAATCAGCTTGTATCTTCTCTCCTGCTCCTTGATCAGCCATGCCAGTGCAGCAGAGGTTGACTCTGGATCGGTAATGATAGGAGTTAACAGATGAGGAAGCCCCTGGTACTGGGTAAACTCTACAGTCTTTGGATCAACCATGATAAGTCTTAGCTCAGCAGGAGATCTTGCAAGCAGCAGAGAAACCAGCATAGAGTTCAGACCTGCAGACTTACCTGAACCGGTGGTACCGGCAATAAGCAGATGAGGAGCTGAGGTCAGATCAGCTACCACAGGATTGCCTACGGTATTAACTCCAAGACACATTGGCAGAATTGCTTTGGTATTTAAGAACTCATTAGACTCAACAACATCACCTAGAGTAATCATCTGACGATGGTCATTAGGAACTTCAATACCCATGTAAGGAGTTCCAGGCACAGCTGCAATCATATTGATCTTGTTTGTCATCAGACTTCTCTGAAGATCGGTGCTCAGACTCATGATTGAATTTGACTTAACACCTGCCTCTAGGGCCATATCAAAACGGGTGATTACAGGACCGCTTACAAAATCAGCAACAGTAGCCTTGGCACTGTAGTCTGACATAAACTTGTTGATGACGTTAATCTTATTTTCAATCTCTTCATCATTATTGAAAACTTCCTGATTTGAGCGGGCAAGTAATGATAAAGCAGGGCGCCAGTTGTCATAAAGCTTCTTTGGAGTTGTTTCAGTAGCAACTGCATAGGATACGGTTGGCATAGAAGTTATTGGATTTCGCTTTGGCTCAACCTTCATTCCGTAAGGAACAGCTCCGTTGATAGAACTCATATCATCAAAAGGAATCTTAGATGAGGTCTGAATCAATGTATTCTCAGAAACTGAATCCTCAACACTGTTATCTACAGAGGAGGCAGCAGGGGCATTATCAATAAGTTCTGATGCAATGCTGGAAATATTAGAAGAGTTAATATCCCCTAAAGTCTTTTCGTTATCTGACTTTTCTGTGGTGTTTGAAGAAATACCTGCAAAAGAACTAGGCTCTGGAGCACTCTCTTCATTCTGATATTCATTCATTCTGTTTACAGAGGAGATCTCTGAGGTTACAGAGGCGGGCTCATGCTTCATTTCGCCTGACTGGGTAACCCCTCTTGAACCACGGGAATACCTCTCAAAAATCTCATCAGACTCCTTGATTGGGGAAGACTGATTTACATCAAGTCTGCCGTCGTTCTTTTCTGTTGCAGGAATGAAAGATGAGCTTAGAGAATCAATCTTGATTCCGTTTTTCTTTAGTAAAGGAACATCATTACTGGTCAGATCAGCAAAATCAATTACATTCTCTTCAAGCTGAGCTGCAGTTGGGAACATAGATGAGGTTGTGGTCGTATTCTCGTAAGCCTTTTCCTCATCTTCAAGCTTTTTAATCTCAGATACAGGCTTCTCAGAAAACTCTCCTGCAAGAGAATTCTTCGTGGAGCTCTTCAGATTTACATTAGAGTTCAGAGTAGAGGTAGTAGTACGGGTAATAACAGTACTTACCTCAGACTTTCTTGAAGGGCTTCCGATAGTCTGGGTTGGAGGCAGATGGTCAGCTCCAGCCTTATAGATAATGGTTGAATTCTTTGATGGCTCGTTTAAATCAGTCTTGGATGAGGATGAATATGAGTCATCATAATTGGAACGTACAGGTTCATTCTTAGATGGTGTTACGCTCACTCTTGAAATAATAGTTTTCTGGACCTGCTCTCTTGAGGAATCTTCGCTTACAGAAGAGTTGCGCTGAGAGTATCCGTTTCCATTGATAATAGTTGAAGAACCTTCTGACTGAGATGATGAATCATCAGTATAACGGTTATAGTCTGGTGCAGTAGCAGTATTTGATGAATATGCTGCGCCTGTAATATAGGTGGCAGGAGAATCATCAGCAGGAGCACTTGCAGATACTGCTGAGGAGGCTGTCTCAGAGAATGTATTTGAAGTGGCGGATCCTACCAGATAATTAGGTACTGATGGTGGTTCACTGATAGGGCCGAACTGAGGCTCTATTCTCTGCTGAGGTCTTTCAGATCTGCTGTTTCTGAAGGAAAGACGATGATCAGAGGTACGAGCTCTGCTTTCCTTGCGCATGGAACTATCTCTGTTTCCACCAAAGGATGATGCTGCAGGAGAAGAAGATCCAAAGCCGGTATTCAGACTGGACTGACCAAATTTAGGCATATCATTTGGAACAAATCTTGGGGCAACCGTAGGCTCACGATTCTGAGTGTTAAAGGTTGGCTCTGTCTTTGAAAGCTCACCAAAAGGACCGCTTAAGGTAACATGAGGTTTTACAGGATTCTTTACTGAACTGATACCGTTTGTTGCCTTCTGGGTATTAACAGTGTCGAAAACAGACATGGTTCCGGATGTTCTATGATCCTCTTCCTCTTCCTTATTTTCCTCTGTACGAGGCTTATTTGTAATTCTGTCATACAGTGCACCTGCCAGTTCTCCAATCTTGTCGCAGTACCATAATGGAGACTTGGTGGTAAATAGGAAAAGACCAATAAGAGTCAGAAGGATAGGTATAAATGTAGCAATCTGTGATGGCAGCAGTCTGTGCAGATAAATAGTAAAGAAGTCACCTAAAATACCACCAGCTCCAATCTGAGCATCGGATGAAATTGAGGAGAAAAGAGCACAGCAGCCGATAACCAGCAGATTAAATCCCAGAATAAGAGTTCCGATAATGAAAAAGTCCACCTCCTTTATGGAGACCTTTTTCATGAAAAGCTTATAGCCTATATAAATGATAACCAGTGGAAATAAATAGGTTACATTTCCAAAGTAATCAAAGATAACTCCAAAGAAAGTGTCCTGGGAGTTTGAGATAAAAGGAGATGAGCTCTGCTCTGTTAAAAGTTCCCCATTCATTGCATTTACAGATGTATTTCTGAATGAAATCAGAGAACAGATGCAGATAAAACTTATCAGACAGGCAATTGCGAATAAAACTTTACGAACCATACCTACTGGTTTAGAAAAACTCGTCCCGTTAAATGGGCGAAACTGCATTTTAGCCTCCGCAATTGATTATTTGTCTATCTTAAACTTCTTGTATTTTCGTGTGTTAATCTTGAACTTCACAATGTTAGCACTTATCGTAAACTCGTTCAATTTGAGAAAAATTAGAATGCGAGAGCATTCACTCACAATCCGCTTTTTTTTCGTTTTTTCTAAAAACATGGAATTAAAAAACTGAATGAGTATAATTACCTCGAAAAAAATTAACGAACCAGAACTACGAAATTTATGATCAATATTGTCCTCTATCAGCCAGAAATGCCAGGTAATGCCGGCAACATCATCCGTCTAGCAGTAAACTGCGGGGCCAAACTTCATTTCATAGGACCACTGGGGTTCTACCTGGATAATGAACGCCTTATGAGAGCTGGTCTTGATTATCACGAGCTCTGCAATCTTACAGTCCATGTCAATTTCCAGACCTTTATGGAAACACAGAAGCCTAAGCGTCTTATTGCCTCAACTTCAAAAGCCCACTTATCCCATGTGGATTTCAAATTTGAGGACGGAGACTACGTAATCTTCGGACGTGAGAAGGAAGGTCTTGCAGACGAGGTGTACAATGTTGTACCACAGGAGCACAGAATAAAAATTCCGATGGCACCAAACAGCAGATGTCTGAATCTGTCAAACTCAGTTGCAGTTGTGGCTTATGAAGCCTGGAGACAGCTCGGTTTTGAAAACGCCCTGGTGTAAAAGTTACGACATTTTTACAATATTCTGCTAATATATACGGCTCAGATAATAAATAAAAATTAAAAACAGAGGAAAATTAAGTTGCTTGATACACTTGTCGCATTTTTTGGAGAATACGGATATATTGCAGTTTTTGCATGTTTAATTCTCTGCGGTCTCGGTGTACCTGTTCCAGAGGATATCACACTGGTTTCTGGTGGTGTTATCTCAGGTCTGGCGTTGGCAAATCCTCATATTATGTGCGCTATCGGTCTAACCGGTGTGCTTGCAGGTGACAGTACAATGTTTCTTGCAGGACGAATCTTCGGTTACCGTGTTCAGAGACTCAAGTTCTTCCGTAAAGTGGTAAGTCCTCAGAGATTCTCTCAGATTCAGCGCAAGTTCAAAAAACACGGTCTAGGCTTACTGTTCGTAGCAAGATTCCTTCCTGGACTGCGTTCTCCTATCTACCTTGTTGCAGGTATGAGTCATCGTATTTCATACATCACATTCATCGTGATGGACGGTCTTGCAGCGCTGATCTCTGTTCCTGTATGGATCTATCTTGGCTACTTCTTTGCAGATAATCTTGATATTCTGATGGAGTACGTTCACGACGTGCAGAAAGCAATCTTCCTTGCATTAGGTCTTTTAGCTGTAATTATTGCCGTTATCTATTTCAAGAAAAAATTCCACTCTAAGATGCAGGATGAAAAGGCTGAGGAAGCAAAAGACAAGAGCATCTAGTTAGATTTGATGTCACGATTAGGTTGTGATTTTCTTGTTTGCTCTCAGGACAGGCAAATTCAAATCTCATCTTTAAGAAAACAGCATCCTTCACTTTTACCCAAATGGATTCGAGGAGCTGTCATTTAAAGAGAATCGTATAGATAGTCATCGAGTTTCCCTGACCTGATTAGATCCAGCATGATATCTGCACACTTAGGGTCGAACTGAGAACCTCTGCCCTTCTCTATCTCATGAATAACACGTTCCAAATCAAGACTGTCTCTGTAAACTCTGTTTGCCGACATGGCATCAAAAGCATCAGCCACTGAAATGATTCTTCCAATCAGAGGAATCTCTTCGCCTTTAACACCAAGAACATAACCTTTACCATCATATCTTTCATGATGATATTTGATACCGTCCGCAAGGTTATCAATTGATTTGAAATTCTTTAGAATTTCCGCACCAATGGTTACGTGGGACTGCATAATACGATATTCTTCGTCAGTGAGACGTTCAGGCTTGTTTAAGATACGATCTGGAATACCGATTTTTCCGATATCATGCAGAAGAGCAACCTTTCTGAGGTTTTCACATTGTTTAGGAGTAAAACCAAGCTGCTTTGCAATCATTACAGAGTATTCTGCAACGCGCATCGAATGAGATTTAGTTCTAGGGTCACGGGCATCTAAAGCCTGAGCAATTGTCAGAATGGTTTCATCGCCCATCTTAATCTGCTGTTCAGCAAGCTCAAGCTGCAACTGCTTTTCATCAATCACTTTCTGCATCCAGAGCTTAACAATAAAGAAAGTGAAATAAACAATTATCAGCGAAGACACCAGAATAAAATAGGTAATGAATAATTTACTATCGTAGAAGGCAGAGGCTTTTGTGAAAGGCATTCTTAGGATATCAGAACGTCTTTCAAAATCTGAATTAAACAGAGCCATGGTGTACACATAGTCACCAGGACCAAGGTTTGTGTAGTTTACATCCGTTAAATCTTTCTGTCTGGTATATGTAAATCCATCATCTACACCTTCAAGGCATATTCCTACATACGGATTTTCAGGAGTAAAATTTAAAACAGCAGGCTGAATGGTTAACCTCTTTGAAGAGCGAGGGAAAACAAGCTTTTCCTCAGGGCTGGATTCATAGACTTCACCATCGACTTTAATGCTGCCAATCTGAAGTTTAAAGATATTATTCTTATTCTGATAGTTATCAATATTCATGGCAAATACGCCGGCATTTGAGGAAAGAAACAGGATTTTGTCATCCAGATAATTTCTAGAATTGGCAGTCAGAATCTCAATAAAGCCATAACTCTCATCCAAATGCTCTGTAGGATAATCAGGATTATCAGCAATAAGGTCAGTTAAAGATACAATATAGACACCATTACTTCCTGTTACCGCAACTTTATCGGTTCCTATTTTTATAATGTCGTAATTATTGAAGAAAGGAAAATTCTTGAGCTCTCTTACCTCATAGTTCTCATCGATGTAACATAGACCATTGCCAGTTACAGCTATAAGTCCTTTTTTATCATCAAGAGAATAAAGCCTTAGAATGGTATTTGAATTAAGACCATCTTTCTTGGTTATGATTTTTTCAAGCTTGTAATCGTTGATAACATAGATTCCGTTACCATTGGTTCCAGCGTAAATTTCTCCCTCGTAGCCTAAGGCAGAACACAAAACTGTTACGTTTTTGTGAAGAATATTCTCCGTCTGGATAATTCCAGAATTCTTATCAAAAAATGACAGACCAGAGGTACCAGACAGCATTACTCTTGAATCATCTATCTCAAGTACCGATCTTGCCTTGTTACCAAACAGTCCGTTTTCTTCAGTGAAATGTTGTATTGTATCTTTAATTCTGTACACTCCATTGCCATGAGTACAGATCCACAGATAATCATTTCTGTCTACATATACATCGCGGATACGGATACCTGTTAGAAGATTAGTAAAATCATATGATATAGGATCGCTGAAATTCGAGGTATAGGCCTTTAAGCCGGCGTCAGTTCCGACTATGTAATGATCTCTCCACTTGGTAATACAGTTTACAACCTGATTTTTAAGAGCAGGAACCATCACAACAGGTGGAATATATAATCTTAGAAGTCCAAGTCTGCTTGAGGAGAACCATAGATTTCCCTGAAAATCTCTTATGCCCTGATCGATAGAATCATTGAAAGAGTCGGTTTGAATTTTCTTAATTGAATTTCTTTGAAGATAGAATATTCCGGAATCAGAACAGATAAAGACAGTATTTCTCTTATCGCCTATGGAACTGTAGAACATAGACTCAACACCATGTAGTTTTCTGTTGTACAGCTCATCAACCTTTACAAAAGAATTGTCTTTCTTTTTATAGCGAGTGATTTTGCCGGAACTGTCTGCTGCATATAAGAATCCATTCTCACAATATAAAGCAGAGGTATAGTGGACATGTTCTGGAGGAGTAATTTTTATAACTTCCTCAGTATCGTAAAAACAGTGAATAACGCCTTTAAGATCAACCGCCAGTATATATTCCTGTCCGTGGCTTAGATATGAGAAGTTACCGGCTCTATAAACAGAATTTACTCTATAGGATCCGTCTTTGTTATTCAGAATATTCATACCACTAGGAGTAGAAATATAAATATTCCCCTTATCATCACTTTCAATTCCAGAAACATAATCAGAAAGAAGATCGTCTTTGACAGTAAGATGATTTACAATTTTTCCATTTTCCAATAAATAAACACCCAGATCTGTTGTGCCAATCCAGAGCCTGTTCCCCTGAGCATGCATGGTCTTGATGTTTCGTACTCTTTCAAAACCCTTCTCTTTTTTGAAATTATTGCCATCATATTTGAGCAAACCGGAATAGGAACCAATCCATACATAGCCATCTGAAGTTGAACAGATAGAAGTTACATTTCCGGATGGAAGACCGTTTTTCTGATTATATACAGTCTCCTGTACCGAATATGACAACAAATCATGTAAAGGAGATTTAGCCATATCTGTAACAGCAGTTTCTGATGCCACAGTTTCTGAAGGATAAGAAAACAGAGAAAATACAGATACACCAATAACTAGAGGAATTAAGTTTACTTGAGTGAATCCTTCAGAGGTCTCATTATTGTCATCTTCAGTTTTGAAATAACTTAATCGTAAAAGGACAAAGCGAGTTAATAAAAAGAATATCAGGACACACACAAGCTTATCTAGAAATTCAAGATAGAAGGCTGCCAGAGGTAATCCTGCATATTTAATATTATTGTCTCTGCAGAAGGAAAGAATAGCATCTCCCCACAGATTTGCTCGAATTTGACCTTCGTAAAAAAAGTTGAGACCACACGAGATAAGGAAGGAGAAAAAAATAACGAATATCGAAAAAAGCATCATGGCATTCAAATCAATTCGATGCTTGTTCTTAAAAAAATGGGTGGCGTAAATGATAAACACCCCCACTGCAGGAGAGACAAAATTTAAGGAATCCAGAAGAAACTGTGTTGCGATATTAACAAGGACACATACCAGTCCAGCGTAAACGCCGAAAAAATAGACACTGAGCATCGTCCCCACAGAATCGAGCCATACAGGAAGACTCAGCTTTGAGGATAAAAGTATCCCCACACAGTTTATAAGAGCAAAGCCAATTACAAAAAGTGAATTGAAAGAGTTTGTTGGTTTTATATCTCTAGACATGGTCAAACACCCGATTTATCTACGGGTTTTATACCATTTCTGGATAAAAATTTTATTGCCATATTCAATTGTTTAAACAGCTCTCACAAAATTTAATTAGCTTCTTTGATGTCGATTATCCTTTTGTTTTCTTTTTAGTCAAAAAATTACAGTTATAGTGCAAGACTGTGATCAAACCGCCAAAAATAGTAATTTCTGAGTATTTTTTGCTACAATACGGCTTCGGTGAAGACACGTCAGTGTCTTTTTATTTCAACTAATGACTAATATCAACATGGATTATTTAACTCAAATAATTATTGACATCAACTCTATCCTATGGGGTCCATGGTGTCTTATTCCAGTGCTGGTTGGCGCAGGTATCTTCTTTACCTTTCAGCTTCGCTTAGTGCAAATCCGTCAATTTGGACGCGCCTTTAAACACGTATTCGGCGGCCTGTCATTTAACGGTGAAAAAGCAGGTAACCACGGAATGACCTCCTTCCAGTCTCTGGCAACAGCTATCGCAGCTCAGGTGGGTACAGGTAATCTTGCTGGTGTTGCCACTGCAATGGCTATGGGTGGTCCAGGTGCTGTTTTCTGGATGTGGCTTGCAGCATTCTTCGGAATGGCAACCATTTTCTCAGAGGCAATTCTGGGTCAGCTTTATAGAACTAAGGATACAGAGGGTAGAATTACCGGTGGTCCTGCTTACTACATCAAGCACGGCTTAGGTAACAAGCCAATGGCAGCTCTGTTCTCTATTCTGACCATCATTGCATTGGGCTTTATTGGTGTAATGGTACAGGCAAACTCAATATCAACTGCCTTTGACTCTGCTTTTGGTATTCCTACCGAAATCACTGGTCTGTTTATCATTATGCTTGCAGGTTTCATCTTCATCGGTGGAATCAGCCGTATCGCAGGATTTACTGAGAAATTAGTTCCTCTGATGGCTTCTGTTTATGTGCTTGGTGCAATCTACATCATGCTAACTAACTACGCTGAAATTATCCCAACTTTCAAAGCTATTTTTGTTGGTGCATTCTCTCCTTCAGCAGCTACTGGCGGTGTAATAGGAGCAACTGTAAAGGAAGCAATCAGATATGGTGTTGCAAGAGGTCTTTTCTCTAACGAGGCTGGTATGGGTTCAACTCCACATGCTCACGCTGTCGCCAGAGTTAAGCATCCAGTAGAACAGGGTCTTGCCGCTATTGTTGGTCTGTTCATCGATACTTTCGTTGTTCTTACCGCAACCGCTCTGGTTATCATGGTAACAGGTTCTTTAGATGGTAAGACCACCGGTATTATGCTGACACAGGCTGCTTTCGTTAAGGGTATGGGTGATGCTGGTTCAGGCTTCGTTGCTGTATGTCTGTTCTTCGCTGCATTCACCACTATCGTCGGATGGTATTTCTTTGCGGCACAGAACGTAAAATATCTGTTCGGCTACAAAGTCATCAATATCTTCTCTGTTATCGTACTCTGCTTCCTGATGACAGGTTCTATGCTTAAGGTAGAACTTGTATGGGAGCTTGCAGATATGTTCAACGGTCTGATGGTTATTCCAAACATCATCGCCGTTATCGGACTGTACAAGCTGATTATCAAGGCTGTAAATGACTATGAGAACAGATATCTGGCAGGACAGGATCCAATTTACGGTCCTTCAGAGAGCTTAACCGGCAGACTTGCTAAGGTTGAGGCTAGAAGAAGACATTCTCATAAAGCTAGAAGAAATAAGAATCAGGAACTGACTCACTAATTTTCCCGAGTTTGATACTTAAATCTGATAAATGGCTTAGTGATGCCATTTATCGATTTTTAAGGTGTTGTGTACACAGAATTTATTATTTCAGAATGGTGAATTGCCAGATTTTCTTTTCTGACATATCTATTTGAAAAGTCCAGTCCATAAAGCTTATCAAGCTCATCTACAACTTCATCTCTTCTGTTAATCTGATAAATATCTTTACCTATATCAACAGCAACAGCTGAATTTAAGCCGTCAATAATAGATTTTGCAGAGTACTTCCGATTAAGTCTAATCTCCAGCATTCTTAAGATAGTCAGAGTAATAAAGCAGGTAAGGAAGTGAGCATTGATGTGCTCCTGTGTTCTGACGAATACAGGTCTGCCATGAATGTCTGATTTGGTAATTCTGAATGACTGTTCAATGCGCCATAAGCCACGGTATTTCTCTATAACCTCAGACAGAGACAGTTCTGTTTCAGAGGTTACAATCAGATAGTATCCATCCAGAGCTTCATCTTTGGCAATCTTTTCATAGTTAAGAGAAGTTGATACTTTTACGCTCTTATTTTCTTTACCGGTAGATTTCTCTACAGTGACCTCTTCAATATACTTTCTCATGCCTTTATGGCAGCTCTGTTTAAACTTTGTCGGATCATTAGCCAGAAGTGTGATTTTTTCCAGTAAGGCATCACGTGCTGACTTTTCTTTGAGCTGATATTTTTTAGACCAGATACAGACAACTTTCTGTTCGTGTTTGATTTTCTGTCCGTCAGGTGCCTCAACATCAATGGTTCTGTTGAATTCCTTAAATTTAAAGTCCCCACTGAGGTTAGTATGCCAGCCATTCTCATTCAGAACTTCGTCTTTAAGAGCTTTACTTGCTCCTCTTATCTTTTGGCTGACAATATAACCGTTACCATTGGAGAGAATATATCCCAGATTTGGTCCGTTGTTTAAGCCTTTATCCGCAGTAATAATTACTTTATCTGCCTTGTAGGTTTTCTTGATTTTTTCAAAGGATGGCTTGAGCGTGGTACAGTCATTCTGATTTCCTTCATACAGATAGTAATCAACAGGAAGTCCCTGATTATCTATAAACAGTCCCATCTGTACAATTGGCAAAGGTCGATGCTCCTTTGAGCAGCCTTTCTTTCTGAGCTCATCTTCAGCATCTATTTCAAAGAAATAATTGGTTACATCGTAGTAAAGAATATCTGTCTTTCTGTTGTATTTTTCGCAGAGTGAGGAGTGGATCCTGTCTACAAAGTTCTGCTTGTTCTCATCAAATAAGGTTAGTGATTTGTACAGATGTTCAAGTCTGAGATTGAAATCCTCAAAGAAGTAATCACATCCCTTCTCCTGACAGGTCTTCTTTGATGAAGGCTTTAGGGCTCTCATAAAGCACATGAGTTTAAGACAGTCCTTGAGAGAGTATTCTATCTTTGAGCCTGACTGAATCTCATCGCATAACTTATCAAGACCAAGCTCTATAAACATTTTATCCAGGTAAAAATATCCATAGTTACGAACTGTATTCTCATCAGAGATTTTTTCTGCCAGATTTATAGTCAGTTTGATAAAGGCATCTTTGGAATTCTGGGCCTTCTTATATTTATTGATGAGTTTGTTAACAGCCTCCGGATCATTTTTAGTAAGTTCTGATTCTGTTCCCAGATACTCAACTGTACGCTGCTTAACCTTACCGTTTTCTCTATATCCTTCAACCAGAACAATACTGACCTGACCATTAGCTCTTTTAATTCTGCGAATAAACATAAGCCGATTCCAATCTACCCATATGCGATAATTGGATTATAACATATACATTACGCATACACAACACGTATTTATAAAGAAAAACCGCTTTCTATCGCGGTTTACTTAACATTTTTTAAATTAAAGTATCAAAGACGGGAGAGAGCTTAACCGGCAGACTTGCTAAGGTTGAGGCTAGAAGAAGACATTCTCATAAAGCTAGAAGAAATAAGAATCAGGAACTGACTCACTAATTTTATTTAATTAGCGTTTTTATTTTCACATTAAAGGGAGGCAAATCGCCTCCCTTCTTATTTCCTAATTATTCTTCATTTATGACTCACTTTTCTTTTTCAAAATGCTGATAGTCTTTAACGGATTTCCAGTCACCTCCCCAGCTAAAACCATGTTTGGTGAAGAGTTTATAGGCAAGATCATTCTTATCGATTTTATGTCCGAATACAGCGGTACGATCACAGTACTGAGCAGCAGTTTTAGGTTGAACAAAGAGAGTGCCATCATTTCTAACTTTGCAGTATGGATTGTAGAGAGTATTCAAATCAACAGCCATTCCCTTCGCATGATTGGAAAGAACTGTTGTCCCAGAAACAGCTCTGTAACAGAAGCTTGAAGTATTATTTGCCTGCATCTGTTTTTCATCATCAGCATCGTAGTAGTCAGGAAGAACAGCCCGCTCAATCTGGTAGTTGTTTAAGTAAAGCTCATAAAATATTTCACTAAGATCTTTTGCAATAGCCTTATTGCAGATCATCTCACCAACTCGGATGTTTCCATCAAAATCATGGTGCAAAAAATTAATATAACTTAAGTCTTCTCGTTTTATATAAGGATTTTCCTTATATGTCTTCCCCTGCATTTCCGCCCAGATATTATCTGGGATCTGAGAATAGGAAAACAGTTCGTTAAACCTGTTTTTTCCTATATTCTCGGAAAGAACAATGGAACCGGCTCTTAGGTTCTTCATAGATGAACTATTGAATTCCCTAGAAGTACACGCAGTTATGACACATGACAAAATTAAAACAGACAAAGCTTTTTTTATACGATTATCCATATTCGTCATACCTCATTGAATTCTACAAAGTCATAGACTTTCAGCTCATGAATCAATCAGATAAATCATACATTCATTCTTAAGACTAACATTTGCAATAAATCACAATCCACAGAAAATATATTTACCATATGTCCGATAGAGGCATAGACTTAATAATAGGTATTTGTTTTTTTTCTGGAACCAAAATGTCTAAAAAAAAAGTATCACTTGTATTTTCATGTTTACTAGGTTTGACTTTATGTTTCCATTCCTTTGCTGAAGAAAGTCATTTGCAAACCATAAAAGATTACGAAGAATTTAAGGTTGCAGTAAAAAATGATGTAAGATTTCTTTCTATGCAGGATGAAAGATCTGGAGAATATAAAGGAATAGAACCTACTATCGCCAGTATGATTGCAAAAGAGATTGGCGAGGATGTTGAGGTTACTTTTATTACCATCACTTCAGCCAATAGAGAGAGTATTCTTGATTCAGGCTATGCTGACTGTATGATCGGAACCTATACAATTTCTGACGATAGAAAATTAAGATACGATATTTCATCTCCTTATTTTGAATCAAATGTTACGCTTCTCGTACATAAGAATTCCGACCTGAATTCTGTTGCAGATTTAGTTGGGAAAAAAGTCGGAATTATCAAGAACTCAAACTCAGCAAAAGAGCTTGTAAAATACATGATATCAAAAGGCTTAATAGATGACTCTCAGTTTGATGAATGGTCATTCAAGCCTGAACTGTGGACCGATAAGATTGCCTTTGAATGCTACGAGAGCAATCAGGCTGTTTTAGAAGCAATGGAACGAAACCATGTTCAAGCATTCTGCTGCGACAAAGTTATTCTTAGCTCCTTTACAGATGATAAATTAAAACTTCTGAACGAAGAGTTTTCCCCTCAGCAATATGGAATAGTAACAAGACAGGGCTCAGATTTATCCACATTCATAGATGCTCTCATCAGAAAGTGGCATGACGACGGAACCCTGGAAAGACTGGTCTCAGAGTATCTTGGAAAATAGAGTACAGATTAGAAATCTTGACATCCTCCTCTTGCTGAAACAAGAGGATTCCTACTGCTGACATTACTGTTCAGCTTCGGTGGGTTCACAGTGCTGACTCCTTTTGGAGTTCACTTCCTGTGCTAGCCGGGATAGACCTTCCCTTAGGATATTTTTCGCTGCATTTTCATCTGCATTGGCTGTATATCCACAGCTTTTGCAGCAGAACACAGCCTGAGTTTTTCGGTTATCTTTGGAGATATGACCGCACTTAGGACAGGTTCTGCTGGTATT
>NZ_FPAH01000016.1 GCF_900116345.1 Succinivibrio dextrinosolvens | reverse complement strand
TCGGTGATATCAAATATAATCACGGTTTCAAAAGATTCAGACTGCGATCTAAAGCGAAGGTAATAATTGAATTTGGGCTTGTGGCTCTGGCTCATAATATAAGAAAATGGGCCAATATAAGAAATGAAATGAATGCGGTAATAAGTTAAAAAAGAACAAGAAATACCTTAAGCTTCCCACCTTATCTCTCTAAAAGTTCTAAAAATCTCCAATCAAAATAAATATCTCAACAAAATCGTATTTGAAAATTTCAATTCCCTAGAAATAACAAAATTCTATGTTTGAAAAATGAAAGAGGCTGACATACTTTTTAGCCAGCCTCTTTTCATATAGACATTACAAAGAAGAGAGAACGCACTAAGGCTTCATGAAATGATTGCCCTTTGCAATACCGACAACACCTGATCTTACAACCTCAAGCACTTCAGCCAGCTTGCCAATAGTGGTAATGAAGTTATCAATTTCAGATGAATTGCCAACAAACTCTAAGGTAAAGATTTCTGCATTAACATCAATAATCTTTGAGTTGAAGATATCAGCCAGACCTTTGACCTCATCACGGGCATTCTTGTTAGGAGTGTTGACCTTGACCAGTACCATCTCGCGCTCTATTCCACCTTCAGCTTCCTCTAAAAGAGCTGAAACACGGAATACACAAACCAGCTTATGCAGCTGTTTGGTGATCTGTTCCGCTTCCCACTTCTCACCGGTGGTCAGAATTGAACAGCGTGATAAGGTAGGATCATCAGTAGGAGCAACAGTCAGACTGTCGATGTTGTATCCACGCTGAGAGAATAAACCTACAACACGAGATAAGGAACCGGCTTCGTTTTCCAGCAAGATTGATATAACGTGTCTCATTTATTTCTCCTCCTCATTCAACATCATGTCTATCATTGAGCCGTTAGCTCTCAGCCATGGCATTACCTTGGTATTGGTATCGGTAATGATATCCACCAGGATAAATTCATCCTTTGCCATGAGAACCTCTCTGATAGTTGACTCTAGCTTATCATTGTCAGTAATTCTGATGCCCTTAAAGCCGTAGGCCTCAACCAGTTTAACAAAATCAGGATTGCCATCGAGGTTGGTGGCACTGTAACGCTCTTTGTAGAACACGGTCTGGAACTGACGAACCATACCTAAAACAGAATTATCCAGAATAAAAACTTTAATTGGCAGTTTATACTTTCTGCAGACAGCAAGCTCCTGCATATTCATCTGGAATGAGCCGTCACCGGTGATACAGAACACATTGGCATCAGGAAGCGCAAATTTAGCTCCGATAGCGGCAGGAAGACCTACCCCCATAGTGCCCAGACCACCTGAAGTTATGAAATGTCTTGGAGTCTGAAAATCAAAATACTGAGCAGAGAACATCTGATGCTGACCAACATCGGTGGTAATCACAGGATTCAGTTTAAGCTCGTTTGAGATTCTGTTGATGGTCTCAATTACTTCCTGAGGACGAATCATGCCCTCTTTTCTTGAATACTTAAGACAGTTCTTCTTTTTGAACTCTTCAATCTGTTTCCACCATAGGGACAGATCATTAGGCTCCTTATGTCCCTGCTCATCAAGCTCTTTGTCAATCTGAGTCAGAACTGTTCTGGCATCACCAACAATAGGAATATTTGCACTTACGGTCTTGGAGATGGATGCAGGATCAACATCAATATGAACCACAGTCGCATTAGGACAGTACTTTGCCACCATATTGGTAGCTCTGTCAGCAAATCTGGTACCTACCGCAAAGATAAGATCGGAATTGTGCATAGTCTCATTGGCTTCATATAAACCATGCATACCGATCATTCCCAGATACTGTCTATCAGTGGTTGGATAGGCAGAAATACCCATCAGAGTTGAAACTACAGGGAAATTCAGACGTCTTGCAAGCTTTGCCGCAATCTCTGAGGCATCACCCTGAACTACACCACCACCTAAAAGCATAACCGGCTGCTTGGCCTTTACAAGCTGAGCTGCAGCTCTTTTAACCTGTCCCTTGTGACCAAAGACGGTAGGGTTATAGGAGCGAATGGAAATATCTGAATTCTTTTCATAGTCAAACAGATAGCTGCGATTCTGGCAGTTCTTTGGAATATCAACAACTACCGGACCTTTTCTACCAGTTGAAGCAATATAGAATGCCTTGCGGATATTCTTGGCAATATCTTCAGGCTTTTTACAGAGGAAGCTGTATTTAACCACAGGACGGGTCACACCCATGGTATCCACTTCCTGGAAAGCATCTGTACCGATAAGATCAGTGCTTACCTGACCTGTAATCAGCACCAGCGGAATTGAATCTCCGTATGCAGTTGCAAGAGCTGTAACTGTATTTGTTGCGCCAGGTCCAGATGTCACCAGAGCAACACCGACCTTACCGGTACAACGGGCAAAACCATCCGCCATGTGAACAGCCCCCTGTTCATGGCGGGCTAAAACGTGAGTGATCTTTGAATCGAACAGCTCATCATAAATATCTGTAACGGCTGCACCTGGATATCCGAAAATACGGTCAACACCGAGATCTTCCAATACCCTTACAACCTGCTTTGCACCATTTAATTTTTCCATAGTCTGTTTCTGTAAATTTAATGTAAAACAATTATTTTTCTAATCTGTCCTAGAGCTTAGGCACCACATTGCACACATCATCACGGGTGGAGATAAAAGGTGTAATCATAACGAGCTTCTCTTTAAAGAGTTCAAGCAGCTCCAATGCTGAATGAGACTTTCTGAAATTAAGCTCCATTGGTCTTAAAGGCAGAAGCTCCAGAAAAGAAAGTTCCGCACCGTCAAGTTCCATTATCTGCTGTGACTTATCGTAATCTCCAAGACCTACCAGCATCGCACCGTTAAATGCGGTTCTTGAGCTGAAGCCTGTATCCTTCTCAAGATAATAGCCAAAGCCGATATTATCCTTCGTGGCAATCAGATGTTTGATGACCTCAATCATCAGGAACACTTCAAAATTGCTTTTTGACTCGGGATTAAATCTGTAATCCTCTGGCAGAGCAAAACAAATCTCTACACATTCATCCTTGGCACCTGCCCTACCCTTCATGAGCTTTCCGGATAAACCGACACTGACCAGCAGATTATAATTATGCTCAGAGGTCGGAGGAATTCTGTAGATTTCAACATTGTCAAAAGAGCATAAATGCTGATACTCACCAAAATTCTTCTTTATATGTTCAAGGATCTGCTTTTTATGTTCCTCACTCTGCCCTTTGAAGGTTGCAAGCTCAATCATGGAGTTAACATTTGCAAGCATGGTGGTTATCTGCTCAAAAAGCTTGCCGTCAGCTACTGAAGCAAAACGCAGAGCTCTTTCAAATCTGATTTTGCTGTCTTCAATCAGTCCCTGTTTAAACAGAATATAGCCTCTGTAGAACTGATGCTTGGCATTATCCTTCCCTTCAAGAGAGAATCTGTCTAAAAGCAGATTTGCCTTCTCGAAAAGAGAATATGGATCTGAGGTTTTATTGGCAGCGTTGATATAAGCTCTAACCAGCTCGTTGCATAAATCAAAATCCAGCTCAGAGCTTTCCAGAAGATTTATAATCTTGAAAAGCTCCTGGCTCTGATACAGAGCCTCAATCTTACCTAGCAGATCTTTTTTGTATTCAATAAATTCTTTGTTGTCCATAACCATTCTTACGTTTGTGAACTGAACACCTGTTATTTATTTTTTTCTATGGCGCCTAAAATTAAGCCCCGATTTGTATCGAGGCTTTCTTGTATATTCAGCTGTTTTCTATGAATGCAGTGAATGTTCGCCTCTAAATATTCCACACACTCCAGAACGCACGGTTTCGACGACCTCAGCCTGTTCTGAGACGGCCTTGAGGAATCTGTCGACCTCAAAGGAGGTATCCACATACTGGAGAATATAGAGCTCAGGTGTGATATCTACAATCTGTGCTTTAAAAATATCACAGAGTGTCTTGATTTCTTCTCTTAAAGTGTGACCTACAGCCTGCACTTTAACAAAAAGGATCTCTCTTTCAACAATATCTACGGAGTTATCCTGCTGGCTTGATACCTTAATGACATTAACAAGCTTATGCAACTGTTTGGTAATACGTTCTACGATAGAACCGTCACCTTCTGTAAGAATTGTGATTCTGGATAAAGTTTTATCCTCGGTTGGAGCTGCAGTAATATTCTCAATGTTATAGCCTCTCTGAGAAAAGAGACCGACTACTCTGGATAGAGCACCAACTTCGTTTTCAAGCAGAATTGAAATGATCTGACGCATGACTATTCCTCACCTAAGAACATATCTGACATACTTCCGCCCATCTGCTGCATTGGAAGCACCTTGGCATCAGTATCACATGCAATATCAACAATAACCAGTTTGTCCTTCATTGACAGAGCCTTTTCAACAGCAGCATCAAGCTCCTTAGGATCAGTTACTCTGAAGCCTTCATGACCATATGCCTTGGCAAGAGCCACAAAGTCTGGATTTGAATTCAGATTGGTAGAGCTGATATGTCCTCTATAGAACATCTTCTGCCACTGACGAACCATGCCTAAGGTATGGTTATCAAAGATGAATATCTTGATTGGTATGTTAAATTCAAGACAAGTTGAAAGCTCCTGAACATTCATCTGGAAAGAACCGTCTCCAGTAAACAGACAAACTTCCTTATCAGGACAACCGATCTTGGCGCCAACTGCAGCAGGGAAACCATAACCCATGGTGCCCAGACCGCCGGAGGTTAAAAGATGACGAGGTTCATCAAACTTATAGTACAGAGCAGTAAACATCTGATGCTGGCCAACGTCGGTGGCAATAATAGCATCACCGTGGGTAGCCTTGTATACAGCCTCTACTATCTGCTGAGGCTGAATAATCTTGCCGTCAGTCTCATAGTCAAGGCACTTATCCTCTCTCCACTTGCCGATCTGAGTCCACCACTGTTTCATGGCAGAGGCGTTTTCAACAAGCTTGAACTCATCAAAGACATCAATGAACTGACCTAACACAGTCTTGGCATCACCCACGATTGGGATATCAGCAACAACTGTTTTTGAAATTGATGCAGGATCGATATCAATATGAATAATCTTTGCAGCAGGACAGAACTTGGAGAGATTGTTGGTTACACGATCATCAAAGCGGCAACCTACAGCAAATACAAGGTCAGCCTTGTCCATTGCGTTGTTGGCCTCAAAGGTACCATGCATACCCAGCATACCCAGGAACTGTTTGTCAGTGCTTGGATAAACACCCAGTCCCATTAAAGTTGATGTTACAGGCAGATTGAATCTGTGAGCAATGGTACGAACCTCATCCTGAGCTCCGGATAGCTGAGCTCCGCCACCAATCAGAAGTACTGGATGACTTGCCTCAGCCAGAAGCTTGGCTGCTCTCTTAACCTGGCCCTTGTGTCCCTGCTTGGTTGGATTGTATGAACGCATCTTTACAGGTGACTTCATCTCAGGATATTCAAACTTCATTGAAGGACGCACACAGTCCTTTGGAATATCCACTACTACAGGGCCTGGTCTTCCTGAAGATGCAAGGTAAAAAGCCTGTCTGATAAACTTAGGAATATCAAGTGCGCTCTGACACAGATAAGAATGCTTAACAATCGGTCTGGTGATACCAACGGTATCAACTTCCTGGAAGGCATCTGAACCGATAAGAGGAGAAACCACCTGACCGGTGATTACTACCATAGGAATTGAATCCATGTATGCAGTTGCAATAGATGTTACAGTATTGGTTGCACCTGGACCTGAGGTCACAAGACAGACTCCTACCTTTCCTGTAGCTCTGGCATATCCGTCAGCAGCATGAGCTACACCCTGTTCATGTCTTCCCAGCACGTGCTTAATCTTTTTGGACTCTAACAGAGCATCATAAATATCCAAAACAGCACCGCCCGGATAACCGAAAAGATTATCTACCCCTAAATCCTCAAGAGTGCGCACTAACATCTGTGCGCCTGACATCATGGTCATCAAAATCTCCTTCTTATTGTGTTAGCCTTTTTTAGGTTTAGGCCAAAACCTTTGTGGTACATCCTGAATCCATTTCTCGTAGTCTTCAGGAAAATCTCTTTTTAATCTTGGTTCATCAAGAAATACTGCAAAGCAATATGCAAACAGCAAAAAGCCAAAAGGTACGACCAGCGTAAGCAGAGAGTTAACAGCACAGCATAATCCAAGATAAAACAGAAAAGCCCCCATATGCATAGGATTTCTGCACATTGAATATGGTCCCGTTGTTACTAATTTTATAGTTTCTTTTGAAAGTTTTATAGGGCCGATAACTACTGCACCACCATGGCCCTTTTCAATCAGTTCCTTATTCGACCAGATCATGAATAAAAGTCCAACAGCTGAGCTTATGGAGCCGAAAATCACGGCAGTCTTGCCCTCAGGCATAAAGGTGTATGGGCTTAAGACTGCTATGTATAGGATAATAGCAGGAATAGCAATAAAAAAAATTGAGCATCCGAATAGATACGCCAAAATGTTTCTAGCCATTCAACGACCTCTTGAGCAGTTCATCCACAACAAACAATGGATGAATAGCTTTCTTTCCTTCCATTCTCTGAACCTGAGAACGGCAGCTGAAACCAGTAATCAGACAGTGATTAAAATCTCTCTTGGCAATCTCATTCTTCCAGTTCCTCTCATAAACCGCATAAGTCTGTTTCTGATTTGCAGCCATATGACCAAAGAGACCGGCCATGCCACAGCAGGCAACATTAACCGGAATAAGATTCAGACCAAATGTTGACATAATGTTCTGCCATAATACTGGAGACTGAGTAATCAGCGCACGCTCTGTACAGTGAGTGAACAGATAGTACATTTCCTTGAACTCTTCTGTTCTTGAAACTGATAAAACCTTCTCTTTAATCTTTTCAAAATGAGCAGAGAAAGATGAGCTTTCCATCTGTTCTGAAAGCCACTCTTCAGGAAGCTTAACAATAAAGGAGCCTCTGGCATCATCTAAGATCTGAGTATACTCATCACGATAGCAGATGGTTAATGCAGGATCGTAGCCTACAAGATCAATACCAGCTTTTGACAGCATCTCAAGGCGGGCGGCCTGTTTTGCGGCATAATGCATAAAGCCTCGGCGATCGCCTCTTATAACCAGAATCTTGCCGTTAACATAAGGCTTTAAAAATGCGACCTTATACCCTAGATTACGTATTACTCTGGCCATAGCCAAAAGCCCTTCACACTCATAGCATACGGTGAAAGGGTCGGTAACAATCAGTACTTCATTTCCAGAAACCAATGCCTGCTTTGAGGACAGCACATCAAAGCCTTCCTTATCACATAAGGCTCTGAAAGTAGTTCTGCTAAATAAAGGCAGATCAACCATACCAAAGATTCTCTTTACTGCTAACTTAACCAGTGAGTTGGATAAAACAGCATTAGATAACCTTGGGAATCTTGAGAGGATTGGCAGAGTCAGCTCTGATTTTAAAATCAGAAGATCCATCATAGGACGCAGGTAGCGACCATAGTACAGAGACAGGAATCTTGAGTTCAGATCAGCAGCATTAACGTGAGCAGGACAGATACTCTTACAGGACTTGCAGGACAGACAGGTTTTAATCTTCTGCAGATATTCTGTGGAGTAATCCTTATGCTTTGACGTTAACGTATTAAAACATCTTCTCACAAAGTTTACCGGAGAAGGATTTGATGTCAGAAGAGACAGCTCTTCGGCAGCAATATTATGGCCTCTGTCATTTAAGAGTCTTAACCATTCTCTCATCAGTTCACTATAGCCTTTTGGAGAACGGATATGATCCCTGGTAAAACGGTAGCTAGGACACATCAGCGCACTGCTCTGATAGCTAAAGCACTGTCCGTTTCCGTTGCAACTTACTGCCCCTTTGAAGGAATTTCTGATGTTTACTGGAATAGTCCTGTCTAAATCTCCCCTCATCTGACCAGAAATAGAAACAATCTGATCCTTGTCATTGCCATAAGGCACACAGATCTTGCCAGGATTGAGGATATTGTTCTTATCAAAGGCAGCTTTGATCTTTCTGGCTACAGGATAAAGTTCTTTAAAGAAAACTTCTCCATAGCAGGAGCGATAGCCTCTACCGTGCTCTCCCCACATCTGGCCCTGGTATTTGTTTACAAGCTCAACCACCTTGTCGGAAATGGTAACAAGTTTCTTTCTGTCCGAATCAGTTGTCAGATCGAGAGCAGGACGAACATGCATCAGACCTGTATCCACATGACCGAACATTCCATAAGTAACTTTCAGAGAATCCAGAAGTGCTCTGAACTCCAAAATATAATCCGCAAGATTTCTTGGAGGGACTACAGTATCTTCAGTAAAGGCAACAAGCTTTTTATCACCTGAGGCTGCGCCTAAAAGACCAACCGCCTTCTTTCTCATGCCGTAGATTGCGGAGATAGCCTCAGGGGTCACCGCCAACTGAGCTCCTAAGATTCCGTTGGCAAAGGTTTTGGCCTTTTCGGTTACATTAGAGAAGATATCAACAAGTTTCTTATGTTCCTCATCCTTGTTGTAGCCATTGAACTCAACAATATTGATACCTTTGATGGTGTGACCTTTTACCTCTTCAATATAGTCCTTTACTGAATCCCAGACTGTATCCTTCTTTGCCAGGAATAAAACTCTGGAATCAACAGTTTCAACAGAGAAGACACCTGCATCTATTAGTTCTACAGCATGTCTTAAAGCACTGTCGAAATCCTCATATTTAACCACCATCAGTTCTCTGAAATCAGGGATTCTGGTCAGATCTAAAGTTGCCCCGCATATAACCGCAAGGGTACCCTCAGCGCCACAGATAAGTCGGGCCAGGTTCAGGGTATCTGTTTTAGGATCATAGGAATGATCAAGATCATAGCCGGTCATAAAGCGGTTAAGTTTAGGGAAGATCTTTTCAACCTGCTTACGGTTATCCTTCAGTAAGGCATAGCATTCACGATAGATGTCCCCCTCAAGACCATCCTTGTTCAGACACTCCTTTAACTTATCACCGCTTACAGGTCCAAAGGTAGTTAAAGTACCGTCTGCAAGAACTACTGTAACATCCTTGATATGGGATGAGGTTCTGCCGTATTTAAGAGAGCCCTGACCTGCGGCATCATTTGAGATCATACCGCCAACACAGGCTCGGTTTGAGGTAGAAAGCTCAGGAGAGAAAAATAATCCGTGAGGCTTCAGATAATCATTCAGCTCATCCTTGATTACACCTGCCTGAACATGAACAGATCTACCCTTAACATTAAGCTCAGATATCTCCTTCATGTAGCGGGAACAGTCAATGGTTATTCCATCATTCAGAGACTGACCGTTAGTTCCTGTGCCTCCGCCTCTAGGAGTAATAATCAGCTTTTCATATAAAGGTTCTGCCCTTAATTTAAGTGCGGTAACAATATCCTGATTATCTTTAGGAAAGATCACGCCCTGAGGCATTCTCTGATATACAGAGTTATCTGTAGAGACAAGCAGTCTTGAAGAATGAGAATACTCTATATCGCCCTTAAAACCTTTTGATTTAAGAACATCAAAATACTTCTTATATAGATGATCAACGGAAGGGAGATTCGATATTTTAGGAATCATTGACTAAACAGGCCTCATGTATTCTATTTTTTTAGATTAATAAATAGAATAATGCGACAAGTAATGATTATTTGCAATGACTTATAAAGAACTACCCAAAATTGTGAGAAAGTTAAAGAAATCGTGATGCGATGGTAGCTATGACGGGAATCGAACCTGTGACCTCAGCATTATGAGTGCCGCGCTCTAACCAACTGAGCTACATAGCCACTGAATGGCTGGGGTACTAGGATTCGAACCTAGGTAATGGCGGAATCAGAATCCGCTGCCGTACCACTTGGCGATACCCCAACTGAGACAAGATTTAAGACACCTTGGAAGGTGAATGGTAGCTATGACTGGAATCGAACCAGTGACCTCAGCATTATGAGTGCCGCGCTCTAACCAACTGAGCTACATAGCCATTGAGTGGCTGGGGTACTAGGATTCGAACCTAGGTAATGGCGGAATCAGAATCCGCTGCCGTACCACTTGGCGATACCCCAACAGTGTGCTGAACAACCCCCAATAATGGCAGGGGTACCTGGACTCGAACCAGGGAAATGGCGGGATCAAAACCCGCTGCCTTACCACTTGGCTATACCCCTATCAAGTACAAAGGTGCTTTTGTTCGACAACGTGCATTATTATATGAAAATAAAAATGCTTGTCAACAAAATAAAAAAAATAAATTTACGTCACAAAATTTATTTAGATTATAAAGCCCCGATGATGATGATTTATATCAGCTTATCTTAAGTTTAATGTTTTTTTCTGATATAAAAAAATTTCTGAAAATATAATCTCTCTTTTTATGGACGACAAATTCACAGATATTTAATGAATATGTTTTATCTGAAAAAAGATTTATGGCACACTCTTTTACAAATATTTCAAAAATATACTGATTAAACTGGAGCCGAAAGTTCAAACAAACTTTCGATAAGCAAAATGAATAAAGAAAACGTACTCGCCATCTGTTATGACTTTGATAGAACCCTTACCCCATATGAAATGCAGGCACAGGGATACATTCAGCAGCTAAATGAGAATGTTGATGAGTTCTGGAAGCTCTCATCAGATCTTGCCATCAAGAATCAGATGGATCCAAACCTTTCCTATATGTACCTGATGCTCAACGGAGCTAAGGGAAAATTTCAGGTAAAACGAGAGAAACTAATTGAATTTGGTTCAAAGGTAAAACTGTACAAAGGTGTTGTGGACTGGTTTTCAAGAATCAATCAGTATGGAAAGAAAAAAGAAGTAAAGATTGAGCACTACATTATTTCCTCCGGACTTAAGGAAATGATAGAGGGTACAAAGATTGCTGATGAATTCAGAATGATCTATGCAAACTCCTTCTTATACGATCATAACGGCGCAGCAGTATGGCCGGCACAGAACATTAACTTTACAAACAAGACGCAGTTTCTTTTCAGAATCTCCAAAGGAACACTTGATGTAAACGACAATGATGTTAACCGCTATTATGAGCCAGAGAATATCAGAGTTCCTTTCAATAATATTGTCTATATCGGTGACAGTCAGACCGATATTCCATGTATGAAGCTGGTAAATTCTCTTGGAGGCCACTCTATCGGAGTTTACGATCCTGTAAATAACAACAAAGCAAGAGTACACGAACTCATCAAGGACAAGCGCATTAAGCACTTTGCCCAGGCTGACTACTCAAAGGGAAGTAAGCTTGATGAACTTATGCATAACATCATCGATTACACATCAGCAGCCTACAAGCTAAACCGTGACTACTGGGAGAATCTGGACGAGGCAGAGAATCTTGCATAATTTTTTTAGGTTCTTGCACAATTCTATAATTACACATTTGTAGATTTTTAAACAAAAGTTGCAAACTCTATCATTTATCAATTTAATTTATTTATAAAACAGTAAATTACGCAAAAGATTGATAGGTTTGCGAATTTTTCAAACGGAGATCAACTTTTTGCTTAATTTTTACAAATATAATTAAAACTGTAGCCGCTGATAAAAGAATAATGAGCTCTAAGTGTTAACTAAGTTAGAGTATCTAGAATAGAAAATAGAAAAGCGGAAGAGACAAAATGATTTCGAACTCTGACAGTTTTAAATGATTTTGTTTTTAACAAAAAAGAATCACATACCTCATCGCCTAGGTCCACACCTTTTGACCTAGGCATTTTTTTATCCAAAAACGATAAATTTCCTTAAAGTTCAGATCACTAAGTAACATCTAAGAAATATTCACTAACATATATCACGCACAGACGAAATTAGACTTAAAAATTAAGACTAATGTTCCAGCAATTTATTGGAAGATTTTCCGAACTCATCGATTAAGTAACACTTGATGTTTTACTAACGTTTTCAAATTTTCACATACCTAAATCGCCTCTGACACGTTTTTGTCAGAGGTATTTTTTTGTCTTTTTTCCCTATAAAGAAATTACCTGAAACACGCTCTAAAAATATTTTTAATAATTGAGATTTTTATCACAAAATAATGTAGTATTAATCCACCTTAAAACACGAAAAAAAAGCACTTTTTCTGTTATAATTAAGTTGGTGTGATTACTACGGAGATCGTATGTTGCTAGACGAAGTAAAAGCTACTTTAGCAATGGAAAATTTATATCTGTCAGAGGAACAGGAAAAGCTATTACAAAGCTATGCTGACGGAGAAATTTCTTTCAAAGAATTTCAAGAACAGATATTAAAATTAACCGATGATAGCAAGGTAGCCTGAATTTTGGAAGCCTCGACTTTCGATAAAGTCTATTGTTATCCAGGTACTGAAGTTTTAATCAATAACTTCAATGAGCATGATCCTAGAGTACTTTCTCAGTACGAGAGAATGTATACTGGAGCAAGGATCATCGATCTACTCAAAAAGCCTATTCAGGGCAAATTTGATCTAAACCACTTAAAGGCAATTCATAAGTATATCTTTCAGGATATTTATCCTTGGGCAGGGGAACTGCGTCAGGTTAATATTTCCAAGGAGATTCTTTTCTGTGACGCACAGTTTATTCAGAAAACCATAACCAAGGTCTTTGATGAACTTGCTCAGGAGAATTACCTCAAAGACTGCAGTGAAAAAAAGATTGCAGAAAGAGCCGCTTATTATCTAGGCGAGATTAACGCTGTACATCCATTCAGAGAAGGAAACGGAAGAGCGCAGAGAGAGTTTGTCCGCGAGCTTCTAATCCCTCTAGGATTTAAGGTTGATTATTCTCTATGTGATCCTAAAATGATGCTCTATGCATCCATTAATGCATTTGCCGGTGATTACGAGTTAATGACTGAGTTATTTGATAAGTGCATTATTGCCAAACCACAAAATTAGAATAAAACTTACTAATCATGACTACAATTCAAACCACCTTATCTGCACCGAAACTTCAATTAGGCTCCTTCTATGTACACGTCTGGGGCTGCCAGATGAATGTATATGACGGAGGCAGAATCAAAGATTTAATGACAGCTGCAGGCTTTGCAGAATCATCAACTCCTAAGGGAGCAAATATAATTATTCTGGTAACCTGTGCCGTAAGAGCAAAGGCAGAGGACAAGGTATTCAACCAGATCGCCTCATGGAGACACACCGGTGAAATCAATGAGGATACCATCATTGCACTTGGAGGCTGTGTAGGAGCCGAGCTAGCCGAGAAGATCCTTGAGCTAGATAAGAGCATAAATATTATCTTCGGACCAAGAACCATCCACAGACTGCCTAAGATGGTTGGAGAGTTTATTGCTTCAGGCAGACCCGTAGTTGATGTAACCGCAGATGCCATCGATAAGTTTGATTATCTGCCAGAGGCAGGAGCAGTTGGACCTTCAGCATTTGTTACCATCATGGAAGGCTGCTCCAACAAGTGCACCTACTGTATTGTGCCTTATACCCGAGGAGAAGAGCAGTCCAGACCGGTTCAGGACATCATTGATGAATGTGTAGGTCATATTGCCAACGGAGTAAAGGAAATTCACCTTCTAGGTCAGAATGTTAACTCCTATCACGGACTAAATCCTGACGGTTCAGCCTGTAAATTCTCTTCCCTGCTCTACGAAATTGCAGCTATTCCTGGAGTCGAGAGAATACGCTTTACTACCTCAAATCCAATGGACTTTACCGATGACATTATTGAGGCAATTAAAGAACTGCCTGTAATCTCAGATGGAATTCACGTTCCAATTCAGTCAGGTTCAAACAGAATTCTAGAGGCAATGCACAGAAGATATACAGCAGAGCAATATGTTGAGCTGATTAAGAAAATCAGAGCTGCACGCCCTACTGTACATATCTCATCTGACTTCATTGTCGGATTCCCTGGAGAAACCGATGAGGACTTCAATGAAACCATGAAGATTGTCAATGAAGTAAAATTCGATCAGAGCTTCTCTTTTGTATATTCAATAAGACCAGGCACCCCTGCTGCAACTCTTGAAGATCCGATTTCTAAGGAAACCAAGATGGAGAGATTGTATATTCTGCAGAAGAGACTTGAAGAGCTAGCCTCAGAATATACCGAAGCCTTTATCGGAACCACCCAGAGATGTCTTGTAGAGGGAACCTCAAGAAAAGACGAGAATGAGCTCAAGAGCAGAGCCTCCTCAGGAAGAATTGTGGTGTTCAAAGGTCCATTATCTCTTGTAGGACAGATGGTTGATGTAAAGATTACTTCTGTAGCAGCCCATACCCTTAAGGGTGAGCTTGTAAATCAGTAAGGCAATGTGATGAATACAATTACTCAAGATTTTGTTTTAGATCCTGATGACAAAGACAGAATTGCCTACCTTGTAGGACCTGAAGACGAGAATCTTAAACAGATAGAAAAAAGATTAGGCGTAAAAATCAGCTATTCAGGAGCTCACTTTCATCTTGAAGGCAAAGCCGGACATGTTAAAAAGGCATATAAGCTGATTAAGTCTCTGTATGTTGACACTACTCCTATCAAGGGTTCCAAGAAACCATCAGAAGTTACACCTGACATGGTGCACCTTGCTATCACCGAGACAACCTCTCTTGAGCAGGACAGCACAGATTATTCAGGAGAACAGGCTAAAGGCTCAATTGACTCTCTGTATGCAAAGGCCAATAACTTTAAAACCAAGCGCGGTTTTATCAAGGCCAGAACCTCAAATCAGTCTGACTATATCAACAAGATTGTATCTCACGATGTTAGCTTCGGTATTGGTCCAGCCGGAACCGGTAAGACCTTCCTTGCAGTTGCAGCTGCCGTGGATGCATTAGAGAGAAATGAAATCAGAAGAATTATCCTGACCAGACCTGCAGTTGAAGCCGGTGAAAAACTTGGTTTTCTTCCAGGAGATCTGTCTCAGAAAGTTGATCCTTATCTGAGACCTCTATACGATGCGCTTTTTGAAATGCTGGGTTTTGAAAAGGTTGAGAAGCTGATAGAAAAACAGATTATTGAAATTGCCCCTCTAGCTTACATGAGAGGCAGAACCTTAAATGACTCCTTCATTATTCTGGATGAGGCTCAGAACACTACTGTTGAACAGATGAAAATGTTCCTGACCCGTATCGGATTCAATTCCCATGCTGTAATTACCGGTGATCCTAGCCAGATCGATCTGCCAAGAAATGTAAGATCCGGTCTTAAACACGCAATGGAGGTTTTAAAGTCAGTTGAGGAAATCGGCTTTACCTTCTTTGAATCATCAGATGTTGTAAGACATCCTGTTGTAGCGGCCATCGTTAATGCATATGACGAGTATGAAAAGACTCACGAAAAGGATAATCAGCATTACTACGGCAGAAATAGCAAAAACGATTCATCCTCCACAGAACATTCTGAAAAAGAGGTGTCTAATGCAAGTAATAATTGATCTGCAGATTGCTACAGACGAGAAACTTGAAAGTTATCCATCACTGGAGCTTATGACTAAATGGGCTACTGTTGCCCTTAAAACCGGCGGCAGAAACAAGGATAGTGAAATCACCATCCGTATGGTGGACTCTGAGGAGATTCATCACCTCAATTCCACCTACAGACATGTGGACAGACCAACAAATATTCTGTCTTTCCCGTTTGAGCTTCCGGAGGGAGTAGATGATCTGCCATTACTTGGTGATCTTGTAGTCTGCAAGGAAGTATTAGAACGCGAGTGTAA
Organism: Succinivibrio dextrinosolvens; assembly: GCF_900116345.1. Lineage (GTDB taxonomy): Bacteria > Pseudomonadota > Gammaproteobacteria > Enterobacterales > Succinivibrionaceae > Succinivibrio > Succinivibrio dextrinosolvens_B. The sequence continues at coordinate 42,555 of NZ_FPAH01000016.1, read as the reverse complement.
AGAACAGAACAAGACTCTTGAGGAGCATTTTGCTCATCTGATTGTTCATGGTTGTCTGCATCTTATCGGATACGACCATATTGAAGAAGATGATGCTAAGGAAATGGAACCTTTAGAGGTTAAGGCCATGGAAGAGCTTGGCTATGAGAATCCTTACAAGGATGACGAATTCTAAGGTTGAACAAGCATAGAAGAATAAACACATTTGGAAAAAACTATGACAGATAATCATGACGAGGAACATAGTTCCTTTTTATCAAAGATTTTTTCAAAAAAAACTGAACCAACCAATCAGGATGAACTCGAACAGGTTATCCGCGAAGCTTCGGAAAATGAGATTATCGATGAAGATACCGAGGAAATGCTTCAGGGTATCTTTGATATCAACAGACTTCGTGTTTCTGACGTAATGATCCCTGCAAACGAGATTGTTACCATTCATGTTAACAGCACCATTGAGGATGCTGCCAAAATCGTCCTTCAGACTGCACACTCCCGTTACCCTGTAATCGGAGAAGATAAGGACCACATCGTCGGCGTTCTTTTGGCAAAAGATCTGATCCCTTATGCCTGCGGTTTAAAGGAACTTGAAGGCGGTTCTATCAAATCAATTCTTCGCGCCCCTATTATCGTGCCGGAAGCCAAACGTGTTAATTCCATGTTAAAGGAGTTCCAGCAGAACCGATTCCACATTGCAATCGTAGTGGATGAATTCGGTGGAGTATCTGGCCTTGTAACCATTGAGGACGTCCTTGAGGTTATCGTTGGCGACATTGATGATGAATATGATACTGAGGTTAACTCTGAGCATATTGTAAAATCAAAGGAAGGAAAGTCCTTCATTGTCAGCGGAGTAACTGAGCTAGAGGAATTCGACGAATTCTTTAACACAAAATTCTCAGAGCTTGCAGAAGTTGACACCATAGCGGGACTGACCACTCATATGCTGGGCAAATTCCCTAACATAGGGGAGAAGCTTACCATTGAGGGCTTTGAAATCAAGGTACTGGAAGCTAATGACAGAAGAGTGCATCTTCTTGAGGTAACGCCTCCAACCACAGATCAGGACAGTAAGCAGTAATATGCAGTTTTTTATTAAATTATACTTTATTCTATCCAGTCTGCTTGATGGCAAGAGACTGCTGACTCTGGTTAATAAACCACTTGGAATGTGTGCATCCTCAGTGGTACTGGGCGCAATTATGAGTTTATCAATTGCCCCTGTTGAGAAGTGGCCTTTTGCAGTAATTGCGCTGGGCTTTTTCATGATGCAGCTTTACACCTGCAAATACACACCACAAGTTGGAGTTATTTCCCTGCTTTTCTTCGGAACCTACGGCACGCTGTCTCTGACCTGGCTGAACTTTGTAATGGAAGGTTTTGGACAGGTTCCTCTCGTTTTATCCTATGCCATTGTTTTTGGATTTTCATTCGGATATATCGCCTTTCCATATGCCATTCTGAATATGATGGCTTTTAACATTGCAAAAAAGAAAAAATCAGTATATCTGTGCTGTTTTGTACCGATCGGATTCTTCCTTGCAGATTATTTTGTATACTACTTCCTGACAGGTTTCCCTTGGCTTTATGCAGGTTATTCATGTGTAGAAGGACCTCTTAAGAACTATGCTCCGTTTATTGGTGTAAGAGGTATCAATCTGGCACTTTATGTTCTAAGTGCAGCTCTTGCTCTTACAGCTATGAGAAAGTTCCTGTTCCTGCCTATCGCAGCAATGATTCTTGTTGTTGGAGTTTTCCTTGAGAACATTCCTCAGGTTGAAAAAATGCCAAGCGTCAATGCATCTCTGGTACAGGCAAACATCACACAGTCCGTACATAACAATGCTGCAAGCGTAAACGAAATATTCTCAACCTACTGGACACTTACCAAACCAAAGATATCCAATTCTAAGATTGTCGTCTGGTCAGAATCCGCACTACCTGTTGATTACTATTCATCCGCTGAGCTCATTGGTGATCTGGATACCGTATTCAAGAATGACAGGTCAGCCCTTGTTACAGGTATCTTCACAACAGCTCAGGAGAAGATTTACAACTCAATAGTCCGTATCGGTGAGGGAGCAGATCTAGCCCATGATCTTCCATATCAGAAGAGAAAGCTTGTTCCATTTGGAGAATTTGTACCTTTCGAGGATTTACTAAGACCTCTAGGCTCTATATTCGTAATTCCAAACTCTTCATTCAGCTATGGTGCTGATGAACAGCAGCCAATCGCCATCAATGATCATAAGTTCATTCCTGCAATCTGCTATGAGGCAATTTTCCCTGAGGTGATCTCCTCCATGGATTCAGAACAGACCAACGGAATTATTATGGTTTCCAATGATTCCTGGTTCGGACCTACTCAGGCACCACAGCAGCATCTGAATATTGCCAGAATGAGATCAATGGAACTTCAAAAACCAATGCTGCGCTGCACCAACAGTGGCATTACAGCTTACATTGATGAGAATGGAAAAGTTGTGGACAGACTTCCTCAGGATAAGGAAGGAGTTCTGACCGTACAGTTCTCACCTGTTAAGGGACAGACTTTCTATTCAAAATATGGAACACAGACTCTGTTCCTTCTTCTGCTGATACTGTTTGGTTTAGGTATTCGCGGATTAAGACAGAAAGATGATCCTACCAAAGAAACAATGACAAAGCTGGTTAGACCTTAACCAGAAGAAAAAATCTCTGGTAACACTTTTCCTGTTACCAGAGAAATAATTTCTTATCTTAACTACTAGCCATAACGACCAGAACCAGTCTTTCTAATCAGAACAACAGAGAAAGCCAGCATCAGAATACATCCTGCAATACTTAGGATATATCTCCACATTGGCAGAGGTTTGGTTGCGTTGCTGTAGGTATTGATAAAATCACCGATATAACATCCGCGAGATGAGCAGTTAACGGTTCTACCCATGCCCCCCTGTGTATACCACAGATGTTTAGGGAATCTGGTATAGGCATGGTATTTATCTAGTTTCTGATTGGCCTGTCTTACGAAGTTATTCATGAACTCAAGCAGAGCCTTAGGATCAGATGAATAGCGCTTAACGTCATTATAGGAGATACCAGGCTCAATATTTACTACTCCATCAGGAGCAAACAGACTGCCCTCAAACTTAATATCATCTATAATCATTCCGTCCTTGTCAGCATCAAGACAGATTACAGCATTACTTGATATGGAAGCCTTTTCCTTAACAATGAAAGTCTGACTGCCACCATTGGTCAAATCAAGCTGACCGCCTCTGTTGAGATCAAGAATCTCCACAACTGAGTTGGTTCCATCCTTAGTAGGAGCAATATAGACAGAAGAATCTTTAATATAAAGACGATTGATGTTTATCAAACCAATAATATCGCTCATACCACCATAACTTAACAGGTTGAGCGTTTTACCGATGATATTGCCATTGATTTCCACATGCGACTTGGAATCAGAAACAATGTTGTCAGAAGTAAAATCCTTGGCTTTATTCTTTTTCTTAACACCAAGATTGATGTTAGTTGCCAGCTTCTTAACAAAGAAAGGCATATTTAGATTCTCACCATATGCAGCATCAAAATGAAGCTTGCCCGCAAGAAGCTTTGGATTATATGCCTTTGAGTATAAAGACTTACCATCAGGAGCTACAAAATAACTCCACTTGGAAACAATATCTCCATTGATCTTTGCTTTACTGGTAAGGTTTATGTTTTCTACATGAGCAGAATCATCTATATAAATAGAGTACTTCTTGCCGGTAATCTTTCCTGAAATGTTCAGAGACGAAACCAGAGGGCCTCTGATATCAATTGGAACGTTGTAGCTTTCAGCTTGCTCCTTGGAGATTTTTCTCTGAAGATAATCATAGGTTCGAACTCTTCTGTATGAACCACGGAACTCTTTTAAATCAGACAGAACATTTGATCCAAAATCAAAACGCAGTGCTGTTCCATCTACACCGCTAGCTTCAACATCGCCACGGATATCAATGATGTTGTTTCGTCCGTAAGTTACAGCAAGACCGGTAGCTGATTCACCGTTTTCAATAATAGAAGATGATTTAGGAATCAGGAGTCTGTTTCTGGAGCCGTCAACACGGATACCAATACTGCCAAAGCCCTGACTTGCGATAATTCCTGACTGGGTTACGTCATTGTAGCTTCCGTAAATGTGGGTTCCAATGGAAAGAGGCACTATAGAAGCCTTTTCCTGCTTGAAAGGTCTTAACTCGCCATTGGAGGCAGTAAAGGAAGAAGTGATATTGTATACCACTCTTTTCTCAGGAGTACCTGAATTGTAGATAGAAGTTCCGAAGAACTCGGCTGTATTGATGTTATAGCCAATATCTCGGAACATCTCCAGCTCAGCCTGATTATAGAAGCCGTAATTTATATAGGAAGAACCAGAAAGAATACTGTTATTGAGATTAAGCTTTGGAGATCCACTCTTGGTGAAATGAACACTGAATCTCTTCTTTGAAGAAAAATCGCTTTGGCTTGTTATTTTTTTTCCATCTGCTAAAAGATTTTCTGTATTCTCTCCCACAAACTTGAAGTGACAGGCAGAGAATGAGTCATATTCACATTTTTTCTGTAAATCTGAAAATTTAACATTCTCTGTTATAAAAGTATTATTATTGGTTAAGTGGTAATCAAAAGTAGAAAGAGGAGATCTAAAGCCAACCTGATTATGATTTGAGTACACACCAATAAGAGAGGCAAAAGTTAAAAACAACTTATGAGATAAAGATTCCTGTACACCATTTTCAGGCAGCAGTCTTATTCTGTAGGTTGAACTGAATAAACCGATATCAGGATTATAGTTAATCTCTACCAGACCAAAGTTATCATGTTTGTCCAAAACACAGACATTTTTCAGATTAGACTCAAAAAATCCCATTCCTGAGCATAAATTAGAGGCATTGTAATGCAGATCATACGCTCTTGAAGGTCTATCTCTGTCCGTACTTGCCACAAAAGGAACATTAAAAGTCTGGTTGTCAGCAACATATCTTCTGAAAAGGAATGAAAGGATAGAGGATGCATTAACCCAGGTCATTTTTGATGGAGAAAACTCCAGTGTTCCCATCTGTGATGGAGGATTAATTCCTTTTGCTCTGACGGAAAACAGTTCTTTTATTTCATTCTCATCAGTCACAACATATGGTTTAAACAGAGAATTTCTGCTTACAAAAATCTTGTCGGACTCTTTGAGATCAGAGAAAAGTCTGTGAATATCATTGTGTTGGTAGTGGCCTACGGCCTGAGAGGGATAAGTTGAGGAGTCAGAATTAGCCATGGCCTGATGCTGATACATCAGACCAAATAAAACCATTGCAATTACAGTTTTAGCATGAATCACTTAATTCTCTAAAATTCCACTGGATTTAGCAAAACAGGTCTGCCGGTTCTCTCATGAAGAGCTCGCTGCAAAATGTCCTGATTAATTCGAGGATCCTTAAAGAATTCTAGTTGAGACTTTGTAAATGAGAAAGGAACATTTGCATCAAAATTATCAAATTCAGACTGACTTCTCGATAATGGCTGATGAACTTCAATATAAATATCTCCGTTTGGCTCTACTGCAGTCTTTATTGGTTCGTTGATAAACTGAACTCTAGTACCAACAGGAACCTTATGGAATAACTCCTCGTTATCCTCATTACGCAGACGAACACAGCCATGACTTACACGAAGACCAATACCGAAATCAGCATTGGTTCCATGAATAGCGTAAAGTTTTCCAACATACATGGCATAAAGTCCCATTGGATTATCAGGACCAGCAGGAACTACAGGAGGGAGATACTCACCTTCAGCAGCATATTCTGCTCTCATGGCTGCAGTAGGAGTCCAGGTAGGACCTGCCTTCTTACGCTCAACCTTGGTAGTCCAGGCCAAAGGAGTACCCTTTCCAATCTGACCGATACCGATTGGATAAACTTCAACTCTACCCTTGTTGTAATAGTAAAGACGCATTTCAGCAGAATTAACAATAATGCCTTCATGAACAGTATCAGGCAGGATCAGCTTGGTTGGAACAACAAGATTAAGACCTTTCAGAGGAACAATAGGATCAACCTCCGGATTAGCCTCTATCATGTTGGAAAGTCCTAAATGATACTCAGCTGCAACATATTCAAGAGTGGTAATACCGTTAGGATCGATCTGATAGATCTGCTCCTCGCCAACTACTCGGTTGCCATTTAGATTGTAAACATTGGTTGCATTTACAGCTGTAACAGAAGAAAGAAAAGCAAAAGCTAGAGCTAATTTCTTATACATGATTGTCTCATTAATATCTTGTTTAATATCCAAAGACGTATGTCTAAGGACTAAGGCTTCCCTAGGATTATGCAAATATGATACTGCATGAAAACCTGAAGCATTCAGGTACTTGATTATACTCCGTACCGGAGTGTAATTTTAACACAGATCATATTTTTGGACTATTGTTAGAAGAGTTCAAACAATAGGTTTATTCAAAAAATTTCGTTATAATCTATTCATGGAATACATAAGATATTCTGATGAAGCATTGAGATTTAGAAAAAATTTCAGTTTATCAAATGATTAACAAAGGCTTAATTGTAGAATTCATTATCCTGGCACTCTGGTTCTGGGCCTTCTTGTGGGCTTACACCCACTATAACTATAAAGTTAATCCTAAAACCAGATTCAAAAAGACGTTCTACAGAGATCTGCTTTTGGCAATCACCCTTCTCCTGCCCGTAATTCTCATTATCTTCTAACATTAGACTCTGCCAAGTTTACGTAAATTTCCTTATACACAAAGTAGCAAACATCTAGTTTTAAGTTTACGTCCCAATAAACTTTCTTAGAAATTTTTTCTAGTGCATTCGTCAAAATATGGCATAAATGTGGCAAAATATATGATTATTTTCAATTTGAATAGAATTTAACAGAATTTTAAATTTTAACTTGGAGCACTTAGTCCATGGCTGACAATAAAGTTGCCTACAATCCTCAGGAAATTGAACCTGAAGTACAGAAATACTGGGAAGAGCATCAGACTTTCCACGCAACAGAAGATAAAAACAAAGAGAAATACTACTGCCTAGTAATGTTTCCATATCCATCAGGCAGATTACATTTAGGTCATGTTAGAAACTATGCTCTAGGTGACGTTATTGCCAGATTCAATCGTTTATTAGGTAAAAACGTTCTGGCCCCTATCGGCTGGGATGCTTTCGGTCTACCTGCAGAGAACGCTGCTATCAAGAATAACAAGCAGCCAGGCGACTGGACCTATGAAAACATTTCCTACATGAAGGGACAGTTAAAGTCACTTGGTCTTTCATACGACTGGGCTCGTGAGGTTGCAACCTGCCGTCCAGAGTACTACAAGTGGGAACAGAAATTCTTCGGTGAGCTATACAAGAAAGGACTTGTTTACAAGAAGGTTTCTTCAGTTAACTGGTGTCCTGTAGACAACACCGTGCTTGCCAACGAGCAGGTTGAAGACGGCTGCTGCTGGAGATGCGGTTCTAAGGTTGAGATCAAGGAAATTCCTCAGTGGTATCTGAAGATCACTGCCTACGCAGAAGAACTTTTAAATGATCTGGATAAGCTTGAGGGCTGGCCTGAGCGTGTTCGTACCATGCAGAAAAACTGGATCGGTCGTTCTGAGGGTCTGAACATTACCTTCAATGTAGATGGAAGCGATGATACCTTTACTGTTTACACCACCCGTCCAGATACCTTCATGGGTATTACCTACATTTCAATTTCTGCAAACCACCCGCTGGTTAAGAAGTGCTGCGAGACCAATCCTGAGCTTGAAGCTTTCTGTCAGGAATGCCGCACTCAGAAGTTTGCAGAAGCAGATCTTGCCACCATGGAAAAGAAAGGAATGGCAACCGGTCTGTATGCTATTCACCCTATTACCGGCAGAAAGGTACCAATCTATGTTGCTAACTTCGTTATCATGGATTACGGTACTGGTGCTGTTATGTCTGTACCTGGTCACGACCAGCGTGATTATGAGTTTGCAAAGAAGTACGGCATTGAAATCATTCCTGTAATCAAGGAATCAAAGGAATCAGGAGATCCTGATCTTTCAGAGCACGCTTTCGTTGAACACGGAATTGCCTGCCACTCTGGCGAATTTGACGGCATGAACTTTGAAGAGGCATTCAAGGCAATTGCAAACAAGCTTGAGAGCATGGGTTGTGCAGAGCGTAAGGTAAACTACAGATTACGTGACTGGGGTATTTCCCGTCAGCGTTACTGGGGAGCACCAATCCCTATGCTGACCATTGATGAGACCGGTGAGGTTGTTCCTGAGAAGGATGAGAATCTTCCTGTTGAACTTCCTTATGACGTTAAGATTAACGGCGTAATTTCTCCTCTGAAGACCGACGAAAAGTGGTACAAGACCACTTACGAAGGAAAAAGTGCAACCCGTGAGACCGACACCTTTGATACATTCATGGAGTCATCATGGTACTTTGCAAGATACTGCTCTCCTCGTGATGAGAAGGAAATGTTCGACAAGGATGCAGCTAACTACTGGCTTCCAGTTGATCAGTATATCGGTGGTATTGAGCACGCTGTATTACACCTTCTGTACTCTCGTTTCTTCTTCAAACTGTTAAGAGATGCAGGAATGGTTAAGTATGACGAGCCATTCAAGCGTCTACTATGTCAGGGCATGGTACTTGCGGATGCTTACTATTATCTTGACGAGAAGGGAACCAAGAACTGGGTAAATCCACTGGACGCATTCCCTACCCGTGATGAGAAGGGTAACATCGTTTCAGCTGTAGATAAGGAAGGACATCAGCTGCATCATGAAGGCATGATCAAGATGTCTAAGTCAAAGGCTAACGGTATCGATCCTGAGTACATGGTTAAGATGTACGGTGCTGATACAGTACGTCTGTTCATGTTATTCGCATCTCCAGCAGAACTTACTCTTGAGTGGAGACAGTCAGGCGTTGAAGGTTCACAGAGATTCCTGCGTAAGCTATGGTCTCAGGTTCAGGATCTTGTTAATGCAGGTCCTAAGGTTGAACTGGACAAGAGCAAACTTACTCCTGAGCTTAAGAAGCTAAGACATGAGCTTCACGTAACCATTGAGAAGGTTACCGATGATATCGGTCGCAGACAGACCTTCAATACAGCAATTGCTGCAATCATGGAGCTTCTGAACCTTGCTAACAAGTGCACAGGAACTGATGAAGTTTCTATGGCAGTACGTTATGAAGTATATAATAACGTTATTATCATGCTGTACCCTATTGTTCCTCACATCTGCTTCAAGCTATGGTCAATGCTTGGTAATACCACCGAGATTGACACTGAGACCTGGCCTGTAGCCGATAAAGAAGCACTGAAGGAAGACGAGATCACTATCGTTGTCCAGATCAACGGCAAGGTTCGTGCGAAGATCAGCGTTGCTCCTAATGAGGATGAGGAAACAGTTATTGCCAAGGCAAAAGAAACTCCTGAAGCTCAGAAGTTTACCGAGGGTAAGCAGATCAAGAAATCAATCTACGTAAAGGGTAGACTGGTTAATATTGTAGCTGTCTAACAACTAAGGATGTAGTGGATGAGATTTAAGCTTTTTGCAGTCGGAGTAATGCTATTAGGACTCAGCGCCTGTGGTTTTCATATTCCTAATCAGAACAGACTTGGATCGACTCTTGCTGAAATAGATGTTACAGGAGCTTACCACGAACAGTTCTACAAGATGGTTGTGCAGAAGCTTCAGGTTAGAGGTGTTAAGGTTAACTATCAGGGAACAGCCAATCGAAAATTCAAAAGTCGCAAGGATGTTCCTTCCCTGGAAATATCCGCACCTTCTGTAAGTACACCGATAGTTTCTATTGATTATGCAGGTTCTGCAAAGGAATACAATATAGTGGTAACTACTTCCGCTACCTTGAAGATCCCTAATCACAGTAAGCCCATCATCATCAGAAACGGTATCAGTAGACTTACTATTAACAAGGGAGATAACTCTCTGGCCAGTGCCAATGAGAGACAAATCATTTTGGATGAAAGCTTAGATGAGCTTTCAGATCAGATGATTCGACGCATCAACTATCTTGGAAAGCAGTCTGATCCTGACGAGTCAAAGGCAACACCGGCTCAGCTGGTATTAGCAAAGGATGAGGATAACAATGCAGTCTACATTGATAATTCTCCTTCAATGACTCTGATTGATGCCCTGAAGGCTCAGCAGATTCAGGAAAAATATGAGGCAGATTCCGTTGCTCTATCAGAACTTAACAATGGAATTAGAGTCTTAAATCCTGAAAAGAAATATGAACTGCCAAAAACTAAGATAAAAATGGTAAATGAAGCCCCTGATGATCTAACTGAAGAAGGCTTCATTAAGAAAGCAAAATAGTCCTTAATAGACTAACGCATTTTTATTTTGGGAAATTCTCGAAAGTCAGCTTAATGCTGACTTTTGTTTTCGATGATTCTGTTAAAATCAGTTCAATACATAACAGAACTAAAACTACCAGAATATATAGCGGATTTTTTATGTCATTAGCACCTGTTTACGTTATTTCAAGTGATGAGCCTTTTCTTAAGAATGAGAAAAGCTCAATGCTGATTCAGATGGCACGAAAAGAACTGCCAGAAGCTGAATTCATGCTCTTTACCAATAACGATTTTTCGTCCGGTGCTACTGCTAATCTGGCAAGACTGGAGAATGAGCTTATCGATCCAGGGCTTTTTGGCGGTGACCGCATCATCAAGATTTATCTTGATGCCATAAATTCAACCACTGTTCAGGTACTTCAGCTCTTAGCCAAGAGATCAAGACCGGGAGTTGTATGTGTTGTTGAGATTCCTAGAATAAAGAAAACCACTCTGCCAACAGCTCCAGAGAAATATACCGATAAATTCAAAGGACAGAGTTCAGTTGAAACCAAACTCAAGCATGTACTAGCTTTCCTGATGGATATTGGCGGAATAAATGAAATACTGTATGCACCATCAGGAGTTCAGTTCAGCCAGTGGATTGGCAAACAGGCACAGAAACATGGACTTAAGATAGAACATGACGTTATCTCATTTCTATCTCTATGCTGTGAAGGAAATCTTGTGGCAGTGGATCAGTTTTTCTCGATTGCAAAAATCTCAGGAAAAAACAGTATTGATCTTGAAACTGCAAGGGCTTACCTCGAATCAAGCAGCCGCTACACTGGCTTTGAATTTTCAGAGGCGGTTCTAGCTCCAAACACTATGAGAGCGCTGAATATTCTGGCATCCCTTTGTCAGACAAACACCAACAGAGCACAGATCCTTTCTATGGTGGTCTCAAATTTCGACAAGATGCTCTGGGTTATGAAGAAACTCAAAGAACCTGAAAATGCTCAAATCCTAAAAAGTAGAAACTTTAAGGAGCGTTCAGCCTTCTTTAAGTCACACGGAATTGTACTTCCTTCAACTTCAGATGTAATACTCCGAGCAGCCCAAACCATGCCTCAGGATTTTTATAATTATCTGGTAACCGAACTTGCCCAGGCAGCTAAATATCTGCAGGAATTTGACGATAAAAAAGCCTATCAGTCACTACAGAACATGGCTGTGTCTGTATATACTGCTGCAGTACGAGATTTAAAAAAACTCTAATGACAAAAACTATTAAGAAAATTGGCGTTCTTGGAGGAAGTTTCAACCCTCCACATAACGATCACATAAGAATCGCAGAATATATCAAGCACAGACTTGAGCTTGATATATTCCTCATTGTGCCAAATGCGCTACCACCACATAAAGATACCTGTCATGTGGATTTTTCACACCGCCGAAGAATGCTTGAAATACTTACAGAGAAATATAGTGATCTTAATATAAGTGATATTGAGAAAGATCCTAATGTTCCGCATTACACCATTGATTTAATTGATAAAATCAAGGTTCAATACCCTGAGGCCACAGTATTCTTCTGCATGGGCATGGACTCACTTATTTATCTTGATAAATGGCGTAACGGCCTTCAGATTACAGATAAATGCAATATTGTTGTTATTGGAAGAAAAGGCTACAGTATTGAAGATTCCAACCCTGAGGTAAAGACTTATCTGACAACCCATGCTGTTTATGAAGATAATTCTGATTTTTTCCAAAAACTTAATGAAGAAAAAGGTAACTGCTTTTTACTAAAAGAATGCTTTAATGATGTAAGTTCTAGTAAAATAAGGCAGGAATTTGAAGATTATTATAAAACAGCTGAACAGCATACGGATTTATCAGAATACACAGATAAATTCCCCTACTCACTGACTTATCTTGATAAGGGAATTATTGAGTATATTACAAAAAATTCACTATACAAAAAGAGAGACTCTTAATTTGGAAAACGAAATTTTAATTCAAAAATGCATCAAGACTCTTGAGGATTCAAAGGCAAGAGATCTGGTTAGCATTGATGTTAAGGAACACTCTTCAATTGCAGACAATATGGTGATCTGCACCGGCACCTCCAACCGTCACGTAAGCGCCATCGCTCAAAGACTTGTGGACAATCTTTACAAGGAAGGTTTAAAGCACATCAAGATTTCCGGCGAACAACTTGGTGAATGGGTTATTGTTGATACAGGCACCGTAATGGTTCACATTCTTCAGAATGACGCCAGAGAAAGATATGAGCTTGATGACCTATACCGCTGCATGGCCGCAGGATTTTAAAGCATGAAACTGATTATCATTGCTGTTGGCAACAAAATGCCTTCGTGGGTAACTGAAGCTTTTACAGACTATCAGAAAAGATTTCCTCCCGAGATGAAACTGGTGTTAGAGGAAATTGCTCCTGTAAAACGTAACGGCAAAAACTCAGACGAAAAGGCTAAAGAGCAGGAAGCAAAGATGATCCTTGAGGCTTTACCAAAGAAGGCCTACATAATCGCGCTGGATGAAAGAGGGAAACAGTTTACCTCCCTAGAACTCGGAGATAAGGTAGGTTTCTGGCAAAACCTCGGTATGGATGTGGTTCTTATTATCGGAGGCCCAAACGGACTTACTGATGAAGTTAGAAATAAGGCCAATGAGCTGTGGTCGTTATCAAAACTTACATTGCCTCATCCTCTGGTAAGAGTATTTCTTGCTGAAACCATCTATCGAGGATGGAGTATTTACGCAAATCTCCCTTACCATCGAGCATAAAAATCAAGATTATTTGAAAAACTCCGCAAAATTAGTTAAAAAAAATAAAATATACGATAACTATAATTATTTATCGCTAAAATAATAAGTAAGTGCGGAAAATATAAGAAGAATTTCAGAGAAAAAATTGTCATTTTTTAGCAAAAAAAGTCGACACGACCGTCCTCTTTTCGGAGAAATCAAGAAAAGACGTTACAGCTCCAGAGGAGGAATTGGTAAAGAAAATCGTAACGAGGAGCTTGAACTTAGAGTCTTCCGTTCACGTGTATTCATATGCATTGGTATCTCCATACTGATGGTGATAATCCTTTTCTGTAATCTATATTATCTGCAGATTATCTCCTATCAGGACTACAAAACCAGATCTAATGAAAACAGCATCAAGGTTATGCCAGTAGTGCCTCCTCGAGGAATCATCTATGATCGTAATCACGTAGTTCTAGCAGATAACTCACCAGTTTATCATCTGGTACTATTCCCTAACAAACAGATCAACACCAGAGACACAATTGTTGAGTTAGATAAGCTCCTTGAGCTCAATCTGTCCGAAAAGGATATCTCAAGATTACTTTATGAATCAAAAACCAGAAAGAGATTCTCCGGAGTTGAGCTGTCTAACTTCCTCTCCGAGGAGCAGATTGCAACATTTGCGGTTAACTCATATAAATATCCAAATGCTCAGATTGTGGCCAATCTGAAGAGATATTACCCATTTGCAGATATTACAACCCATACCACTGGTTACGTATCAAGAATCAACCAGAATGACGTAAAGAAACTGGCAAGTACTGGCAAACTTGAAAACTACGAGGGCTCTACTGAAATAGGTAAGCTTGGTATTGAGAAATTCTATGAGGATTCACTTCATGGTGAAACCGGCTCAACCAAGGTTGAAGTCAATTCACATGGTCAGGTCATAAGAACCCTGAACTATGAACCACCTGTTCCAGGAAAAGATCTGAAGCTTACCATCGACATCAGACTGCAGTATTATGCACAGGAAATATTCGGTCAGATGAAAGGGGCGGTTGTTGCCATTGATCCTGCCAATGGTGAAATTCTGGCAATGTATTCCAACCCTAGTTACGATCCTAATCCTTTTGTTAGAGGCATTCGTTCAGGAGAGTACAAGCGTCTTTTAGACAATCCAGGTCATCCCCTGATCAACCGAGCAACTCAGGGCGGATATGCGCCAGCTTCTACAGTTAAGCCACTGCTCTGTGTAATGGGTCTGAATGAAAAACTCATAACCACCAAGGGTAATTTCTTTGGTGCACCTTATTTCAAACTGCCGGGGTCATCTCATCAGTTCCGAGATTGGAGAGCCTGGGGTCATGGCTGGATGGATTTATACCGAGCAATTGAAATTTCAGCAGATACCTACTTCTACGATCTTGCATACAGAGCAGGAATTAACAGAATTCATGACTACCTTGACAGATACGGTTTTGGAAAGAAGACCGGTATTGATATTTCCGAGGAATCTTTAGGCATCAATCCATCACGAGACTGGAAGAAATCCCGTTTCAATCAGCAGTGGCACCTTGGTGACACAGTGCCTATCGGAATCGGTCAGGGTTACTGGACATCTACTCTGATGCAGCTTGCTAAGGCACATGCAACACTTGCTAATCGTGGTGTAACCAGAACACCTCATCTTTTGAAGGAAATGGTTGACCCTACTACCAATGAAGTCACTGAATACGCACAGGAAGAACCGGAAGATATGCTAAAGGTTACTGATCCTCAGTACTACGAGGACTGCAGAACCGGTATGTATCTTGTTGTTAACGGACCAGAAGGTACCGGCAGAAGAGCTTTCTTTGGAGCAAAATATAAGGCAGCAGGAAAATCAGGTACAGCTCAAGTGGTTTCAATCAAGCAAGGTGAAAAATACAATGCTTCAAAGCTGAAGGTAGAACACCGTGACAACGCCCTGTTCGTTGCCTACGCCCCATTTAAAAAGCCACGTATTCTTGTTGCAGTTATTCTTGAAAACGAAGGTGGCGGTTCTACCAAGGCAGCCCCAGTTGCCAGAGCAATGATCGATAAATATCTTTTAGATCTTTATCCTAACGGCTACATGGGCGACCCAAATCCTCAGGTAGTAAAGTTCGGAATGGGCGGTACTGTCGTATTACAGTAAAACAGACAACAAAGCTTAATATCAAGAAATTATATGTCAGAAGATAAAAACACATTAAGTCAGGTTAACAGCAACAGCATTGGTAAGAATTTCTTTACCAGACACCACATTGATCTACCTTTAATGTTCGGTTTGTTCTTAGCGCTATGTTTCAGTCTGTTTGTGCTTTATTCCGCCTCAGGTCAGCAGGCAGATATGCTGATTAGACAGATCACAAGAACAGGCGCAGCTTTCGTACTCATGATTGCTGTAGCACAGATCCCGCCAAAGTATTTTGCCAAGGCTTCAACATATCTGTACATCATAGGCGTTATTCTGTTGATATTAGTTGAGCTTTTCGGTGATATTTCAAAGGGAGCTCAGAGATGGCTTAATCTTGGTATTGTAAGAATTCAGCCATCAGAATTCTTCAAGGTTGTTATGCCTCTGTCTGTGGCAGCTTTCCTCGCTAAAACGGCGCTTCCCCCAAAACTGCTGCATACCATCTGTTCCTTCGTTATTGTGGGTATTCCAACCGTTCTGATCCTGATGCAGCCTGACTTAGGAACCGCAGCTCTGGTATCCGTTGCAGGATTTATCTGTATCTTTATTGCTGGTCTTTCATGGTGGTGGCTGATTACAGGAGCAATTGCAGGTGCGGCGGCACTGCCTGTAATCTGGAATTTCGTACTTCATGACTATCAGAAACAGCGTGTATTTACACTATTGGATCCATCCTCAGATCCTCTAGGTGCCGGATACCATATTATTCAGTCAAAAATTGCCATTGGCTCAGGTGGTCTATATGGAAAAGGCTGGTTGCAGGGAAGTCAGTCACAGCTGGACTTCTTACCTGAACCTCATACTGATTTTATATTTGCAGTACTCTCAGAGGAAACCGGACTTGTAGGCTTCCTCATTCTGATATCACTTTACTGTTTTATAATCGGAAGATGTGTTGTCATCACCTTGAATGCCCGTCATAACTTTGAAAGGATCCTGTGTGGAAGTTTCACCTTCACTTTCATGTTCTACATCTTTGTAAATATCGGCATGGTTTCAGGAATTCTGCCGGTGGTAGGTGTTCCTCTGCCTCTTATCAGTTATGGAGGAACAGCAATGATTACCCTCATGATCTGCTTTGGAATCATGATGTCGATTCATACTCATAAAAAAGTAAGTTTCTTTAAGAAGGATAATAAGTAAGGAGGCTGCACACATTGTGCAGACATATAGAAAAGAATGAAAAAAACAATCAGTAAACTCGCCTTAGCATTGGGATTATCCTTTTTTGCAAATTCATACGTACAGGCAGCCCCTAACTATAATGAACTGGCACAGTATGCTGGCATTGATGTTCAGACACTAAAAGATGCTGTCTCCCAAGCTGTATATCAGCAGAAGATCATTGATGCAATAACCCGACCATCAGAGGGTAAGCCATGGTGGCAGTACCGAAAGATCTTTATCACCACCTCAAGAATTGAAGCTGCGGTTAAATTCTACTTTGAGAATGAGAAGACACTGCTTAAAGCACAGAAGGATTTTGGTGTTCCATATGAGATTATCTGTGCGATTATCGGAGTAGAAACCTTCTTTGGAAAGAACATGGGCAGTTGGAGAGTTCTCGATGCCCTTTATACTCTCGGCTTTAACTATCCAAAGAGAGAAGCCTACTTCTCAAAAGAATTTGCTAGATTTGTCGCTCTGGCTTCAAGAGAGGAATGGAACTATAACGACATCAAGGGCTCATATGCAGGAGCAATGGGCATGGGACAGTTTATGCCTTCAGCCTATCTTGATTATGCTGTAGACTATGATGGAGACGGCTATGTAAATCTGTTTACCAACAGAGTAGATGCCATTGGATCTGTAGCAAATTATTTCAAGGGGCACGGCTGGCAGACCGGTAGAGGGATCTACTATCCTTGTCACATCAACAATGCCGATCCTAAGGCTCTTATGGACAAGCAGTGGAATCTTACTGTTGATGAACTCTACAAGTCAGGTGCAACCACCAAGGTTAATCTGAGTCCCAACCAGAAAATAAGACTGTTTGCCTATGATCTTGAGAACGGTCAGAAAGGCTATGCAGTTGGACTTGAGAATTTCCATTCAATTATGAGATACAACACCTCTCAACTGTATGCCCGTGCAGTATATGAACTGTCTGAGTTCATTGCTATGGGAGTAAACAAGGTTAAACAGCAGCAGGGGCAGAAAGTAGTACACAGAAGTAAGAAGCCTTAATCACAGACAAACTGTCAATCCGCACTGACAGTCAAAAACAATAAATAATGAAATAAAAGGCTTTTAAGTGTAATCAGTAGTTATTAAAATATTGTGCTTGAAGGTCTGATTTTGCCGATGAGAATGGAGAGATTCTTTTTAATGAAAAACATAAAATTTATAGCTACCATTATTACAGTTTCAGCGGCACTTGTTCTTCAGGGGTGTTCATCATCAGGTGGTTCTCCATCATTCTCAGGTTCATACAGATACGGAACAGGTCCAAACAAGACAAAACCTATGCCTCAGACTGAAACCGTCAATATCAACGGTGTAGGAGGCGCAGTACCTAGATACGAGTACCAGAGGACCGGAGGTTGTAACAAAGATTATAGAGTCTTGGGTAAAAACTACATGGTCTGGAATGGAACCACTTCATATGTTGAAGAGGGTATTGCCTCATGGTACGGTCCAGGCTTCCACGGACAGAAGACTTCCAACGGTGAAATTTATGACCAGAAGGGATTCACCGCAGCACACAAAAATCTGCCATTACCTTCATATCTTAAGGTTACAAATCTTCGCAACGGTAAAAAGGTTATCGTAAGAGTAAATGACAGAGGACCATTTGTCGGAGACAGAATTCTTGATTTATCAGAAGGTTCAGCCCGTGCCATTGATATGGTTGGAACCGGAACCTCAAAGGTTAAAATCGAGCTTATCAATGTAAGCTCAAACGGTACCTACACCAATGCTGTAGGAAAACCTGCAGGAGTAAAACAGCAGCAGTATGCACAGGTTGTCAACAAGAAAACTTCGTCCTATCAGCATATTGGAGCTGCAACCTCAAGATCTGCAGGAAGTGCTAATACAGGCTACATAAATACTAATAATCAGAGAATAACATCTAATACAGCAAGCTCTGTATCTAATACAGTTCCAGGCTGGTATGTTCAGCTGGTTGCATGTAATTCTGATCTGATGGCAAATGAGATTAAGAACAATGTTCAGACTAAAATCTCCTATCCTATCGTGATCCGTAAGGAAGGCAACATCAACAAGGTGCTGGTAGGCCCATTAAGTGAAGGCTCTGCAAGAAATGCAGCCGCCTCTTTAAAGCAGAAAGGTTATACTGATTGTTTTGTAAAGAGTTTTTAAAAAAGAAAAACTAGGAAAATAAAATGTCATTAAATAAGGTAATTAAAACCACATTATTAGTTACTGCTCTTGTTACTGGTTTAAGTGCCTCAGCGCAGGAAAACATTCCAGATCCGTTCGCACAGATGAAGGCTAATGCAGATGCATCCAATCCTTCAGCTGTTCCAGCTAATGGAGTTGCACCTGCTCCTGTTGTAATTCCAGAGCCTCCAGTATTTGATGCCCAGTCTTGGGTTTTAATGGATTACAGCTCAGGCAGAGTTATCTGTGAACACAACTCTCACGAAAAGATCTGGCCAGCTTCACTGACCAAGATGATGACCGCCTATGTTATAGGTATGGAGCTTAAGGCCGGCAGACTTCACATGGATGATGATGTTACCATCACTGAGGATGCCTGGGCCAAGAAATACTCTGATTCATCAAAGATGTTTATTGAAGTGGGTAAAACCATTAAAGTAGGTGATCTGGTTAAGGGTATCATTATTCAGTCAGGTAATGACGCCTGTGTTGCTATGGCAATTCATCTTGCAGGAACCCAGGAAGGTTTCGTTTCTGTAATGAACAACTATGCAGCACAACTAGGTCTTAAGGATACTCATTTCTCAAATGTTCACGGTCTGTATGATGAGCTGAACTATTCCTCAGCTTATGATATGGCTCTGTTAGGTCGCGCTACCATCAGAGATCTTCCTGATGAGTACCCTCTGTACAGCCAGAAGGATTTCACATTCAACGGCATCAAGCAGATGAACAGAAACCGTCTGCTATGGGATAAGTCAATGAACGTTGACGGTATCAAGACCGGACACCTCTCACAGGTTGGTTATAACCTTGTTACCTCAGCCACCAATGACGGCATGAGACTGGTTGCTTCTGTTATCGGCGCCAAGTCAGAAAAACTACGTGCTGATTACAACAAGGCCCTTTTAACCTATGGCTTCCGTTACTTCCAGAGATACACCCCTGTTTCAGCTAACAAGGTGCTTCTGACAAGAAATGTACGTATGGGTCAGACCAATCAGGTTCGTCTTGCAATCCAGAATGATCTGAATTTAATGATCCCACGTGGACGTCAGGGGGATATCAAGCTTGGCTACAGATTAAAGAAGAGTGTCTTCACTGCTCCAATCAACAAAGGTGATGAGCTTGGTGTAATTGAGGTTAAGATCGATGACAACATCATCTCAACCGTACCTCTGGTATCTGTAGATACTATTGAGGAATGCGGATTCTTCGGAAGAATCTGGGATAAGATCTGCCTGTTCTTCTCATCAGACGAAGAAGTTGTAGAAGAGGCATAATTTATACCTTCACAGGAGATAGGTTCTATCCATGAAAATGGATAGAACATCAAAGTTTATGACTGATTCATATAATAAATTAGAAAAACTCATGGAATTTCCATGTGTAGTTGGATTCAGAGTGATTGTTGATGCATCAATTGTGAATTCACTTGGTGAGGTAGAGAAAGCCATAAATGAGGTAGAGGCTGGAATTATGCAGAAAATTACAGATGAACCTCGCAAAAGTTCAAAAGGGAACTATGTTTCCTACACAATACCTGTAAAAGTAAATAAGGCAGAAAACCTGAAACTTTTATACGAGAAGATCAGTGCACTACCTTGTGTTAAACATGTAATCTAGGAAGAATATGTCATATCAAGATCAGTCTGAAATGAGGTTTTCCTCTGATATGTCTAGCTTTTTAAAGGCTGTAGGCTACATCGGCCTGTTGGCTGTAGTCATAGGAATTCTCTTCTTGGTTTTAGGCTGTTTCAGAATTTCAAGCTATGCTTTTAAGACCTATGAAAGTATAGACAAAATCCCTCATAACAAAGTTGGTCTGTTGCTTGGAACCTCTTCACTTAATTCAAACGGCCAGCCTAATGATTACTTTACTTACAGAATCATTGCTGCAGCCCAGCTGTTCAAGTCAGGCAAGATTGATTATATTCTGGCTTCAGGAGACAATCTGCATCACTCCTATAACGAGCCAAGACAGATGATCAGAGCCCTTATTAAGGCAGGCGTTCCATCAGATAGAATTGTGGCCGATTTTGCGGGTATATCTACTCTGGATTCAGTAATCAGAGCAAGAAAAGTCTTCCTGCTTAAGAATGTAACCATCATCTCTCAGGATTTTCAGAACGAACGCGCTCTGTTTATCGCAGACAATTATGAGCTGAATGCAGTAGGATTCAATGCGTTAAGTCCAAATTACGGCATCTTCTCAAAGGTGTCCATAAGAGAGTTCTTTGCCAGAATCAAATGTGCCTTTGATGTTTATCTTTTAAAGAGTCAGCCTAAGTTCCTGGGTAAACCAGAATCTATAGGCAAATCAGCTCTTCCAAAGGAAATGTCAAATAAGCCAAAGAAACTGACTTCTCCGCTCAAATTCATTACTGATAATGCCAAGATCATGAACGAGAAAGCCCGTATTGCTAAATTCGAGCCTATCGCCAAGAAGACTACTGATACTGCAAAGATGATCAGAAAGAGAGTTGAGCAGGCAGAGTATGAATATTACATTCCTGAGGCAAGAGTTCCGGAAAACAAGATTGATAAACAGCAGATCGAGGTATTAAGTGAGGAGCAGACTGAAGCTCTGGAGGAAGCCAATGAAGTAGCTTCTGAAAGCCTGAACGTCGGCACCACAAATACCTACATCGATCCAAACATTCCTGCAAAGCCAAATCTTCAGGCAAATCCAGACTAGTCAGAAGAGCAGGCATTGAAAAGCTCATAAGGATTAGTTTGGATTGAAGTCAGTTATGTCCTTCAACTTATATGACTCAAAGAGATTTTTTTATACTGAATAATTCTGATTAACTGTTTGAGAAATAGATAAATTCTATGAATAAATAAAATACTAATCAGATGTTTTGGGATCTATAATAAAGACGAAGGGCGGAGATTTATCCCCGCCCCTCTTAGTGGTCTAGCTCTAGTACACTGCGCTGGAATATAACAGTAACAAGGCTACAACCACGATAACATTTAGGATTTTCATAGAATCTCCTAGATTGGTTAATCTAAGGCAATAGCAACTGTTAGAGCCATTTACACTGTTAAGCCTCACATGTATTTTGTCTCTTCATTCTCTTTGATTTATAGTAGTTTTATATTTTTAAATTAAACTACCCTATTTTTACAAGCTCAAATGAATCCTTGTCATAGTTGGTAATGATAAGTTCGTTTACAGCATTTCTCTTTGAAGTATTTGAATTGATTCTGCGACTTACTGCAACCGTATTGATATTAAAATCACGGTACAGTTCTCTTATATGAGGAACATCTGAGTTAGACTGCAGGAATTTTATTCCTCTTCTGTGTAACTCCAGACAGAACTCATACAATCTCTGATGCTCGTCCTGCTTAAAGTTTCCAGACTGATACTGTGTGAAATTAGCTGTCTTTGATACAGGAAAATAAGGAGGATCTAAATAGACAAAGGCATCCTTAGGAATAATCTCAAGTAAAGTCTGATAGTCCTGACAAAGAATACGGATATCCTTCTGATTAAAGAATGAAGAACAGGCCTCCAGGGTCTGAGTATCACATATGGTTGGATTCTTGTAATTGCCAAATGGTGTATTAAAGAAGTTTTTCTTTGAAACTCGATACAGGCCGTTATAGCAGGTTTTCATAAGAAAAATAAAACGGGATGCTCTTTCTACATCTGTTCTTTTATCAAAATCAGGAGATCTATCCCAGGCTCTGATTTCATCATAAAGCTTTCTGTCATAGATTAGTGTGGAGAGATAAAACTCAAGCTCTCCAAGATTGGATTTGATGACATTATAAGCATTGATAAGCTCTGAATTTAAATCATTGATAATAGCCTTATCAAAATTCAGAGACATAAGCACAGCGCCTGAACCAACAAATGGCTCAACGTATGTTGAGATATGTTCAGGAATATACTCCAGAAGACTTGGAATGCTGGTAGTTTTCCCTCCAACCCATTTAACAAATGGCTTTAGATTAGGGAAATTGTTTGGGCTATGCATATCAGAAAACTCCTTATATTCTATATATTTTACAGAATAATGAGTAAGTTTTTCTGCTCTGATACGTTATTGCTCAGAATTTTGAGAAAAAAAAGGAGGAACTAAGTCCTCCAGAAATAAATAACTACAAAGATCGAGGAAATTAAGAAACTTTAGCAGAGGTAGGGTTGTAAAGACCAACCTTCTCTCTTTTCTTACCAGTAACACTTTCTTCGCTTAGAGTTACATACTTGACGCCCTGTCTGTCGTGATATGCATAAGCAAGATGCAGCATACCGTCTGAAGACTGCATTAAGTATGGATACTCATACTGCTTGTTATTAGTACGGTTCTCTTCACCAACATAGCCCTGACCTAATTCAATATTTCTAATCAGTGGGAAGGTCTTACCGCCATCCTCTGACAGAGCGATTGCCACAGGACAGCGTAACCCTGGCCATGCAGCTTTACCCTTTTGAGGATTAGGTGTGCAGGTTGGATTGTAGGCAATTGCGATACGTCCACTCTTAAGCTTGATAGCGCTGATACTTGAGTTGTTGTTTGGAAGTGGAGTTGGAACAGGAGCACTCCAGGTATCTCCGTTATCCAGAGATTCACTTCTGTAGATAAAGTCTGCTTCTCTGCTGCGCATAAAAGCAACCAGATGAGAATCCTCTAGTTCAACAACATTGGCATGAACACGACCGGAACTTTGTGGCATATCAACCTGACGCCAGGTCTTTCCCTTGTCATCAGAAATCTGGAAAGCAGTTGGATCACCTGACAGACCATCAGGAGAATCAGTACACAGCCAGTTTGAGAAGATCCAGCGACCGTTCTTTAAAACCTGAATAGGCTGACGGCAGAATGTTCCCTCACGGGCAAACATGGTCTCATACTTGCTCCAGGTCTTACCGCCATCAGTTGATTTCTGGCAGCGAACCTGAGAAGTATACTGCATGTTATCCTTACCCTCAGTTCTGGCTTTCTGAGCAGTGTACATACACCACACAGCATTATCAGGTCCAAAGAACAATGATGGATTCTGTTCACTGCGTTCAGGATCAGATGAAACCTGAACCGGCTCTGACCACTTGGTATCGCCATGCTTTAAAGAAGCACAGACAATACTTACGTCAGGACTTCCTTCAAAGGATCCTGCAAACCAGCAGCATAATAAATCCTTATTAGGCAGCTCCAGAATAGCAGGAGAATGAGCTGTACGGTATGGGCCCGGAGGAAGCAGAGCCTCAACGGTATTCATGTCCTCATTCTCGTACATGGTGCCATCATTAGTTAGTGTGGGTAATTTCTTATAATTCATTTTATTCTCACATTACAGGCAGTTTCATTACTACTTTTAAATAGTCATTCTGAGCATCAAGATGCTTACAGGCTTTGTGGGCATCCTGAGGGAAGGCAACCCATAACATACCAGCTTCAATCTTGAAGGTATGAGCAACAGGGCCCTTAAACATTTCGCGCTCTTTCTCCTCAGAGTAAGGAACACTCTGAGTCAGGCGGGAAATGTCTTCCCAGACAACAATCTCTGAGCCGGACAGGATAATCTGAACATCAATGTACTTGCGGTGAGCTTCAAACTCTCCAGAATCCGCAGGGGAAGTATTCCCCTGCTGAATCATAAAGAACCCGCCATTGAACTCATAACGTCCAACCTTTTTGTCTGTTAAAGCATTCAGAGCATCTAAACCAGCCTTTAAATTTGGAAGCATACTCTGATACTTCATTAGATTTTCAGTTCTATCTATAATCATGCCATCACCTTTGCGCTAACTGAATGACCTGCCTGATGACGATTCATTACAAGAACAAATGCTCCTAAGGCAACTGCTGCAATTGTAGTAGTCATATCAGGGCTAATGAAACCAAGTGCCACAATAAAGGACAGAACTCTTAACCATGCAGGCATTGTAGTCTTGTAGTAACCAGCAACAGTCAGAGCCAGGAAGAAGGTACCCACCAGCAGCTGAACAGCGCCGATAGCAATTTCGATAATTGTACCTTCCAGGAGGATTGCTGGATTGTATACAAATACGAATGGAACCATGAAGCCAACAAGAGCGAACAGCATACCATTGATACCAGTCTTCATGGCATCAGCACCGGCAATACCTGCTGCGGTATAGGAGGCAACACATACAGGAGGAGTTATCTGAGCCATAATGCCGTAGTAGAACACGAACATATTAGCGCACAGAGCATCAACTCCTAAAGCACGAATAATTGGAACGAACAGGATAACACCAACCAGATATGCAGCAACAGTTGGAAGAGCCATACCTAACAGCATACATCCTACCATTGCAACTAACAGAGCAAGGAATAGATAGTTTGTACCTAAAGAACCAATTAGAGATGATAAATTGGTTGCAAGTGAAGTCTGACCGGTTACAACGTTGATGATAATACCGCAGGCCGCAGTTGGGATTGCTATCTCAGCAGACTGTTTTGCGCCACGCAGACAGCAGTTCCATAAGGACTTTAAGTCAGCAAAGTTCTTTCTGTCGTTTACAAAGTAGCTGATAACATTACAGATCAGAACGGAAATGATACCCACCATACCGGCACGCATCAGAGATGAACCTGAAATAATCCATACAACAAGAAGGATAACAGGAGTTAATAGATAAAGACGAGGAAGAATTGGTTGCTCAATAACAATCTTGGCGTCAGCTGCACTTGATCTTACAGAACGCTTCTTTGCGATGTAGGTTACCAGTACGAAAACACCGAAATAGTAAGCAAAAGCAGGGATGATTGCGGCACAGGCTACGCTAAAGTAGCTTACACCTAGCATCTCAGCCATAATGAATGCACCCACACCCATGATAGGAGGCATAATCTGACCACCGGTTGAAGCAACAGCTTCAATTGCGCCTGCTTCCTGAGGAGCATAACCAATTCTCTTCATCATAGGAATGGTCATAACGCCGGTTGTAGATACGTTTGCTACAGCTGAACCTGAAACCATACCCATCATACCAGATGAAAGAACAGCTGCTTTTGCTGGACCTCCAGCAGAACCGTTTGAGAACTTCATACCGATATCAATCAGAAGCTGACCACCACCGCAGGTACTGAAGAAAACACCGAATACAATGAAATAGAACAGTGCGGATGCAGATGTATATAAAGGAGTACCGAATACACCGGCCTCGCCCATGGTCATACCGGTAGTGAACTGATCCAGCATCTGTTCAAAGCCGACTGACTTAGTATAAAACACCCCCGGTAAATATGGAGACAGCCATGCAAAAGCGATGAAAGCCAATATGAAGAAGAACAGAATAAGACCTAATGAACGTCTTACAGCCTCTAACAGCAGAATAATAGTGATTACCATAATCTGCTTATCAATAAGCTCGACATCATCAATGAATGGGGTAAAGTCACGTAATCTTTCGAAATTTGTTACAACATAGTACAGAAGGTAACCGATTGCAGCAAATGACACAATATCCAGAATATTCAGGAAAGAGTATTTGCTTAGGGTTTTCTCATCGGCAGTTGTTCCGCTCAACTCTGCCTTGAGTTTTGTTTTCTTGCGATAGGTGTAATCCACTGGCATATAAAGATAGATTACAGTAAGAGCGAACACTAGATGCAGTGGGCTCTGCAGCATTGGTGTTAACTGCTTGAATAGGGCCAGATAAATCTGGAAACAGAAGAAAGCTGCGGTAACAACTATAATTGCAGCCTTTCTAATGTTTATTTTTTTTACTTCCTCTGACATGATAGCCTCGATAACTTTAAAAAAGTGAGGGGGAGAGCTCCCCCTCTTTATAAGTTGTCATGTATTGGTTTTATTCAGTCTTAAAACCTTTCTCTTCGTAATAAGCCTTTGCACCTGGGTGTACGTCAACACCTGTAACAGCCTTTGAACCAGCAACCTTTGGATCGAAGTACTTCATAGATGCAACCTGATCACCTAAAGCATCAGCATTCTCACATACTGCCTTTGCCAAGTGATATGCAACAGCATCATCCATGGTTGATGAAACCAGAACCAGCTGCTGAGAACCAACGGTCTTGATCTGCTCAGTCTGGCCCTTCCAGGTATTTGGTTCAACAGTTACGTAGTTATAGCCCATCTCAACAAGCTTATCTAAAGTTGAATCTGCTAACTGAACATCAACCATATCGTGAGTCATGCAAAGCTCTGTGGTGTTTGACTGCCCCGCACCAATGTGGTCGATGGTCATATCATAGATATCATCCTGCAGACCAGACTTGATTGCGTCACCGCCTGTCTTCTCAACAACACCGCCCCATGCCTTTACGTCCTCAAGCTTTACACCTAAAGCCTCGAATAACTTCTCAGCTGAAAGTTCACCTAAGGTACCGTTCTTCTTGATAACAATCTTTACAGGATGTTTCTTAGCTACCAGCTCTTCAACTGTCTTAATGCCAGTCTTGTCAACAAACTTCTTGGTAAACATAACGTTAATAAAGTCGTGGCCTAATCCACCTGCAATTGCAGCAATGTTAGGAGTTGGCTTCTTTCCAAGAATGCCGTCTTCCTTTGACCACTTTGAAGGAGCAGAGTTTGACATTACGACGTCACACTTAGCAGCGTTATTAACAATTAGAGGAGCACCCACTGCACCAGGAGAAGTGGTAGTAATAGTAATATTTGAGCCCTTTGGTAATTCCTTTAGCATTACTGACTGAATAGCTGTTGCGTAGGTGTATGCAGCAGTTCCTACTTCCTGAGCAGCAAAAGTCAGGTTAACTGGCTTATCTAAATCATATGCTGCATTTGCGCTGAAAAAAGGTGCCACAGCAATACATGCTGCCAGTGCTAATTTAGAAAAAGAGTGTCTCATGGATAATGCTCCTGTTTGTCTGTTGTCTTTAAATATGAAACTCTAAAATAGTGTGATCATGGAATACACGATCGAATTCTTACATTGCTGAGTATAAAAAACAAAAAATGATTATAAAAGCTCACGTCTGATTAAATGTGATAAAACGCACTCATTTTTTTTTAATATTTTGATTTTTTTTAATAATTTAATCAGTTAAATAAATAAAAAAAAATTTGTAGGCCCCAAATGTATTATAAAAAATATTAAATAACAATAAGATAGTGTAAAACAAGGTTTTCAGATATGAATGATTATTTTTATTTAAAATTTATGAAGGAGAGCTTTATTATTGAAATATTCAGATTGACAAAATAAAAAAAAGCTGAGTAATCATTTGATTATTCAGCTAAATTAGAAAAGATGTTTATATTTAAGCGAGAATAAGTTTAATACCCAAAGCTCTAATCTGCTCAGCGATATCCTCATGAAGATTCTTGTCGGTGATAATCACATCTATATCTTTAAGATCTGCAACGGAAAAAAGCTGACTCTTGCCGTATTTACTGCTGTCAGCCAACAGTACGGTACAAGCCCCTGTCTTTATCAGATCATTTTTAAAGTTAGCCTTATCAGAAGTTGGAGCAGTAATACCATACTTGAGATCCCAGGCATTGCAACTTATAAAGGCATAATCAGGATGAAGCTTGCGAAGAATATTACGGGCTATTTCTCCAATACAAGACTGACTACTTGAATCAAGCTCGCCTCCAGTAATTACAACAGAAACATTCGGATTGTCAGAAAGTAGCATACCTATATTAAGATCAGAGGTAATCACCTTAACAGGGATCGAATTGAGATTTCTTGCAAGCTCAATAGTTGTGGTTCCTGCGTCGAGAATCAAACTGTTACCGCTGTTCACAAGCTTAACAGCCTCAGCAGCAATTCTTAATTTTGCTTCATGGTTAAGGCCGACCTTTTCACTGGTAGTAGGCTGGCGAACCGAATTATTCAGTGTAACAGAGCCATGTACTCTATATACAGATCCATCTTTATTTAATTTGATTAAATCTCGTCGAATTGTTGCAGCAGACGCTCCGGTAACCTGTACCAGATCGTCTACAGTCGCCAGATTATGATTCTTAAGGTACTCAAGAATACTCTGCTGTCTGTCTTGGGTCATAGTAAACACCTTTATTTATGCGATATTTGAATTATATTTGATGATTTAATTCAATCATAATTTTAGCATATATGACTATAAATTTTTAGCTTGCGTGAGAATAATCACGTTTTTTTTAATGTGATTATTTATAATCATTCATGTAATCACAAAAAAGGAATTAACAAATGCCATTACTACCAAAAATTGCAATTATAGCTGACGACTTAACCGGATCTGCAGACAGTGCAGTCCAGTTTGCATCAGAAGAAATGGCAACCGCCGTAGTAATGCCGGGTTCAGATATTCCTACTGATAATAATCTTGACGTGATTGTAATTGATAGTGAATCACGTGATGTTAAAGAAAAAGATGCATATATAGAGGTTACAGAGGCCTGTAAGAAGGTTCTGAAACTTAATATGGATATCCTTCTTTATAAGAAGGTTGATTCTACTCTGAGAGGCAATATTGGTTCTGAACTTCAGGCAGTATCTGATACCTTCAAGCCTCAGCTTATTATCTTCAGTCCTGCATTTATACCTTCAGAAAGAACCACTATTGACGGAGTTCAGTATCTAAAGGGAGTAAGACTTGAGGAAACTGAGCTTGCAAGAATACCAAAGAGCCCCGTTACTACCTCTGATATAAAGGAAATCATTTCAAAACAGAGTGCACTTAAATGCTCAAACCTTTATATAGAGGATCTGAATAAAAGTGTTGAAGAGATCCATCAGAAGATAATCTCTTCGATTAATGACGATGTAAAAATCCTTATCTGCGACGCAGCTGAGGCCTCCCATCAGGAAAAACTGGTAGCAGCCTGCAGTGGACTTAATAATATTGTCTACAGCGGCTCAGCAGGCCTTGCCTTAGCCTTAAGCAGAAGTTTATCTGCATCAGACAAACATAAGAGAGACTCTAAGGCAATTAGTGGAGTTTCAAAGATTCTGGTTCTTGCAGGTTCAATCAGTAAGACCACACGTACTCAGACAGAAGAGCTTTTAAAGCAATTTGACTGTGAACTGATTAGAACCAATCCTGAACTTACAGTTTCTTCTCCAAAAGAGTCAGCAAAAGACTGCTGCAATAAAATCAGAGAAGCTCTTTTAAAGAGTGACATTGTAGTAGTCAGTGCTGCCTTTGAGGCATCAGATGTTCAGAGAACCGCAAAAGAAGGAGAGAGACTTGGAATTTCCTTCTTTGAAATAGGAGAAATTATGGCTAGCTGCATGTCAGACATCATGCATGAATGTGCTGATCTGTTTGACGGTTACGTACTTACAGGCGGTGATACCGCAATCCATGCCTGTAAAGCATGTAACGCAGGTATGCTGGAAATAATCGAGGAAGTCCAGAGCGGAATTCCTCTTACAAAGATTCTAACGGGTAACCTAAAAGATCGATATCTGGTTACCAAAGCTGGTGCATTCGGAAATGACAGTGCTTTTACCGATGCAGTTAAAAAATTAAAACACTTGGAGAAATAAAATGAAAAAACCTGTTTTAGGTCTTACCATGGGGGATCCTGCTGGTATTGGCTCTGAAATTATTGTAAAGGCATTGTTAGATAAAAAAATGTATGACATCTCAAGACCAGTTGTGTTTGGAGATGCCAAGCAGTTAGAGCGTCTTACAAAGATCGTTAATGCTGACGTTGAAGTACATGTAATCTCCGATCCTGATGAGGCTCAGCCTTCACCACAGAGAATTGAAGTAATCGATCTTCACAATGTTGCTGCAGACGTTCCTTTCGGACAGGTACAGGCAGAATGCGGCAAGGCTGCATATGAGTATATCAAGGCTGCAGTTGACTGTGCAAAAGAGCACAAGATTCAGGCTATTGTTACCGCTCCTCTAAATAAGGAAGCTTTACATGCAGGCGGATGCCCTCACCCAGGTCACACCGAGATTTTAGCAAATCTGACCAACACCAAAGATTACTCCATGCTTTTAGTTGGTAAGAATTTAAGAGTTATCCACGTTTCAACTCACATTCAACTGCGCAAGGCTTGTGATGCTGTTCAGAAAGACAGAGTATACCGTGTAATCAAGCTGGCTGATGAAACCATGAAACTGATGGGCTTTGAGAATCCACGTATTGCCGTTGCAGGTCTAAATCCACACTGTGGAGAGAATGGACTCTTCGGATGGGAAGATGCGAATGAAATCGTTCCTGCAGTTAAGGATGCATTAAAGGAAGGTATCAATGTTCAGGGGCCTATTGCACCTGATACCGTATTCCACCGTGCAGCCAACAGAAATGAGTTTGATATCGTGGTTGTAATGTATCACGACCAGGGACATATTCCTCTAAAGGTACTAGGCTTCAGCTCAGGTGTTAACATCACTGTAGGCCTGCCAATCATCAGAACCTCTGTTGATCACGGTACCGCATTTGAGATTGCAGGTAAGGGAATTGCAGATCCAGAGTCAATGATTGTGGCTATGGAGATCGGTGCTCAGATGGCAAAAGTACGTTTTAAAGAAGATTTAATATAACCTGGAGAAATAGACAATGTTCAAGCCATACGGAATTATTACACCTGTTTTAACTGCATTGGATGATAACGAGAATTTCAACGAGACTGAATACAAGAATTTTATCGATCATCTGATTAAGTCTGGCGTACACGGTATTTTCTCTCTGGGAACCAACGGCGAATTCTATGCATTCAATGCAGATGAGAAACTACGCATTATCAAGGCAGGAATTGAGGCTGTTGACGGTCGTGTTCCTTTCTATGCTGGTACCGGCTGTGTATCAACCAAGGAAACCGTTGAACTTACCCGTGAAGTTTCATCATTAAAGGGAATTGACTGTCTGTCTGTTATCTCTCCTTACTTCACAGCAATCAAGCAGGATGATCTGATTAGACATTACAATGCAGTTGCTGAGTGTACAGAACTTCCAATTCTTCTGTATAACATTCCTGCTCGTACAGGAAATAACATCGATTACAAGACTGTTAAGACCCTTGCCACTCACAAGAACATCATTGGTATCAAAGACAGTTCAGGTAATTTTGATAACACCTTAAAGTATATTGAGAATACAGATCCTCGTCTATGTGTACTGGCTGGTTCTGATTCTCTGATTCTATGGACCTTAAAAGCAGGTGGTAGCGGAGCAATCTCAGGATGTTCAAATGTGTTCCCTGAACTAATGGCCTCCATCTACAACTACTATGTAAAGGGGGACTTTGAGAAAGCA
Organism: Succinivibrio dextrinosolvens; assembly: GCF_900116345.1. GTDB lineage: Bacteria > Pseudomonadota > Gammaproteobacteria > Enterobacterales > Succinivibrionaceae > Succinivibrio > Succinivibrio dextrinosolvens_B. The sequence continues at coordinate 10,700 of NZ_FPAH01000016.1, read as the reverse complement.
AATGAGTCACAGAAGAAGATCCGTCCTTTCCGTAACGTAATGCAGATGGGTAATCCAAACAGCGTAGTTAAGAGAGCTGCTCAGCTTAAGGGATTCAAGGTTGGTCCTGCAAGAGCTCCATCTAACATCGAAAGCAAAGAGATAGATAACGCACTTCTTGAAGTATTCAAGCAGTACGAATAAAAAAAAGCAGGCATAACCACAATGGTTATGTCTTTTTATAATAAACAAAAATAGTTAACCATATGGGAGTTAAAATGGCTGTATTTAGTCAGGGTTCTATTCGTAAAATTGTTGGCGGTGAAAATTCAATTGCTGAGCTGCCAAATCTAGCCAAAGAGTTAAATGCAAAAAATGTTGTTGTTGTAACCGACGCAGGTTTGTTCGCAACAGGTCTTGTTAACAAGCCTATTCAGTTATTAAAGGATGCTGGTCTTAATGTCAGCGTCATCAATGACGTTCCTCCAGAGCCTTCAGTTGCTCAGGTAAATCATATCTACGAGCAGGCAAAGAATTTCTCCTGTGATTTACTAGTAGCTGTAGGCGGTGGCTCCTCAATGGATACCACCAAACTAGTTTCTCTGATGCTGAAGAACAAATGCACATTAGAAGAGATGGTTCGCGGAACCAAACCTGTTGAGAGAGGAGTTCCTACACTAATGGTTCCTACCACTGCTGGTACAGGTTCTGAAGCAACTCCAAACGCAATTGTTCTTGTACCAGAAGAGAATCTTAAAGTTGGTATCGTAACAGATCTTATGATTGCTGACTGCGTAATTCTAGATCCTGCCATGACAGCAGGTCTACCTCCACACATAACCGCTAATACCGGAATTGATGCTCTATGTCATTTAATGGAATGCTATATATCAAAGAAAGCAAATCCTTTATCTGACACTTTTGCACTTCAGGGAATCAAGCTCGTAGCCAAGAGCATTCGTGAATGCTATAAGAACGGTTCTAATCTGAAGGCACGAGAGAAGATGCTGTTAGCAGCATGCTATGGAGGAATCTGTATTGCCTCTTCATCAACAACTGCTATTCATGCCCTATCTTATCCTTTAGGTGGCAGATACCATATTCCACATGGTCTAGCCAACGCAATCCTTATGCCACTTGTAATGGATGCAAACAAGGAAGCATGCCTTGATAAGTACTATGACATGGCTGTTGCAATGGAACTGGATGTTAACGGAAAGTCAAAGCAGGAAGTCGCAGATATGTTCGTAAAAGAGCTTTACGCTTTCAATAAAGATCTAAACATCAAGTGCAATCTTCAGGAAAAGGGAATTTCTGAGGATGTAATTCCAGAGCTGGTTGAAGGCGCCTCAAAGGTAACAAGACTGCTTGGCAATAATCCTAAGGCCTTCACGCACGAAGAAATGGCAGATATTTATCGTAAACTTATCGAAGCCAACAGATAAAGATTGAAAACAACTACATAGCAAAACTAACCAAAAGAAAAGGATCTAGCCTTCACCTGCTAAGATCCTTTCTTTATTCAGTAAATGGTTACTTGTAATTTCTGACAATAACCTCATCGACAGAGCCTCGATTCTTCCCATCAGAATTGACACTTCTTTTAGCGCCGACAATAGATACTTTGTAGTCTTTGTAAAGATCTTTGATAAAGTCAGTTGCTGAATTGGACAGCATAAATCTGATTCCCTTTGAAGAAAGCTGATCACAGAAATATTTAAGCTCAATCTGATCTAAACGAGAAAAACAATTACTTGAATAACTTATAAAGGATGTTGTAGAAACACGATCATAAGGAGGATCAAGATACACAAAGGAATCAGAATCCAGATAGCTAAGAACCGCTGAATAATGTCCATTCAGGAACACAATATTATTTGAATTAAAATAATTACTTAATTCTCTGATGGAGTCAGCAAAAGGAGAAAACGGTCTTTTATATTTGCCATAAGGAACATTATAAAGTCCTTTGCTGTTTACTCTATACAGTCCGTTATAGCCCATTCGATTCAGATAATAAGTTCTTGCAGCCTTCTTTACAGGAGATAAATCCCTGAAAGAATCAGACCTGTCCAAAGCTCTTATAGAATAATAAAACTCTTCATCATTAACGTAAGTCAGAAGTTCTGAGATTAAATCATCAGGATAATCCCTAACAGTCTTATAGAATTCAATAAGTTCAGTATTAATATCGTTAATGATTGCTAAGCTAGGTTTTAAATGAAAACAGACAGCACCGCCACCAAAGAAAGGTTCACAGTAGCTTGAGAAGGATTTTGGGACAAGAGGTGCAATGGATTTAATAATCTGTCTTTTTCCACCGACCCATTTTAAAACAGGTTGAATCATTACTTCTTATGCATTAAAAAACGGAGAACAAGTCTCCGTTTTTGTTTTAGAGCGAAAAACTATTACTTCTCTGGAACGATAGAAACAGTAATTTCGGTCTTAACGTCAGCGTGTAGCTGAATCTCAATCTGGTAATCACCAACTGAACGTAGAACACCGTCTGGAAGACGAACTTCTGACTTGTGTAACTCTACACCAGCTTTTGATGCAGCTTCAGCAATATCGCGAGTACCAACTGAACCGAACAGCTTGCCTTCGTCGCCAGCCTGAGCAGCGATTTCGAACTTGCCGATCTGGTTTAACTTCTCAGCGCGTTCCTGAGCAGCTTTTAATTCAGCAGCAATCTTAGCCTCAAACTGAGCACGCTCAGCTTCGAACTTAGCTAGGTTCTCTTTAGTTGCTAAAACAGCCTTCTTTAAAGGTAACAGGTAGTTACGAGCATAACCATTCTTAACCTTAACCTTGTCACCTAGACCGCCTAGACGGCCAATTTTGTCTAATAGAATAACTTCCATTTTAGCTCCTAATTAGCGGCTTTGTAGGTCAGTGTATGGTAATAGAGCTAAGAAACGAGCACGCTTGATAGCAGTAGCCAGCTGACGCTGATACTTAGCACTTGTACCTGTGATGCGGCTTGGAACAATCTTACCTGACTCGGTAACATAGTTCTTTAATAAAGCAACATCCTTGTAATCAATCTCGGTAACGCCTTCTGCAGTGAAACGGCAGAACTTACGACGGTGATAGTAATGAGCCATGATTAATCCCCTTATTCTGCATCTACTGAAGCTTCAGCATCTGCATCATCTTCAATCTTCTGTGAAGAAATTTCTTCATCACGTACACGACGGTCATCACGAGCCTTCATCATTGGAGACTGCTCGGTAATTGGCTCATTGGTACGAATGATTAAATTACGGATAATAGCATCATTGAAACGGAAGGTGTTCTCGATTGAATCGATAACTTCCTGCTCAGCTTCAACGTTCATAAGAACATAAGTTGCCTTGTGTACTTTCTGGATTGGGTAAGCCAGCTGACGACGGCCCCAGTTCTCTAAACGGTGAACCTTACCACCTGATTTCTCGATCTCGCCCTTGTAGCGCTCGATCATACCTGGAACCTGATCGGTCTGATCTGGGTGAACCAGGAATACAATTTCGTAGTTACGCATTAAAATGCCCCTTACGGTAAAAATCTGATAAATCAGTCAATTATCAGACAAGGAGACCAATGTGAATATGTTATCCACATGACTGAGTGCGATTATTATACGCTTTTTGAGAGGATTATCAAGAAAAAACGAGGACTTTGAGGGGAAGCTATCGTATCTATCTGATACGATAGCAAAAAATATTGTTAATTTTATTTTACAGAAAGCTGACGTACAACTTCAAACATTGCAATTCCGGCTGCAACTGAAACATTTAAGGATTCAACGCCCTTGGCCATTGGAATTTTTACAATGGTATCGCACTTCTCGCGGGTCAGATGACGCATACCGCTTTCCTCTGAGCCCATTACCAGAGCAGTGGCTTTCTGGAAATCATAATCATAGATGGTATCTGTTGCCTCACCTGCCATTCCAACAACCTCAACATTGAATTCCTGAAGAAGTTCAATGGTTCTTGCAAGGTTGGTTACTGCAACAAAAGGAACATGCTCGGCAGCACCGTCAGCGGTCTTTCTGGCTACAGGAGTCAGAGATGCAGACTTGTCCTTTGGAACAATTACTGCAGCAGCTCCGGCTGCCCAGGCAGAACGCATGGCAGCACCAAGATTTCTAGGATCGGTTACACCGTCTAAGATCAGATAAAGCTGTCGCTGTCCTTCAAGATCCTTTAACAGAGTCTCAAGGAAACGCTCATCCTTTGGAGGAGTAGCAATAACCTCAAGAACAATACCCTGGTGTACTCCGTTATCAGTCTTCTCATCCAGAGAATGGCGCATTGCAACCTGTGCTTTGATTCCGATCTGAGAGAGCATCTGCTCAATCTGGCGGATACGCTTGTCATCTTCACGACCTTTAACCACCCAGGCTGCGGTAATCTTGTCTGGATTTGACTGAATCGCTGTAGTGGCTGCGTTAATACCGTAGATGATTTCTCTGGTATTAGCCTTTTTCTTATTTACGTACATATAATCTTTTAACCTTTTTTACTCTTTTTATTCGATTTCTTTGAGAACTTGATCTTTTTCATATCAATGGCTGAATCATATGGATCACTTATATATTCCTTTCCAATTGAAAACGCCTGTTTTTTGTTTCTCAACACAATATCCTGCTCAGAAGGATCTTTTCCTTTTGATATGTCTGAAAGATTCTTGAAAATTGTTTCTTTATCATTTTTTGGTGCATTTTGAACAATTTTCTGTCTATTTGCAACTATTGCATCTCTTTCTTTTTTCAGAGCGTTAATCTGACCTTTGCTCATATTGGCCGGCATCAGGTTGATCTTATGCTCTTCGTGATTTATATCAGCAACCACAACCTTAACCTTCTTGCCGATTGCATATGATTCGCCACGATTTGAGGTCAGAGTCTGGGTTCTTTCATCAAAGACCATATAGGAATTGAAGTTTCCGATATAAATCATACCGTCAATACCGAAGTCATCGATTCTGACAAAGACACCAAAGCTGGTTACAGCAGTAACGGTACCCTCGACGGTTTCACCGATAAACTTCTCCATATAGATACAGGCCAGAGCCGCATCTACCTCATGCTCTGCCATATCTGCAGCAATTTCTCTGTCGGTACACTTTACTCCAAGAGCCACCAGTTCCGCTCTAGTATAGGATCTGGAGCCAATCTTGCCCCAGGAACGCTTTTCCTCTTTTTCCAGAAGATACTTGATTACGCGATGAAGCTGAAGATCTGCATAACGACGGATTGGAGATGTAAAATGCGCATACTTTTCCAAAGCCAGACCAAAATGACCGATATTCTCAGGAGTATACTCAGCCTTTGACATACTTCTTAGAATCAGCTCATTGATGATCTTCGCATCCACACGATTGGCAACAGAATCGGCAAGTTTCATGTAATCCTTTGAGGTAGGCTCCTTACCGCCAGGAAGAGACAGACCGAATCGAGCCAGCTGAGTGAACAGAAGGCCAAGTTTCTTCTCGGTAGGTTTAGCATGAACACGGTAAAGAGTCTGAGCATTCTTGGATGCCACAAAGCAGGCAGCTGCGACGTTTGCAGCAATCATACACTCTTCAATAACCTTGTGAGCATCGTTTCTCTCTAAAGGCTTGATTCCTTCGATTTCCATATCCTCATTGAATACGAAATGAAGTTCCTCTGACTCAACAGAAATACCGCCGCGATTGATACGATCCTTTTTAAAGGCAAGATACAGATTGTGCAGCTCTTTAACATCCTCAACCACACTCTCATGCTCATCAAACTGAACAGTGCCCTTCTCCATCATCTGCCATGCCTCGGTATAGGTAAGTCGGGCATGAGATCTCATCACTGCAGGATAAAATTTATAAGAGGTTATCTTACCCTGATGAGAGATTTCCATTTCAGCAGTCATACACAGTCTGTCCACATTAGGATTTAAAGAACAGATTCCGTTTGAAAGCTTTTCAGGCAGCATTGGAATTACAAAATTAGGGAAGTAGCAGCTGTTACAGCGGTTTACAGCTTCCTTATCAAGAAGCGTATTTGGCTTTACATAGGTTGAAACATCAGCGATGCTTACCCACAGTCTCCAGCCTTTGCCTTCCTTTCTGCAGTAAACTGCATCATCAAAGTCTCGGGCATCCTCACCATCAATAGTAACTAAAGGCAGTTCTCTTAAATCAACTCTGCCCTTTGTCTCCTTTTCACTTACGGTATCTGGGATTCTGGATAAGGACTTTAAAAGATTCTGCGGCCATACATTAGGAATATCGTTTCTCAGGACTGCCATAACGATTATGTTGTTAAGATTACCGATATCCTTTACCACTTCTCTGGTCTTGATTTCAAAGCCAGAAGCATCTCTTTTAACAACCTGTGCAATAACCACATCACCTGAGGTTGCCTCACCCAAATCCTCTTTTGACTTAAAGAAGAACTTAAGCTGCTTTAAATTTGGTTCATCAGGAGAAAAGCCTGCCTTTTTACCAGACAGAGGAATAACTCTTCCTAAAACGCACTGTCTTACCTTGGTGATACTTCTGATGTAGGCAACATCTCCGGATTTTGAAACCACAGCCTCAACCTCATCATTAGGCAGCAGCACAAAATCAGAATTCAGGCGATATTCTTTACCGGTCTCATCAGCAACACAGTAATTAAAGAACTTCTCCCCCATCTCAATTGACATGGCAGGATCTTCAACGCAGAAAACCTTTGATTTAAAAATCATCAGATCATTTGGAGTTGTATAGGAACTTCCCTGGCCTAGAGGGATCAGACAGCCTTTATCAACAAGATCCTTAAGACAATCGGAATAATCCCTGTCAGAATATCTGGTAATATCACCCTTAAATCCGACCTCTCCCATCAGATAGGAGCAGACTCCAAGATTGGATTTGTTAGCAAAATCCAAATGATATAAGGCAGCCACAATATAAAGAGCCACTCTGAAATCAGATTCTATTTTTCCCTTTGGAGCATTCTTTAATGCCAACAGTGAGTTAATTCTTTTTTTATCGTTTGTATTCATATGTATTCTCGTTGAAAATCTTTACTCTTTTGCGGGGAAAAGTCTGAGCAAAGAGGATCTTTCTTATCCAAAATCCGTCTGTAAAGCAGCCTGTTTTCTGACAGGGTAAAAATGATGTTGTTTCCCGCTGTTTTATTGAAATGATTTTATTTGTACTAACTAAAATTATAGCATCTTAAAAAAAGGGTACTATGTGGAAGAGCAGAGCGTTTTAAAAAAGTTAAGTGTTCTACTGCTCATTTTTGACAAAAAAATGTTTTCTGGAGTGGAATGTGACTGCAGTTTACTCTTAATCCAGAAACATTTCCAGAATATCGTTAAGCATCCATCTTCCCTTTTCCGTGAGTCTGTAGGATTCCTTTTCCATAATCAGAAGACCAAGAGATTGAGACTCCTCTAGTTTTTCTCTGACTGTTTCAAAGGAAAGCCCGGTAGCAGTCTCAAACTCGCTGTACTTTATATCATCAAAGATACGGAGTCGGTTCAGCATAAATTCAAAAGGCAGATCCTCCGGATTTACTCTAGAAAGCTCAAGAGGAGTATTCAAAACCTTTGAGATATATTCTGATGGGCTCTCAGGATTGGCGTTTCTGAAAGTATCATCGCCTATTTTAAGCTTTGAATGAGCGCCAGCACCAATGCCTACATAATCACCAAAATACCAGTAATTCTGATTATGAAGACATCTTCTGTCTTTGGTATAACCTGAAACCTCATAACGGTTAAAACCTTTGGAGTCTAAAAGTTCAAAGCCTCGCTCCTCTATTTCAGACAGAGCATCTTCAGAAGGTAGTACCGGTGGATTCAGACCAAAGGCGGTATCCTCTTCTATAGTCAGTTCATACCAGGAGAGATGATTGCATCCAAGTTCAACAGCCTTATTGATATCATCGAGCGCCATTGAGACCGTCTGTTTAGGCAGACCGTGCATAATATCTATATTGAAATTGTCAAATCCTGCACTGATAACATTTTCACAGCAGACAACAGCATCCTTAGAACTATGGATTCTTCCCAGTAGTTTTAAAGAAACATCGTTAAAACTCTGTACCCCAATACTGATTCGATTAACCCCTATACCACGGTATTTTTTAAGAAGATCAAGGTCAACGGTACCAGGATTAGCTTCCATTGAGATTTCGGTTTTGTCCGTAAGGTAAGGAGAAATCCTTTTGATAATCTTCTCCATCTCAGAAGGAGAAAACAGGGATGGAGTACCTCCGCCAAAATATACGGACAGCAAAGATCGTCCGTTCAGATATTCTTCAAATGAAGAAAAATCTGAAAGTAGCGCCTTTACATATTTATCCTCGGTGCAGTTACGTTCCTTAATAGGATAGGAATTAAAGTCACAGTAAGGACATTTCCTTACACACCAGGGATAATGAACGTATAAACCGACAGGAAGTTCTGATGACATTATATGTAATTATGCTCAAGCTTATAGGTTAATGCTGATAGAGCTCTTCCTCTGTGAGAAATCAGGTTCTTAATCTGAGGAGGCAGCTGTGCTGCTGAACAGTGGCGACCGGTTACCATGAATAAAGGATCATAGCCAAAACCACCAGAGCCTATTTCTTTATAACCGATTGAACCTTCCCATGAAGCAAGAACAGTCAGAGGAACAGGATCATCCTTGTGTTTTACAAGGCATAAGGCACAGTAATATCTTGCGGTTCTCTTATCTGCAGGGACATCTTTCATCAGATCAAGTAGTTTGGCATTATTGCTTTTATCATCGCCTCCTGAAAAACGGGCTGAATAAATGCCAGGAGCACCGTTGAGAGCGTCAACTGCTAAACCAGAATCATCTGCCAGAGCCCACATTCCAGTTTGCTCAGCAGCATATCTGGCCTTTAAAATAGCATTCTCAATAAAGCTCTTTCCAGTTTCTTCAGGAGATTCAACTCCAAGCTCTGACTGAAGAATCAGATCAAAACCTAATGGCTCTAAAATTGCGCGAAACTCTCTTGCCTTTCCTTCATTTGCGGAGGCTAGAACAATCTTCTTTTTCATTTAATGTCTAACTCTAAATTTATTACTCTTCTTTAGTTTATCTACAGTGTTCATTGCTGCTATTCCGATTGCTGACTCTGCAGATAAATTTGCAAAATTATACTCTGATAATCTTTCAACAGTATAATTGTTTTCCATTGCCAGGGCTAAAAAGTTGGCTATTTTATCTCCTCTGTAGGCACATATTTCAGCACCGAGAATCCTGTGAGAAGAGACTGAAGTATATATATTCAGGATGCCGCCATCTTCCCTTAAACCTCTGTAATGCCCCTGAGACAACCTGACTTCTGTTGTAATAAAAGTATCACCGGTCATTTTCGCGTATTTTCTCATTTCCTCAAGAGAATTACCAACTATAGCAAGAACAGGATCGGTGTATACAAGATTTACCTTTACCTGAGAAGGCTTGTTGACTAAAACCGGATAGTTGGCTGCGTTCTTTCCAGCGTACTTACCATCCGAAAAGGCAACTGATGAGAGGAATGTATCGCGACAGACATCACCTGCAGCAAAGATATTTGGCACAGAGGTCTGCATAGTGTCTTCATTGATTTTTATAAGACCATGAGGTAGCAGCTTCACTCCTATTTTCTGCAGATTCATTCCGCCAACATTAGGAATTCTGGCAGTTGCCGCAACAATACTTTCCATGTGCAGATAATTCTCATAGCCTTTACCGTCTACATAATAAATGGTATAGCCCTTCTCTCCATCATCTTCCATGGAGGTGACATAGGTATCGACATAGAGTCTGAATCTTGAGGACAGAAGCTGATGGGCTACCAGTAACACGGATTCATCCGTAAACTGCCAGAGTTTTTTCTGACCGAAAACAACAGTATCAACTCCTAGATATGAGAGTGACTGCCCTAACTGAAGACCTACCTTAGAACTACCGAACACTGCAACTGATTTTGGCAGAGTCTCAAGCTCGAAGAACTCGTTTGAGGTAAGAATATTCTTCAGTCTTGACTGCTCAAAGGTGACCAGAGGTGACGAACCGGTAGCAATTACAGCAGTCTGAAAATGTATTTCAACAGAGTCATCCACAACCGCATTATGATTGTCCATAAACTTCAAGGTTCCGCGGATTCTTTTATTTTCGGGGATCCTGTACATAAAAGAGAGGACATCTGAGGTTGCTCTTGATCTTACAGCTCTTAAAGAAGATAAAACATTTGAAGTGTCAGGCTGAACAGGAATTGGGAAACTGATGCCACTTTGTTCGAGATTTTTTATAGCTTTTAAGGATTGAGCAGCGGACATTAAAAGACTGGTAGGAAGTTCACCGGAACGCTGAGCAGTCGTTCCAACAGGACCGGAATCCACTATAACACAGTCTGCACCACTCTCAACCGCACTTTTAAAGGCCTCTATGCCTGCAGATCCGGCTCCGACAATCAAAGTATGACACTCAATTTTTCGAGTTTCCATGACTTTATCCTTTCAACTCTCATCTTATTATAGGAAGATTTTAACAATGAGAGACAGATAATTCCATACTATTTGAGAGATTAGGTCCTAACTTAAGAGCATCAAGCAGACCTCCTTTTAGCAGTAAGATCATTTTCGAAAAATTTCTATAAAAATTTTCTTAATTACCGTTTTTTTTAAATCCTGCTCCAAAATTTGAAACACACCCCATGAATTTTATTTTAAAAAATTGCGACTTTCTCTTTTTAACTTATATTC
>NZ_FPAH01000049.1 GCF_900116345.1 Succinivibrio dextrinosolvens | reverse complement strand
GATCTCTCAGGTACGGAGAAATAGCTCTGACTCATGATTATAGAAATTCATTTGTTGTAGGTAATAGACCGAAAGTAAATGGTTCAGAAATACAGGATGCGTTACCTTAAGAAGGAAAATTTATAGCAGAAAGATTGATCCTGCCTATAGGCAATTGATCCTAACCGAAGATATAATTGGATTAGCTTCCAATATATTTTTATTGTCTGGAAATGAATAAAAATCAGACAAACAATGCCTGAATAAACAATAAGTTATGATTAAAGTTCGGCAAGGGACAGCGCTAGTCAAAAAGTTTTACAAAATGCTTGACATCCGAGCTGTCACTATATAGATATTTAATGTTAAGTTCTCATGATGTCATAAACCTATAAAGATGATATACTTCACAGCATTAATAATAATCAATTAGTCTGAAGGCTTTTGGGGCCTTATAAAACCGTAAAGATTCAATAGGAATAACTTTGACTACAAAACTTGTTCAGGGACCAGTAGGTAAACTTCCCTCAAAATTCGGTCAGTTTAATATTGTTGTTTTCAAAGAAGATGATTTTCTTGATCATGCCGTAATCTTCAAGGGTGATCTGAAAACCGGAGAACCTGTTCTCTGCAGAATCCATTCAGAATGTCTGACTGGAGATGCATTCGGTTCTCTAAGATGTGACTGCGGCTTTCAGCTTGAAGCTGCTCTGCGTGCTATAGAAAAAGAAGGCAGAGGGGCCCTGCTTTATATGCGTCAGGAAGGCAGAGGTATTGGTCTTTTCAATAAGATCAGAGCCTATCAGCTTCAGGATCAGGGCGTGGATACTGTTGATGCAAATGTTCGTCTTGGCTTTCCTGCTGATGCCAGAAAATATGAAGCCTGTTCTCAGATTATGAAGAATATGGGCTTTGATAAGGTTATTCTTATGACCAACAATCCTGCCAAGATTCACGATATTGAACAGCACGGTATTAAGGTTGTAGACAGAAAGCCAATCGAGTACGGCAGAAACGAATACAACGAGTTCTATCTTGATACCAAGGAACAGAGAATGGGACATCTCCTCCATCATCAGGATTAGTCCCTTCTCGTTTATTAAAAATAATAAAAAGCCCGCTAATACAATGTATTAACGGGCATTCTTTTATCTCAAAGCCTTACTCTAGGATAAAGATTCCTTTAATTCATGATTATGGGCATCATTCTCTGCATCTGCAGATAAATCCTTCTCTTTATCGGTCATATTGGCAAAAATAGTTGCAATAATAGTACCTGAGATATTGTGCCATACAGAGAAAATTGCTCCTGGAACTGCTGCAATAGGATCAACTGCACCTGTCATGGCCAGCTTGTTGGCAAGAGCTACAGATAAACCAGAGTTCTGCATACCGATTTCGATTGCAAGAGTCTTTTTCTGTGGCAGTCCCATTTTTAATACCTTGGCCAGAGAGTAACCGAACACATAGCCAAGACAGTTATGAAGAACCACCACTGCAAAAATCAGTAAACCGGTTGTTGCCAGTTTCTCTGCACTTGAGGCAACCACAGCTGCAACAATTGAAATAATAGCAAAAACACTTACCATTGGCAGACAAACCACCACTTTGGTAACAGTCTTTCTAAACATAAAGTTAAGAAGAACACCTGCAACAATCGGCAGAATCACAATCTGAATAATAGAAATAAACATTGAATATGGATCAATGTTTATCCACTGACTTGCGAAGAAATAGAAAAGAGCTGGAGTTACTACAGGGGCAAGTAAAGTTGTACATGCGGTTATGGTTACAGAAAGAGGTACATCACCTTTTCCAATAAAGGCCATAACATTAGATGCGGTTCCGCCTGGACAGCATCCAACCAGCATTACACCTGAAGCAATTTCAGGAGGAAGATCCAAAAACAGAATCAGTGCAAAAGCTAAGGCCGGCATGATTATGAACTGACCTGCCATACCGATAAAAACCTGTAATGGACGCTTTAGTACTTCTGAGAAATCATGAGGTGATAAAGTAAGGCCCATGCCGAACATAACTACTCCCAGCAGAATGGAGATGTAAGCGGCAATAGGTTTGAAATACTCAGGATACAGATAAGCGATAACAGCAAAGAAAATTACCCAGAAAGCAAAGGTCTTGCTGAAAAAGGAACTAAGCAGTCCCAGATATGAAATTATTTTTGACATCATGACGCCTTATGTAAATTTATTGTTACGTTATTAAATCGCTTATTGTTTATATCTTCAACCTTTAAACTGTATTTTCATGATTTTTGTGCGCCAGTTATAAATTTTAAAAACAAAAAAAGGGTGATCCGTGAAGGACCACCCTTTGGCTATCAATGAGTAAAGATTATAGCATCATTGGAGCAAATACGAATCCAAGAGCAACTGTGATAGCAATTGCTAGAATACCTGGAATGAAGAATGGGTGGTTGAATACATACTTGCCGATCTGAGTTGAACCGGTATCATCCATCTGTACTGCACCTAACAGAGTAGGATAGGTTGGCAGCACGAACAGAGCTGATACTGCAGCAAAGCTGGCAACAAGAATATATGCATCACCGTTATTTGCAGCTGTCATGCCTAAGGCAGCGATAACTGTTGGGATCAGAGCCTTAGCTGTTGCTGCCTGAGAGTATAGAAGCATACTTGCCAGGAATAATGCTACAGCCAGTACAGGAGGATAGCTCTTTACGAAATCAACTGCCAGATTCTTAATTTCTGCTGTGTGGTTTGATACAAAGGTATCACCAAGCCATGCAACACCCAGAACGCAGACGCAGGCAGTCATACCACTTCTGAATGTTGAGGTAGAACTTAATTTACCCACATCAACCTTACATAGAATTACGATGAAGGTTGCAATCATCATCATGAAGCTGATAATTGCGTTATCACGGGTTAATGCAAGAGATTTGATTGGCTTGTTTACATAAGCACCCTTGTCCAGAGTTTCAATAACCTCAAGTTTCTGCTCATCACGAAGCTGAGCGAACAGTTCAGGCTTTTCTTTCTCATAAACTGTCTCGTATCCGGTAATAACACTTGGCTTAATCAGACCAACATTGTTACTGATTGCAGATGCATAGAATACAACAGCAAGCACGCCGATTAAGAAGATCAGAACTGAGCGTTTTGCGTGAGGCTTTAACTGAATCTCCTCATGCTTTACAGTCTTGGTAACTTCACCAGCCTCAAGACGTCTTAAGTACTCAGGATCCTTGCTTAAATCCATTTTGCAGAACATATTCATGAGGAATGCAGTCAGCATACAGCCAAGATATGTGGTTGGGATCCAGATTAAAAGCAGGGTTGGGTAATCAATACCTAAACCGCCTAAAGCCAGATCACTAGCCATGAATACTACAGCTGCAGATACTGGAGAAGCGGTAATCGCAATCTGAGATGCTACAACTGCAATTGACAGAGGAACACAAGGACGGATATTTTCGCCCTTGGCAACTTCTGTAATCACAGGAATCATTGAGAAAGCGGTGTGACCGGTACCAGCAAATACTGTTAACAGCCAGGTTACTGTTGGAGCTAAAAAGTTAATGTGCTTTGGATGGCGACGTAAAACGTTTGAAGCCAGCTTTACCAGATAGTCAAGACCACCGGCTTCCTGCATTGCAGTGATAGCTGCAATAACAGACATAATGATCAGAATAACATCCCAAGGAATATTACCTGCCTTAAGTCCGAGGAGAGTCAGTGCCACAACACCTAAACCACCGGCATAGCCAATGGCTATACCACCTAAGCGCACACCAAGATAGATGGCGCCCAATAGAACAATAATCTCTGCAAATATCATAGTATCAATCTCTTAAGAAATTAAACCTATAGCTATGTACTAGCCTTCTCTTTTCTGAGTCATACGTGGGTTGAGCATATTCTTTGGCTCTAAGAGCTTCTTGATCTGATCCTTTGACATATAACCTCTTTCAAGGCAGATGTCGCCCACAGCTTTTCCTGTCTGCAATGCCTCCTTTGCGATTGATGCAGATTTCTCATAGCCTAGGTATGGATTGAATGCGGTAACAATACCAACAGAGTTCAGAACTGACTTCAGGCAGTCCTCAGTACGAGGCTTAAGTCCTGCAACAGCATACTTGTTGACGGTAATTACAGCGTTGGTAATCAGATTTAATGAATTGAACAGAGCGTAAGCAATACCTGGCTCCACTGCATTCAACTCAAACTCGCCTCTTTCAGCACATAGAGTAATAGTCAGATCATTACCCATTACCTGATAGCATGCTTCTAAGGTAACCTCAGGAATTACAGGATTTACTTTGCCTGGCATAATTGAGCTGCCTGGCTGCATCTTAGGAAGATCAATCTCGCCTAAACCGCAGCGTGGACCTGAATTCATAAGTCTTAAGTCATTTGCAATCTTGCACAGATGAACTGCCAGAGTTCTCAGTGTTGCACTGACGGTTACATAGTCAGCGGTATCCTGAGTTGCAGCAATCAGATCCTTTGCATTTGAGAACTTAACGCCGGTAATTTCGGTCAGATGCTTGATTACAGCCTTGCTGTAGTCTGGATGACAGTTGATGCCAGTACCGATAGCGGTAGCACCAAGATTCAGTACTGTCATAAGTTTGCAGGCTTTATCAACATGATCAATGTCAGAATCGATGAATGAAGCAAAGGCGTTGAAGGTATTGCCTAAAGTGGTAGGTACAGCGTCTTCAAGTTCTGTACGTCCCATCTTGATAATATCCTTGAATTCCTTGGCTCTCTTCTTTAAAGCCTCTTTCAGATCTTCAAGAGCTTTCTTAAGATCGGTCAGGTAGTAAACTGATGCTACCTTGATTGAGCTTGGATAGGTATCATTGGTACTCTGTCCAAGATTTGCGTGATCATTTGGATGGAGGTACTGATATTCACCTTTTTTGTGTTTCATGCCTTCAAGAGCAACGTTAACCAGAACCTCATTCATATTCATGTTGGTTGAGGTACCAGCACCACCCTGAATCATGTCAACAACAAACTGGTCTGCATACTGGCCTTTAATAACCTTGTCTGCAGCACCGCATAGAGCTTTTGCTTTATCTTTGTCAAGGACACCGACTTCTGCATTAGCTTTTGCAGCAGCTTTCTTAACCTGTGCAAATGCCTTTACAAACAGAGGATAATCTTTGAAGCGGTGACCTGTCATCTTGAAATTATTTAAAGCTCTGTATGTCTGAACTCCGTAGTAGATGTCATCAGGCAGTTCGAGCTCGCCAATAAAATCATGTTCTTTTCTAGTCATTGTATCTTCCTTATTGTTTGTTTTTTATAGAAATAATTAAAACAAATGTTCCATAATGGATCATTTTTGCCCAAAAACTGAGCAAGATATTAAGACACTATAACTATAAGTTCTAAAACAGATTTTTGGTAAATTAAGATCTTAAAAATAGATGATTGATCACATACGATTAAAAAAAAATAGAGCAATTATCACACTGATAATTGCTCCATACGAGAAAAACAAGAACAAAATTAGATACCTAAAATTAGGTAATTAGAACATAAGGATTAGTTTAATTTCTTTACCAGATTATCTACAAATGAATCTGCTAAAGGAACATTTCTGTTGTTCTGACGTGACAGCTCTACAACACGTGAACAGGCATCCATGGCACTGTCTGAAACGGACTCACATACTCGCTTGTAGTACTTTTTAGCTTCTGTTGCATCATATGCAATATTGTAACCTTTCATTTGTGATGCACCAGGCTTTGCGCCGTATTCATACAGACGGGCTGCTTTCATACATGAATCATAGTTATTCAGCTTACAGCCGAGATCCAGATAATATAAAACCTCGTACAGGGTAACATTCTGAGCACTTGGAGAAACGTTAACAGAGTTATCCTGCATTGCAAAATAAGTTGAATATGTCAGATTGCATGATTCTGAATCTTTATACTTTTCACACAGAGTACGCAGATATGAAAAAGCCTTGTGATAGTCTCTATGCTCAAGCAGTCTGTCTCGCTCGGCAAGACAATTTGCAAGATTATCCTCTGACGCTGAAGTACCATTATCAGCGGTATTCAGAATTTCCCTGTTTTCTAAATTGCTGCTGTTGCAGATAGCAAAAACAAGAGGGGTACTTATACAGATAACACAAATGCAGAAAATAAAAATTTTTATTAATTTCATATAGCGATCATAAGGTAAATTGTATAGTGATCAAAATCACATCTTTTGGGTACATTATATATAAAAAATAAACCTTGTAAATGCTTTTTGTAAAATAAATTATCAAGGCCAAACGGCATATATAGTGGTAGATCAAATTGCGAAAACTAACATTGCAGTTTATAAAATTAATTGAATTTACAAATAATTACTTACGTAACATATTATTAGCACACTTTACGCACGAAAAATCACTCTCGCCAAAAAGATGCAAATATCGTATATTTATTTTTACAACTTATTGATTTTGTTTAAAAAGATTAACAAAATGATAGCTAAGAATAATTTAGAACAAAACAAACGAATAGTTTTTGCTAGAATTAAAAAGATTTTTAGAGACAAGAAAAAAATAGAGAAGCTTTGAAGTGGCGGATGGAGTGAGATTCGAACTCACGGAGGGCGTGAACCCTCGACGGTTTTCAAGACCGTTGCATTCAACCGCTCTGCCATCCATCCGCTGAAAACGAGGAACATTATATATGAGTTTTAACTTTAATGGAAGAGAAATTTTAACTGATTCTGAAGGTTATTTAAAAAACAGAGATGACTGGAATGAAGATTTAATGAATTATATGGCAAAAAATGACGGTCTTGAATTAACTGAAGAGCATATTTTAATTATTAAGGCTGTAAAAAATTACTTTGATGAATACGCCACGACTCCTGCTATCAGAATTCTGATTAAGTATCTTAAAACATCAGGGCATGAGGCGCTTGCTTCTTCAATAAAACTGGCAGTTCTGTTTCCTGACGGAGCCGCTAAAAGCGCTGCCAAGTATGCAGGACTGCCAAAACCTGTAAAGTGTATTTAGATTTAATTGTCGTTTACAGGCGTTTAACCTCCAGCAAGGCAACCTTATCAGATTTGATCTCAACTGAACCGTTTATGACTCTGTATTCATTTCCTGAATATCCATCCTGAAGAACGGTTCCGTTGGCAAAACACTTGGAAACATCAAGCTTATCTGACTCTCCTAAATGAATAACTACCCTGTTATCTATCCCCTTTGCTTTATCCTGATAGATTCTGCAGAAGCTATTCTCTCCAATACTGTACTGGGCACCGGCTCCGACTGCTGGATTTCTCAGTCTGAACTGTCCAACCTTCTGCCATACTGAAAGCACCTTATTGGAGGAATACTCCGTGCTTAAACGTCCTACATTGGCAGCCCACTTATCAGCGTTGATAATATCAGCAGGGAAATTCATATCTGAACGCATGCCCTGCTCTAAATCAATACCGCCTCCCTTGTCATTCTCACGTGATGTTTCATCACCGTAGAACATCTGAATAGCACCAGGCATCAGGGTGAACATTACTGCAGTCTTCTCCATATCCTTCTTTCTGCATAAGGAAGTATCGTGAGAGGAGATATAGGTCAGATTACCAAGTTTTACCTTTGAGTTTTCTCTGCCGTACAACTGAGCATAGCGATTCCACTCCTCTGTGTCCGGAATAATACAGGTATTCAGATTTACGCCGTCAGGGTTGAAATAGAAGTCAATCAGGGAATCAAATCCTCCCTTTGAGCCATAGCCCATTTTGTCCTCAGGATCGTTGGTAAAGCCCCAGACTTCTCCTGTCATATAGAAAGGATCACTCCAGCTGGCAGCAGGATCTTTTCCTTTATTGGCAAGTCTCCATTTGTTAAGAGCGTTTTCCGATAACTCTTTTAACAGTTTCCATGTTTCCTGAGGTACGTACTTGACGGTATCACATCTGAAGCCGTCAATACCAAACTCCTCAACCCAGGAGGCAAGCCAGTGAGCTTCAAACTGAGCTACACTCATCTGTCCCTGACGATATGGTATTGCCGCAGGGATATCGTGAAGTTTATCCTTTTTACTCCATTTCTCCTGAAGGAATACCGGAATTGTAACCTCTTTGCCATTAGGATCAGAATTCTTGAAATCAGGCAGATAAGCTAGACAGCCATCAACAGAATCATCTGCACCACAGGTCTGACCATAACCGTCAAAACGAATCCAGTCCTTCCCCCACCAGCGATTCCAGCTATCATCAGGAGATGCATCTATAGGCTTGTTATGATAAGACTGCCCTGCTTCCATATCTGGAATAAATTTAGCACAGGGATCAACATTGTCAGTGGTTCTTCCGAATTTAAAGTCGCACATATCCTTTAAGGTTGCATAGCCACTATGATTCATAACCACATCAATCATTACCCTGATGCCGCGTTTATGGGCTTCAGTTACAAAGTTTCTGAACTCATCTACTGTTCCGAGGTTAGCATCTATAGAAGTAAAATCCAAAGGGTAGTACCCATGATAGGCATAGTACTGATAAATGCCCATTGGGCCTCCACCTACCCAACCGTGAATCTGTTCCACTGGAGAGCTGACCCAGATGGCATTGACGCCAAGAGAGCGGATGTAGTCAAGTTTAGATGTCAGGCCCGCAAAATCTCCTCCGTGGAAGGTGCCTGCTGTATAGCCTGAATCATCCTTATAAGGTCTGCCGTAACTGTTATCGTTGTTTCTCTCACCATTGGCAAATCGATCTGTGATTACGAAATAGACATTGGCATTGTGCCATTCAAAGGGCAAATCAGAACCTTCAAAAGCATTGTTTTCTGGTACAGTTGATTTATAGGCAAGACCACCTGCGGCTACAGATACCGCCAGAACTAAAGCAGCAGTTTTTAGTTTCATACTAATCCGAAAAATTTAATATAAAGCACACTTTTATCTAATTATAGTCACTAATCTATCTATTTTATTTTGTTTTCACTAGTAAAATCAAAACATAAAAAGAGATAGATCACATTTATTTTTATTTAAATAAATGAATGCTCAAATTTGTTTTTTTTCAGGAGAAGAAAAGAGATTTGAAATTGTTTTTTTCACTCACGGAGGGCGTGAACCCTCGACGGTTTTCAAGACCGTTGCATTCAACCGCTCTGCCATCCATCCGCAGAAATGTTGATCTTATTACACAAAGATCATTTTGATTGTTTACAGAACCAGCTTATTTGTAAGTGGCGGATGGAGTGAGATTCGAACTCACGGAGGGCGTGAACCCTCGACGGTTTTCAAGACCGTTGCATTCAACCGCTCTGCCATCCATCCGTTGAAAACGGAATGCATTATAAGGATTTTTTTTGAAAAAATAAAGTGTTTTTTTACTTAATTTTTCGTTTATTTTTGTATTTAACTTAGTGTTTTTACTAAAGAAAGCCTTTTAAATCGACTTTGCTTTAGTTTTTGTATAATAAAAATAGTCTAATCTATTAAACAGGTATTTTTTGATAGACTACTTATCTTCTTTCATATAAACCAATCCAGCCTTTAGATAAATCAGCATCGACCAGATTGTAAGAATAGTTGCAATGATCAGTGCTACAACACCTGCATAGATCATGACTTCATTGTAACGCCAGATTAAACCTGAAATAGCTACAAGCTGAATTGTAGTCTTCCACTTACCGATCCAGCTTACTGCCACATTGGCGCGTTTGCCTAGTTCAGCCATCCATTCTCTTAAGGCAGATACCGTAATTTCTCTTGCAATGATAATCATTGCAGGAATAGTTATGAATTTACCCAAATGAGGATATAGCACGTCTCTATATAATGAGTAATGTTCCACAATCAGCACCAGTGCGGTACAAACAATAATCTTATCTGCAACGGGATCTAGAAATGCACCGAATTTAGTGGTGAGTTTCATTTTTCGAGCAAGATATCCATCAAGAAGATCTGTAAGAGCTGCAATTACAAAAACTATCGCCGCATAGAAATTTGACATATCCGTAGGCATGTAAAACAGTATGATGAATACTGGAATCAGGCCTAATCTGATTAAAGTAAGAATATTTGGGATATTAAACATAACGTGTCCTAATTTTTTTTATTTATTGTAACATGTTACGGCATCCAGATCGGACCAATACACTGTCTTTTCGGTAAATTAAATTCACTTGGATAGCTTACATCCACAAGATAAAGTCCGTGCGGTTTTGCTGTAGGTCCTGCCAGATTTCTGTCCTTTGCATCAAACATATCTCTAAACCACTGAACAGAATTGGTTTTATTTCCAACTGTTAAAAGGGATCCCACTATATTTCTGACCATATGCATTAAAAAGGCATTGGCTGCAATATCAAAAACAATATACTGACCATATCTGTAGACCTTGCAGAAATGAACACAGCGGTTTGATGAGCGGGATTCATCCTCTGAGGCTCTGAATGAACTGAAATCGTGTTCGCCCAGAATATAATCTGCAGCCTCCTGCATCAGCTCTATATCATAATCTCCCTGATATACGGAAACTCCCTTGCTTAGAATTCCTGGTCTGTAAAGAGTATTCTGGATAATATAGCGATAACGTCTGGCTTTTGCAGAAAATCTTGCATGGAAGGATTCATCCACATGTTTGGCCCAGGTAACAGCTATATCATTTGGAAGATTGTTATTGGTTCCCATGATCCAGCCACGATCAGGTCTTTCTTTTACCACATCAAAATGAACTACCTGCCCTGTGGCATTAACACCTGCATCGGTTCTGCCGGCACACTGCAGCTGTATTTCCTCATCGGCAATGATTGAAAGGGCTCTTTCCAACTCCCCCTGTACTGTTTTTAAAGTACTCTGGCGTTGAAATCCAGCGTAATTACTTCCCTCGTATTCGATTCCTAAAGCAATGCGCACAAAAACTCCTCAAATCAGCCTTTAAAAATCTTGAATTTAGCTACAAAATAGGTAATGACAGTAACAGCCACCATTGCAGTTATCAGTGCAGGTAAACCTCGGATGTTGCAAAGTACCAGTCCCCATACAATAATATTACGTATCACAAGAGTTGAAACTGCAAGTATAAAAAAGGATATCGCACTGCCGTCTTTTTTAAATGTAAAATTCTTGTGTCCAAAGTAAGAAACCCAGAAGGCAGTAATAAAGGCTAAACTGGTTATAATGTTCTCATGCAGAGAAGTGGCAAACACCAGAATGGTGGTTACCGCCAGATCAACCAGGGTTGCTGCTCCGCCGACAATTACAAAGCGGATAAGCTCGTAAAAACTTTTCTTAGAATTCATATTCCTGATAAACAAAAATCCACTCAGACAAGTGGAATCATAGCGCCATACGCAAAGTTAATTCTATTTAACAAGGTCAGAAACTGAATATCCAGAATACAGACCTTGTCGTTAAATGAGATTAGGCTTTTTCTTTTTTAGCGGTCACTTTTTTTACAGGTTTTTCCTCAGAATTATAGGAAATACCAACCTCTGTAGATGAAATGCCATGTGGAATTTTTTTTGCCAGTGGGCCTGTAATAGACTGAGCTACATAAACAGGTCTGCCCTTTACTTCCTGAGAAAGTCTTCCCACATATTCACCTAAAATACCGATTGAAATCAGCTGTACTGCACCTAGGAACAGGATCACACAGATTAAGGTTGTATAACCGGCGGTTGGGTTACCGAAGAGCATAGTTTTTAAAATGTTCCAGGTCATATATATCAGAGACAGCAGACCGATAAATCCTCCTATATAGGACCAGACCTTTAAAGGCAGAGATGAGAACGCAAATATACCGTCTAAGGCAAAGTTCCACAGTTTCCAGTAATTCCATTTGGTCTGGCCTGCAATTCTCTCCGGTCTCGTATAGCCAACGCCTTTAGAACTGAAACCTGGCCAGGCATACAGTGCCTTCATGAAACGGTTACGTTCCTTAAGAGTCTTAAGAATATCAATAATCTTTCGGTCAATCAGTCTGAAATCACCTACATTTGATGGGATCTTAACCTTTCCGGACATCTTGTTGAAGACATAGTAGAAGCCTTCTGAAGAAACTCGCTTGGTATTGGTGTCGCTGGAGCGATCCTCTCTTACACCATATACTGTATCAATCCCTTCATCACGCCAGATGCGGATAAATTCCAGTACAAGCTCTGGTGGGTCCTGAAGATCAACATCAATTGGCACTATAGCATCAGACTGGACCAGATCTAAAGCTGCAGACATGGCAGCTTCCTTGCCGAAATTTCTTGATAGTCTGATTAAACTGATTTTTTTATCATTTTCCTGTAGTTTTTCAATCAGTTCTACAGTATTGTCAGCTGAGCCGTCATCAATAAATACAATTTCAATATGCTCAAGCTCAGGAGCTAATTTTTCATTAACTGTTTTAACAAAAGTTTCAACTGTTTCATGTTCGTTATAAACAGGAACAATTAAAGCAACCTTATAATCAGGATTTCTCATATGAACCTTCTTTTAGTCAGTTAAAAACTCATGTCTTGAGGATGGGTTGGTCTTGAAAAGACCGCCTAAAGCTGTGGTAGTGGTTTCAGAAGTCTGATCCTTAACACCTCTGGATTTTACACAGTAATGTGTAGCAGTAATGGTTACAGCAACGTTTTTAGTATCCAGCAGCGTCTGCAGCGCTACTTTTATCTGCTGAGTCATTCTTTCCTGCACCTGAGGTCTGTGACCAAAGAACTGAACTATTCGGTTAACCTTGGATAAGCCGATAATTTTATCTGAAGGCATATAGGCTACCTTAGCCACTCCATCCATAACCACAAAATGATGTTCGCAGGTTGATGTAACAGTAATATTGCAGACTTTTACCATTTCATCAAAATGCATCTTGTTTTCAAATACACTTACCTTTGGAAAATTTCTGTAATCAAGGCCGGAGAAAACCTCATCCACAAACATTCTAGCAACACGGGATGGGGTTTCAGACAAAGAATCATCATTAAGATCAAGTCCTAAGGTGGTCATAATAGATGACATATGAGAACGGATAATATCTTTTTTCTCATCTGAGCTAAGACCGTTGTCCTGCCAAGGAGATTCAAGTCCGTGCCTGATTAAAGCGTCTCTTACTAATATAGCTTCAGGAGACAGTTCTGAATTATTTATCTGAGTAGTCATAAACGGCAACTTCGCTTTCGACGTTAAAATGCAGATGTATATGTTCTATATCAAACCTGCGGGCTATATGATCACCTAAAAGCTTGATACCCCCCTGTTCCGAGGCGTCATGACCTAATACAAAAACAGGTGTACCGGTTTCCTTAGCCATGTGATAGGTCTGCTCATTTACATCTCCTGTAATCAGCGCTTCAAACTTCGGTACGTAGTTTGAGTCTATAAGAAATGAGCCGGAACCAGAACAAACAGTTACATCTGAGATAAGGGTATTCTTATCACAGTTGCCTAAGACCTGAACGCTGCTCTGAAGAGCATCTGCAAGAACAGAGGCAATTTCACTGATGGACTTTCTGCTATCAAAGGTACCTTTCATTGCAATGGAGGATGGATCACCGGCACTCACATAATCGATATTCTTTAAATCAAGAAGACTGCACAGATAGCTGTTGTTTCCGACTTCCATATTGGCATCTAATGGAAGGTGGTATGCCAGAAGATTGATATTGGATTCTAAAATTGCCGAATATCTCTCTTTTAAGGAGCCTCTGATTGGAGACATCTGACCTTTCCAGAGAAGTCCATGATGAACCAGAAGAGTATCAGCCCCTTCCTCTATTGCAGCATCGATTGCTTCAAGGGATGCTGTAACAGCAGTAGCGATTTTTGTACAGTTTTTAAAACCTTCTATCTGCAGGCCATTTAGTGAGGCATCAGAAAATTCTCCTACCTTAAGATAGGAGTGAAGATAGGCTGTCAGTTCATCTATATGCATTTGTTCACCTTTTGACTATAAAGTCTGAACCATACATTTAATACTGGTCTTTGCCTGAACTCTCTGACAGATTCCCTGTACTGCAGCTCTGTTCTTTGAGGTTCCGGCGTATACCTTTATCAGTGGCTTGCCATTGATATTCACGTTCTGAGTTACTGGAGTAAAGCCAGCACTCTTAAGCTGATTGATAACCTGCTGAGCACCGGTTTTCTTTGAGAAAACACCAACCTGAGCAGCATAGTTTCCAGAAGCTAAGGCGTTTGAATCACTCTTTTGAGCAGGAGCCTTTTCCTTTTGTGTTTTTACATTAGGAGTTGCAGCTGTGACATTTGCATGAGCAGATTTTAAGGTTTCGCTCTTTGGTGTCTGTTCTGAAACACTTGGGAGAGTTACATTACCAGCTGCACTGGTAGGAGTTGCCACCTCAAGCTCAGATGATGCAAACATACTGTCATCTGGAATATCAGCAGCCTCAACATTCTTGGTGTTATCATTTCCTTTGCTCTTTAGGGCATCAAAAGGAGAATCAGCCTTTGGCTGCACCTGAGTCTTTGCTACAGAGTCATCAATAGGATCAAGCAGATCTGAGTAGTCGTGTTCACCAGCAGATACAAGCTGACCGTTGTTATCGGTTACAGCCCCCTCTGGAGTAATAGCGATAGCATCTGTATTCTTTTTGGCAACAACATCATCCTTCATTAAAAAAGGCATAAAGATCAGAATAACTGATAATAAAACCAGAAAGCCTACAATTCTGTTTCTTAAACTTTTGGAAATTGTCTTTTCCTCTTTTTTGTTTGTTTCTTTATTGTCAGTCATTTTTATTTATCCAAATCTATTTTTTTTAAAGCGTTAACGGCTTCTGTTACTGTCACAAAGGAGCCGATTACATAAATCTCATCATTAGAATCTGTATCGGCAAGACATTCTTTTAATGCCTGCTCTACATCTGAATATGATTTTACCAGATCATTATCAGTTCCACCTGCTATTAAAGCATTATACAGCCTTTGGGACTTTTCGCCTCGCTCTGTTGGTAGAGATGCTACATAAAAAGCATCAAATGAAGTCTTCAGAATCTCAAGAACTGACTCGATATCCTTATCTTTGAGCATGCCGATAACTGCATAGCGTCTGCCAAATTTTATCTTTCTGCCTAAAACCTCTTTTAAGTGAACCGCTGCAGGGGGGTTATGAGCCACATCCAGATAAATGGCAGGTGATCGGTGAACACACTGCATTCTGCCAGGCAGAGAGACTTCACTCATAGCTTTAGCTATTGCATTCGTGGATATCTTAAGGCCTTTTTCTAAAAGCAGATGAATTACTTTCAATGCTGCCGGAGCACAGATCTGAGGGATCTTTGGCATTGGATATTCAAAGGCTGAAACAATTGAACTTCCTTTCTGTACATATCTGAATTTTGAATCAGACAGTCCATAGAAATCAACTCCCTCGACCATCAGTGATGCATTTTTCTCTTTGCAGATCTGAGAAATTCTGTACAGAGGCTCATTCTTCATTCTGCCTACTACCACCTGAGAATTCTCTTTAATGATCCCTGCTTTTTCTGCTGCAATCTTTTCGAGAGTATCTCCGAGGATGTGGGTATGATCAAGCCCGATTGAAGTAATTACACAGATATCGGCATCAAGTGCGTTTACAGCATCCAGTCGTCCGCCAAGTCCTATTTCCAGAACCGCGACTTTTACACCAGCTCTGTCAAAACATACAAAGCCCGCTAAGGTAGTGAACTCAAAATAGGTTAACGGAATATCCTTAGCATTATCATATACCAATGAAAATGCTTCACATAAAAGCTCATCACTGACAGGCTGTCCATCAATCATTATACGTTCATTGAACTTCAGTAAATGAGGAGATGTATATAGACCTGTAGAAATTCCGCTAAAAGAGACGGCTGAGGATATTAAAGCGGCAGTTGAGCCCTTACCGTTTGTTCCTGCGATTTCGATTTTTAGAGCTTTTTCTAGAGAAGTAAGAGATAGCCTGGAAATTACTTTCTGAACACGAGAAAGGCCCAGCTCCATTTTTGTAGGATTAAGGCCTTCTATATAATCAAGCCAGGCTGATAGTGAGCCAGGCTTATCGCTGTTATTTTTATTATTCATCCTAAACTAACAAAAATTCTCTGCCTAAGCAGAGAATTATGTCCTTAAATCTTAACGTCTGAGGATTCAACTACCTGAGCATCGACAGACTGAGTCTTCTGAGCCTTTTTACGGTGTTTAGCAGCAGTCTTGACTTCAATTAAAGGTGTATCAGGATTATTAGAGCCTAATAGCAGAGCAACCAGATCTGCAACCTCATCTCTCATATGAGCACGGGTAACAATCATATCAATAGCGCCCTTTTCAACCAGGAACTCTGCTCTCTGGAATCCTTCAGGAAGTTTTTCTCTTACAGTCTGCTCGATAACACGAGGACCGGCAAAGCCGATTAAAGCATTTGGCTCAGCAATATTCACATCACCTAACATCGCCAGAGAAGCACTTACACCACCCATGGTAGGATCAGTTAATACACTGATAAATGGCAGATGTGCCTTTGAAAGCTTTGACAGAGCAGCTGAAGTCTTTGCCATCTGCATCAGAGAGAATAATGACTCCTGCATACGGGCACCACCTGAGGTAGCAAAACAAACCAGAGCACGGTGAGAACGCAGACACTCTTCAACTGCAGCACAGAAACGTGCACCAACTACAGAGCCCATAGAGCCTGCCATGAAATCAAATTCAAAAGCACAGGCAACTACAGGAAGTCCCTTTAGAGAACCTTTGATTACAACAATAGCATCCTTTTCTCCAGATTTTTTCTGGGCGGCTGTAAATCTATCCTTGTATTTTTTCAGATCCTTGAACTTAAGGATATCTTTTGGCTCAAGATCTTCAGCCAGCTCCTCTCTTCCATCCTTATCAAGGAATGAATCCAGACGAACTCTGGCTTTAATATGCATATGATGACCGCACTTAGGGCAGACGTTCAGATTTCTCTCTAACTCTGCTCTATATAAAACCTGATCACAAGCTGAACATTTAGTCCAAACACCTTCAGGGATCTCGTGTTTGGTTCCACCAATAATTGATGGAGTTGCTTTGTGTAAAAGATTCTCAAGCCAACTCATATTAACTTTACCTTAACTAACTAAAATTTAAAAACTTTATCACTGTAATCCTGTCCTACAGGATCAGTGGCAGTTTATTTACGTAATCCTTTACCTGCGTTTTATTTTTCTAACATAACGCAGAGCTAAATCTTAACTATTGACGCTTCTGACCTTTTACTCAAAAGTCATTTAAAAAACAGGTCAGATTATACTACGCTTTAGCTTATTGATTTTTAAGTGTTGTGTATTTTAACAAAAAATTTTACAAAAAACATTCGAGAAAAAAAGGCTCAGTACAAATAAATGTGGGAACAAAGATCCTCTATTCAATCTGAGCCTTCCATTTTTGTCTGGAGGCATCAAAAAGCTTTAAAAAGAAATATTCATCATCTGGTAGTCCATAGCTCTTCCTTCTGATGGTCTTTATTTTCTGATTGATACCTTCAACCTTTCCGTTTGATAACGGATATTCTGCATGACTTATGATGCCATCAATATGATTTCTAAGTAACTTGGCAAACCATATGAAATGCTTGTTTTCTGTGCCTTCACAGTAGTTAATAATCTCTTCTATATAGAGTTTCATCTCTGCTGATGTATGCTTTAGATACGCTTGATCT
>NZ_FPAH01000051.1 GCF_900116345.1 Succinivibrio dextrinosolvens | reverse complement strand
AACTCAGGCTCATTTCTGCTGTACGAACTGTGGATATACAGCTAATGCAGATGAAAATGCAGCGGGAAATATCCTAAGGGCAGGGCTCGCCCGGCTAGCACAGGAAGTGAACTCCAAAAGGAGTCAGCACTGTGAACCCTCTGAAGCTGAACAGTAATGTCAGCAGTAGGAATCCCCTTGCTTTAGCAAGAGGAGGTGGTCAATTCTTTCTCTATAAGGATAGTAAATCCTAATTTCTAAAAAAACAAACCCAGCAACCAGGTGCTGGGTATAACCTCATCCTCCTGCAAAATGAGGTTTAATCTGGATACTCTGTTCTCCTGCAAAACAGAGTTTTATCCGAAGATGGAAGATAACTCGTCTTCTGAATCGATTAGCTTGTTAGCTACAGATTCATAATCAATCTTATATGAGCCATCTTTTATTGCATTTTTTAATTTCTCTACTTTAGCAGAATCAACACCAGAGGCTTCTTTTGCTTTTTGAGTACCTTTTGTCAGAATCTGTGCATTACTTGTCAGCACAACAGAATCTGCTCCTGCTTTTGATAAGGCCTCTTTTGCAGCATTTCCTGCTGGATTCTGTGCTACGTTTTTGGCAGTAGCAACGGACTCTTTTACGCCGCTTTTATATATGCGGCTATTTAATGCATCTATTGCCATGATACTACCCTCAATTCTTTCTCTCTCTAAGATATATTATCAGTGAATTACTTATTTATCACTGTTAATTTGTTAACGGAATAAACAAAAAAAACTTAAACAAAAAATTAAAAAAAATTAAATATTTTTGAAAAAATTTTTTTCTATTTGATTTATCTAGAAAATAACTCGCACAATTCCAGGTCCTTCTACTATTCCGGTAACGATTTTTCCTGTTTTACTGTTTCTGACCTGAATGGTGTCGTTTAATTTTCCTTCTTCAAGAGCTATTCCCTGAGTTTTGATGTAAAGATTCTTTGAACTGGCCTCAATGGTTACGATGTCTCCTTTTGCAATCAGAGTGATATCACTTATCTTGAACTGTTCTCCTGCTCTGATATCCTTCTTGGCTTTACTGCCGATAAGTTGATTTTTGTCATTTATAACAGAAGCAGTGGTTGTATTCTCATTTACGTATGTATCTTCAACCATGCTGGATGTAATTACATTTCCTCTCTGGATATTGGATGCTGCGACTATTGATGCTCGTAACACGGATACAGTTACAGGAACAGTAATAACGTAAGGTTTTTCTTTTCTTGAACAGGTAATTTTTACGACATTGTTTTTCTTTATTTCAGCATTCTGAAGCTCTGCTGTCAGATATCCAGTGCATTTACCTCCGAAGTTGCGGTTTGGATCTATTTTGGAAACCTTAACAACATATTTCTTATCTGGACTATGATCCGAAAACTGAGCCAGCATGTACTGTTTTGCCACATTTGAAAGAAAATCCGCCTCTGCCTGTGAGGCATTGACTGTTAGGGGAATAACTAAAAGCAATCCTCCTAAATAACCTGATAGTTTCTTTATTATCTGCAGCACAGGATTTTCCTTATTCTGATAATGATTGTTCTCTACTGAATAATAACATATTCTCTCTTTACAGACCGTATTTGAAGACACAGTTTTTACATAGAGAAATAAGGTTAAAACGTGATTTATTTGTGATAATTACAGTAAAGTTGGAGTTGTCGCACTTATTTGGAAATATTCCTTCTGCCGGTGTGATTTAAGCCGCAAAATTTTTAGATTTCCTTTGTTTACTTTGATTTGCAAATTATTCTTTATGGTATACGGTAGGGAAATTGCCACTGATGTAATTGCCATTTTCTAGATGATATAGAGTAATTCGTTTTGCTGATTTGTTGAAATTAAAGAAACGGATAAGTATACTTTGTGCTTAAATTTCAAATAGATATTTGTATATTTTTTATAACTTGGATTGTTACCCTAATTTTTCTCACAGATATCTGTTTTCTAGAAAGCCGTTTGTTTGTGATTATAATAAAGCTCATTGAACATTTTGATTTTAAAATGTTTTTTGTTTCAAAATTGTATGTAAAGGCATGGATGAGATGACATTTACAAATTCAAATAATAACAATAGTGATGGTAAGTTTACTAAGACATTTTCTTCATCATTAGGTTCATCAGCCTCAACTCCTTCAACTAGTGGCAGTACGCTGGGATCCAGTACGGGGGCTCCTGCAAAGCCTGCAACCTTTACTGCTGGAGCGGGGGGCTCTTTATCCTCAGCAACGCCAAGACCTGCTGGAATCGGTGCAGGTACTACATCAACCTCATCTCAGTTTGCAGCAAATAAGCCTGCAACTCCGGGAGCTACTCCTACATTTTCGTCAGCAGCTCAGTCCAAGACTGTGCCTTTAACTTCTGTAAGCAGTGCAACTGCAGCAAGACCTGCATCTCTGTCTCCTAGCCCTGTTCCTCCTACACCTGCAGCCGCTTCTACAGCTTCAGGAACGACTATGAGCAGATCTTCAACTTTTGGCACAACATCTCCTGCATCAGTTGCAACTACAACAACTACAGCTACATCAACGGCTACAGCTGCAAGACCTTCTGCCTTTACATCAACTGCAACAACAGCTGCACCTGCAGTGTCTGCAGCAACATCTACTGCTTCAACGTTAAGGCCTTCAACTTTTACATCAACAGTCGCAACTCCAGCTTCTGCAAACTCTTCAGCTTCAGTTGCAACTGCTACTTCAACACCAAGACCCTCTTCATTTGGTACAGCACAAACATCTTCCGCAACTACCACTGCTCGTCCTTCTACATTTGGCACGACGACTCCGTCTTCATCGATAGCTGCTACAGCTCCAAGGCCATCTGCTTTTTCATCAACTACAACTTCAGCTTCAACTGCAGCAAGGCCATCAGCGTTTTCAGCAACCACCACTTCAGCTGCATCTAGTTCATTAGGGGCAAGAACAGCTACTCCGGTCAGCAGCGATGAATTTGCTAAAAAGTTTGCTGAAACTAAGGCTGCCCTCTCTACCGTTAAGAAGGCTCCTTTACCTTCAGGTTCTTCTGATGGAGGTAACGCACCGGCAGTAGTAGGTCCAGGTCAAGAAGTTACTGATGTTCAGTACAGACGTTTTGCTGCTTTTATTGAGGAAAAATGTGGAATCGTATTAGGTGTAGGCAAACAATACCTGGTTAACAGTCGTCTATCTACTCTGCTTTCAAAATTTGGTATCTCAAATGTTGATGAACTGATCAATAAAGCAATGGAGAACACTCCTAACAATAAGATTCAGGATGCTGTTATTGATGCGATGACAACTAACGAAACCTTGTGGTTCCGCGATACCTATCCTTATACAGCTCTTGAACAATTTATTCTTCCAGAACTTGCAAAGAAGGCAAAGTACCCTGTCAGAATCTGGTCTGCAGCATGTTCATCCGGACAGGAACCTTATTCAATCGGCATTATTGTTCAGGAACAGATGGCAAAGATGATTCATATTGATCCTAAACAGACCCAGATTATTGGTACCGATCTGTCTCCTGAGATGCTTGCAACCTGTAAGCTTGGACAATATGATGTTCATGCCTTATCAAGAGGTTTGTCTGCTGAACGCAAGTCCAAGTTCTTTAAACCTACCAGAAATCCAAACATAATGCAGATTGATCCTAGAGTGAAATCTATGGTTGAATTCAGACCAATGAATCTTCTAGGATCATATGCACTAATGGGTAAGTTTGATGTTATTTTCTGTAGAAATGTTCTGATTTATTTCTCAAATGATGTTAAGGCTGAAATTCTGCGTAAGCTTACTATGTGCTTAAACCCAGAAGGATATCTGATTTTAGGTTCAACCGAAACTCTAGTTGGTGTTGCCGATAAATATGAAATGGTAAGACACAGCCCAGGAATTCTTTATAGACTAAAACCTCAGAAATACGCTTTCTAAGACAAATCCTTTCTCAGTAAACATGATAAAAGCGCTATCATCTTGTTTGATAACGCTTTTTTTATGGCATAAAACTTGCTCACATGTATTTACCAGAAATAATAATATTTTTTTGACGATATGGTGAATGGTATGGGGATCAGTTTCGACAAAGCATTTGGTGTATTCCAGTACACAATGGGAATAAGAAACCAGAGAGCAGAAGTGCTTGCAGGAAACCTTGCAAATGCAGATACTCCAGGCTTTAAAGCCCGTGATCTGGATTTTGATATTGCTTTCAAGAATGCTGCTCATGTGCAGATGGAGGAACCTTCTGACATGGTGGTAACAAATGAAAAACATAT
Organism: Succinivibrio dextrinosolvens; assembly: GCF_900116345.1. Classification (GTDB taxonomy): domain Bacteria; phylum Pseudomonadota; class Gammaproteobacteria; order Enterobacterales; family Succinivibrionaceae; genus Succinivibrio; species Succinivibrio dextrinosolvens_B. The sequence continues at coordinate 12,164 of NZ_FPAH01000051.1, read as the reverse complement.
GAAGCACAGTGCCATTGAAGAAGATCCTGAACTGACCATGAAGTACAGAATGCCTTATCAGGCTGATACTGGTAACGGTAATACCGTTGAAGTGTCAACTGAGAGAATGAAGTACTTGAACAACAATCTTGAGTATCAGGCAACTCTGCAGTTTTTAAACGGTAGAATAGCCAAGCTTAAAAGTGCATTAAGAGCCGCAATGTAGTAGAGGTGTAAAATGGGAATTTTCAGAATACTTGATATTGCCGGTACAGCAATGAATGCCCAGTCTGTTCGTCTGAATGCAACTGCCTCCAATCTTGCTAATGCTGAATCAGTAAGTTCATCTGTAGAAACTACCTATAGGGCTAGACGTCCTCTTTTCTCGGCCGCTTTTGATGAAGCAATGCAGTTTGAAGTTTCAGAAGGTGGCGTTACCGATCCTGTAACCGGAGAACCTTACGGTGTTGGTGTTGCTTTAAAAGGTGTTGTTGAATCAGATGCCCCAACTATTCAGGAATATAACCCAAATCATCCTCTGGCTGATGAGAATGGCTATATTTACAGACCTAATGTAAATACCGTTGAGGAAATGGCCGATATGATCAGTGCCAATCGTTCATATCAGACAGCAGTGCAGATGGCAACCAGTGCAAAGAAGATGATGCAGGCTACTTTGCAGATTGGTACAAATCCTAACCTGTAAAATTTAAAAATCAGTTCTATATTTTTTTTCTGTAACGATCTGACAATAGATTCTCTTTTAACAAGGAATTTTGTCAGATTTTTTTTATTGATAAAGTAGCGTAGAAGATATTCGTTCTTACCATAATTATTTTTCTCTGAATAAATTTTCTCTGAATTATTATTCAGAAAAAAAAGATGAAAGATCTTAAAGAATGAAAAATTGGCATGTTAATTGAATCGTATATGGTAACATTGAGTTAACCGGCAAAGTTTGCCGGTATGGTAAAAAGGTTTGGGGGATAGTTTTATGTCAGTGGATTTCGATTACAGTTCGATCGGTAAAACATCCGGTTATATTAAACAGCAAGAAGCCGCAGCAAGTGCTAAGAAGGATAATAATGCCCTTGATCAGGCTGACTTCCTGAAGCTGTTAACTACCCAGTTAACCAATCAGGATCCTTCATCTCCAGTGGACAACAATCAGATGGTAAGCACTATGTCTCAGCTTTCCATTGTTGATAATCTAACCACTATCACCAATGGTATGGACAATATTGTAAATTCCATCTCCTCAAGTTCAGCTCTGTCTGCCTCAAGTCTGGTTGGAAGAAGTGTGCTGGTTGATTCTAGTACTGCATTCTTTGATGGCAATTCTCCACTTGTGGCTCAGATTGATGCTGGCTCAGGCGCATCAGATGTTAAGGTTTCAATTCTGGATTCAGCTGGTTCTATTGTATCCAGTTTCTCCGCCGCATCAGTTGATGGTGTAACAGACTTCTCATGGGATGGTGTTATGGATGCCGAAAGCGGCGAAATGTATCCTTCCGGCAAATATACTGTGATGGTATCCGGTATGCAGGGGGGCAAGGAAGTCAATTTGCCGGTTAAGACATATGGAACAGTTGGTTCTGTAGTTTTAGGTAACAATATAAGTGATACTAAACTGAATATTCTTGGCTACGGTGAAGTTTCACTTGAAGACGTCGGTTCAATTTCTCTTTAAATTTCGATTTGTTTATCTATCAAGAGTTCTCGTTCTGAGAACTCTTGTCAATTTCCTGTCAGATATATTTCTAATCTTTAATTAACATACTGATTATAAAACAAAAAACTAAATGGCATGTAATTTGCTAATACCTTCGTAATAAAGAATTTTATCCGGAGGTACAGATGGATAAGTTATTGTGGGTTGCAATGTCAGGTGCTAAGGAAAATTTCCATAGTCTGGCAGTTCGAAGCAATAATTTAGCGAATTCAGCAACTACTGGTTTCAAAGCTGATTTTGAAAACAGCCGAGCAATGTCTGTATTTGCAGATGCTTATCCTACTCGTGCATTTGCCATGACTGAACGTCCTGGCTACAACATGGATGGCGGAGCAATAGAGACCACAGATCGCGAACTGGATATCGCTATTGATGGTGACGGTTTTATTGCTGTAAACGATAAGGCTGGAAGCGAGGCCTACACCAGATACGGAAGTCTGGAAATTGATGTTGAAGGTAATCTCCGTACATCAAACGGACTTAATGTTTTAAGTGAAGATGGTGAACCTATAGTTCTTCCTACTATGCTTGCTGATATAAACATCAGTAAGGATGGTGTGATTTCAGGAAGACCTCAGGGCGGAGATTCAAATGTAATTGAAGAATACGCCCGTATTAAACTGGTTCGTCCTGAGAATTACAAGGATATTGAGAAGGGCTATGACGGACTGTTCAGAATGATTGATGGCACAACTCTTGCACAGGAAAATACAGTAAGAGTGAGAAACGGTATGTTAGAACAGTCTAATGTTAACCCAGTTGAAGAACTGACAAACCTGATTAGAATCCAGCGACAGTACGATGCAACAGTTAAGCTGATGGAAACCGCTAATCAGATGGATGAACGTCAAAATCAAATTTTAGCATACGAATAGCAAGGAGAAGATTATGATTCCGGCATTATGGATTAGTAAAACAGGTTTGGATGCACAGCAGACAAATATCTCTGTAACCTCTAACAACCTTGCCAATGCTTCAACCGTTGGTTTCAAACGTGGCAGAGCCATTTTTGAGGACCTGCTGTATCAGAAGATTAACCAGCCTGGAGGCAGATCAACTGCCAACGGTTATCTGCCTGAAGGTCTAATGATTGGTGCGGGTGCCAAGGTAGTTGCAACTCAGAGACAGTTTGGTCAGGGTGATGTGGAAACCACTGATAATTCCTTTGATCTTATGATTCAGGGTAGAGGCTTCTTTGAGATCGAGCTTCCAGACGGTACAACTGCTTATACCAGAAACGGTCAGTTTACCAAAAACGAGGAAGGTACTATTGTGACCTCCGGTGAAGGCTATCCTTTGCTGCCCCAGATTCAGGTCCCAGAGAATGCGGTATCAATTACTGTTGGTCGTGACGGACAGGTGTCTGTTGTGGTTGCCAATGAAAATACCAGTCAGGATCTGGGACAGATTACTGTAACTGATTTTATTAACCCAACTGGTCTTGAGTCTATTGGTGACAATCTGTTCCTTGAAACCACCGCATCGGGAGCTCCTCAGCAGGGAATTGGCGGTGAGGATGGTATGGGAATTATTCGTCAGAGTATGCTCGAAACCTCCAATGTTAAGGTTACTGAGGAACTTGTAAATCTGATTCAGGCTCAACGAGTATATGAAATGAATTCAAAGGTGCTGACAACTGTAGATTCAATGATGGGATCACTGATTCAGTCTGTATAGCATTTAATTAGAGGAGGAGAGGGAAAATGAATAAGCTTGTACTGATTGGTGCTGTTGTAAATGCACTTATTCTTCAGGGCTGCGCCTTGGATACATTCTCGCCAAAACCAGATGATCCTAAGTATGCTCCAGCATTACCTGAAGAGGATTACGCAAATGTTGTTCCTACCGGTGGTATATATAATCCATATACACTGAATAATGGAATGTATTCAGATACCTCTGCTCATAAAGTTGGTGACATTATCTCGGTAAATCTTGAAGAGGCGACCTCTGCAAGTAAGAATGCAAATACTTCTCTATCCAAGAGTAACAAGAATAACTACAGTGGCATGAGTCTGGCTTTTGGTACCGATAATAATACTCTGAATAAATATACAAATAAATATATAAACAGATATAACCCAACCTTAACCTCAAACAATTCAAATACCTTCAGCGGTACAGGCAAGGGCAGTCAGTCCAACAGCCTAAAAGGTCAGATATCTGTAAGTGTGGTCAAGGTTTATGCAAATGGTAATCTGCAGGTACAGGGTGAAAAGTGGCTGATGCTTAATAACGGCAATGAATATGTTCGTGTTACTGGTCTGATTCGCCCATCAGATATCAGTTCTGATAACACTGTATCATCACAGCGAATTGCAAATGCTAGAATACAGTATGGCGGAACCGGAGATTTTGCCGATACTCAGGAAAGAGGTTTCTTCTCAAAGCTGTTTAACAGTGCCTTTAATATATTCTTCTAGTTTGCAGGAGAAAGGCTATGAGACTTTTAAAAGGATTTCTTAAATTCATTGTGACGGGGGCTGTCATTTTTATGACAGCAGCGTCTCTACCTGCTCAGGCAACCCGTTTAAAGGATATTGCCTCGATACAGGGAATTCGAGACAACCAGCTTTTAGGTTATGGTCTGGTAGTTGGTCTGTCTGGAACAGGTGAGAAAAACTCAAAGTTTACAGAGCAGAGCTTCCGTTCAATGCTGAATACTTTTGGTATTAAGATCAGCGAAGGCACCAGTCTTAAAATCAAGGACGTTGCTCCTGTCGCAATTCATGCTACCATGCCTCCTTTCGCAAAAGTTGGTCAGACCATTGATGTCACCGTTTCTGCAATTGGTGAGGCGTCGTCCTTAAGAGGAGGTACTCTTCTTCAGTCAATGCTCAGAGGTGTAGATGGAAATGTCTATGCCATTGCTCAGGGCTCTCTGGTTGTCGGAGGTTTAGGTGTGGAAGGTGCTGATGGTTCAAAGGTAACTGTAAATACACCTACTGTCGGAAGAATTTCCAATGGCGCAATTATTGAGCGCGAGGTACCAGATAATTTCTCAAATACTGATTCCTTTGTGTTCAATCTCAATCGCTCTGACTTTACTACTGCAAAGAATGTCGTAGATGCTATTAACGATATGTACGGTGATGGTAGTGCAGTAGCTGAGGATTCAACCTCTATACGTGTTAGCGCTCCAAGAAATCCTGCTCAGCGAGTCGCTTATCTTGCAAGTCTTGAGAATCTGGATATTCAGCAGGGAGACGATTCTGCACGTATTGTGGTTAACTCTAGAACAGGCACCATCGTTATCGGCAGCAATGTAAGATTAAAGCCGGTTGCTGTTACTCATGGCGGACTGACCGTTACTGTATCTGAAGACCCAAGAGTCTCTCAGCCAAACAGTTTCTCTCAGGGGCAGACTACTGTAGTTCCTGATTCTCAGATTACAGTTGAAGAGAAGAAGGGAAAAATGTTTAAGTTTGATACAGGAGCTACCTTGGATGATCTTGTTCGTGCTGTAAATCAGGTTGGATTGGCTCCGGGTGATCTGATGTCTGTTCTGGAGGCTTTGGATAAAGCAGGGGCTATAGACGGAAAACTTGAAGTTATTTAGAAAAAAAAAACTGAGCACTTTGCTCAGTTTTTTTTTCGATGTTAATCTAGTTTTCAAACTTTGACATGATTGTCTTTAGAGCATCATTAACTGGAATAGTTTCCTTATCGCCAGTCTTTCTCAGCTTATACTCAATCATACCGTCCTTAAGACTCTTTTCACCGATGGTGATAATGTGAGGAATACCCATCAGCTCAATATCTGCAAACATAACACCAGGACGCTCGTCTCTGTCGTCGTAAAGAACCTCTACACCGGCTTTCTGAAGATCTGCATATAGATTCTCTGCGACATCCTTAACTTCCTGAGATTTTGATGGTTTGATTGCAATGATTGCTACCTTGAATGGAGCAATTGATTCAGGCCAGATGATACCTCTTTCATCATGGTGCTGTTCAATAACAGCAGCGATGGCACGGGTAACACCGATACCGTAGCATCCCATGATCATAGGAACATCTTTGCCGTTTTCATCCTTAACGGTTGCCTTCATTGCCTCTGAGTACTTGGTACCAAGCATAAAGACCTGACCAACCTCAATACCCTTACGCAGGTGAAGTGTTCCCTTGCCGTCAGGACTTGGATCACCGTCTTCAACATTGCGCAGATCAAATACCTCGTAATTCTGAACATCTCTGTCCCAGTTTACATTGATTAGGTGGAATCCTGTCTTATTAGCACCACAGGCGAAGTTTGCCATCTTATCTGCGGTTCTGTCCACAAGAATTCTGCCCTTAAAGCCTACAGGACCTAAAGATCCGGTGTGAGCATTGGTGAAGTTGTTGATCTCTTCTTCTGTTGCCATCTCAAGAGGATCTGCAATACCAGGGATCTTGATTGCCTTAACTTCATTTAATTCCTGATTCCCGCGAAGACAGATCATAACTAGTTCATTGGTTCCGTCTTCCTTCTTTTCACCGTGTACAATCAGACTCTTTAATACCTGATTTGATTCAATTCCTAAAGCTTTAGCTGCTTCATCTACGGTATGACAGCCAGGAGTTGCAACTTCTGAGTAGTCTGCTCCTGGTGCTGCCCTGTCATAAGATGGAGCAAGCGCTTCTGCCATCTCGATATTGGCTGCATATGAGGAGCCGTCTGACCATGCGATAGTATCTTCGCCGGCCTCTGCTAGTGCCTGGAATTCATGAGAGTGGTTTCCTCCAATAGAACCGGTATCAGCCTCTACAGGTCTGAATTCTAGCCCCATTCTGGTGAAAACTCGTGAGTAGGCGTCATACATATCCTGATAGGTTTTGTTCAGAGATTCCTTATCCATGTGGAAAGAGTATGCATCCTTCATCAGGAACTCTCTTCCTCTCATTACACCGAAACGTGGTCTGATTTCATCTCTGAATTTGTTCTGCATCTGATACAGACAGATAGGGAGCTGTCTTGCAGATTTAATTTCACGTCTGGCGATGTCGGTCACAACTTCTTCGTGGGTTGGGCCTAATGCAAATTCATTCTCTTTTCTGTCAGTAAAACGGCATAGTTCAGGACCGTACTTGGTGTATCTGCCTGATTCCTTCCATAAATCAGCAGGCTGAACCATCGGCATTGCAATTTCTAAGGCACCGGTTTTATCCATCTCTTCACGGACGATATTCTGAACCTTTGATAAAACCTTCATTCCGGTTGGCAGCCAGGTGTAGATTCCTGAGGCAACCTGTCTGATCATTCCAGCGCGAAGCATTAAACGATGGCTTTCAACAGCAGCTTCCTTTGGATCTTCTTTTAGTGTAGAAATTAGAAATTGACTAGTTCTCATATGTAATTAGCGAATCGCTCTCAATTATTATAATGAGAGGAAAATTCGTCTCCGTTTTATCCAATTAAAATTAATGGTGAGCAGTATAACATTTTTTGCAGCTGATATCATTTACGAAAAAGAGGGATTTTTTCCTTTTTTTACCGGTATTATCCGGTATTCTCAATAAGATTTTTTCTCAGATGGTATTTATTTGATAAATGCTATAATCTACCTCGATGAGAGTTAAGTGGTGATTCGTATTGATGACTCTTTTTTGAGTATTTTTCAATAAAACTAACCTGTAGCTGTATTCCGGATCATAAAAAGAGAAATTCTCTGTATCTGGTCGTTATTAATCTTGTAGAAAGGATTTCCCTGTATGGTTTTTGTTGCAAGTTTTGTTATTTTTCTTTTATTTGTCCTAGGATTGTCTTTAGGACTTATCTTCAGAAAAAAGCCTCTGGTTTCTGAAGATGAGGCTACTGCTGCAATCATGGGGGATATTGCCTGTTCAACCTGTCAGCAGATGTGTGCCATGGCTGGAAGAACAAAGGTTTCTAAGAAAGTAAAAGACAAGATTAAATGTAATGTTAATGATCTCAATGAGGTAGAAATTCCTCACAAGGATGTTTAACTATCCTTTTTACATTATATCCTGCGAGACTTTTTTACAATTCACCGTTCTGTACCGTTGTAAGGAATTTTATGAAAAGAAATCATCTGATTGTTTCTACTGCTGTTTTCTTATTATTATGTTCATCTTTGAGTGGCTGTAATGATCGCAGTGAAGCGAATGTTTCCGAACAGAGAACAGCTGTTTCCACCAAGATTCAGGGCAAGACCATGGGAACCTTTTATGCTGTAAATGTTGTTGGGGGTTATAAAGGCGGAGAAAGTGCTCTTACAGAGCTTGCGGAAAACTGCTTTAAGAAGATCTGTGACGAGATTTCAACCTTTGATAAAAATGCAGAACTTGCAAAATTTAACGATTTTAAATCTACAGAGCCTTACGAGATTTCTTCAGATTTATCAAAAATTATTCAGGATACAGTATATCAGGGCAGAAGAATTGATGAGGCTACAGATATAACTGTTGGCCCTCTAGTTAACCTATGGGGCTTTGGCATTAATAAACGTAATGACAGTGCTCCAACTGAAGAACAGATTGCTGAGGCCAAGAAGTTAGTCGGTTTTGATAAGTTTGAGATTCGTTTTGAAGGCGAGAAGAGTTATCTTATAAAAAAAGATCCTGATGTTCGTTTAGATCTTTCAACTGTTGGTGAAGGTCTTGGCGCAGATGCGGTTGCAGAGGAACTGATTAAACAGGGCTATAAGGATTTTATGGTTAATGTTGCCGGAGCCTCAAGATCATACGGTGTTAATGCCGAAGGCCGTAAATGGAAACTTGGAATTGAGGATCCTACTTCTCCAACTCCTAAGCTTTTTGTTCCTATCTGTGCCTTAGACAAGGCAGTAACTACTGCCGGCTCCTACAGAAACTTCTTTAAGGATGAAAAATCCGGAACTGTTTATTCTCATGCTATAGATCCTAAAACAGGTTACCCTGTATCCCATAAGACCTTATCTGTGACAGTCATTTCAGACAGTGCCTTTGAGGCTGATGCCTTAGATACCGGTCTTCTAGTGCTTGGTGCTGATAAGACTTTAGAATGGGGCGAGAAAAACAACTATCCTCTGGCAACCATTGAATACAAGGACGGTAAACCTGTTCTTCGTCATACCAAGCAGTTTGAACCATACCTCAAGTGCGGTTCTGAAAACAAGGAAAAATAGTTTTTAGTTTTTTCTTCTTCTTAAGAGCCTTTCTGTCAGTCTATGTAACAGATGGCTCTTTAATTTCACTGTTCTACTGGAAAATTCACAGCTAGCCTCTAACTTCCATCCTCAATCTTCTGATTATCCTCTTAAAGTCAAATTTTGGGCGAAACATTACTGCTTTTAAGGCCTAATGCGATACAATTAAATATGATATAGAGATTAAAGAAGATAAGGATTCTTATGCACATCCATATTTTAGGAATCTGCGGTACCTTTATGGGCGGTATCGCGATGATTGCAAAACAGTCTGGATTTAAAGTTACAGGTTCAGATTTAAATGTATACCCTCCAATGTCAGATGAGTTAAAAGCAGCGGGAATAGAACTAATTGAAGGTTTTGATGTCTCTCAGCTGGATTCCAAACCAGACCTTGTGGTAGTAGGCAATGTAATGAGACGTGGTATGCCTATTGTTGAGAAGCTTTTAAACGATAGAATTCCTTTTGTTTCTGGTCCTCAGTGGCTTGAAGAACATTATCTTTTGAATAAAAAAGTTCTTGCTGTAGCTGGTACACACGGTAAAACGACCACATCCTCTATGCTTGCCTGGATTTTAGAGGCAAACGGAAAGAATCCTGGCTTTTTGATTGGAGGTATTCCTGAGAATTTTGGTATTTCCGCAAGAAACTCTGATTCAGATTACTTTGTGATTGAAGCCGATGAATATGACTGTGCTTTTTTTGATAAAAGATCAAAATTTGTCCACTATCATCCGTCCTGTCTGATTATGAATAACCTTGAATATGATCATGCTGATATTTTTGATTCAGTTAAGGATATTCAGAAGCAGTTCCATCATCTGATAAGAACTATCCCAAGTCAGGGCCTGATTGTTATGCCTAATAATGATGAAAATCTTAACGAAGTCATACAGATGGGCTGCTGGTCTGATAGATATGTAGTAGGTGAGGAATCTGGACTTCACGCAAGACTGCTTAAGGCCGACGGTTCAGAATTTGAAATCTATGATGGAGACAAACTGGTTTCAACAGTTAAGTATGAATGTACTGGTATCTATAACGTCAATAATTCTCTAATGGCAATTAAGGCCGCCTCTTATGCAGGAATTTCAACAGAAGATGCTGCAGTCGCTCTTAAGAGCTTTAAGCTTCCAAAAAGACGTATGGAGCTTAAAGGCGTGGTTAACGGAGTAGAGGTTTATGACGATTTTGCTCATCATCCAACTGCAATTCGTCTTACTTTAGAAGGTTTAAGAGCAAAACTCGGAGAGTCCAGAAAACTGATTGCTGTATTTGAGCCAAGATCAAATTCAATGAAACTTGGTGCAAATCACGATCTGCTTGCAAAGTCATTTGAAGCGGCTGATGAGATTTTCGTTTATGCAAATGATTCTGTAAAATGGAATGTAAAGGAATTAGAAGAACAGTCAGAAAAGCCTCTTCAGGTTTATTCTGATTTTGAAAAAATGATGGATGATATTGTTGGCCATAGTAATTCTGATAGCACTATCCTTGTTATGAGTAATGGCGGTTTCAATGGCATTCATCAGAAATTACTGTATAAGTTACAAAACAAATAGATAGTCGCGTATGTCTGAAAACAGGAATATATTTGCTCAGAAAGTGGATTTTGATACTCCCTCTCTGCAGTGTAAGGTGTTTGATCGTCTTGCGGTACAGAATTCTTCAGGTAAAACCCAGTTTTACTGTCTGGAGCTGTCTGCTGGTAATACCTTTGATTTTGGTTTCTGCAGAAAGGAGAATGTTCAGAGTCTGCTACGTGAAGTGCTTACTGTAGTAAATATGAAGGTTCTGAGGGGGGCTTATGAACGTATCATGATCCCTTCTGTTCCTTGTGCTTTATGGGTTAAACAAGCCCGTAAGTATGATCCTAAGTCGGTTATTATGTGGCTGGAAAACTCATTGGAACTTACCGAAGAATATAAAGAAAGCATTCTTCGTCTATATAAGCTTGGAATGAAGTTTGCAGTCCGAGTGGATGCAATGGGAGAAATTCCTAGTGACAAGGAAATACTAAGCTGTATTGACTATGTACTTGTAGATGTTTCCAAAACTCAGGAATTTGTTGATATTGTTACCTCTCTTAAAAAGAGCAATAAAAATCTTAAAACCATAGGTTTCAAGGATTCCTGTTCCATCTTCAACTTTACAGCACAGGAAGCCAAAAGATTTGATTATGTTTTGGGAATGGTTCAGAGTGAGCTTATTAAATATGACGGAGTTCGTCCAAAATGGCAGCATGACATGCTTCGTCTTTTTGCTCAGCTATATTCCTCATTCTACGATATCAAAGAGGTTGGAGAGATTGTTGCCCAGTATCCTCTAATGGGAACTGCCATGAAGAAACTTATGAGCTCAAAGGCTCTGACTACTCTGACACTGCGTGCAAAGGCTAAAAATCAGATGCTTACCGATAATCAGGCATTAACTCAGAATGATCTTAGAAACTATCTGGTTATTTCTGTGGCTTTCAATCTTTTTACTCTGACTGATAAAAAGATAAGTGATTTGAACCATCAGCCTTTTGATATGAGGCAGATTAACTATGAGCCTTTTATTCAGGCTTTAGTCTTTGGCAAAATCGTGGATTTCATGGGGCAGGAACTTTGTGATGATATTTCCGCTCCTCAGTCTTTTATCTCCGGATTTATGCGATACTGCCACGTTTTTCTGCATGATACAGAAAAGGCAACTTTCTCAGAGTTTCCTCTTGATGCCGTTTCTTCCTGCTATAAGGAGAGCGGTGGTGAGCAGCTTGGTAAAATAATAAGAACTCTTTCTCTGCTTTTTGAACATAAGATTGCTGATGCCTTGACTCTTGCTTATGATGAGGGAATGGAGCTTTATAAGGAAAAGATTTATAACTATATTTCTCAGTCTTTATTATGGACGGACACCGTTCTAAAAGCTCTGGATATAGTTCAGACTCCTGTTGAAAGCGAGTAAAGATACGACAGAAAGTTGGGAGATGGTTTTGAAATGAATGAGGGTGACTAAAAAGGTCGCCCTCTATTTTTACCTAAATTTTGTGGTTTTATTAACATTATTGATAATATTTTTATATTAAATCTTTATCTATTTCCTTGATATACAAAGTTAATATACTATACTTAATAATATAAAGAGTTATATTATTGGTAATATCGTTATGGATAAAGAAGATCTTTTCAAACCCTATATTCAAGATGATTTAGCCTTACTTCCTCCTTGTATTGGTGATTTTATCTCCCCTTCAGATCCCGTCAGACTCGTAAGTACAATTGTTGATAAACTTGATATCTCCAATATTCTTAAAGATTACAAAGGTGGTGGCACTACCAGT